>JBAVAG010000108.1:0-20353 GCA_049585595.1 Desulfobaccales bacterium
ATCATCGGGAAGCTGCGGGAAGCAGAGGTAGCCTTGGCCCATGGGGGGACGGCTGCCCAGGTCTGCCGCAGCCTGGGGATTGCCGAACAGACCTTCTATCGCTGGCGCCGGGAGTACGGTGGTTTAAAGGTTGAACAGGCCAAACGGCTCAAGGTCCTGGAGCAGGAGAATAGCCGGCTGAGACGGGCGGTAGCTGATCTCACCCTGGATAAGCTGATTCTCCAGGAGGCGGTAAGGGGAAACTTCTAAGCCCGACCCGTCGCCGGCAATGCATCGAGCATGTCCGGAAGGCGCTACCGGTGTCGGAACGCCGCGTCTGCGGGGTGCTTGGGCAACCGCGGGCGACCCAGCGTTACCAAGCCACCAAGCCTGATGACGAGGTTGGGCTGACTGCTGCCATAATTGGCTATGCCACGCAGTACGGCCGGTATGGCTAGCGTCGCATCTTGGCGTTCCTGGGAAGTGACGGCTGGATGGTGAACCATAAGAGAATGGAACGAATCTGGCGACAGGAAGGGCTGAAGGTGCCTCAGAAGCAGCCAAAGCGGAGCAGATTGTGGTTAAACGATGGATCTTGTGTTCGTCTCCGGCCTTGCTGGCCGAACCATGTTTGGTCCTATGACTTCGTGATGGCGCGGACATACGATGGCAAGGCTTTCCGGATGCTCACCATTATTGCTGAGTACACGCGGGAATGCCTGGCCATCGAGGTGTCCCGGCGTTTTAATGCTGATGCGGTGTTGTACCGCTTGACTGAGCTGTTTATCTCACGGCGCCCGCCAGGCTATATCCGGTCGGACAACGGGCCGGAGTTTACGGCCAAGGCGGTTCGGGAGTGGTTAAGCCGAGTAGGGGTCAAAACGCTCTACATTGAACCTGGCAGTCCTTGGGAGAACGGTTACAACGAGAGCTTCAACGGGAAGCTGCGTGATGAGTTGCTCAACGGGGAGACCTTCTACACCCTTAAGGAGGCCCAGATCCTGATAGAGCGCTGGCGGCGGGAATACAATACGGTAAGGCCTCACAGTGCCTTGGATTATAGGCCACCCGCACCCGAGGCCATCCAGGTGATGCCCAGAGATCCTGGCTACGCTATGCTCCGCCAGGATCTCTGGCTTGACTTAGCCCCCATCCTAACTTAAATCTTGGTACAACTACTGGGGGCAGGTCAAAAAAGGATGTCAAGGGAAAAGTGCAATCTGGAAAGCCTTTAATTCAAGGGGTTTTAGGATGGGCGAGTACGGGTAGGTACATCAATCCTTTAGGCCTGTCACGCCGGAGGTCGCGAGTTCGAGTCTCGTCGTCCCCGCCAAATAAATCAAAGGGTTAGGCCAGGCGGCCTAACCCTTCTTTTTTATTTCCCTGCTCTATTCCCAACCTAAATCCCTAGGGCTAGGAAACGAGACCCTTTTCCCGCAGCAGCGGCCTGGGATCCGTTAAATGGCGGGGGAACCAGCCTTCATCTTCCCTGACCCCAAAAGCGAGGGCCAGGATTTCAGAGAAATGGAAGATGGGGAGCTTCTCCTTCAGGGTGCAGCGCATCTCCAGGTTGAGCTGACACATGGCGCAAGAGGTGACCAGACATTCGGCTCCCATCCCCACGGCGCTCTCCATGACCTTGTTCACCAGGGGTTCGGTCACCTCCGGGTGGGTGGTGGACAGAAAGCTGCCACAGCAGAGGTTGGTGATCACATTGTCAGGCACTTTAGCCCCCAGGGCGGTCAGGACGCTGCCCAACTCCCCCTGGTAGTGCCTCTCCCGGGACATGGCAGGGGCGCCGCGAAAGGTGGCGCAACCATAATAGGGGACAGCCTTCAGCCCTTGCAAGGGTTGAACCAGCCGTGATTGCAGACGCTCCGGTCCCAGGCGTACCACTACTTCCATGAAGGAGACAACTTCCAAATCGGGGGAGACCTGGCGTCCCCAGCGTTGTTCCTGGGCCCGGAGAGCCTCCGGGTCTTCCCGCAGGCGCAACTGGGCTTTCCGCAGGTAATAGACGCAGAGGGGGCACATGGTCATCAAGGGGCGATCCGGAGAGGCCAGGGACAGGTTGCGCACCGCCAGGGTAAAGCCGATGTCTTTATCCAGGGCATTAACTGACGATGAACCGCAACAGTTCCAATCATCCAGCTCGATGAGGTTAAGCCCCAAAATCCTGGCAGCCAGCTCCAGGGAGAGCTTGGCTTCCCGGGCGGAACCCTCCAGGGCACAACCGGGGAAATAGGTTATATCCACCAGATTCGACATCTGCTCACCTTTGCCCCTGGGGAAGGAAGAGCCGGCTAATCTCTTTCGTTGCCTTGACCTTGGAAGCCCTGAGGTCCAATTTTCGCCGGGTCAGCATCTTGAGGCCCAGGTTCAGATCGGTGAACCATTTGCCCACCCGGACCTTATAACGCAGGATGATTCCCAATTCGTGGGTTCGACCGTAGCGCCGGACGGAAGAGAAGACTTCCCGATGAAAGTCCAGGATTTCGGGTGCCGCCACCTTAACTCCTTCTTTCAAAGCCAGGTGCCGCAGGGCTTCCATGACGGCGGGCAGATCGACCCCATTGGGACATTCCGCTGCACAGCTGGAACAGCCCACGCAGACCCAGATGGCGCGCGATTCCAACGCCTGCCGGCGCAGGCCGAACTGCACCAGGCGGATAATGCGGTTGGGTGGGTAATCCATGGCCTGGATGAAGGGGCAACCAGCGGCGCAGCTTTGGCAATGAAAGCAGCGATTGAGAGTGGTTCCGCTCAATCCTTGCAGCTCCCGGGCGAAGGCACGGCCTTGAATTTCGATGACGCCGCTTTCGAAGCCGCCAAGTGTTTGTATGGCGGGGGAGGTGGTCATGGTGCGAATCCCCTCCTATGCATGGCGAAATTAATATGCACAATATTTAAGCCAAGTGTCAAGTCTGATTGGTTAGCTTAAAAACTAGTAAATTCGCCAATATCTGATTTTACTGTAATTCCTTTGCAACTGAAAAACAAGGGCTCTATTCAAAATATATTCCAGATAAACCCACCCGAAAACCCAAAAATGGCGGGGTTCGCCTGACCCAGGGCTGTATCCCGTACACCCCCAAAATATGATTAGCTCGGAGATTTTTTTCAACCTGGTGTATTTAGTCCGGTGGTGTGGGGAGGAAGGGCGAGGGTTGGTCAGATGTCAGTATATGATCTTCTTAATGGAATCATGGTTATCGAGAGACAAGAGCCAGATAGATAGCAGTAACCTTCTATTAGTGGTATGTGCCTGTTGCCTCGGCTTTTTCATTGGCCCACCATTACCGTGGGGTGCTTGCCTGGGTCCTTAAGCTCCATCGCAGTGAGGTATCCAGAGACTGAGGAATAGGTAATGCCAAAATTATTGAAAAAATTATTCCTTCAGCGAAATTTGTGCTATCATGCCTTCCAGGAAACAATTTGGCTAAAAAAGAGGAAACTTGTCGGAGTTTAACTTGGTTAGAGGGCTCCAAAAACCATTTTTTTCGACTGCGGGGCCAAGGCGGCCGCATAATCTCAGTTTAGATGTCTCAGACTAGAGTGAGGAGGTGCCATTATGGTACAGGTTGATGTTCCCGTGGCCTTCGCGATTGGGACGCTGTTTGCGGATGTGGCGCACAAGCAATTACAAACCGGTCGGCCCGAATACTATTACCGCACGTTGTTAAAAAACAACATTTATCAAATTTTTTTCTTTAGTTGGATCCCCGTTTATTTCATTCTCAACTACTTCGGTTGGGAAACCACCCATATGTGGTGGCATGAAGATGCAGTAACGGCCTACCCATTTTTTTTGCCCATCTTTATGATAGTTTTCTTCGGGGCAGTTAATTGTGGTTTTCTGTTAGGCCACCATCTGGTCACCACTGGACAGGTGAAGGCCAACAGATTGATTTACATTGGCATTTTAGTTTACTCGGCCATTTGGATCTTTGGTCAAGTAGGCAGCACTTTCCGCTTGGGAACCTATACCCAGTGGCAGGCCGGCAAAGCTCCTTGGTTTTACCAGGACCCGACATTTTTGACCATGCTCATTGTTAGCCTGCTGGTTTGGGGTGTGGCCCTGGTCCTGTTTATCTGGAATCTGCTCCGGGAAGGCAAAAGTTTAACGGCCTAAAAAGGCTGGAGAAGCATGGGTGCATGATGCGCTCCATACCGGGATTCGCTGCATGAGAGCCTTCCTCGTCGTAATGGGAGCATTGGTTTTAGGGTACCTTCTGCTGAGAGCCAATTCCCTGTGGATTTACAGGTTTTTTGACCGGGCTTTGAGCAACGCTAGAGACACTCTCCCCAAAAGCTATGAGGTTCCCAGGTATTATACGCTGAAGAAGACAGGAGAAGTGGACACCTCCAGCCGCTGGCCCGGATGGGACGGATGGTACTTCTTCGTGGTCCCCGACGATCAACATCTTCCCTTTAAGATGGTGCGGGCCAGTCTGATGACCGGCCTTTATGGACTTGAGGGTATAGATAGTTATGAAAAGCTGCCGCCAGGATTGTCGGCCTTTGACGTGGTGGAGTATTTAACCCTGACCCCCCAGGAAGAGATGGCCGGTGGCGTGAGGGAGAGAACGAATCATTTTTCCCAGCTTTACCTGCCCAAGGCACAATGGCTAACCATGAAGCCGGATGAGCTGAAGGTCGCGGTAACAGATGACAAAATCAATGCTGGGGCAGGGGTCGAGCGATACGGCAGCATTCGGGGGGCTTGGCCAAATTATGAGTTGCAATTTATTAACCATGCGACCGGGATCCAGATCGACTTGAGCTATCATGGCGAGAACCTGGTGTGGTGGGCGGATATCCCAGGCATCTTCACCTATTTTGCGGCTTTCGGGAAGTTTGTGGGGAAAATAATCTCTAAAGGCGCCGTCACGGAGGAAGTATATTCTCTGGATGGCAGGGGGGCCTTTGAACATGGGTTTGCCCGCAAGCCTTGGAATTTTGACACTCTCTGGTTACCCATCAGGATGCTCCAAAAAGTGATTCCTTCTCTGAGGCCAGTTCGGTACCAGTACGAGTTGTTGATCGGGGATGTCTCTTTTCATGGCGGTTTTATGCATGTCAGGGCTTTCGGGATTATCTGGCGAAACCGAGGAGGACTTTACGTGCACGGTTCTTACCTGGAGATCAGCAACGTGGAACTGGAATACCTTAATGACCCGGAGCCTGATTTGGTGAATACCCGGCCGGGAGAACCGCCGGTCACTTTTTACCGGAGCTGGAAAGTGAGGGCAAAAACCGGTGAGCGCATCTTGGAGTATGTCGGGTTGCGAGAGTGGCCGCCCGCGCCCGTCGCCAGCAATATGATTTACTATCACTTTTCCTATGAAGGCACTTTTAAGGGGGAAAGAATTAGCGGCAGAGGTTATGGCGAGTATGTTCACATTTAAGTGGGTGGGAACCAGCGGAAGTCTGACTACTGCGCCAGGTTTGCGGTTTATTTCTGTAAAAAATATCCCGGCGCGGGGAGGGGGAAATGGGCGAGGGTTTCTATAAAAAAGTATTTTTGATCGGGGCGCTCTGGAACGTGGCGGGGGGCGCGGTGATCGTGTTGCTCACCGGCCGGATCTTTGCCGCGGCTCACCTTACCCCGCCTGACCCTTGGGTTTATTATTATTCCTGGATTGCCCTGTTTGTGACCTTCGGTATCGGCTATTATCTGGTTTACCGGGATATGTACGGGAATAAGAACATTGTCATCCTGGGAATCATCGGTAAATTGGGCTTTGCCGCCATCTTTCTCGCCGGCATGGTGGTCGAACCGGGGCAGGTTCCGTCCTTTTTTCTGATCCCGGTCATGGGCGATCTAGTTTTTGTGGTGCTGTTCGGGATGTTCTTAAATTTTGCAAGAAGGGCAGGCAATTGATCGAACCAATGCCGAGGAAAATTGGCCTTATATGCCGCTTTTGGAGAGGACTGGCTTAACCGTGTATTATTTTTGCCTTGAAGGTAATAATACCAGGAGCCATCCAAAAGAGTAATGAAAGCATCTTACGATGTAGTGATTATCGGCTCGGGATTTGGGGGGGCCATTACCGGCTGCCGGCTGGCCCAGGCCGGCCGTTCGATCTGCATCCTGGAACGGGGGAAGAGATGGAGCAAAGAAGAATTTCCTCGATCCACCGGCGAGATCGCCAGGGCCTTCTGGCGGATGGGCAAAAACCCCGGCTTGGTGGATTACAAGGTTTTTAAAAATATTGATGTCATCCAGGGCAGTGGCGTCGGTGGCGGGTCGCTCCATTACTTCAATGTGCATATCCGAACGCCCCAGGAAATCTTTAAGAAGAAGGAGTGGCCGTCCCAGATCAACCGCACGATCTTGGACGCTTACTATGACTTGGTGAAGGATATGTTAGAGGCGGCGCCTTTGACCCCGCCGGCAGGGCTATCTATGCCTTCTAGAACCGAGGCATTTTTTGCTGCGGCCGAGGCCGCGGGGCGAAAGGCCGAACTCCTTGATATTGCAGTCTACACCGGCACAGGGAAAGATAACCCCCGGGGTGGGGCGATGCAAAGTGCCTGTGATTACTCCGGTAATTGTATGTTGGGTTGTCAGGTTCATGCCAAAAACACGCTGGATCTGAACTATATCCCGCTGGCGGAAAGGCACGGCGCGGAAGTCTATCCCTTGCACCTGGTGGATAGAATAGAGCCTCTAGGCGAGCAGGGTTATCGGGTCTATTTTGATCGCCTGGACTCCAGCCTGCCGGATCGGGGCGAGCGGGGTTCGGTCATCGGCAAGAAGGTCATTCTGGCCGCGGGGACCCTGGGAACCGGCGAACTCTTGCTACGCTGCCGGGACGTGCACCAAACTTTACCTGACCTCAGCCCCGCCCTGGGAAAAAGGTTCTCCGGCAATGGCGATTTTCTCCTGGCAGGGACCATGGATGCCGACCGGTTAGTGGACCCGGCTCGAGGCCCCAGCATTACTGCGGTGGCTGACTTTTCCACCGCAGCCAACCAGATCCATGTCGAAGACATGGGGTATCCCGATCCCTTTACATGGATGCTGGAAGGAGCCATACCCAGCGCCGGCCGAATTAAAAATCTCTTCCTTTCCCTTAAAAATTATCTTTTGGCCAGCCTGGGATTACACGGGGGGTCAAGCCGACTGAGTTTCGAGTTGGAAAAACTGTTCACCGGCGGTGCGACTGCCAGATTTTTGCCCTACCTGGGAATGGGGACCGATGCGGCGGATGGGCGGCTCAGGTTACAAGATGGGTGGATCGATATCGCCTGGAGCCATCGCCGGAGCCGGCAGATGTTCCGGGAACTTGAAGAAGCCCTGAAGGCTCTGAGCCGGGGGCTTAACGGCCGCTATGTCACCAGCATTCTGTGGCAATGGCCCTTGCGAAAGCTCCTCACCGCCCATCCTCTTGGCGGGTCAGTCATGGGGGAGAGCCAACGGACAGGAGTCGTCAATCCCTGGGGCGAAGTCTGGGGATACCCCAATCTATACATTGCCGACGGGTCTATCATCCCTACGGCGCTGTCCGTAAATCCTTCCATGACCATCAGCGCCCTGGCTGAAAGGATTGCCTTTTGGATGATTCATGGCCGCGAGATGGCGCCAGGAGACCCGCAGACGCCGAAGAATAAATGGTAAGCGCAATAATCTTATTGATATTTCAGCTTAGGGGAGGCCCGGGATGACGCGCTTAACTTCACCTCTAGAAAACATCAAAGATCACTATACCGTGGTGATCATCGGTTCTGGGTATGGTGGCGCCATCGCTGCCTCCCGCCTGGCGCGAGCCGGGCAACAGGTTTGCCTGCTGGAAAGGGGTAAAGAGTTTCAGCCCGGCGAGTACCCGGACACCGAGGTGGAAGCCCTGGCAGAGATGCAAACCGATGTGCCCCTGGAACACTTCGGCCCCCGGACCGGGCTATACGATTTTCGAATCAACGAAGATATCAATGTGGTGTTGGGATGTGGGTTGGGAGGCACCTCGCTAATCAATGCCAACGTGTGCCTATCTCCGGACCCCCGCGTCTTTGCTGATCCTTGCTGGCCGCAGGCCCTGCGAGACGACCTGGCGACCTTGGTAGCGGCAGGGTTCCAGCACGCTGAGGAAATGCTCAAACCCGTTAATTATCCTCATGATTTTCCAGCCTTAAACAAGCTCCAGGCTTTGGAAAAGTCAGCTAATTACTTGCAGGGGAAATTTTATCGCCCTCCCATTGAGGTCACCTTCCTCGACGGGATCAACCATGTGGGGGTGCCCCAGCAGGCCTGCAAGGTGTGCGGCGACTGCGTCTCGGGCTGTAATTATGCTGCCAAGAATACCTTGATCATGAACTATCTGCCTGATGCCAAGAATTATGGCGCCGAAATCTACACCCAGGCGTCAGTGCGCCGGATTGAGCGCCGAAACGGACGCTGGCTGGTGCATTACCAGGTGCTGGAAGCAGGCCGGGAGAAATTTGCTGCTCCTCCTATGTTTGTGAGCGCCGATATCGTGATCCTGGCCGCCGGCACCCTGGGTTCCACGGAAATCCTATTACGTTCTCAGGCGGCCGGCTTATCTCTGTCCGACCAATTGGGGCACCATTTCACCGGCAATGGCGATGTCCTGGGGTTCAGTTATAACACCGATGTGGAGATCGATGGGGTGGGCTGGGGGCCTCATCCACCGGGCGAGTTGGCACCGGTGGGTCCGACTATCACCGGCATCATTGATAAGCGCCAGGAACCCCAGTTAGACGAGGGCCTGGTGATCGAAGACGGGGCCATTCCCGGGGTGCTGTCGACGTTTATTCCCAAGGCCATGGCCCTGGCCGCCCAAGTTATGGGCCAGGATACCGCCAGCGGCTTATTGGATCTCGCCAAAGAAAAAGCACGGGAGTGGGACAGCCTGGTGCGCGGTGCTTACCACGGGGCCATCAAAAATACCCAAACATACCTGGTTATGACCCACGACAATTGCGGCGGGCGCATGTACCTGCAAGATGACCGGCTGCGGATCGAGTGGCCCGGGGTGGGCCAGCAACCCACCTTTCAGCGGGTAAATGACCTCCTGAAGCAGGCCACCATCCCCTTGGGCGGCACTTATTTGAAGAACCCCATCTGGAGCAAGCTGTTCAATCACAACTTGATTACCGTCCATCCCTTAGGCGGTTGCCGCATGGCCGAAAATGCTGAAAACGGGGTGGTTAATCATAAAGGCCAGGTTTTCTTGGGGAAGAATGGCACTGAGGTTTACGACAGCCTTTGTGTTTGCGATGGCTCCATCATGCCCCGGTCGCTGGGGGTAAATCCCTTGCTGACGATTTGCGCACTGGCGGAGCGCTGCGTGGCCCTGTTGGCGAAGGACCGGAGATGGGAGATTAATTATCAACTCCCCTCGGCTCCCGGGCCAGCGGCGGCGCCAAGTCGCCTGGGCCTGCAGTTCACCGAGACCATGAAGGGCTATTTCTCCACTAAAGTGAAGGATGATTTTGGGCAGGGGGCTAAGATAGGCAGGGAAGACGGCTCATCTTTAGAGTTCACCCTCACCATCATCTCGGACGACCTGGAGGCAATGCTTGCCGAACCCGAGCACCGGGCCCGAATGCTGGGCACCGTAACAGCTCCGATCCTGTCACCCCAGCCATTAACCGTTACGGAGGGAGAATTTAATCTTTTTGTGGAGGATCCGGAGCATCCCGATACCAGGCAAATGCGGTATAGCATGAAACTAATGAGTGCGGACGGGAAACCCCATTACTTTTATGGATTCAAGGTGATCCATAACAATCCTGTATACGATGTGTGGGCGGACACTACCACTTTATACATTACCCTCTATGATGGAGACAGTAAGCAGAGCCCGATTCTAGGACAAGGCATTCTGATTTTTTATCCGGAAGATTTCTTGCGACAACTCACTACCATGCAGGTGACCAATGCGCCGACTGCCACCCAAAGGTTGGAGGCCCTGGCCCAATTTGGGCACTTCTTTGCCGGGGTGTTGTTTGACACGTATGGCGGCATTTTCGCCAAACCTAATGTCTTCAACCCAGAGGCCCCGCCTCGGAAGAAAAGGCCCCTGCGGGTGGGGGCCCCTCAGGTGCATTTTTTCTCCACTCAAGATGGGGTGCAGCTTAAACTGACCCGCTATCAGGGAGGCAGTAAAGGTCCGGTTATACTGTCCCATGGACTGGGAGTATCCAGCACTATCTTTTCTCTCGACACCATCGACACTAATTTGCTGGAATATCTCTGGGCCCACGGTTATGACGTCTGGCTGCTGGACTACCGGGCCAGCATCGATCTGTCGGCTGCGGCGATCCAGTTTACGGCCGACGATATCGCCACCTATGACTACCCGGCAGCGGTGGCGATGGTACGGGAATTCACCGGTGCCCCCGCCGTGCAGATGATGGTCCACTGTTTCGGCTCCACCACCTTTTTCATGGCCATGCTCGCCGGACTCAAAGGTGTGCGTTCTGCAGTCTGCTCCCAGATTGCCGCCCATATGGTAGTGCCCACCCCTACCCGGCTCAAAACGGGGTTACATCTGCCTGATTTATTGGAAGCGCTGGGAGTGGAATCTCTGAGCGCTTATGTAGATACCCATGCCGACTGGCGTGAACGACTCTATGACAAGTTCCTGCAGCTTTATCCCGTGGCCGCAGAGGAACGCTGCCAGAGCGCCGTGTGCCATCGGATTACCTTTATGTATGGTCTCCTATATGAGCATGAGCAACTGAACGCCGCCACTCATGAAACTCTGCATGAAATGTTTGGGGTGGCCAATATCAGGGCCTTTGAGCATTTGGCCCTGATGACCCGCCGGGGCCATCTGGTCAGGGCTGACGGGACCGATCTTTACCTTCCCCGGGTGGAACGCCTGGCCATCCCCATAACTTTTATTCATGGGGCGGAAAATCAGGTCTTTTTGCCCGTGAGCACCGAACTTACTTATAATTGGTTGCGGGAGAAGAATGGCGACGACTTATATCATCGCTATGTCATTCCCCACTACGGCCATATTGATTGTATCTTTGGCAAGAATGCAGCAGTGGATGTCTATCCTTTAATCCTACAGCACCTGGAGGATACCAAGTAACCGGCTCACTTGCCCATTTTGTCTCTCTATTTCCTCTATCAGGACCGATCATAATCCACGATTTTTTCCACTCTTGGCCTTGGCTATTTTCCGAAATTGGCAATAGGCCGCCCGCAATTCGTCCTTCTTGCTTGGTTTCGGTCGGAGAAATATCCAATTATCCAATTATAGTGACCTGCATCGCCAAGCGGGGCCTCGCTTCCCACCAGGCCCCCGGCCCAGGCCGTTTCAGCCCCTAAGGCCACGGTTATTCCGCCAGGACAAACTTGCCGTCCTGCACCTGGATCATGACCATGGAATCGACGCCCAGGCCGTTGTGATCTTCGGGAGTCAGATTATAGATCCCGGAAACCCCCACATAGCCCTTGGTCTGTTCAATGGCGTCTCTCAGGGCCTTGGGGTCGGTCCCCGCCTTTTTCATGGCATTGGCCACGATATAGATGGCGTCCCAGGCATATCCGGAGTGGGTGTTGATGGGGAACTGTCGGTCGTAATGATAGACGTCCGTATAGAGATGGATGAATTCCTGGATCACCTTTTTCTGGGGGTCCGAGTCGGGCAACTGGGCCGCAACCATTAACTTGGTGGCAGGCATGCGGTCGCCTTCGGAAGCCTTGCCGGCCAGTTCGATGTACTTGGGATCGGGCTGGCCGTGGCATTGGAACAGGGGCAGTTTGATGCCCAATTGGGCTTTGTTCTTGGCCACGATGGCTCCGGCGGGGCCGATGGTCCAGACCACAATGGCCTGAGGATCGGCGTTTTTGATCTTGGTCAATTGCGCGGTCATATCGGTGTCGCTGTTGCCGAAGGACTCCTGGGCCACGTAAGTGATGCCGAAATCCGGCGCCAGCTTCTCCAGCCAGCCCAGGCCGTCCTTGCCGAAGAGGTCGGAGGCGGTGAGCAGACCGACTTTGGTCAGCTTCTTATCCTTCAGATAGCCAAGAAGCTTCTTCACCGCGGTGGAGGAGCGCTGGGGCGACTTGAAGACATAATTGAAAGGCCCGAACTTCCCCCCCATGATGACCGGATCGCCGCCCACGGTCATGAAGATGGGCATGCCGGCCTCCTCCACGATCTTCTTGACGTTCATCCCTTCAGCGGTGGAGGTGGGCCCGATGATGGCCGCCACTTTGTCGGTGAAGATGAATTTCTTGGCGATGGTGGCTGCCTTGGCCGGGTCGCTCTCGGTGTCGGCGATGATCAACTCGATGGGCCGGCCGTTGATGCCGCCTGCCTTGTTAATTTGGTCCACCACCATCTCGGCCACCAGCTTGGTGGGGGTGCCGACGTTGGCGGTGGCCCCGGAGAGGGCGAAGAAGGCGCCGAGTTTGATGGGCTCCGCGGCCTGGCCCCACAGGGGCGCAAGGCAAAGCAAAGCCGCAGCCAGGAAAATCCTTGCCAGTCTCTTCTTCATGAAACCTTTTCCTCCTTGGATTTGTAAGCAATCTAGCCAGTAGCCAGTGGTCAGTAGTCAGTAGCCAGTGCCGTATTCACTTTGCCTTTACTGGCCCTTGGCCACTGATCACTGCCACTGGTGGGCACTGCCCACCCTACACGCCGCCGAGGGCGGCGGCGCTACTGGCTGCTGACTACTGGCTGCTCTCATGGTTGGTATTAACATCCTTAGATCAGCTTGGCGCCCTTGGTGCCTTATGGTGAAGATCAAATCACCGAATCGGGGTCCCGGGTATCAAAGAGGCGCTGGCTCTTACGCTCCGAGCGCGGCAGGGAGCCGTAAGACACCACTTCCACCTCCGGGGTGACCATCAGCTTGTGCCGGATGATATAAAGGACCTCCCGACCCAACTCGTCGGCCCGTCCCGGCTCCACGCCCTCGCCCCGCTCCACTTTCAAGTGCATATGGTCCCGTCCGGATTCTCCCCGGGTCAGGTGGATCTGGTACTCGGAGCCCAAACCCGGTATCTCCGAGAGGATGCTGTCAATGCTGGAGGGATAGATATTCACCGCCCGGAACTTGAACATGTCGTCGGTGCGCCCCCGGATGCGGGAGTGCCGGGGCAGAACCGCGCCGCAGGTGCACGGCCCCGGGATGATGCGGGTGATGTCCCGGGTGCGGTAGCGGATCAGGGGCGCGGCCTCCTTCGCCAGGGTGGTAACCACCATTTCGCCCCACTCGCCTGCGGGCACCGGCTGCAAGGTGTCGGGGTCCAGGATCTCCAGGATATAGTAGTCGGCCCAGTAGTGGATGCAGTCGTGGTGGGGGCATTCGATGCCGGTGCCAGGCCCATAGAGCTCCGTCATGCCGGGGATATCGAAGAGCTCCACCCCGCCCAGGAGTTCGGAAATCTTGCGCCGCATGGAGACGGACGATCTCTCCGACCCGTAGATGACCTTTTTGAGGTTTATCTGGTCGGCGAGGCCCCGTTTGTTGACTTCTTCGGCCATGAGCAGGCCCATGGAGGCAGTGCAGCACAGCACGGTGTTTTGCAGGTCCACCAGGAATTCGCAGTGCATGTCCACGTTTCCCGGCCCCAGGGGCACGGCCAGGGCCCCCAGCTCCTCCGCCCCGGCCTGGAAGCCCGCGCCCGCGGTCCAGACCCCGTAGCCCACCGCGATTTGGACCCGGTCCAGGGGGGTGACGCCGGCCATTTCGTAACAGCGGGCGAAGAAATGGCGCCAGTCATCCACGTCTTTTTGGGTATAGCAGAGGATCTTGCGTTTGCCAGTGGTGCCGCTGGAGGCGTGGATGCGCACAATCTGTTCAAAGGGCACGGCCCGGAAGGGGAAGGGGTAGCCGTCCCGCAGGTCGTCCCCAGTGGTGAAAGGCATCTTGTCCAAGTCAGCAAGTTCCCGGATAGCGTCAGGGGAGACCCCGGCCGCGTCCAGGTGATCCCGGTAAAAGCTGGAACCTTCATAGGCGTGGCGCACGGTCCACTTGAGGCCGGCGAGCTGGTGGCGCTTAAGGTCCTCCACGGTTTGGAAAGGCGGCATAAAGGTTTGCTTGCTCAAGTTCGGCTTCTCCAGTCTGATATTGGTGAGTCCCGCGGCGCCCAGGCGGGACGCCGCCGGGTTCTGGGCGGAACCCGCTCCCAGAAAGGCGCGGCGCAGATCCGGGTCCACCAGGAGTTCCTCACTTTGGCCCTGGCCCACGATGCGGCCGTTGGCCAAAAGATAAGCGGAGCCGGAGGCGGTCAAGGCCCGGGCGGCGTTTTGCTCCACCAGGAGGATAGTCACGTGGGCCCGGGTGAGCCGGTGGATGATGTCGAAAATCCCGTCGGTGATGATAGGGGCGAGGCCCAGGGAAGGCTCGTCCAGCAACAGGAGCCGGGGTTTGGCCATGAGGGCCCGGCCCAGGGCCACCAGCTGCTGCTCCCCGCCGGAAAGCGTATTCGTGCGCTGGTTAACCCGCTCCCCCAAACGGGGGAAGCGGGCCACGACTTCCTCCAGGCGGCGGGCCATTTCCGGGCGGCCGAGGCGTAAGGCCAGGGCGCCCAGCTCCAGGTTCTCCCGGACGGTGAGGTCGCCGAACATCTCCCGGCCCTCGGGGCAAAGGGCCACTCCCAGGGCGGCCATGGCCGCGGGGGACTTGCCGGTGACCTCTTGGGCGTCCAGGAAGATACGGCCGCCGGAAGGAGGGACGAGGCCCATGATGGCCTTGAGCAGGCTGGTCTTGCCCGCGCCGTTGGCGCCCACCAGGGCCACGGTCTCGCCCGGGGCCACCTGCAAATCGAGTCCGAACAGCGTTTGGGCGGCGCCGTAATGCACCGTCAGGTTATCGATCGAGAGCAAGGGAACAGGAATGGTAGCGGTCATGACCTAATAGAATAATATATGAATCCCGGCCACTTGAACAGGGAGATTCTTGACGCCGGCGTTGGGACCGGGAGGGCGTGGGCGGGCCGGCCATTTTAGCCTTGATAGAGGGTGCCGAAAACTGGTATCCAGTATGCCAGTGGGAATTGAGGATTCCCGGGGCGCGGCGCGGCCGGGTCTTCTAAGGGAGAGGCGGTCAGTAGTGTCCGGCAAGGTTTTTGCTGATCTGCCGTTGTAATCTAGGCTCCCAAATCTTCTTTGATTAACTTAACTTGAGATAATATCAGGACTGGAAGGCTGGATTTGGCAGGTTAATGAGACACTCTACTAGATTTCTAAAATAGGCAGTTGCCTTGCCAAGGGTGCGAGCAGATCCCGCAAGTTAAGATGACCTCAGGCGGTGAGGCTCAGGCGGCCCAGATAGGCCTCCAGGACCAAGGGATTGTGGCGGACCTCGTCAGGGGTCCCCGCGGCGATGCGGCTGCCGCCATCCAGGACCACCACCTGGTCCGAGACCCCCATGACCAATTCCATGTCATGTTCCACCAGGATCATGGTGTTTCCATAGAGACGCTGTTGGCGGATGAGACCGGCGATCTGGGCGGTCTCATCGGGGTTGAGGCCGGCCACCGGCTCATCCAAAAGGGTGAGCAGGGGCTGGGAGACGAAAGCCCGGGCCATCTCCACCCTTTTTTTGCCGCCATAGGGCAACGCCCCCGCGGGCACGGCGGCCTGGTCCGCCAGGCCGAAGGTATCCAGGGCCTCCATGGCTGTAAGCTTAAGGCGGCGCTCCCGGTGACGTAACCCGGGAGGTCGGAGCAGGGCCTGGAGCATGGAGGCCCCGGCCTGGACGGTCAGGCCGCAGAGCACATTGTCCAGAACGGAAAGGCGCGGGAAAATGCGCAGGTTTTGGAAGGTGCGGGAGATGCCCAGGCGGGCCACGCGGTGAGCCGGCGCCCCGGCCAGGTTGGCGCCCGCGAAGAGGATGGCGCCGGCATCGGGTTCGGTGACCCCGGAGAGACAGTTCAGGAGGGTGGTCTTGCCCGCGCCGTTAGGGCCGATGAGGGCGGTGACTTGGCCTCGTTCCGCCCGGAAAGAGACATCCGCCAGGGCCGGCAAACTGCCGAAATGTTTGGTGAGCCCGGATATGTGGAGGAGCGGCTGGCTCCAGATGTCTTCCATAATCATACTAGCCACCAAGACACCGTGGTGCATAACCTACAATTTGAGACTTCTGCGAAAGTCCCCATTTTTGTCATTCTGAGGGAGCGAAGCGACCAAAGAATCTCATAAATACAATGGAAATACGAGATCCTTCGCTTCGCTCAGGATGACATAGTTGGTTTCCGCAGAGGTCTCAATTTTCATATATTATCCAGCCGCCAGATGGCGGCGGGCCAGACGGGTTTTGATGAGATCCAGCAACCCCGAAACGAATCCCTGGGGCAGGAAAAGAAGAATAATGACCAGGATCACGCCGTGGATGATGTCGTTGTAGGTTTGCAGGAAGTCCAACAGATGGGGCAGGAGGGTGATGAAGGCCACCCCGAAGAGGGTGCCCCAAATGGAACCCATGCCCCCCACCACCACCATGATGACCAGGTCCAGGGATTTGAAGATGCTGAAGGTGTCTGGGTTGACGTAGTTGAAATAATGGGCGTAAAGGCTGCCAGCCACCGAAGCCAAGACCGCGGAGAGGATGAAGACCCGGATTTTTTCCCGTTTTACATCCACGCCGAAGGAGGCGGCGGCCACCTCGTCTTGGGCCAAGGCGGCCAAACCCCGCCCCACCCCGCTGCGCACCAGATTGAGGCATAAGGTCAGGGCCACCAGGGCAAAGGTCCAGATTAGGTAGTGAAACCTGAGGTCGCTGTTGAACGAGAACCCGAAAAGGGATAGCGACGGCACGCCCGAGAGGCCGCTGGGCCCACCGGTGAGCTCACCCCACTGCACCAGGATGCTCTCGATGACATAGTTAAAACCCAGGGTGGCCATGGCCAGGTAATGGCCGCTGAGCCTGAGGGCGGGAACGCCCAGGATCAGCGCCATTAGGGCCACGGCCGCGGCGGTGAGGGCCATGGCGGGCCAGGGGGGAAAATGATAGGTGGTGGTGAGGATGGCGGAACCGTAAGCCCCCAGGCCGAAGAAGGCGGCGTGCCCCAGGGAAATCTGGCCTGTATAGCCGATGAACAGGTTCAGCCCCAGGACCACAATGACATAGAGGCCGATGAGGTTGAGGATGCCCAGATGGTATGGGTTGCGGACCCATAGAGGGGTCAGGACCAGGACCAGTGACAGGAGACAGACCAGCAGGCCGGTGTGGTGGCGAACGGCGAAGGACTTGACGGTCTCAAGGATTGGCAAGCTGCGCTGCCTCCACCCCCTCGCCAAAGGCCCGGAGGTTAGATTCCCGGAAACGGGCCGGGGACTTGTCGGTGATGACTTTTTCCAGGAGTGGGGGATCGCAGAACAAGGCCCCCCGCCCCGCCGCGTACCCCAGGAGGATGAGGTTGGCCACTACGGGCGCCCCCAGTTGCTGCGCCATGATCCGGGCATCGAGGTGCCAATAATCGCCTGAAGTGCCGGAATTGACGAGGCGCGCCGCGCCGGGTTTCAGGTAGAAGCCGTGGATGGCCAGGTTTTTTAAGGTGAGGAAGAGCCCCACGTCCGCGGCGCCGGCCAGAATCAAGGGCCCCCGGAAGGGACCCACCTTGACCATGGAGATGACGGTGCCGCCCCGTTGGGCCATGCCGTGGGTCTCGGAAGTCAAGACCGGAAGGTGGGCGGCAAAGGCGGCTTCCGCCAGCAGGCGGGTGAGGGTGAGGGCGCCCTGTCCTCCCAGGCCGCTGACGATGATCTGCTGTTTCATGGCCGCTCCCTGGGGGAAGCCGTGATGGACCCGGCCGGGCAGACGTGGACGCAGAAGCCGCAACCGCTGCAGCGCTCGCCGTCGATGACCACCTGGTCGGTGGCCTCGTTCAGGGCCAGGCCGGGACATTCAAAATCGTCCAGGCAGTGCCGGCAACCGGTGCAATCCTCGGTGACGCACATCTCGTAAGCCGGCTGGGTTTTTCTGGCGTCCTTGTCCAGGAGGCAGGGATGCCGGGCAATGAGCACCGCCACCCCGCCGGCTTCGCTGCGGCAATACTTGTCCGCGTCTTTTAAATGGAAGGCGAAGGCCTTGAGGTCGTAAGGGTCGCACTCCCGCAGGAAGCTGACGCCGCCGGCTCGCACCAGGTCGGCGATGAAAACCTTGGGCGCCGGCTCGCCCCTGGCAGTGAGGCCGAGCTCCGGGGTGGGCTGGTGGCCGGTCATGGCGGTGGTGGCGTTGTCCAGGATGACCAGGATAAAGCGGGCCCGCTGGAACACGGCGTTAATCAAGGCCGGGATGCCGGCGTGGAAAAAGGTGGAGTCCCCGATGGTGGCCACGATGGTGGGCAGGTCGCCGCCAGCCGCGGCGTAGGCGTGGTAGAAGCCGGCGGCCTGGCTGATGCCGGCGCCCATGCAATGGCAGGTGTCCACCGCTCCCAGGTTCATCCCCAGGGTGTAGCAGCCGATGTCGCTGGGGAAGATGCCGTGGGGAAAGGTCTCCCGGATGGCATAGAAGGCGGCCCGGTGGGCGCACCCGGCGCATAAAGTCGGCCGGGTGAGTTCTTCCTGGGGGCCGTCCGGGGCCGGACCGGGCGGCAGGGAAAGGGCGCGCTTGATGACTGCCTGGATGACTTCGGGAGTGAGTTCCCCCTCATTAGGTACGGCTTGAGAGCCCCTTCCCTGGACCGCGGCGCACGCCAATTGGGTTTCGATGACCGGATAGGTCTCCTCCAGGACCAGGACTTTTTGGTAACTGGAGGCAATCTGCTGGATAAAGCCCCGGTTGAGGGGATAGGGCAGGGTAACCTGATAGCAATCGATGCGGCCCAAGAGCCCCATCTCCATGAGGACATCCCAGGCATGGGCGAAGGCGACGCCCGCAGCGATGAGGCAAGTTCCGGCGTGCGACCCGTCCCCGGGCGTCAGGATGGGGGCAGACTCTTCTGCGGCGGCGAGCTGCCGGATTTTTTCATTGAGGAGACGGTGCAGTTCCCGCAGGTGTTGGGGAGTGGCGCACCAGCGCCGGGGATTCTTCTCGAAGCGGGCCGGCCGCGCCAGGGCCGCGGGCGCGGCCAAGGGCACATTCTGACGGGCGTGGCAGACCCGGGTGGTGGGGCGGAGCATCACCGGCAGCTCGTATTTTTCAGAGATCTCAAAAGCCCGGTGAATCATTTCTTTGGCTTCCCGGGGGCTGCTGGGGTCCAATACTGGCACCTTGGCGAACATGGCAAAGAAACGGCTGTCCTGCTCCGTCTGGGAACTGTGGGGGCCGGGATCGTCGGCCGAGATGACCACCAGGCCACCCTTGACGCCCAGGTAAGCGGAGCGCATAAAGGGGTCGGAGGCCACGTTGAGGCCCACCTGCTTCATGGAGACCGCGGAGCGGCGGCCGGTGTAGGAATTGGCCAGGGCCACTTCATAGGCCACCTTTTCGTTTAGCGACCACTCGGCGTGTAAGGGCGCGCCCGCCTCCTTGGTAAAGGCCACCACCGCGGAGAGGATCTCGGAAGCCGGGGTGCCGGGATAGGAGGCCACAAGGGTGACGCCGGCCTCGATAAGCCCCCGGGCGATGGCTTCGTTGCCCATGAGGATGCGTTCGGGGTTCTGCTCTGTAGCCATAGTTCCGCGTCAATCCTTAGGTTAAACACGCATATCAATGGGAAGCTTGCTTGGTTACGAATCCTTCCCGGCGTCTCGGCCCCCGGCTTGTGGCCAAAAGTGATGGGTTATCCCATTTAAAGTGCCGGTTAGGCCTCTCCCCCCATGAGACCCCGGGGGCGGATGAACAGGACCAATAGGAGCACGACAAAGGCGATAACGTCCTTATAGGCGCTGCTGATATAGGCGGCGCCCAGGCTTTCCAGGAGCCCCAGGAGCAGCCCCCCCGCAATTGCCCCGGGGAAGGAGCCGAACCCGCCCAGGATGGCGGCGGCGAATCCCTTGAGTCCCAGGAGCACCCCCACGTCGTAGCTCAAGGTGGTGATGGGGGTCACCAGGCAACCGGCCAGCCCTCCCAGGGCGCCGGCCAGGGCAAAGCTCAGGGCCTTGACCTGCCCGACCTTAAGGCCCACCACCGCCGCGGCTTCAGGATTGGCCGCCACTCCCCGCATGGCCAAACCCAGGGAGGTCTTCCGGAAGAAGAGAACCAGGGCTACGATGGCCACAGCAGTGAGCGCCAGAATCCATAAGGTTTGTGGGAGGATCGTGGCGCCGAGCCAACGGACCGGCTCTTCTCCCGACAGCGACGGCACGGCCATGCGGTTTTTGCCCCAGATGAGCTCCATGCCTCCCCGCAGGATGATGGAGAGGCCGATGGTCAGGACGGTCAGCACCAGGTGGCTCTGGGAGCGGGCTGGCCGGAGGCCCAGGACCTCGACCCACCAGGCTATGAGCGTCACTCCCGCCACGGCCGCGGGCAGGGCGGCGGCCATGGGCAGCCC
>JBAVAG010000109.1:0-20017 GCA_049585595.1 Desulfobaccales bacterium
GGCGGCGGTGGCCCCCCGGGGCGGCGCCGCGGTCCGAGGTCCTCGGGGCGGTTATGTCGCCCATGGATACTATGGCGGCGCGGCTGTTAAAGGACGCCATGGTTACTATGGGGGCTATCCTGGTGGAGCCTGGGGCCCCTATTATGGTCCGGAGTATTATGGCGGGGGGGGACTCGCCGCCGCGATTATCGCCGCCTTGGCGATTGGCACAATTCTGGAGGCTTTGCCCTCCGGCGCCAACCCCCAGGTATATGGGGGTCAGACCTACTACTATGACGGCACCAACTATTATCAGGCCTGCTATCAGGGCGCTGACCTGGATTATTGCGTGGTCCCGGCTCCTTAAGGAAAAAACGGACGGGAAAGGGTAAGCGCTCACTTATGAAGGTGAGCAGCCAAGGGAGGAACTTCGGGGACAGATCAAGCAACTGACGGCCGGTTTGCTCATGCTGGCCCGATGGAATGGAGCCGGTGCGGGACCGGGGCTTCCGGGAATCCCGGCCGGCGGCCCATGGAGCCGGACATCGGCTCATCCTGGCGGCGTCCTGTCTGGGGTTATCCTGAGGCCAGACGGGGGGCGAAGGCGTTCCCGAGGCGTGGGCCGCCTACCGCGCCGCGCCTCCTGCCAGTTTGGCGACCGCCTCGGCGACTGCATCGCCCATCGCCGTGGTACCGGCGGTGCCACCCAGATCGGGTGTCAGCGCCCGCCCCTCGGTGATTACAGCTTCCATCGCCCGCTCGATGAGCAGGGCGGCCCCGATGGCCGCATCATTGGCGGTGCGCCGGCCGAGCCAATCCAGCAGCATCCTGCCCGACATGATCATCGCATAGGGGTTGGCGATATTGCGCCCGGCGATGTCCGGCGCCGAGCCGTGGGTCGCCTGCGCCATCGCCTGCCGGGGCCCGGCGCAGAGGCCGGGTGCCAGGCCGAGCCCACCCACCAGCCCTGCCGCTTCGTCGGTCAAGATGTCGCCGAACATGTTGGTGGTCACCACCACGTCGTAGCGCTGCGGCGTCATCACGAGCCGCATGGCGAAGGTATCGACGATCGCCTCGTCTAACGCCACCTCCGGGAACTCGGCTGCGAGCTTGCGGCATTCCTCGACGAACATGCCGCAGCCGAGCTTGAACACCGTATCCTTGTGCACCGCGGTCAGGTGCTGCCGACGGGCGCGCGCCAGCTCGAAGGCGGCACGAGCGACCTTCGACGAGCCGGCGCGCGTGATCACCCTGACCGAGATCGTCACGTCCTGGGTCGGACGGAATTCCCCGCAGCCCGCCACCACGTTCCGGTCCGGCTGGAACCCTTCGTTGTTCTCCCGCACGATCACGAGGTCGACGCCCTGATGCACGGAAGGCAGCGTCGGATATGACCGCACCGGGCGGATATTGGCAAAGAGGTCGAAATGCTTGCGCAGGATCGGGTGCGGATTGATCGCCTCGGGCACCTTCGGATAAGCCTGATGGCCGATGGGTCCGAGGATCCAGCCGTCCAGCTTCTCGAGCCGATCGAGCGTATCCGCCGGCAGCGTGGTTCCCAGCGTATCGAGCGCCCGCCTGCCGATGGGGAGCGGCACCCACTCGACCGCGAGGCCGGTCGCAGTGGCTGCCGCGGCCATCACCTTCACCGCCTCGGGCACCACCTCAGGGCCGATATCGTCGCCGTCCAGAACCCCGATCTTCATCACCGAATTCTCCAATCAACAGGCCCCCTGAAAATTTACGGTGAGAGAACTTCGAGGCTCCGGCCGTTGGTAGCCGGGCCGAAGACCCCGATGGCGACGATGATTGACAACATGGCGGCGGCGATCATCGCGAACACGGCCCCCTGCCCAAAAGCGCCCAGGAGATCGAGCACCCAGTAGCCGACGAAGATCGAGCTCACGCGGCTCCAGCAAAAGGTGAAGCCCACGGCGCGTGCCCGGATCCGGGTTGGAAAGAGCTCGGCCGCGTAAGGGTGGAAGATCGAAATCATCCAGTTGTTGCCGAGTGCGATCAAGGCACCGCTGATCATCACCGTGGCGACGCTATGGGCGTTGGCAAACACCGTGCCGCTCGCCCCGATCAGGAGGGCGCAGCCGACGAGCTGCCATTTCCGCTCGATGCGCTCTGCGAAGAAGCTGCCGCAGGCCCCCCCCACCGGCGCCAGCAGCACGATCATCGCCGTGTACGTGAGCGAATGGACGACGGTGAAACCCCGTTTCACGAGCAGGATCGGCACGAAAGCGGTGAAGCCAAATACCGCGATGGTCTGCGAGAACTGGAAGATCGACATGATGATCGTGCGCGGCAGGTAGAAGCGCGAGAACATCTCCACCCAGCGCCCGGTCGCTGCCGCCGCATCGGGGACATCCGCGCTCGGCGGCGGCAGCGGCTTGCCGTGCTAGGCGATCACGCGGACCTCGATATTGGAGACCACTGCATCGGCCTCGTTGTAGCGGCCATGGACCTCGAGCCAGCGCGGCGATTCCGGCAGGCCGCGCTGGACGAAGAACACGATGATCCCGCTCAAGGCGCCGATCGCCACCACGATCCGCCAGCCGTCGATGCCGAACGGCGCGTGGGGCACGAGGGCAGCCGCCAGAAAGGAGGAGACCGGGATCGCCGTGAGGATGAAGATGTAGGCCGCCGTCATGTAGCGCCCGCGCGTCGCGCGCGGGACCAGCTCGCTGATAAAGCTGTCGTTGTTGATGAGCTGCATGCCGACCGCAAATCCGGCGACCAACCGCGCCACATCTATCGCCAGCGGGTCGCTCAGGAAGGCGATCACGAATTGGGCCACCGAGTAGACCACCATCGACCACACGAAGATCACCCGCCGCCCCAGCCGGTCCGACACAAAACCGAACAAGGCGGTGCTGAGGAACATGCCGAGGAAGAAGGAGGCGAGGAAGCTTGCGAACCGGTGCGAGTCGAACAGGCTGCCTCCGGCCAGTGTGTAGATCCCGGATTTCACCAGGCCGATGGAGATGAACCCGGGCATGAAAAGTTCGTAGAACTCGAACCAGCCGCCCGAGGCGATACGGGCGACCAGGCCCAGGAGGTAGCGCGAGGGCGGCAGCCGGTCGATCCTGGCCAGGATCGGCTGCCGGAGAACCTTATTGTCGTCGATTTGCTGTCCCAAGGTGCCACCCGTTTCTGGTTGTCCGCGTCCGCTGGGGAGGAGGCCCGGCTGCTAGGTCCGCGCCGCCGCCGCGACCGCCGCCGTTTCGTCGAGCGTGCCGATGCTCCAGCAAAGATCGAGCAGTTTCCTGGTTCCGGACTTGCCGAGGCTTTCCTCGGCGAGGTCGATGAATTTCGCTTCGAGATCGGCATCAGTCATCGGCCGCGCCATGCTGCCGATGGCGTGCTCCACGTGCCGTTTCACCACCCGTCCGTCGGCGAGCGTGAGCGTGACCTGCGCAGCATCCGGCGCCAGCGACGGGTCGATCGTGGCGGTCACGCGCCGGCGAAGATCGACGACCGTGGGATCGAGCACCGCCCGGTCGCTGAACTGCCGCTTGCCGCCGCCGCCCTCAATGAGTGCGATGGCGGCCGCGTGGAACACGCTGAACTTGCTTTCCAGCCCGGTCCGCGGCTCGGTTTTGCCGGTAAGCACCAGCACCAGCGGATGCACGCGCAGTGCCACGGCCCGGATCGCCGAGGCCTCGATGCCGTCCTGGTTGCGCAACTGCACACAGGCGTCGATCACCGGGTGGATCACGATGCCGCAGGCGAAGGGCTTGTAGGTGTTGGCGAGAATCTCGTAGTGCTCCCCGAGGCCTTCGGTGATCTCGGCATAGTCGCGCCCGGCGCTGAGCACAGAGGCCCAGCCGCGCTTCGCCTCCAGCGCCCGCGGCGAGCTCGTAAAGCCACGCGCCGCCAGCAGGGCTCCGGTCATGCCGTTCTGGGCAGCGCGCCCGGGATGGAAGCTCTTCGTCATGGTGCCCACCATCTCGAGGAGCCCTACCGGCTGGGTGGCGGCGATGCCAAAGGCCCAGGCCATCCGCTCGGCATCGAGGCCGAGCACCCGGCCGATCGCCGCCGCGGCCCCGAATACGCCGGTGGTGCCCGTGATGTGCCAGCCGACATCGTAATGCGCCGGGAACACGGCATTGCCGATCCGGCACTCCACCTCCACGCCGAGCACCAGCGCGTTGACGAAATCCGGCCCGCTGATCTTCCGGTGCTCGGCGAAGGCGAGCAGCGCGCTGGCAACGGGCCCCCCCGGATGAATCACCGTGCGCAGGTGCGTGTCGTCAAAATCGAGGACATGCGAGCTGATGCCGTTGATCAGCGAGGCATGCAGCGGGTCGAGCCGCTCAGCCCGCCCCAGCACGCTCGCTTCCGCCGGGCCTGAGAAGGGGCTGAGGGCTGCGAGCGCAATATCCACTGTCTCGTGGCGGGCGCCGCCCACGGCGCAGCCCACCCAGTTGAGAAAGGTGCGCGCCGCCTCCTTGCGCACCGCCTCCGGTAGGGCCCCGGGCGCGGCACCGGCCACGTAGGCGGCGAGACTGGCAGTGACCGGCCCGGCAGCCGCGCCGCCCTTCACATCCGCATGCCTGTCCATGTACGTCTCCTCGGGCGTTGCGACCGATGCCGCAGCGCTGCTCACCCTCTTTATCTGAGATTATGCCCGAGCCTTGGCATCCCTGGTTGCATATAGCTTTTTGAACTTTCCATCCGGAGTTCGGCCCTGGTGAAGTTCCTCTTTTTTAGCACAAGTGTTCGCTAAATGAAAGGTAGCACAAGTTTCCGTCAATATCCTTTTTTTACAAAGATTTTGAACATATCAGCCCCTTGGTTCGGAGATTCTGGGTGAGGCGTAGTCCTCTGAAACCCAGGCCAGTACCGTTCGTAAATGTGCGAAAGCGGAAAGGGTGGCGATATGCACCCTGGCATGGTAAGAACCTCTGGCCCCCACTTTGATTAAGCGCTTGATCAGCCACTCCATTGACCTTTTCACTTCTCCCCGGCAGGTGAACAGCAAAGAACTGCTAAATATCGGCTATTACTATTCGTGCCGGCCGGGCCAGGACGGAGCAGTGTCCCGGTGGATTTGCCGGGGGCGGCCGGCCTTCCTGCCGCCGGCCGCCGCGGACTGCCCAGTTTTTCTTATCCTTAAAGAATTCTTTTCATTTCCCAAGAAAATCTCAAGCCTTCACACCTCCGGCCGCGGTTCCGGCTCCTGCTCCATTGAGGATAACCATCGGTAATTGCAGGATTTATTTTTAAGGACCACCCTGGCATGATCCTTGGATTAATACCTGGCAAGGGGTTGGCCGCGCCGCTATCTGGTTTCGGGAATTTGCTAACGGAATTATCTGACAGTTCCGATATTTAATGCATCGCGGCCCTAAAATTTCTCCCTTACTGAGCAGGGGGATCAAAGTGATTTCTTTTTTAAAGGTTTTCCCGAACCACCGGAAGCAATTGCCAAAACTCGGCCTGCCCAAAAAGGTCAGGTTCTAAGCCACGAGCCGGGAGGCGGCAGCGAACCCGCCGCCGGCCAAAGGAGACACGGATGAATGAGTCGATCGCAGGGTTATCGCCCCAGCAGCCTGGAATGGAGCTGCTCCAGATCCCCAGCCGCCCGGATGGGGCCCCTCCCTACCCGGATATCCTGCCGTCCGTCCTGGTCGTCGATGACGATGACCAGTACCGCAGGGTTCTCTTGAACTATCTGGAGCTGATCCACTATGACGGCAAGGGCGCCGCCGATGCCCTGGCAGCCTTGGAAATTCTGGCTCAGGAGCGGGTCGATCTGGTGGTCAGCGACATTAAGATGAAGGGCATGGATGGGGTGGCCTTGATGCAGGAGGCTCACCAGTCTTATCCCCAGGTACCCTTCATTATGATGACCGGTTATGCCCGGGAATATTCCTACCATGACACCATTAATGCCGGGGCCAGCGACTTCATTGCCAAGCCCTTCTCCCTGGGGGAATTGAGGGCCAAGCTTTGGCGGATCCAGAAAGAAAAGGAAATTCTGTGGCATCTTCAACATAGCCTGGCCAGGCTCAAAAACCTGATTGAGAACACGGAATCGGCCCTGGTCTCCACCCTGGAACAGAGAGATCCCTATACCGCCGCCCGCCAGAATCGCGTCGGCGACCTGGCCTGCGCCATCGCCAGGGAAATGGGGCTCCCGGAAGAGCGGATCGAGGTCCTGCGCCTGGCCGCCTTTGTCCACGATATCGGCAGGATGGGGGTTCCAGTCGCCAGCCTGACCAAACCGGGAGCGCTGACCGCCATGGAAATGAGCTTGATTAAGGTTCATTGTCAGGCATTTTTTGAGATCTTGAATACCGTCGAATTTCCCAGGCCCCTTTCCCAAATGGTCTTCCAGCACCATGAAAGGGCTAACGGTTCGGGGTATCCCCCGGGGCTGAAGGAGCCTATGGCGATTTTGGAGGCCAGGATCCTGGCGGTGGTCGAGGTGTTGGAAGGCATGAGTTCCCAGCGGCCTAGCCGTCCCCCCCTGGATTTGAGCGCCGCCCTGGCGGAAATCTCCAAAAACCGGGGCGTGCTCTACGATGGCGAGGTAGTGGATGCCTGCCTGAAGCTGTGCCACGAAAAAGGATTTGCCTTGGAAGGCTCAAAGGGTGGGGCAGGCGCCGCCACCTGAAGGCAAAAGTAAAAAGTAAAAAGTAAAAAGGCAAAACTTTTACCTTTTGCCTTTTGCCTTTTTCCTTACCTTCCGGCCTCGCCCAGCCGCCGCAAACTTCCATGGATTTGGGAGAGCCTTGATGCTATATTGAGGTTCCAAATTTTTTTATAGGTCCTCCCCGGGAAAGGAAATGGGCATGAATCCATGGAAAATCGGCTTTGTGGGCACTGACGGCCGCACCTTGCTGGCTGCCCTGGAGACCAGCCGGGCCACCAGCGAGCTCTATCCCGGCGACTACCGGGGGCTGGTGGTGCGGGGCACCCCGGCCATGCCGGAGTGGGCCAAGGGAGTCGGCTGGCCGGTCGATTTCCTGCCGGTGGCTGACCATGCCGCCCCGGCCTATGCCGAGGTGCTGATCCGGGCCTTCCGGGAAGGAGCCCTGGACGCCGCCCTGGTCATGCCCGAGTCCCTGCTCTTCGAGGGCCTGGTGGACCTGGTGGCCGCGGCCGGCTTTGGCGCCCGGATCATCGGCCTGAGCCGGGAAGCCGCCTTCGTGGAGGCGGACAAGATCGCCTGCAAACGCCTGTGCCGGGAGGCAGGCATCCCGGTGGCCCCGGCCTGGGCGGAGGCCGACGCCCGGGATTACCGTTCCGTTTTGGGAACCTGCCTCGAATACCTGCACGAATTCGGCGGCGCGGTCCTGAAGTATCCCTACGCCGCCGGCGGCAAGGGGGCCCGCATCATCGGCAGTACCTGGGAAATCCGGGAGGTCTATGAGCTGCTGCTCAACGATTACCGGGACGCCTACCGGAAGGAGTTCGGGAAACATGCCCAATGGCCTTTGCTCATCGAGTCCCGCCTGGCCGGGGTGGAAATCAGCTTCACCATCCTGGTGGATAAAGACGGCCATCACCGGTTCCTGCCCACGGCCATGGACTATCCCGAGCGTTTCGCCGGCCCGCCGGGGCTGGAGAACCCCATCACCGGCGGCATGGGCTCCATCTCGCCCCACCCCCTGGAATCTCCGGAACTGCTGGCCCTGGCGGAAGAGACCATCGCCCGTCCCCTGATCGCCAAGATGCGGGAGCGGGGCTTACTAAGGCAGTGCGTCCTCTACCCGGGGTGTTTCGCCTCCTTCGGACGGGACTTTACCCCCTCCGCCATCCAGGTGAGCGAAATCAATATCCGCCCGGGGGAGCCGGAGTTCCAGCCCATCGCCAAACGGCTGCGCAACCTGGGGCCTCTGCTTAGGGCCATGGTGGAGGGCAGGCTCAACGAGGTGGCCCCGGAGGTCAGGAGCGACCAGATATCCCTGTGCCTGGCCCTGGTCACCGGCCCCGGCGGCCCCAAACAGCAGAAGGGCTACCCCTGGTCCCTGACCAAAGGGGAGGCCCTGGAGGTCGATGGCGATTATTTCGACAAAAAGAAGATCACCGTGATCCCTTCCGCCATGGATTGCGACGAGGGCGTGTTCAAATCCGACGGCTCCCGGGTGGCTTACCTGGTGGCCAACGCCACCGTCAAGGAAGGCCAGCTCCGGGGCCAGGCGGTGGAAACCTTGCGGCAGAAATTGCTCAACGCCTTCGATCTCGGCAAGATCCGGGTCAGGCCCCGGGAGAACCCGGCGGGCAACCGCCTGGACCTGCGCCGGGACATCGGCCTCCATTACCGGATAGCGGAATTGTTGCGGCCTTAAAAGATAGGGGAAGGTCAGGGGTCAGGGGTCAGTGGTTAAAGGTGGGATGCGCTTGGTGGCACAGGTTTGAAACCTGTGCTACCGATTCCCGCCCTATGAGTCCTGAATTGTTGCTGGCTAAAATTTAGGGAGAAGGGAAGAGAGGTTGATGGCGGGATGCGGTTCGCTTTCCCGGCCCTACGGGCTACCTGCGCTTCTTTCATCTTAACCCCATCTGTTTTTGATATAGTGCCACGTGTTTTCTTTATCCAAGTCGCTCGTCCTGGGTCCCTGACGTACGTAAAACTTCTTATCTTTCTTCCATCGCACGAAAGCTGGCTCTGGCGCAGCCGTAACAAAAACAACCCAGCAGAGTTGCCCGGCCTCTTCTTCAAATTTTTCTTCGATGAAGGGGGAAAACTTAGCCCCGATTCGTTCGGTAATCAAGTCACGCAACTTGCGTTGAAGTCTATCTTTGGAACCTCCATTGAGTTTGAGATCTTCGTTGATGCCACATACGTTCAATGGCCCGGCTCTGTTTTCTTCTACTCCTATAAACAAGGTACCGCCTTTAGTATTTAGAAAACCAGCGATAGATTTAAGCGTGTCCAACATCCTTTCATCTCTTGGCTGTCCCAGATTTACATCCCATTGGAATGTGCTCTTAAACTCGACTTTTAGACTCTCACCGGACTTTAGCGCTTCTTGGACTGTGATTTTATTCGCCCGATTCAGCAATTCTCGTCCTATGAAAAAGCAAAACGCTACTGTGATCAATATTCCTGCTACACCCACCACAATATAGTTGAATCTGTCCTGAATTTGTAGTGCTCGTTGCTCCAAACTCATGTCTTTTGGTACTATCACCATACCAACGCGCTGATTCGCGGAGTTAAGCAAGGGTTTAGAGTATAAGAGATAAGGTTTGCCGTTGCTAATGAAAGGTGTAGTTCCCTCGGAGAGATGCAGAAGCGAGTGCGGGTTTATGTTTAGAGGCACGCCTCCGATTGCATATTTAATTTCGCCGTCATTAGTCACCACAGCATAATCCACATCATAGTCAATTTCTCGCGTTTTAATGGATGTCGCCTCTTTGATCGTGGTGCCAAACTTTGCTGCATTCTTCAGCAGCATTGCATCGACAATTTTCATTTCATCGGGTGAGTAGATGCCAACTATTACCGCCCCACCACTTACCCTTCTGCCGAACACGCGCCAAGTTTCACCGGTGGGTGTCAGAACCGTCTTCGGAGAATTGAAGATCGAATCATCAACCGGCTCCGCCTTGCCAAACAGGTCAGGTATAAACCCCTCAATATCGATGACGAAACCATCCTCAGTCACAACGAACCAACTTGGCACAATTGGCTGTGCGTTACGGTAGCCATTGAGATCCCACTTGGTCTTGTAGGCTATCTCATCGGCAATTTGCACAGCCCAAGAGGCAAGTTCCTGAGATGCGGTGCTGTAAATTTGTTCATGAAAAAACCAGTGTTGACATAGTGCCAAGCAAAAGAAAACTAATCCGATAGCTGCAAAAAAGACAACTCGCTTGAGGAACAATCGATACCGAATCCAGGCAAACCGGAAAGCCAGAAAGGACCTCTTGTTCGATAGAGCAGTCATTCCTTACTCCTCTTTTCCAACTCCGCTAATTCGAGGAGAATTTCCCTCACGATGCCACCGAGCAGCTCGTGGGGGGCGGGAAAGCGGAGCGCATCCCGCCTTTAGAATTTTTTCATTTTAGACTTTTTTCTTCCTCTTCCCCCTTCCACTTTTCCCCGGCGTTTTACCCAAAACCCGCAAAGGCTGGAAGCCTGTGCCACCAACTGATCCCTGACCCCTGTGGTTAATGGCGGGTTGCGCTTGGTGGCACAGGTTTGAAACCTGTGCCACTGATTCCCGCCCTACTGACCCCTGGCCCCTGATCCCTGACCCCTGCCTTCACTGCACCTGACTTTCCTTGGGGTCCCCCTGGAATTTCAGGGCCGCGGGGCGCTGGCTATTGTCGATGTAACGGTTCCAGTAATCCCGCAGGTCCTGGATGGCCTGTTTCACCTCCAGGCATGCTCCCTGAGCCCTAAGCTGCCCCAGGCAGTAATAGAGTTCATTGAGCAGGCGGATCTGGGTAATTCCCGCCACCTGGTCGAAATCCTCCGGCGCCAGGGATTCCAGGTTGATCTTTTCCAACTCTGCCAATTCGAGGAGGATTTCCTCTACGATGCCACCAAGCAGGTCCTGGTAGTAATCGGGTCGGCCCAGGTCCAGGCGGCGGCCCCGGCTCAGGGTAACCGCGGGGTTCATGTCAGCAGGCCGGCGCCTTATCTTTCAGGTAGTGATAGATGGCGCCGTCGTATTCGTGGGTGAGCTTAAAGACTTTGCGGGCCAGAGCGAAGCGGGTGCTTAGGTTGGTGGCTCCCTGGTTGAGCTTCATTTCTTGCATCACAGCCGCGTAATCCGCCGGGTCCACCACCACCGTGACCCCCTGGTAATTCTTGGCCGCGGCCCTGAGCATGGTGGGGCCGCCGATGTCGATGTTTTCGATGGCGTCCTCCAGGGTGCAGCCGGGTGTGGCGACGGCACGCTCGAATTGGTAGAGATTCACCACTACCAGGTCGATGAAGCCGAGGTTTTGCTTCTGCATCTGCTCCAGGTGGCTGGCGAGATCCCGGCGGGCCAGGATGCCGGCATGCACCTTGGGGTGCAGGGTCTTGACCCGGCCATCCAGCATCTCCGGAAAGCCGGTGAAGTCCGAGACCTCGATCACCGGGACCCCTCCTTCCCGCAAGGTCTTGGCGGTGCCCCCGGTGGACAGAATCTCCACCTGGCGGCCGGCCAGAAATTGGCCGAACTCGACGATGCCGCTTTTATCGGTGACGCTGATCAGGGCCCGGGCAATGGGTTTCATATCTCTCCTTACTTTCCGGTTATCATTCAAAGTTCAAAGTTCAAAGTTCAACGTTCAAGACAAATCAAGTGGCACAGGAGTCTCGCCTGTGATTCTTTGACCTCACCGCAAACCGGGGTAATGGCCCGCCTGAAAAGACTCGCAAGAACGGAAAAATTCTTGGTCCAAAGTTTAAGGTTTAAGGCTTTGAACTTTGAACCTTGAACTTTGAACTCTGAACTCTTTGGAACCAGCCCCTTAATTGAGAAAGAGCCTCAGGGCTTCCTGCTTCATCCTACGGAAATCTTCCTCGGCCTGGTGCAGTTGTCTCTGGTGCATGGCGTGCCTGATCTTGCGCACTGTTTCATCGAGGCTGAGCGGCTTGAAGATGATGTCCACCTGCTCATAATAGACCAGGTGCTGGGTCTGGGCCCGTTGTTGCACCATGACGATGAAACGGGTGCCGGGATGGCGGGAGCGGACCTGGTCCAGGAACCTTTGGTAGTGCAACTGCTTGGGATCGGTGATGATGAGGTCGTAGGGGCACTGCTCCATGGCATCCAGGGCCTCGGCCACGGAGTTTACCAGCTTCAGGCCCTCATAGCCGCAGAGTTTGATGACCGAAGAGAGGAAATCCCGAACCCATTGCTCCTGCTCCAGTACCAGGATGCGCCCCTGGCAAACGGTGTCCTCGGGCATCACGGGTCCTCCTTAAGGCTCTCCTCCATAATTTATCAAAAATGCGCCGGCTGGCAAGAGGGTGGCGGGGTTTTTGAGGATTATCGTGGTCTGCGCCCGCGCGGGCTGGCGATCCCTTAATAAAAAATCTCCTCTTCCGGGTTGATGAGGTTCATAATCAGCCCGGTCATCACCTTGGGATAGAAATAGGTCGATTTCCGGGGCATGGTGAGGCCGGCGGAGGCTACCTCCTGCACCTGCTCGATACGGGTGGGATTGAGGATAAAGGCCATGCGGGCCTCCCTCTGGGTCACCGCGGCCACCACCTCATCGATCCTGCTGGAGTACTTAAAGGTCTCGTGGTCGTCCAGGGTCTGGTCGTCCAGGGCCAGCACCTTCTCAAAGATCAGGTAATTGAGCACCGCCACGTCCAGTTGGGCCAGGGCGGGATGCATCTGCCGGGCCAACTGTTTTTGCCGCACTCCGGGGCGCAGCTTCAGAAGCCAGGCCCTGCGGCCGAACCCCAGCATGATGAAGGCGGTCTCTGTGGCCGGGACCTCCGCCAGGGTCTGTTGCAGGAAGTCTTCGTAGGCCTGGCCGAACTCGTCGGCGGCGGGCAATGCCAGGACTTCGAAATATTCCTTCAGGCGCCCCAGGATCTTAGCCTCGTCCAGGTGCTTCACCCGGGGACCCCCCAAGAGGCGGTGGGCCATGAGGATGACCAGGTTTGGGTCGTAAACGTTGGAGAGGTACATGAGGGTATAGTTGAAACCCGCCTGGGGCGGCGCCTGGGGATACTGCTGTTTCAGGATTTTTTGGTAATTGAGTGAGGTTTCGTAACGGTGATGGCCATCGGCGATGAACAGGGTCAGGCCGGACAGGGCCTGGTGGGCCGTTTTTAGGGCTGCGAGGTCCGTTACCCGGTAGAGGCGCTGATAATACCCCAGGGTATCTTCAAAGGACTCCAGCGGCTCAGGGGGCAGGGCCTGGCGTAGGCTTCCCAGGACCAGATTTTGCGGATCGGGATAGAGGGAAAAGATGGGTGAAAAATGGGCCCTGGCCTGTTTGAACAGCTCCAGGCGGTCGGCTTTGGTGGCGGAGAAGGTCTGCTCGTGGGGCTTAATGGCCCCGCCGCTTAAAGGCTCCAGGCGCACCAGGGCCGCCAGGCCGGTCCGGGTCCGCTTCCGCCCCTGAGCCTCGAAATCGGTCTCCCAGTAGTAGAAGGCCGGCTGGGGATCCCGCAGCAGCACCTCGTTCTTCAGCCATTTCTGAAACAGGGCGGCCGACCGGGTGTAACGGTTGTGCAGCCGATTGTCCCCGGCCAGGGGCTGGGGCAGGATCAGGTGCACCATGTTATAGGAGCTGCGGTCCGCGAAGGCCTGCCGCTCGACGGGCTTGATCACGTCGTAGGGCGGCGTCACCACGTCGGTGAGATTCGACACCTTGGAGAGGTTATAATGCAGCCCCTTAAATGGGGCGACCAGGGCCACCGGAATCGTCCTCCTGTTTGCTAAGCCGCTAATCCTATGGGAAATGCCGCCTCTCCCCCCGGGGCCGGCTTCGCCTCCGGCCGGGAAAAGGCGGCGAATAACGTTTAAATTTATCACCCTGGCACACCGCGTCAATAGGCTAGTGGCACAAATCCGCCATTTCCCCGGGGAGCAGTCCGGACCAGGACATAAAAAACCGGGCTTATGCACTTGACAAAAGCGATAGGCTGATATATACTGATAATTATGGAAAACACAGGACTTCTCGCACCGCATTATCAGGATGAGGAAGCAGCACGGGCGCACCTGGAAAAAGTTCGCTGGCCCAATGGCCCGGTATGCCCACATTGCCGCAGCACCAATGAGGCTTCCAGAGTCAATCCTAAGCCGGGTTCAAGGAAACCTGTGCGTAAGGGAGTCTGGTGGTGCCGTAGCTGCAAAAAGCAGTTTACCATCACCGTGGGCTCGATTTTTGAGGATTCCCATATACCGCTTCACAAGTGGCTATTGGCAATCCACCTCATACTTTCATCGAAAAAGGGGATCAGCGCGCACCAGTTAATGCGGAACCTTGAAATCGGCAGTTACCGCTCTGCCTGGTTTATGGCACATCGCATTCGCTGGGCGCTAACGCAAGAGCCGGTTAGAGAGATTTTCGGCGGAACTGTGGAAATGGATGAAACTTATATCGGCGGCAAGTTGCGCGTTGGCCCACAGGCCACTAAGCCAGGAGAACGGCCAAAGGACCGCTTGATTCTGGCGAACAAAGCGGCGGTCGTGGCTATTTTGCAACGGGGCGGCGCGGTTCGCTCTTTTCATGTGGAGCGGGTCACTGCGAAGAACCTGAAACCCCTCGTTAAAGAAATGATAGCCGAAGACGCCCATTTAATGACCGACACTTCCGGCGTAGGGAAAAGCGTGGCGGGAAAGCGCAAGCATTCCCAGGTCAATCATACTGCCAAAGAGTATGTCCGCTTGGAAGATGGAGAGAAGATTACTACCAACACCGTGGAGGGGTATTTCTCAATCCTGAAACGCGGCAACTATGGCGTCTATCACCATTGGAGCAAGAAGTATATGGGGCAATATCTGAGGGAGTTTGATTGGCGCTATAATGCCCGCAAACTTTCTGATGTGGAGCGCACCATTATAGTCCTGAGAATGACAGAGGGGAAACGCCTATTGCTGAAAGAGCAAGAATAGCGTAGCATCAGTTCTTGAAAGGATTAGCGTTTGCTTGCTGTGGCGGCGCGCTTTGCGCTTTATCCTTTCCTTAAACGCCGACTTCACCTTGTCATGGTCAGCATACTACATGACGGAGGAGAAGTCAATATGTCCTATATAGACGATCTTTGGTGGGTTATGCATCGGTCTGATGATCCAAATAAACAGGCTCTTGTAGTTACCTGTTACCTGGATGATAGTGGCACAGATGACCTAAGCCCTTATACCGTTGTTGCTGGTCTCTTGTTAAATAAATACAATTTGAAACTTTTTGAAGATATTTGGCCTGCTCTATTAAAAGACCATAACGTAAAGCCAATATTGCATATGAAAGACTTTGCAAATCCCAAATTACCTTATAAGTGGTGGGACTACGAAAAAAAGTATGCATTATTTGCAGATGTCGTTGCTATAATAAATAAGCTTAAAATACATAGTGTTGCAGCTACTATAAATCAGTCTCAATTTAATACTATAATGAATCAGGATATTAAGGAAACAATGGGAATATACGCTATGTGTTATATGGCTTGCGTATTTACAACTCATAAAATGGCAGAACACTCGAAATATTACGATAATATTGCGTTTATATTAGATTTGGGGACACGAAACACCGACCATGTTATAAGGGCACATAGGGGATTAGTAAACATCCAAAAGAAGACACCTTCTCTCATAGGTAATATTGGCACAATCGCATTTGAAGATGATGAACGCGTAGTTGCATTACAGGCTGCTGACATTATAGCTTGGGGTGTAAGGCGTCGCCTTGCTGGATTGCCATTCCGTATGGGATATGAACCTATTCCCCTGCTATTGACCGAAGACGATCATCTTCAATATCCTTGGGAGTCAAAAGATTTCCAAGAAATTAAAGAACATATAGAGAATTTAAGTCCATCTGATTTTAATGAGGATGACCCTGAATAGAGGTTCCCTATGGAAAAATCCAAAAAAGAAGTGACCGAAGACGATGTTCTGGCGGCGATCTTCAAGATAAAGCCAACAGAGGATATGCCCAGGCCGGGGGCACAGCCTTCTAAACGGAAGACTGCCAAGACAGAAGAAAAACCTAAATAGTTTAGCGGATTGACATAAAAAAAGCGACCCGAAGGTCGCTCTATCACTTTTTCCAATGAAGTTTATAAAATTCTTTTTTGGTTAACCCAGATTCCCTGATCATGCGATTCAAAAGGTCTTGGCTAAATGTCTCAGACCTTTGTCCTCCCAGATGGTCTACTGGAACTAACCAGCGTCGTCCTTTCCTGAATCCCTCCCAAATGAAATGGGAACTCTCACTGCTCTTGAGAGTAAATCCTGCCTTTTTTAGAATTGCTTCCACCTGTGCGGCGTTTAATGGAGGACGTTGTCCACTCATTTAAACCGCATGGGTATATTCGGGCACAAAAAGGCACTTTTCAAAGGACTCAACGAGAACAAGAAGCCATCTTGCGATGATATGAGGCCAACGAAGCATAGAGATCAGCCTAAAAGCGATGTGATCTCTCAATGGGGCAGGCCTGTGAAGCAGATATGACCAAGAATCCCTATCGTTCGTATCCAAAACTGCCTTAATATAGGCGTATACTTGCTGTTGTATGGCCTGGATCGCCTCTTCTCGACTGGCCCTTTCTACTGACAAATCTAGATCAACACAGACAGCTTTCCATGTCCCATGCCATGTGCGATGTCCATAAAAACGCAGACACAACCGGCGGACAGTTTCTGGGCTCATTATAGCCCTCCCTCCACCCTAACTTCTCAACTGCTAAATTAGGACGTCATTACGCCCTTATGTATGTCCACGGGCATAAAAAAGTCAATACCTTTGTGAAAAAATACTCAAATCCAAGCCATAGGCCACCCTAATTTATCTCCACATTACCAGCAATATAAATTAATGACCATCAGCATTCCCCTGATTTTTAGATAGGAAATTCCTGGTAAGGTTAAGATCGAAAAAATCTCACGGCGGCTTGAATCTGAGGAAAAACTGCGAGGGACATTTGTCAAGTGCATAAGCCCGTAAAAAACTCTTGACCCTGGTGACCCTCCAGGTTATAAAAACTGAATTAATCTTGATTAAGGGATGGGCCTATGCGCATGACCCCTTCGCAGGCCCGGAGGGGTCATAAGGTTACGGGGCAAAAAAAATCGGGGCGTCAAGCTCCCTTCCTCGTGCTCTCCGGACCGTTGCCGGGGCCCAAACTTACTCTCCCGGGAGTTCCGCTCCCGGGGGCGCGCCGCCTCAAGCGGCGCAGGTGGTATGCCTGCCGGGCATTCCCCGGTCACGACCTAAACTTGGTGCGAGGAGGGCGGACTATTGACTAAAGCGGTGCCTGGCTTCGGACTGCATCTTACGCTGGACGGCTATGGGTGTAGTTATGAGCGGCTGACGAACCTGGACGCCATCTATCAGTTCCTGGATCATTGCCCCGACCTGATCCACATGACCAAGATCATGCCCCCTTACGTCTTCAAGTACCATGGCAAGGTCCCGGAAGATTGGGGCCTGTCGGGCTTTGTGCTCATCGCCGAAAGCCACATCAGCATCCACACCTTCCCAGACCGGGGCTACCTCAGCCTGGATATCTTTTCCTGCAAGGACTTCGACTACCAGCAGGCCATGGCCTACGCCACCGAACTATTCGGCATCACCCGCCACGAGATGAATCTCCTGGACCGGGGTCTGGAGTTCCCCCGGCAAGTTAGGTCAGTGGAACGCATCTTGCGCCAGGAGCGGGAGCAGATGCGAGGTTAGAATGGACGAAGCCGAAGCTCCTCCCTCCGGCTTGCTGGCGCGCCTTAAGCAGCGGCTCAGCCGCAGGACCGCCATGCAGCAGCCGGAGGACCTGGAACGCGAAATTCAGCATATCATCGTGCAAGGCGAAGAGCGGGGCCTCATCACCCGCCAGGAAGGCGAACTCATTGAGTCCATCTTTGAGTTCAAGGATACCCTGGTCCGGGAGATCATGGTGCCCCGCCTGGAAATGGTGGGGGTGGAGCGCAACACCCCTCTGAACGAGATCATCCGCCTGCTCCGCTCCAGCGGCCATTCCCGGCTGCCGGTGTTTGAGGGGGACATCGACCACATCAAGGGCATCCTCCTGGCCAAGGACCTGCTGGTCTTCTGGCAGACCCCGGAGGAGACCTGGGACCTGGCCAAGGTCCTGCGCCCGCCTTATTTCGTCCCGGAAAGCAAGAAGATCAGCGACCTGTTGCGGGACCTGGTGGCGGGCAAGACCGCCATCGCCATCGTCATTGACGAATACGGCGGCACCGCCGGCCTCATCGCCCTGGAAGACATTCTGGAGGAGATCGTCGGGGAGATCTACGACGAATACGACCGCATGGAGCCCCGCCTGGTGCCCCAGGAGGACGGCGCCGTCCTGGTGGATGCCCGCCTGGACGTGGAGTTGCTCCTGGAGCATTTCGATCTGCCCCGCCCGGAAGGCAAGTTCGAATCGGTGGGAGGGCTCCTGATCCATGAGCTGGGCCGGGTCCCCCAGGTCAACGACCGGGTGCGGATCGATAATCTGGAACTGACGGTGGTCTCCGCCGACGAGCGCCGGGCCAAGCAGGTGCGGGCCCGGACGCTGACCCCCGAGGAAGAATTGGCCGCGGAATGATAGGGGTCAGGGGCTGGTAATCGTCATTATGGCCTTCCTGCAGCCCCCTCCTTGACTGGCATAGTTAAACGAGTGGACAAGTACAACATAAATGCCTTGTCATTATTTGGGTCCAAAGAGAGCCTCATGGAGACCATGACAATGCGGGAAATTTATTTCGGAGACAGGGAACAATAAAAAGGGCGTTAATTGGAGGAAAGCTGCGGGAACTTGGATTTCCTGACCCGTGACCCCTGGCCCCTAACCCCTGATTTTTGGCCCCATTTATGAACCGGACCGCCCTCGCTCACATCCTGGCCGCCATCCTCTCGGGCCTCCTGCTGGCCGCGGCCTTTCCCAATTGGAACCAGTTTTACCTGCTGTTCGTCGCCCTCATTCCCCTATATTGGGCCCTCCAGGGAAAATCGCTCCAGGCCGCCTTCTGGCTGGGGCTGCTCTCGGGCCTGGCCCGCTATGTGACCCTGCTTTATTGGATCGTCTACGTCACCCACGTCTTCGGCCATCTGGCCCTGCCTGTGTCCCTGGGGATTTTGCTGTTGCTGGCCCTCTACCTCAGTCTTTACCAGGCCCTGTGGGCCCTGGGGTTCAACTGGGGCGCAGCCCAGGGGCTGAACCTGCTGTGGTGGGGGCCGGTCCTCTGGGTCACCCTGGAGCTTGGGCAAACCTACATCATCTCTGGTTTCCCCTGGGAGCTCCTGGGGAACGGTCTCTTTCCCCATCCCTTGCTGCTACAGGTGGCCGACCTCACCGGGGTCTACGGCCTCTCCTTTCTGGTGGTCCTGATTAACATGGGCCTGGGGCGCACGCTGTGCCCGTCCCGGGCCAAACGCACCCGGCGCTTTCTCCATCTGGCAGTGATAGCCCTGGTGGTGGTCTGCTGGCTGGGCTACGGCCATTTCCGCCTGGCGGCGCTCCAAAAACAGGAGGCCCGGAACCCGAAAATCAAAGTGGCCGTGGTGCAGGGCAACATCCAGCAGGGCGAAAAGTGGAAGAAGGAGATGGTGACTGCCACTGTGGACCGCTACGCCGAGCTTACCCGCCAGGTTAAAGGCGCCCAGCTCATTGTCTGGCCCGAGGCCGCCATGCCCTTCCTTTTCCTGCGCGAACCGGAACTCACCGCCCGGGTCCGGGACATCGCCAAGGAGAGCGGCGGCTCCCTCCTTTTCGGGGCGCCCGCCTGGGAACCTACCCCCGAGGGAGATCGTTATTACAACCGGGCCTACCTCCTGTCTCCCCAGGGTGAGGTGCTGGGCTATTACGATAAGGCCCACCTGGTGCCCTACGGCGAATACGTGCCCCTGGGGCGCTACATGCCCTTTATCGGCAAGATGGTGCCCATGGTGGGGGACTTTGCCGAGGGGCCGGTGGGGGCCACCTTGAAGCTGCCGGATGGCGTGGTCTTGGGAACTTTGGTCTGCTACGAGTCTATTTTTCCCAATTTAAGCCGGGCCGAGGTGGCCAACGGCGCCCGTCTGCTGGTGAACATCACCAACGACGCCTGGTTCGGCAAGACCGCCGCGGCTTACCAACACCTGTCCATGGCGGTGCTCAGGTGCGTGGAGAACCACGTCTGCCTGGCCCGGGCCGCCAACACCGGGATCTCCGCCTTCATCGACGCCCAGGGCCGCATCCTCTGGCAGTCGGAACTTTACGTCCCCGCGGCCCACGCCCTGGAGCTGCCCCTGATGCCCGGCGGCAGCCTCTATACCCGCTACGGCGACGTCTTTGCCTGGGGCTGCGTCATTTTTACCGGCCTGCCCCTGATTTTCACCCGGCGCCAACACCACTTGGATTAACAAAGCGGGGCTGCCAGCCCCGATTTCCCGGCAAACTGGGAATAGC
>JBAVAG010000110.1:0-3594 GCA_049585595.1 Desulfobaccales bacterium
GGGGGCGCCGGGCCCGGCGGCACAGTCCCTCCAGGGCCTTGATCTCATCGGAAAAAAAGATCTCTGCCGCGATCAGGTCGATTTCCAGGACCTCCAGCCCCTCCTCCGCCACCACCCGGCGGCGGTACTGGGGCAGAAAGCCCTCCATGACTTCCTTGAGGAGCGCTTCGATCTGGTCCGGGTGCACCTTGATGCCTCCCACCGAAAAGATGGGGTCGGTGCGGCCGGTGATCTCCCCCAGGCGCACCAGGCTGCGGCCACAGGGGCAGGGGGCGGCGAGCAGCGAAGTCAAGTCGCCGCTGCGAAAGCGCACCAGGGGAAAGGCCACGGTGCTGAGGGTGGTGATGACCAACTCGCCGGCGGCGCCGGCGGGAACCGGCACGAGGCTCTCCGGGTCAATGATCTCCGGGTAGAAATGGTCCTCGGAGAAGTGGAGACCCTCCCCCTGGCCGCAACTGAAGGCCAGTCCCGGTCCCATCACTTCGGTAATGCCGTAGGCGGTGGCCACCCGGATCTGAAAGCCGGCCTCTAGCTCCCGGCGTACCTCCGGGTCCAGGGGCGCGGCCACCAGCAGCGCCGCCCGCAGGCTCAAGGCCGCGGCGGTAAGGTCCATGCGCTCCATCACCGTCAGCAGGTGCCGGGCCAGGGAGGGGGTGGTGACCAGGACCGAGGTCCGGTAATCCCGCATCACCATGAGCTGCTTGGCAAAGCTGAGGCTGGCCGCGGGGATCACCGAGGCCCCCAGGTGCTCCGCCCCGGCCTGCAGGTCCCGGCGCCAGTTGGCCAGACCCGGCGGCAGGATTATTTGCAGGATATCCTCCGGCGTCACCCCGCAGGCGGCGTACAGGCGAGCCAGGAGCCCCAACCAGAGTTTCACGTCCTGGGAGGCGTAGCCTACCACCAGGGGCTGCTGCGTAGTGCCGGGGGAGGACTGGATGCGGACGATGTCCCGCAAGGGCACGGCGAACATGCCGTAGGGATAATTCTCCGAAAGGTCATCCCGGGTGGTGAACGGCAGGCGGCTCAAGTCGGCGGGACTGCGAACGGCTTCGGGGCGCAGTCCCAGCCGGTCGAACTGCTGGCGGTAGCATTTCACCTGTCGGTAAGCCCGGGTCAGAGTGGACTGGAGCCTTTCCAGCTGCAGCAGTTCCAGCTCCTCCCGGTCCATGGCCTCGAATTCAGGCTGGCGCATTATTCCTCCTCACCTGCCCTCGGTAAACTCTCGATAATCCTTACCCAGGTAAGCCCGGGTCACCTGGCGGTCCTGGAGCAGGTCGGCGGCGGCGCCGCTCAGGATGAGGCGCCCGGTTTCCAGGACGTAACCCCGGTCCGCCACCTTCAAGGCGGCCCGGGCGTTTTGCTCCACCAAAAGGATTGTCAGGCCTCCTTCCCGGCGCAGCCGCAAAAGGGTGGCCATAATATCCGCCACCACCTTGGGAGCCATACCCAGAGAGGGCTCGTCCATCAGCAGCAGCCGGGGGCGGGCCATCAGGGCCCGGCCGATGGCCAGCATCTGCTGCTCGCCGCCGCTCATGGTCCCGGCTCTTTGGCTCAGGCGATCCCGGAGGCGGGGGAACAGGTCGAAGACCCGCTCCAAGTCCCGGCGAATCTCCTCCCGGGGGTGGCGGCGGTGGCGCAGGTAGGCGCCCAGGTCCAGATTTTCCGCCACCGTCATGGCCGCGAAGAGCTGGCGGCCTTCGGGCACCTGGGAAATCCCCAGGGCCACGATGGCCTCGGGGGTGAGCCCGGTAAGGGGGCGGTCATCGAAGATTATCTGCCCCTCCCGGCGCACCAGCCCGCAGACGGCGTTGAGCAGGGTGGTCTTGCCGGCGCCGTTGCCGCCGATGAGGCAGACGACCTCTCCCGGCCGAACGTGGCAGGTGACCCCGCTGAGCGCGGTGACGGAGCCGTAATAGGCGAAAAGGTTGCGGGTTTTGAGCATGTTAGTTGTTGTCAGTTCCCAGTTCCCAGTTGCCAGTTTCCAGAAGTCTATTATTTAGATTTGGTAAAGGCTATCAGTCCATTAAGGATTCTGCCGACTTCGCAAATTAAATCCAATAATTGGGTTCCTTCATCTCCAGCGACGTAGTCGAGGTTTTGTGCAATTAAAATCTGAGTTTCCAACTCCAACAGGGACCCTCGGGCATGTCCAAGAAACCGTCGAAAATCGCTCTTGGATAATTGTCCCTGACCCTCGGCAATATTGCTTGGAATTGATACTGCCGACCGACGAATTTGGCTCGTCAATCCAAAAAGTTCATCCTTTGGAAATTTCTGGGTCACTTTATCAATCTCAGTGACTAAAAGAACGGCCTTTTGCCAGGCGATCAAATCCCGATAATACTTTGGCATCCTTATCCCCTTTTTAACTCATTTTAGGCGACGACAGATTTCCAACATCTGGGAACCGGGAACTGGGAACTGGGAACTTCCTCTCATGCCTGCCAATCGGTCCCCAGATAGGCGGCGATCACCTCGGGGTTTTTCTGAACGGCCCGGGGCGGGCCGTCGGCGATGAGGCGGCCGTAGTTAAGCACCGCGATCTCGTCGGCCACCTCCATGGTGAGGCCCATGTCGTGCTCCACCAGGAGGACGGTGAGGCCCCTTTCCTTGAGGCTCAGGATCATCTCCTGGAGTTTATCGGTCTCGGCGCCGTCCAGGCCCGAGGCCGGTTCATCCAGGAGCAGCAGGGTGGGGGCCGCGGCCAGGGCACGCGCCATCTCCAGCAGCCTTTTGAGACCCAAAGGCAGGACGGCCGCGGGCTGGTGGGCCCGGGAGTCCAGGCCCACGAACTCCAGGGTCTCCATGGCCTTGGCGCGGATCACCCGTTCCTCGGCCCGGGTCCCAGGGAGCTGCAGGGCCCCGGCCAGGAGGCCGGCGCGGCTCAGGCGATGGCGGCCCACCATGGCGTTTTCCAGGACCGTCATATGGTCAAAGAGCTGCACCAACTGAAAGGTGCGGGCCACCCCTCGCCTGGCGATGGCGTGGGCCGGCAGGCCCTGGATCTCTTCTCCGTTAAGAACGACCAAGCCCTGCTGGGGAGTTAACAAGCCGCTGACCAGGTGAAACAGGGTGGTCTTGCCGGCGCCGTTGGGGCCAATGATCGCCTTTACCGTACCCCGCTGCACCGCCAGGCTGACGCGCTCCACCGCCTGCAGGCCGCCGAAGGCCAGGCTCACATCTTGTAAGGCCAACACGGTCTGGCTAGGTGGAGAAATCATAAACACCAGGGGTTAAGCACCCGGACCCAGGGAGCCCGGAAATTGATCCGGGTCCTCCCGGTCTGTGGATACGGATTTTTATGGAACAAAACTCCCTTTCCGTTTGTAGCGCCGGAACTCCCAAAGGTCCAGGAGACCCCGCACCAGGCCCCGGGGCAGGAAGATCATCACCACCATGAGAATGACCCCGAAGATGACCACTTCGAAATCGTGGAAGACGGTGAGCGCCTCCGGCAGCACCGTTAGCACCCCGGCTCCCAGAAGCGAGCCCCAGATGCTGGCCATCCCCCCCAGCACCACCATGACCACCAGTTTGATGGAGAACATGAAGCCGAAGGAGGCGGGGGCGATGAAATTGAGGCTGTGGGCATAG
>JBAVAG010000111.1:0-47819 GCA_049585595.1 Desulfobaccales bacterium
GGGTGGGGCCGGTCCCCACCCCATCCTCGGACTCCCCCTGCCCAAAGCAATTGCTCCTGACCGGTCAATGTCAAGATTCCCTTGCATTTTCCACAGATAGATTTAAAATATTTAGTTGAAGGAATCTGGCAGCATGTCAGAATGGCTATTGCTGACGCCTCGTAAGGACCATAATGAATAATCGTTTGAGCCCGTTTTCTAAAAATATCGCCTTGTGGCTGCTCATCACCCTGGTGATGATTGTGCTCTACAATTACTTCTCCGTCGTCGAGAGCAACCGGGACAAGACCGCCATCAATTACAGCAAGTTTGTGGAGATGGTCCAAGCTGACCGGGTGTCCAAGGTCACCCTGAAGGGAAATGAAATCTCCGGGGAGTTCTCTGACGGAAAAAGTTTCAAGAGTTACGCCCCCGACGACCCGGCGCTGGTGAAGCTGCTCGAGTCCAAGAAGGTGGAGATCACCGCCATCAACAAGGATGAAAGCTCCTGGTACGGCACCTTGCTGGCTTCCTGGTTGCCCATGATAGTGTTGGTGGGCATCTGGATCTTCTTCATGCGCCAGATGCAGGCAGGCGGCGGCAAGGCCATGTCCTTCGGCAAGAGCCGGGCTCGCCTGATGACCGAAAACACCGTGAAGATCACCTTCAATGACGTGGCCGGCATCGAGGAAGCCAAGGACGAAGTCTCTGAGATCATCGACTTCCTGAAAGACCCCAAGAAGTTTACCCGCCTGGGGGGGCGCATCCCCAAGGGGGTCCTCCTGGTGGGGGCCCCGGGGACCGGCAAGACCCTGCTGGCCCGGGCCATCGCCGGGGAGGCGGCGGTCCCCTTCTTTAGCATCAGCGGCTCCGACTTCGTGGAAATGTTCGTGGGCGTGGGCGCCGCCCGGGTTCGGGACCTGTTTATTCAGGCCAAGAAAAGCGCTCCCTGCATCATCTTCATCGATGAGATCGACGCGGTGGGCCGCCATCGGGGCGCCGGACTGGGCGGAGGCCACGACGAGCGGGAGCAGACCTTGAACCAACTCCTGGTGGAGATGGACGGATTTGAGGCCAACGAAGGGGTTATCCTGATCGCCGCCACCAACCGCCCGGACGTGTTGGACCCGGCCCTGCTGAGGCCCGGCCGTTTCGACCGCCAGGTGGTGGTCCCGGTCCCCGACCTCAAAGGCCGGGAGGCCATCCTCAAGGTGCATACCAGGCGCACCCCCCTGGCCGATTCCGTGGACCTCTCCATCCTGGCCCGGGGCACCCCCGGATTCTCCGGGGCCGATCTCGAGAACCTGGCCAACGAGGCCGCCTTGTTCGCTGCCCGCCGGGGTAACGAAACGGTGGCCATGTCGGACTTTGAGCAGGCCAAGGACAAGGTCCTCATGGGCTCGGAACGCCGGAGCCTCATCCTGAGCGAGCGGGAACGGCGCAATACCGCTTACCACGAAGCGGGCCATACCCTGGTGGCCAGGCTCAGCCCCGGCGCCGACCCGATCCACAAGGTCACCATCATCCCCCGGGGGCAGGCCCTGGGTCTTACCCAGCAGTTGCCGCTGGACGAACGCCACACCTATTCCAAAGATTTCCTGATGTCCGCCCTCACTGTCCTTCTGGGCGGCCGGGCCGCTGAGGAGCTCGTTTTTCAGCAGTTCACCACCGGGGCGGGCAACGACCTGGAGCGGGCCACCGAACTGGCCCGGAAGATGGTGTGCAACTGGGGTATGAGCGATGAGCTGGGGCCGGTCACCTTCGGGAAAAAGGAAGAGCACATCTTTCTGGGCCGGGAGTTCGCCCAATCCAAGGATTTTAGCGAGGAAACGGCCCGCCTTATCGACGCCGCCATCAAGAATCTGGTGTTAAAGGCCTCCGGGCAAGCGGTGTCCTTGCTATCCAAGCACCGGGCCCAATTGGAAACCCTGGCCCAGGGCCTCCTGGAAAAAGAGACCCTGGACAGCCGGGAGATCGACAAGATCCTGGAGGTGGTGGAGCCGCCGGAGCCGCCGCAGGAGGAGCCCCCTGAACCCCAGGAGGGACCGCGGGATCCCGACCAGTTTCCCTTGAGCCTGCAGCGGGCTTAAGGGTTCGGTAGTCCGGAGGTCAAGGAGAGAACCTGGGCAGGTCTCGGGGCCTGCCCTAGTTTTTTGGGTCAGGGTCCGGCCTTGACGCCCCCCTCCGTAGATGGCGCTCCGGGCATGGTGATTAGCCCATGACCGACACCCCTCCCTTCGCCCCCGCCCCCCAGTTGCCTTCTGGCCGCCGGACCTGGCCGGAGTTGTTGGCTTCCCGCCGCCCCCTGATCATGGGCATTCTCAACGTCACGCCTGATTCCTTCGCGGACCAGGGCCGTCATTTCGACCAGGACGCGGCCCTGGCCCAGGCCCGGGATCTGGTGGCCGCGGGAGCCGATATCCTGGACGTGGGCGGCGAGTCCACGCGGCCCTTTGCCGAACCAGTGCCTCTGGAAGAGGAACTGCGCCGGGTCGTCCCGGTCATCCGGACCCTGGCCCCGAAAATTCCCATCCCCATCTCCATCGACACTTACAAGGCCCCGGTGGCCCGAGCCGCCCTGGCCGCCGGCGCCAGCATCATTAATGATATCAGCGCCCTGCGTTTCGACCCGGAGATGGCTCCGCTGGCCGCCGGCTCCGGGGTGGCAGTGATCCTGATGCACATGCAGGGCACCCCCAGAGACATGCAGCAGCACCCCTATTACCACAACCTTTTGGGTGAGATCAGCGCATTTTTCCGGGAGCGCCTGGAGTTTGCCGAAAGCTGGTCCATTCCCCGGGAGCTGCTGGTTCTGGACCCCGGCATCGGCTTCGGCAAGACCTGGGAGCATAACCTGGAGATCTTCAGACGGTTGGAGGTCTTCCTGGAACTGGGCTGTCCCCTGTTGGTGGGACCCTCCCGCAAGGCCTTCATCGGGCGGATTACCGGGCTGCCCGCCGGTCCGGAACGGGACGTCCCCAGCCTGGCCGCCCTGCTGGCCGCGGTTCGAGGCGGCGCCAGTATCCTCCGCACCCACAACGTCGCCCACGCCCGCCAGTTTTTTGCGGTGTGGGGGGCGATTTACCCAAATAATTTTTAGCTTTACTCCGATAAAATTCCGGGTGATCATGCTAAAGAAAGGCCGCGGCCTTAAACTTTACCGGCAGCATAATTGATCCGACTATGGGGCACATCTTCCTGAACCTGCGCTGGCAAGACGTGGTGGACATCCTGCTGGTGGCCATTATCATCTACCAGGTGGTCCTGGCGCTCAGAGGCACCCGGGCCATCCAGGTCCTGGCCGGGCTGATTCTTCTATTCCTGGCCTATCTGGTGGCCCGCCGGTTGGAGTTCTTCACCCTGGAATGGCTCTTAGACATCATCGTCAAGAGCTTTGTCCTCATCGTCATCATATTGTTCCAAGCCGATATTCGCCGGATGCTGAGCCGGGTGGGGAAGAAAGCCCTGGCTCCGGGTGGAGAGCAACTCCCGGCGACCACCGCAGAGGTCTGCACCGCCGCGGCCACCATGGCCAAACGCCGCATCGGGGCCCTGGTCGCCTTGGAACGCAACAACAGCCTCTCCGAGTACCTGGAGGGGGCTATCAACCTGGACGCCCTGGTTACCAAGGAATTGCTCATCACCCTGTTCTGGCCCCATACTCCCACCCATGACGGTGCGGTGGTCATCCAGAATAATCGGCTGGCCGGCGCCGGGTGTCTGCTGCCTCTATCCAAAAACCCCAATCTCGAGCCCACCCTGGGCACCCGTCATCGCGCCGCGGTTGGGCTCACCGAACTATCCGATGCCGTGGTCCTGGTGGTCTCTGAAACCAGCGGCGAGATCTCCCTGGCCCAGGGAGGCAAACTGCGCCAGAATCTCGATCCCACGGAGGCGCACCTGGTCTTGCAGAATCTGATGGAAACCCCCGATGAATCGAAAGGTGCCTGGTCTGAAAAGCTGGCTCGCGTCCTTTGGTCGTAACAAAGGTCTGAAGCTCTTGTCGCTGCTGCTGGCGGTGGCCTTGTGGTTTGCCGTCAGCGGCGAAGAGCGCACCGAAACCAGCCTGCACGTGGCCCTGGAGTTCGCCAACCTGCCGGCCCAGATGGCGCTGGTCGGCGATGTCCCCACCGAGGTGCAGGTTCGGGTCAACGGGCCTCAGTCCCTCGTCAACAGGCTATCCGAAAGCCGCCTGACCCAGACCATCGACCTGGCCAATTATAAGAGCGGCCCCCACGCCTTTTACCTGGGGCCCAGCAATTTCTCCTTTCCCCAGGGGGTGATGGTGCTCCGGATTCAGCCCAATCCTGTGATCATCCGCCTCTCCCCCACCACCAGCGCCACCTTGCCCATCAGGCCGGTGCTGGCCGGCAATCTCCCGGAGGGCTATGAACTGAAGAGCGTCGATACCAAGCCGGCGCAGGTTACGGTCATCGGCCCCGAAGAGGAACTCCTGAATCTCAAATTTCTGCCCACCCATCCCATCGAGCTGAACGGCCTCGCGGAGTCAAGCACCGTAAGCACGGATATCGATCTTAAGAACCTCCACCTCACCTTGAAGTCTCAGGCCCCCATCCTGGCGGAACTGGTGATCCAGCCCAGGATTTTGACCCGCACCCTGGCCAAAGTTTCGGTGATCCCGCGGCCGGACCCGGCGGGGCTCTCGCCGTCCGAGGTGGCCGTCACCGTTCAGGGCTCCTGGCTCCTGGTGAAGGAACTGAAACCTGCCGAGGTCCAGGCCTGGGTAGATACCCGGAATCTGGGCCCCAGGCGGTCGCAGCTCCAGGTAACCGTCATCCCGCCCCAGGGGATCAGCCTGGTACGGGTGCAACCTGCCTGGGTGAACGCCACCCGGCAGAGGTCTCCTTGATTTCCGGAGTCGGCCAAATCGGCCAAACCTGATGACTTTCTAAACCTTTGGGCGATATTTTAGAAAATCTAACCCCTATGAATTATCCAGTTACCCCCTACCTCAAGCACCGCCTCATCGCCATTTCCGCCTCCCTGGCCGTCGGCCTGGGGTTGATGGCGCTGAAATTCTTCGCCTATTGGATCACCAACTCCACCGCCATCCTCTCCGATGCTTTGGAGTCCATCATCAACGTGGTGGCCGCCTCTTTTGCCCTGTGGAGCATCATCTTCGCCGCCCGCAGTCCCGATCCCTCGCACCCTTACGGTCACGGCAAGATGGAATATTTTGCGGCCGGCTTTGAAGGGGCCCTCATCATCCTGGCGGCCCTGGGCATCTTCTACGAGGCCTGGCCCCGGCTCTTCCATCCCCGGGCTATCTCCAGCCTGGCCGCGGGTCTAGACCTCATCCTGGCGGCGGCAGGCGTCAATCTCATTTTGGGCCTGGCTTTGGTGAGAGTGGGCAAGCGCACCGGCTCCCTTATCCTGGTGGCCGACGGCAGGCACGTCCTCACCGATGTCCTCACCACCACCGGGGTGGTATTGGGCCTGGTGGGGGTCATGGCCACCGGCTGGAATTGGCTGGACGGCGGCGTGGCCATCCTGGTGGGGTGCAATATCCTGATTACCGGAGCCCTGTTGGTGCGGCAATCCTCGGCAGCCCTGCTGGACACCACGGACCCCGCCCTTTTGCAGGAGATCTGCAAGGTTATCGCCCGGCATCGCCAGGATCTGTGGATCGACATTCACCAGCTCCGGGCCCGCCGCTCCGGTGATAATGTCTATATGGACTTCCACCTCGTTTTGCCCCGGGACCTGAGCCTGGAGGCCAGCCACGCGGAAGTCGATCAATTGGAGAAGATCTTGAGCGATCACTTTGAAGGGCGGGCGGATATCCTGATCCACGCCGATCCCTGCGCCGTCCCGGAGTGCCCCATCTGCGGCCGCACTTCCTGCGAACATCGCCGGGAAGACCAAACGGGGCAGCGCCTCTGGACCAGGGAGACCCTGACCTGCGGCGAGCCGCCGGGGGGGTAGGCGGGAGACCTGGAAACCTGGACGACCTGGTGATAAAATAAATCTGCGCCGAGCGCCTATTGGCTTATGGCGGGCTCCTGCCCAGCCACTAGCAAAAAAACCAACATCCCCGGCTCCATCCCAATTCAAGGAGTGGCTTTTTGATGAAAATGCTCAAAATCCTGGCCGTTTCCCTGGTAATCCTGGCCCTGGCCGCCGGCCCGGTCCTGGCCGCCGAGCCCCAGCCCCAACCCCAACTCCAGACCGTCTGCCTCGGTGTCGGGCGGCGATATCAACAAAAAAGTCTATGTCGATTACCAGGGGAAGCGTATCTACTTCTGCTGCTCCGGCTGTCCCGCGGAATTCAAAAAAGACCCGGAAAAATATCTGAAAAAGATGGAGGCGCAGGGGGTTACCCTGGGAAAGTGTCCTGAGACCCAGCAGGCCAAATAGATTGGGCTTCGAACCCGAAAACCTCACCCCTCATAAATCGAGGCGGCAGGCCAGGGGCCCAGGCGTAGGGAGCGGCTCGAACTCCGGGGCTCGCTCGAAGCCCAGTTCTTCATAGATATGCCGGGCCGCCAAACCTGGACGTACTCGTGATAACGAGGTTAGGCAGCAGCCTCGGCCACCGCAATTAAGAAAAACTTCTTGATGTGGGCTTAATATTCCCAGGCAATATTGCCTGGGGTAAATTATCCTGACTGAGATCAGGTGGCTTCTTCTTTCCTAACGCCGTACGGAGAAAACCAGGACCGCGGCTCCCCCTTCCGTTTCATTAACCAGGCGCAGCAGAAAATCCCGCTGCCGGTGTTCGTAGCTGGGTTGTTTCCCCAGATAAGTCAGGTATCCCGGGGTCGGTTTTTCAGGCAGCTTGGGTTCATTCGCCGCTCGTTTAATGATGGTCATGGTGGAGGTAGCCTGGTACTCGATTTCATTGATAAGGTCGGTGGTTTCCGAGTCCCTGGGGGCCGGAAGCCCGGCCTGGAGGAAGCTTTTGGCGATGTCCCGGGCGAAAATTCCGTCCCGGGGATCATCGATGAAGGACCGGGCCAAAGCCATCTCCAGCGCCAGGATACGGCCGGCGCCGTCAGTGGTGACCTTAATGGTCACCAGGGGGTGGAACTTTTCGCCGCTGGGCTTGAAGGCAGTCACGGTGCTGCCATCGCTTTTGCTTACCTGGCTCTGCTCCAGGTGAAAAAAACGGAAAAAATCTGTCTGTTTGGCCTGCTCCAGGGTCTCCCCCAGGTTTCCGAAGGAAGCCGCGATTAGGGGCGCGGCCAGACCCAGGGGAAGGAGCACCTTGGATAGAATTCGGCGGAGTTTGCCCATTAAATTCCTCCAAAAAGCGAGAGCCCTGGCGCGGCTCCGCAGCCCAGCGCCGAAATTATAGAAGGGTTAAACTGCCGATGAACCTCACCCCTCATAAATCGAGGCGGTAGGCCAGGGGCCCAGCCATAGGGAGCGGCTCGAACTCCGGGGCTCGCTTGAAGCCCAGGTTCTCATAGATATGCTGGGCCGCCAGCATGAAGCGGCCGGTGTATAAAAATAGGGTGGGCAGCTTCAGCTCCCGGGCCCGGCGCAGGCACTCCCGAGTCAAGCGGGTGCCCAGGCCCTGGGCCCGGGCCTCCCCGCGCACTGCCAGCAGGCGGATGGTCCCGGACCCTGCTGGCCAGTGGCCCTGGCCGGAGCGGCTGGCGTCGGGGAAGAACTGCACCACCCCCTGGATGGCCCCTGCCACTTCAGCCACCAGCAGCAGCCCGACCCCTGCGTGGACGGCCTGGCTGACACTCTCCATCCACTTTTCCCAGAGCTCTGGGGGGACCAGTTCCCGGTATTCCAGGTAGGCGCCCTTGACCAGGGACTCCACGGCCTCCAGGTCCCCGGCTCCTGCCTCCCGGATCAGCACTTTAGCGCTCAAGGTCTGTTTATTCCCAGTAGTGTCCGCAAAGTTTTTGCTAATCTGCCGGATAATATAGGCTGCTAACTCTTCATCTTGATTAACTTATGGAGTTTTCTTGGTTTTTCCCCTCTCCCCCAATGGGGGAGAGGGCAGAGTGAGGGGAGATTTATCGGTCAGCCACCCCTCACCCCATCCCTCTCCCCTCTCAGGGGAGAGGGGGTTTTGGTGCTTCCGGGGTTACCCCGTCGTCTCTGGCTACAGCTTTGCGGCTTCATTTCTCAAATTTCATTCTCCAGCCATTATGCAAATTCTCTGCCGGCCTCTGATGCGCATTCCCACTTAGGGTTTCTCCACCACCGTGGCCTTGAGGATGACCACCGGGGTCAGCGGCACGTTCTGGTAGCCTTCCCGGTCGCCGGTGGGCACGGCCTTGATCTTGTCCACGACCTCGCGGCCTCCCACCACCTTTCCGAAGACCGCGTAACCCCAGCCCTGGGCATCCTTGGCGGTATGATTGAGGAACTTGTTGTCCGCCACGTTGATGAAGAACTGGGCGGTGGCGGAATCGGGGTCGGAGGTCCGGGCCATGGCAACCGTGTAGGGGAAGTTGGTCAGGCCATTGTCGGCTTCATTCTTGATGGGCGCCCGGGTGGGCTTCTCATTCAGGTTGGCGTCGAGGCCGCCCCCCTGGATCATGAAACCGTTGATAACCCGGTGGAAGACGGTGCCGTTATAAAAGCCTTCCCGGACGTATTGCAAAAAATTGGCCACCGTGGCCGGGGCTTTATCCGGGTACAACTCCAGGGTGATCTCTCCCATACTCGTTTCCAGTTTTACCAAGGGATTTCTCCTTTGCGCCCGGGCCGAGGTCCCGGTAACCGTGATCAGGGCCAGCATCATCAAGCACGCCAGCGCCAGCTTGCCATAAATTTTGGTCGGCATAATCATCCCCTCTAATTGCCTGGTTCCGGCAGGGTTTTCAGAAACCGCGATTTCGCCCCAGTGTATCAAATAGGCGGCTCCGGAGCAAATTTGGGCCTCTCACGGGAAAAGTTGGGAAAATTGGTGGCGCCGGCGTCTCGCCTGGGCGGGACGGGTGGCGGGGGGACCCGGTCTGAACCCGGAATGGACCTTTTCCCGATCCCGGATTCCTCAAACCCTGTTTCTCATCTGGAAGAATTGCTGCGGGTAATGCTTCTCCAATACTTCGGCCAACACAGCCTTAAGATGATCCGTATTTCCTTTCTTTTCCAGAAAGGCGGCGGCCAGGGGAAAGGTCGAGCGGGTTGGATCTTCCGGCAAGAAGGTATGGATCACCACCGGCAGGGGCGGCTGGCGGTCATGGAGCCTGGCCCAGATTTCCAGCTCGTCCAGGTAGGGGATCTCCAGGTCCAGAATCAAGAGGTGGGGCGGCTCAATGCTCTCCAGCAGATTCAGGACCTCCCGGCCATCCCCGGCCAACTCCACCCGATAACCATCAGATCTCAACTCCCGGCGCAGAAATTCCCGGATGTGACGGTTGCGATCCGCAATCAAGATTTTGCATTGTTCGGCCACCGCAGGATCTTCCCTCGGATCATAAATCAGCAACGGGCGTGCCAAACCCCGGGCCAAGGTGGCCTGATGCAACTAATTTAAAATATTATCTTTTATTCGAAGCCCCGCCACAGCCCCCCCTTCTTGACCCCGGGGTGACTGTCGTTATTTTTTACAGTTTGTAAAGAAGGCGGAGCAACTTGGAGGAAAGGTCCTTAAGAAAACTGCGGTTAAGGCTCTTCCGGTCTGATGGAGGTCTCGAATTTCAGGCGGTATTTATCGATTTTGGAGAGCAGGGTGGGCCGGGAAATGCCCAGGAGCCTGGCGGCCCGGCTCCGGTTACCATTGGTGAGGTTCAGGGCCTCGCTGATGAGCAGCCGGGCGAAGCGGTCCATGACGGTGTCGAACAGGTCTTTGCCGTCGCCTGCGACCAGGGATCGCTGCAGCCACTGGCGGATGACCTCATCAGCCCCTTGCTCCCACTCCCCTTCCAGCCCCCTGCCCTGGTTGCCAACGCCCAGGGCCCGGGTGAGGTCCTCCGGATGGATGGGATAGCCCCGGCTAAAGATCAGGGCCTTTTGCATGGCGTTGGCCAGCTCGCGGACGTTGCCGGGCCATCGGTGATTGCGGAGCAGGGCCTTGGCCTCAGCGTCCATGCCGGGATTGTCCATCCCCATCTCCCTGGCGAACCGGGCCAGGAAATATTCCGCCAGCAGGGTCAGGTCTTCGGGGCGCTCCTTTAAGGGTGGCAGCCAGATGGTCACCACCTTGAGGCGGTAATAGAGGTCTTCCCGGAACTTGGCGGCGGCCAGGGCGGCCTCCAGGTCCCGGTTGGTGGCCGCGATGATGCGCACGTCCACCGGGATAGGCTCCCGGCCGCCCAGGCGTTCGATGCTCTTCTCCTGCAACAGTCTGAGTATCTTGGCCTGGATGCTGAAGGGCATGTCGCCGATTTCGTCCAGAAAGACGGTGCCCCCGCGGGCCTGCTCGAACTTGCCCACCCGGCGGTTGACCGCTCCGGTGAAGGCCCCCTTTTCATAACCGAAGAGTTCGGACTCCAGCAGGGTCTCCGGGATGGCCACGCAATTGATGACCAGAAAGGGCTTGGCGGCTCGCAGGCTGTGCTGGTAAATGGCCCGGGCCACCAGCTCCTTGCCGGTGCCGGATTCCCCCCGGATGAGGACGGTGGCGTCGGTGGGGGCCACCCGGCCAATGGCCTTGTAGACCTCCTGCATGGGCTTGCTGCGGCCGATGATGGCCTCCGCGGCGGCGTCGGTCGGCGCCACGTCCAGCTCCACCCGGGAGCGCATGAAACGCCCGGCTTCCAGGGCCTGGCCGATCAAGGCCAGCATAGCCGGAAATTCGGGGGGCTTGAGGACGTATTCGAAGGCCCCCAGCTTGGTGGCCTCGATGGCCGTCTCGGTAGTGCCATAGGCCGTCATGACGATGACCGGCAGCTTGGGCTCCATCTCATGGATGGCCCGGAAGGTCTCCAGGCCGTCCATCCCCGGCAGGCGCACGTCCAGGATCACCAGGTCGGGGGTGTCGGCCTTGACCAGGGCCAGGGCCGCCTCACCGCTGGAGGCGGTCTTAACAAAGTGGCCATCCTCGGTCAGGAGCTTCTCAAAACTCTGCCGCAACTGCGGGTCGTCGTCCACGATCAAGATTTTGCCCATGCTATCCGTCCCCCAGGGGCAGGGTGATGATGAAGGTTGCCCCCGCACCGGCTGCGCCTGCCAATTCCAATCGGCCCCCGTGGTCTTCGATGATCCGGGTGGCGATGCTCAAGCCGAGACCCGTGCCCTCCTCCTTGGTGCTGAAAAACGGCTGAAAGACCTGGGGCCGAATCGATTCGGCGATGCCCGGGCCGGTGTCACTCACCCTGATGACCACCGCCGGCCCCGAGGGCTGAGACAGCCGGGCCTCCTCCTCAATGGTGATGACCCCGCCATTCACCATGACCTCGCAGGCATTGACCAGCAGGTTAGCCAGGACTTCCTTGAGCTGGTCCGGATCACCCAGGATCTCCGGGAGTCTCCCGGAGCGCAGCAACTTCACCTCCACCCCGTAGGATTCGAGGCGATGGCGCAGCAGTTGCAAGGCTCCGTCCACCACGTCGGAGGGACCGATGTTTTGCATCTTCAGCTTGGGCGGCCGGGAAAATTCGAGAAAATTCCGGACAATGGCGTCCAGGCGCCGGATCTCTTCGGAGATCACTTCGAAATCCTCCCGCTGGGACGAGGTCATTTTGAGCGAGCGCTTCAGGGAAAAGAGACGCATGTTCACCGAGGTCAGGGGGTTGCGAATGCTGTGGGCCACCCCGGCGGCCAGTTTGCCCACCATGGCCCATTTCCCGGTTTGCAGCAGATGCTCCTGGCTGCGTTCCAGTTCGCTCTGGGCCTGGTCCACGTTCTCGATGAGGGTGTGAACCCCGCGGCTCAGGGCTTTGACTTCATTGAGATCCGGCTTCTGGCGGCCGCTGGACGACCCGGTCTCCAGGGCCAGCCGGCGAATGGGCTCCAAGATCTGCTTGGAGAGGATATAGGCCAGCAAAATTCCCAAGGCCGCCACCCCGGGCAAGACCACCAGGGCAAAGATATTGATAAACCTGGCCTGGGCCTGGCTCTCGAGGCGCACCCGGGAAAAGGATTGCTCGTGCATCAGCTTATAGCGTTCACAAAGTTGCAAGAGGGCGGCAAACTGGCGGCGCACCTCCTGGTGCAACCTGGCCCCGGCTTCCCGCTGCCCTTGCCGGTACAAGTCGATCACCTGTTGCCGGGATTTGACGTAAGCGCCATCGTCGGCCTCAATCTGCCGGATAAGCTGCGCCATCGGCTCCGTATAGGCGGACTTCCGGGCCTTTTGCAGCCACTCACCAAATTCCTGCTGATGCTGCTCCATCTGCTCAAGCCAGTCGGGGTTCCCGTCCAGGAAATAGTAAGTGAGAAAACCCTTTTGGCTAGAGAGGGAGTTGGTCAGTTCCTCCGCTGCCTGAAAAGAGGCCAGGTTCTTGTCGATAAGGGAGACCAGGAGGGCGTTCATGGCGCGGGTGTGCCAGATGGTGACCAGGCCGCCCGCGAGGGTGGCGCCCACCAGGGCAGTCAACAACAAGAAGATGCGGGCCCTGAGACTGAGCCGTTTCCACATAACCTTTCCTGACCAGTATGTTACCACAAAAATAGGCGAATGGCGCTGGCCTTATGGGACAGGACGATGGCGGCCCCGATGTTTTTGTACACGGGGATGCCATCGAAGGAGATGACTGTCGAGTCCTCCAAGCTGGCGATCACGTTTCGTTCGGGGTCACAGAGGCCAAGAGGGGGCTGAAAGCCATTCGCATCAGGCTCTTTTGGGGAACCTTAATGAATCATTAGAAATCATGGAACCCTAAAGTCTTGATAGTGGCAAGATAATGAACGCGAGGCCCCTACCAGACGTTCCCTTGACACTCCCCCTCCTCTGCGGCATTGTGAAATTCAGAAATATATACTGAAGTGTAAACTTTTCAAGCGGTGGTGTGCTCGCGGCCAAGGCTGCGGCATAATCTCGGTTTAAACGAGGTGCCTAAGTCAACCAGGGAAGAACAAATCAAGGAACTGTTAAAAACTCCTCATTTATGTGGAATCAGGAAATTGTATAGGTATCGTTCTATGGGATCTCTGGAACTTGAAGGAATATTTAAAGGAGGAAAAATCTATTTGCCCAAGCCGACTGACTTTATTGACCCCTTTGAATGTCGGCCTAGGCTTACATTATCTTTGGGCAGACTTGGAAGAGACCAATATATTAAAAGGTCTGTGGATAGAATTTATCCATCTGCCGTTAAAAAGACTCGCGAACGATTAATCAAGGAAGGAAAAATCATATTAGCATCTAATGCAGAACATATTATAAAGAAAGTGTATGATGATTTTTTAGATAACACTGGATTGTATTGTCTATCAGAGGTAAGCGATGATATATTGATGTGGTCTCATTATGCAGATGGGCACAAAGGCTTGTGTTTAGAATTTGACGCGATTATTGATGCGTTGGCAAATGTTATGATATTCGGTACTGCGATAAAAGTTACTTATAGTGAAGAACGGCCTATACTTAATATAGTTAAGATTGGAGAGCCTGCAGAATATCAAAAAGCTCTTTTAACTAAATCAAACCACTGGAATTATGAAAAAGAGTGGAGAGTAGTAAATTCCCCAGCAGAAGGAGGACCAGGACCAAAACCTTTCCACCCTCCGTCATTAACTGGAGTAATTTTGGGTGCCTTAATATCTCCAGAAAATAAGCATCAGGTTATGGAGTTGATTAAAAGATATCCTACAAAATTATCCCTATACCAAGCTAAACTTAATGAAATTAGATTTAAAGTTGATATAGAACCTATCCAAGAGATATAAGATTTGACCCCCTAACCTTGGCTGGCGACAATGGGGCCTTCTCCATTAGGGGAAAATTTTAGCAGCAACGACATCAAAAATAGAAAAATGGGGAAAATAAAAATGAAAACTTCAGATAACAATGAGGGCACCATAGAGATTATAGGGGGAGTAACGAGATCATTTCTTTCTCGAATACCTATAATCAAAGAAGCAATTGCAGGCGCAGAAGCATATAAACAATATGTTTTCAAGAAGAATGTCGAAAGTTTAACAGGATATCTTGTTGAAAAGGTTAATGATATAGAGCAATTCAGCCAACATGAGTCATTTAGGACACCGGAGGGAGAGCAATTTATCCGGAAGATAATTGATGCGGCCATTGATGAGCAATTACAGGACAAACAAGAGTTTTTCATTAATGCAATGATAAATGGCGTTAACGACCAGACAATAGATCAACTTGAAAAACATAAACTCATCGACATCTTACGGCAACTATCACGGGCAGCAATTTTAGTGTTATTAGAGATTCACAATATATTTGCGAACCCGCGAGAAGATCGGAGAATCGCATCTACTTTAATAAACCCAGATAAAATTGCAGAGAGCCTATCCTCGAAATATCATCCATATCTTACTATTTCAGCAATCACAGAATTGGTAAGTGTCGGCTTATTCAGCAGCACGACTGAATGGTTCAAAACCAATGACGGGAGTTATAAATCCGGCAGATACACTCCTTCAGGTGTGAATTACACCGAATTTACTGATAGGTTTATTGCGTTCATATCCGAACCTTCCAAAAAACTTGTTGCCTAAAACGGTACAATATTAACGTGTTATGGAATTGTCCATACCCCGTTTTTCTGTTGGTAAAACTTTTTTACCAATAAATTTTTGTTTCCTTTTAACGGCTCACTGCTATCTAACAACACACCATTTCCTCCTCAATCTGGTATATTTCCTGATGGCAGGGATCCACTTCTGGAGGAAGGCGATTACCGCCCGGCTCCGGGTGCGATCGAGGACTCCCCAGCCGCGCCGGGAAAAATTTAAAGAATATTTGAGGATTGAAGCAGGATGAAATTTCAAAACGACGCCTACCGCGAACAATCACTCAGGATTCACGGCATGGTCTGCGCCAAATGCGGCCGGGAATTCACCCAGAAAAACCGGAAGCAACTGACGGTGCACCACAAGGACGGCAATCCCCGGAATAATCCCAGGGATGGCTCCAATTGGGAGAACCTCTGCATCTACTGCCACGATGACGAGCACAGCCGCCAACTGCTGGCTGACTATCTCAGCGGGAAATGAAGCAGTAAGCAGTTATCTTTTTCTGCTCACTGCTCGCTGCTAACTGCTCACTTAATTGCCACCCTCCCCCTAACCCCCTCCCCTCTCAGGGAGGGGGGACTTAAAACCTCAGACTTCAAAGGAGACTCCACCCCCTCCCCAACCCTCCCCCCTCGAGGGGGAGGGAGTTGAACCGCTACGGTCTTGATGGCAGACGTGACTCCAGATTCCATCACGGCCGTAGGGGCGGCGTCTCAGTGGCACAGGCTTCCAGCCTGTGGGTTTGCCCTGGGCGGGGAAACCCCGCCCCTACAAAACAAAGCGGTATTAGCGCCGCGAACCATTTTTCAGAGGAAAAAGCTTTTTGATCTCGTTCCCAAGTTCCACTTGGGAACGAGATAGCCATGTTTCGGGGGACCACCCAAAAAACCCAAGTCCATTCAGACCTGCAGCCTATTGGGAGCCCCGGCCTTCCTGCACCAGCTTTCTGGCATAGGCCTGGCGCACCTTTTCCAGCAACTCATCCAGGGCTATCGGCTTCATGAGGTAATCGAAGGCCCCCAGTTGCATCCCCTGGATCCCCGTCTCCACCGAGGCGTGACCGGTGAGCATGATGACTTCCGTCAAGGGCTTCTTCTTTTTGATTTCCCGGAGGGTCTCGATGCCGTCCATGCCCGGCATCAGGACGTCCAGGATGATGACGTCCGGCGGGCTCTCGTCCAGGGCTTCCAGGGCCAGATAACCGCTCTCCACCCCGCTCACCTCGATATCTCGGGCCCGAAGCCTCTTGACGATGGTCTCCAGAAAATCCGCTTCATCGTCCACGATTAACACCTTGAACTCTTCCATTGACGCCCCCTTTTGGCTTATCTGACCGGGAAATAGATGGTAAAGGTGGTGCCCTGGCCTTCCTCGCTGGCCACCATCATCCGGCCCCCCAATTTTTCCACGATACTGTAGGAAATGGAAAGGCCCAGGCCGGTGCCTTTGCCCACCTCCTTGGTGGTAAAGAAGGGATCGAAGATCTTGGTCAGCATCTCCCTGGGGATGCCGGGGCCGCTATCGCTGATCTCTATGCCAATTTCATTATTCTTTACCAGGTGCCTGGTCTGAAGATGAATCTCGCCATCTTTGCCAATGGCGTCGATGGCGTTATTGAGGATATTGAGAAAGACTTGCTGCAGTTGGGCCGGATCGCTGACGGTCTTGGGGAGATCGGGGGCATAATCGGCCTTTATCCCGATCTGGCGATGGCGGGCCTCGTTTTCCAAAAAGGCCACGCTCTCAGCCAGGACGGCACTGATATCGACGGTCTCCGCGACAGGCTCCATCCGCCGGGCGAAGCCCAGGAGACGGTGGGTTATCGTCTTGGCGCGGTTGACATGATATTCAATCTTGTTCACTGCCGCGTCTATTTCCTGAAAATTCTCTTTATTAGAGACATCTTCCATTTTCAGCAGGTCTTTAATCCAGCCGGCCTTTTCGCCGATGACCGCCAGGGGATTGTTGATTTCGTGGGCAATGCCCGCAGCCATCTTCCCCAATGCCGCCATCTTGCTTTCCTGCATAGCTATTTCCTCGCTGGCGGCCTTCTTCCGTTCCATGTCCGTCATTTCATTCATCATCGAGCGGGTGGTGAGCACCGCGCCGATGGCAATCAACAACACTCCCCCCAAGGCAATCAAGGCCATCAGGGACCGGGTGCGCAAGAGCGGGGTCAACTGGTCCCCGGGGTCTTCCCGGATTACCAGCACCCACTTGTTCATTTTGACGATGCCGACGGCGAAGAGGCCTTCCTGGCCAGGCAGCGCGATTTCCTCCGCCTGGGGAACGCTGGCCTTGGAGAAATCGGGCCCCGGCGCCGGTTGCAGCACTGCCCCGCCAAACCGGGGCTTGGTTTGCAGGATATCTTTGCCGTCAATGAGAAAGGCATCCCCCTTTTTGCCGACCCAGGCGGCCCGCACCATGTTCTCGATGGTGTCGGAATCGATGGTGGCCCTGAGGATCCAGCTCTGGCTCCCTTCCCGAACCCGCACCGCAATGATAAAATGCGGAATCTTGCGAAATCCCAGGAACACGTCGCTCACATAAACGCCGGTGGCCATCACCTTGTGGAACCAGTCTTCGTTCTGATAATTTGCCGATTTCATGAGGGCGTAATACGGCCCCACATAGGCCAGGTGCCTGCCTTGCTGGTCGATAATCCCCAGATCCAAATAAGACTTGGAACGGGCCTGGATGATGTCGAAAACCTTTTCCAGGTTGGCTTCATCCCGCAGTTTATCCAAGGGGATGATATGAGCCAGACCGCTGAGCTGGGAGACGCGTTCGTCCAAAAAGAGATCGATGGAACTGGAACGGTTTTCCGCCAGGGTCTTCATATCCTCCATGATCCTGGTGTAGTAGGATTGGCTGAACTGGTAATAGATGTAGGCTCCCAGGATGAGCAGCGGGATTACCGAAAAGGCCAGGATGGTCAGGATAATTTGCCACCATAATTTATTATGGTACTCTCGCTCCATCCCGATGACCGCCTCTCAAGGGCCGAGATTTTCTCTGAGGCAGCCCGATCCGCCGGGTTCCGGTAACCGGGGCTGCCCCTTGGCAAACATGCTAAGCAATGGCCGTTCCAAAGGGAGCTTCTTAGTTAACCTGCTGTTATTATTTAATTAAATTATCGAAGCCGCCAGGCTCGAGGAAATAATTTGGGAACCTAAATGTCAATAATTTTTACAGGTTGTAAAGGGAGACCATGCCCCGGGCCTTTCTGGTATAATAACAGTAAGCGGAGCCGGAGATGCTACCCGATTACGGCCAAGATAGCAGAATTGTCAATCTGAGCGAAGCAAATAATCGAATTCATGTCAACGCCTCGGCGCTCCGTTCAGGATAACCTTGAATCTCGCTGGCTGATCGGCTAACATTTTAAGATAAGGGAACATTCCCGGCCTGGCGGCGGAGAGAGGCGAAGGCGGAGGCCCATGTCCAGCAAGCGCCGCCAGCCAGGACCTGAGCCTCCAGGGTGATTACGTTATGGCTGAGTTTGTTAGTCCTGGGGAACGGCGGCTCCGTCCAAGGTTTTCTGAGCGCATGAAACGCCTGAATCTGCGATCTATTTGGATGCGGCCGGACCGAGACCTGAACCCCTTCGGCCTGGTGAGATTCTTTTCTTTGCCGGGTTTTATCGTCATCACGATCGTCACCGGCATTCTGGTCGTCTTGCTGACTATCCGCGCCCAGCAGATGATCATGAAGAAGAACGAAGCCTACCTGGAGTTGCTGGCGGCTAACCTGAACCACCAGATCTTTCAGCATTTCGTGGTGCCTACTGCCATCGCCAAGGGCGGCCGGATTACCCTATCCGACCCGGAGCAGTCCCGCCGTCTGGATGAGGTGGTGCGCACCACCATCCATGGGTTTCACGTGGACCAGTTGAACCAGTACGATCAGGAGGGGGTCTTTTCCTACAGCACCGCCAACCTGCCCCTGGGAAAAAAGAGCGATAACATTACCGGGGTTAAGAGGGCCCTGGCCGGGGAGAACTATTTTGAGGCGCCCGGCTACGGTCCCCTTAGCGTCCTGTGGCCCCGCAGCCCTCAGGCGAAGCACCTCAACGCCTACATCCCCTTCCGTCTGGAGAAAGAGTCAACCACCCCCTCGGGACCGGTTATCGGGGTCTTTGAGATCAGCCAGAATATCAGCGGCGATCTGGCGGAAATCAATAAATTCCGCCTCCTCATCCTGGTCATGCTGGTGGTGATTATGGGCTGCCTTTTCTTAATCCTGCGCCAGATCGTCAAAAAGGCGGGCCTGATTCTGGCCCGGCGCCAGGAGGAGCAGCGGTCATTGGAGGCTCAGTTGCACCAGTCGGAGCGTCTGGCGGCCCTGGGGGAGATGACCGCGGGTGTGGCCCATGAAATCCGCAACCCCCTGGGGATCGTCAGCTCCACCGCCGAACTGTTGCAAGAGCGCCTGGCCCGCTATGAGCCGCAAAACCGCCTGGCCTGGATTATTGTGGAGGAAGCCAACCGCCTCAACGAAAAGGTCACGGAATTTCTCGATTTCGCCCGGCCACGGGTTCCCCAATTGCGCCCCTGCGACCTGGAGGCGGTGCTGGACCGGGGTCTGGAGTTCATGGAGCCGGAGATCCACCGCCTGGGGATTGAGGCCACACGGGATTACCGTCTCCGGGGCCGGGCACTGGTCGCGGACCCGGACCTGTTGTACCAGGCCTTCCTGAACCTGCTGCTCAACGCCATCCAGGCCATGCCCGAGGGCGGCCGGCTCACCGTATCCACTCAACCGGGCCCCCAGGGCCGCGGCGGCGAGATCGGCTTTGCGGACACCGGCGAAGGCATCGAGCCGGAGGGCCTGAAAAAGGTCCTAAACCCTTTCTTCACAACCAAGGAGCGAGGCAGCGGCCTGGGCCTGCCCATCGTCAAGAGTATTATCGAAACCCATCGGGGCGCCATCAAGATCGACAGCACCAGGGGCCAGGGCACGGTGGTAACCATCACCCTGCCGAAGTTGGATTAATGGCCTGGCAGGCGTTGGCCAGGGCGCCACTGGGTGCAGATTGACTCAGGGACAGCCCCCCTGGGGGCGGCGGGGGCCGGGGACGCCCGCCCCACCGAAGGCAGTAGTCAGTTGCCAGTAGCCAGTTACTGCCAAGCTACCTTTGCATTTTTGCTTTTGCCTTTACTGACTACTGACTACCGACTACTGACTACTGACTATGAATACCATCTTAGTCGTTGACGATGAAGTCAATTATCTGACGGTCATGGAAGCCCTGCTGGGAGGGGCGGGCTACGAGGTCCTTACTGCCCCCAGCGCCCCGGAGGCCCTGAAGATCGCCGAGGCCTCCGATCTGGACCTGGTGCTTTCCGACATGAAAATGCCCAAGATGAGCGGCATCGAGCTCATGGAGGAGCTGCACCGCCTCTATCCGGACCTGCCGGTGGTCATCATGACGGCCTATGGCACTGTGGAACTGGCCGTCACCGCCATGAAGAAGGGGGCCTTCGACTACATCCTGAAACCCTTTAAAAATGAGGGGATCCTGGCGACCATCGCCAAGGCCCTGGAGTACCGCCAGCTCCTTCTCACCAACCGGATGCTGTACCAGGAATTGGACAAGAAATACGGCTTCCCCAACATAGTGGGCGAATCCCGGGTGATGCAGGAGATCCTGGCCCTGGTCAAAAGGGTGGCCACCTCCAAGGCCACCGTCCTGGTCACCGGCGAGAGCGGCACCGGCAAAGAGCTGATCGCCCGGGCCACCCACCAGTGCAGCAACCGGGCCCAACGGCCCTTCATCTCGGTCAACTGCGCCGCCCTTACCGAAACCCTGTTGGAAAGCGAACTCTTCGGCCACGAGCGGGGCGCCTTTACCCACGCGGTGGCCATGCGCAAGGGGCGCTTCGAACTGGCCGACGGCGGCACCCTGTTCCTGGATGAAGTGGCGGAGATGTCCCAGGGCCTCCAGGTAAAACTGCTGCGGGTCCTCCAGGAGATGGAGTTCGAACGGGTCGGGGGCAACCGCTCCATCAAGGTGGACGTGCGGGTGGTGGCCGCCTCCAACCGGGATCTGAAGGAAGAGGTGGAGGCCGGCCGCTTCCGGGAAGACCTGTTCTACCGCCTCAACGTGGTCCATCTCCATATCTCTCCCCTGCGCCAGCGCGTCGAGGACATCCCCCTGCTGGCGGCCCACTTTATCAAGAAATATGCCCAGGAAAACGTCCGGGGCCAGATCCGCCTCACCCCGGAGGCCTTGAAGCTGCTGGTGCAGTACCCCTGGCCGGGCAACGTCCGGGAGTTGGAAAACGTCATGGAGCGGGCTGTGATCCTGTGCGCCAATAGTCTGATCACCCCCGAGGACCTGCCCGGGGAGATGGCTCCCGCCGCCGCCGGGGCCAGACTGGACATCGACCGCTTCGTCCCCATGCACACCCCTTTGCCGGAGGCCCTGGAGGCCATTGAGGAACAGATGATCCGCCGGGCCCTGGAACGGAGCGGCCAGGTGCAGGTGCGGGCCGCCGAGATGCTGGGCATCACCAAGAGCCTGCTGCAATACAAGCTGAAGAAGTATCATCTGACTTCCTCTTAACAAAACAAACTTATTATGAAAATTAGAAAAGTGCCTCACCCAATCCCATACCAAGGGAGTAAGCGCAATCTTGCCGAAGATATTTTGAGATATTTCCCGCCCGAAATTAATACCCTTTACGAGCCTTTTGCGGGATCGGCGGCAATCACAATTGCTACTGCTGTTAAAGGGTTAGCCAGGCATTACCATATTAACGATTTGAATAAACCCCTAATGGATTTATGGAGAGCTCTCATAGAAACACCAGACCTAATTTCATCAAAATACGAATCACTTTGGCAAAAACAACTCACTCACCCTAAAAAATTTTATGATGAGGCCCGAGATGAATTTAACCTGACAGGACGAAGTGATCTTTTTTTATATCTCTTAGCTCGTTGCGTTAAAGGTTCCGTAAGATATAACTCCCAAGGGGAGTTTAACCAGAGTCCTGACAACCGTAGGAAAGGAATGCGCCCTAAGACAATGAAACTTCAAATATTAGGTGTGTCTTACTTTTTGAAAGGAAAATCAACAATTTCATGTGTGAATTATAGAGACATTTTAGAAAAAGTGACAAATAGGGACCTTGTTTACATGGATCCACCTTACCAGGGCGTTTGTGGAAATAGAGATACACGCTATTTACAAAGTGTCCAATTCTGTGAATTTGTTGAGGCACTTGATTTTCTTAATAAAAATGGAATAAGATATATTGTAAGCTATGATGGTCGTACTGGAGATAAGACCCATGGAAGAAAATTGCCTGACGATCTCAATTTAACGCTTATCGAGTTGTATGCAGGAAGGTCGTCACAAGCTACCTTATTGGGTAGAGACGCTGTGACTATAGAATCACTTTATCTTTCGTCTAGTTTGGTCAGCGAATTAGTTAATGTCCCAATAGTCTATAAATATACCCGAGGTGAACAACTATGCCTTATGGAGAGTCATAAATGAGTAAAACGAAATTGCCACCTGATTTCGTTAAAAAATGCAAATCTGTAATAGCAAAGCGTCCTCGAACCGTAATTGACCATATTCTTAAGTATGGGCATATAACTACACAAGAATTGAAGGATAGATATGGTTATAATCACCCACCGCGAGCTGCGCGGGATGTCAGGGAGCAGGGAATACCATTAGAAACTTTCCGGGTTGAAGGTTCTGATGGTCGGAAAATTGGAGCTTATCGGTTCGGTGATCCCCAAACGTCACGATTTGGAAGATTGAAAGGACGAACAGCATTTTCTAAAGAACTTAAGGAAAAATTAGTAGAGATCAATGGCTCCCGCTGCGCAATTTATCTTGAGGAATTTAACGAACGAGACTTACAGATTGACCATAGAATACCGTATGAAGTCGCAGGGGATGATCCAGAGAATATGGACGATCCTAACTCTTATATGCTGCTTTGTGGTTCAGCCAATCGGGCAAAATCGTGGTCATGTGAACATTGTGTGAATTGGATAGAGTTGAAGAAAATTGAAATATGTCTCAAATGCTACTGGGCTTATCCAGAGAATTACGAGCATATAGCAATGCGACAAATCAGAAGAGTAGATATTATATGGTGTGGAGATGAGGTTAATGGTTATGAAAATCTTAAAAAGCGCACCCAGGAACTTCAGAAGAATATTCCAGATTTCATTAAAGAGATAATCAAAAAAAATCTATAATCATAACGCCAAATAATTTCTTTACTTAACCCGTTCTATAACAAATCTTCTGGAGGAGCAGTGAACCCCGAACAATTCCCCGACGATATCCGGCCGTTTCTCATACCGAAGCCGGAAGGCGATCTGGTGTATCGCTGTCTCGAATGCGGGGCGGAGTACGACATCAGCCGGCTCCTCTACACCTGCCCCAAGTGCCGGGGACTCTTCCTCCTGGAGGATAAGGCCGCCGGCCGCCTCCGAGAGCACCCCCCGGCTTTTTGGCGCCGGCTGTTCGATTACCGCAAGATGCTCAACCTGCCGGCCCTGAAAGGGGTCTTTCTCTTTTATGAACTCATCGCCCCGGTCATTCCCCTTTCGGACCTCATCTACCTGGGGGAAGGCCACACCCCCCAGGTGGCGGCCAATGAGGCGCTCCGGGAAGAAGTGGGCGGGGCCTTCTATTTTAAAAACGACGGCCAGAACCCCAGCGCCTCTTTCAAGGACCGGGGCATGGCCGCGGCCTTGAGCTACCTCAACCACCTGGCGCGCCAGCCCGGGGCCGGAAAAATCCTGGCTATCTGCGCCTCCACCGGCGACACCTCGGCGGCCGCCGCCCTGTACGCCGCTTACCTGGGAAGCCGGGTGGCCTCCGCGGTGCTCCTGCCCCACGGCAAGGTCACCCCCCAGCAACTGGCCCAGCCCCTGGGCCACGGCGCCCGGGTCTTGGAGATCCCCGGGGTCTTCGACGACTGCATGAAGGTGGTGGAGTCCCTGGCCGACCACTACCAGGTGGCCCTGCTCAACTCCAAGAACGCCTGGCGCATCCGGGGCCAGGAGTCATTCGCCTATGAGATCGCCCAGGGATTCGACTATGAGCTGGCCGGCAAGGTGATGGTGGTGCCCATCGGCAACGCCGGCAACATCACCGCCATCATGCAAGGCTTCCTGCGCCTCCACGGCCTCAAGATCATCGAGACCCTGCCCCGGATCATCGGGGTCCAGTCCCGCCACGCCGACCCGGTGTTCCGCTACTACCTGCAGCCGGATAAGGCGAAACGGGTCTTCAAACCGGTGGCCGTGCAGCCCAGCGTGGCCCAGGCGGCCATGATCGGCAACCCGGTCTCCATGCCCCGGGTCATCCGCCTGGTGGAGGAATACCACAGCATTGCCGGCGAGGGCTCGGTGGCCGTGGTCCAGGTGAGCGAACAGGAGATCATGGACTCCATGCTGCTGGCCAACCGCCACGGCCACATCGCCTGCACCCAGGGGGGCGAATCCCTGGCCGGTTTCCGGACCGCCTTGAAAGAGAGGCTGGTGGACAAAGGGGAGACCGCGGTGCTGGACGCCACCGCCCACCATCTGAAATTCATCGGTTTCCAGCAGATGTACTTCGAGGACTCCTTTCCGCCGGAGTTCGAGGTGACCCCCAAGGCCGAGTACCAGAACCGGCCGCAGTTGCTGACCCCCAGGACCGATGATCCGGCGCAGCAGACTGCCGATTTGGCAGGGCAAATCGCCGCCTTGCTGGAATTGACCCAAAAGCCCTAGTGTCGTGTCTCAGATGTATCTTAATTAAATAATTCCATTATCCATGGGCATTTAAAATGTAGCCGCAAGCTTTAGCTTGCGAAATAATTAGGAAAAATGAGCGCAGGCTAAAGCCTGCGGCTACATAAACGCCTGATATTTTGTTAAGATTTTCCTTAGACACGACACTAGCGTAATCAAAAAACCTAAGTTCCAAGGGTATTAAAGTCCCCCTTTGGAAAAGGGATATTTAGGGGGGATTTCAAGAGGTTAATTAAATCCCCCCTGCCCCCCTTTAACAAAGGGGGGGAAAAAGACCATAGTTTGAATTGTCATAGCGATTACGAAGCAGCACACCAGCGAGGTTGCTTCCCCGGGCTCCGGTCTTATCTTTTCTCCAGACCCGAAATGGAGGAGGGGACATGAGGAAGGCAAGATTATGGTTGCTGCTGATGGCGGTCAGCCTGATGCTGGCGCCGGCCTGCGAAGGCGCCACTGGCTTGGCCCCCGGGCAGGAGGCCCAGCAGGCCCCGCGTCTGGATCCCGAAACCCTGAAAAGCTGGCTCTCCGACCCCCAGGTGCTCATCCTGGATGTGAGGCAGGAAAAGGATTGGCAGAGCAGCGATAAAAAAATCGCGGGTGCGGTGCGCGAGGACCCCCATGATGTCAAAACCTGGGCCGCGAGCCTGCCTAAGGGGAAGAAAATCGTCCTTTACTGCGCCTGACCTGATGAGGGCACCAGCGCCCGGGTGGCGCAGCAATTGATGGAAATGGGCTTTCCCCAGGTTTGGGCTTTGAAGGGCGGCTGGCGGGAATGGGAGAGGAAGGGCTACCCCACGGAGCCGAAATGATGACTTTGGGGCTCAGCGGCCATAAGATGCCGGTCAACCGATGATTACTCCAGATCAAAAAGCCAGCAGCGCCCCGGCGCCGACCCCCCTGGCCGATGACTACTGCTTCGTCTGCGGCAAGAAAAATCCCCGCGGCTTTAAGATCACAGTGCGCTATTCGGAGGCGGAGCTGGCGGCGGAGACCGAACTGGCCATCCCCAGGGAGTACCAGGGCTGGGCCCAGGTGATCCACGGCGGCATCCTCTCCACCCTGCTGGATGAACTGATGGCCCACGCGGTGTGGCGCTTCGCCGGGCCCGGTCTCACCCTCGGCATGGAGGTGCGCTTTCACCAACCCCTGAAACCCGGGGAGCCCATCCGGGTGCGGGGGGTGCTCCACACCAAAAACGGCAGCCGCCGCCAGGCCGAAGGGGAAATCATCCGCATCGCCGATGGCAGCCGCATCGCCTCGGGCAAGAGCCGCTTTCTCCTCCTGCCGGGAGACGGCCCGGAACCGGAACCTTGAGTCCGTCCGTTATCGGGCCCTATTCTGCATGAGGGCGGCCACTGGCAGCAGTGTCCGGCAGAGATTTTGCATTAGGACTGGCGAATGAAAATTGAAAAATTTAGCCGCAAGCCTTAAGCCAGAGAAGACGGGGGGCAGCCGGGAAGCGCCAAAACTCCCTCTCCCCTGTGGGGGGAGAGGGTTGGGATGAGGGGTGGCTTCGCCTGGTCTTGTGTAAGGGGCGGGTTTAAAACCCGCCCCTACCGCCTCCTCATAGGGGGAGAGGGGAAAAAGCAAGAAAACAAAATAAGTTAATCAAGGAAGATTTGGGGGCCTAGATTACAACGGCAGATTAGCAAAAACGTTGCCGGCCACTACTCGTTTTCCCTGCGTATCCCGGCCAATAGCCTTTCCTCATTCAATCCACTGCACCAACTTCTCCAGCGGCTCCCTTCCGGTGCGGTAGGCGTTGGCCGGCGCCTGGGCATCGGGGTAGCCCAGGGCGATGCCCACCACGATCTTGTGGGTCGGGGTGAGGCCCAGGTGGTGCCGGATAATGTCCGGGTACCTGGCTATCTGGGCGCTGATGCAGGTGCCCAGGCCCAGGTCATGGGCCGCCAGGGAGATGGCATGGGTGATGGCCCCCAGGTCGAACATGGTGTAAGGCTCGCCCAGTTCCGCATTGAAAATCACATAGATGATGACCGGCGCCCCAAAGGCCCGGGACATATTAGCCAGGTGGGCCAGGCGGCAGGCCTTGTCGTCCCGGGCAACCCCCATCTTGTCGAACAGCCCGGCCGCGCAAGCCATATAGCGGTCCTTGTAGGCGTCCGGGAAGCTTTCCGGCATGGCCACGTCGGGGTTCGCCGCCACCCTTTGCTTTAAAGCCGACGCCATCTCCCAGGTCAGCTTCTCGATCTTATCCCCCTGCACCACCACCAGCTCCCAGGGCTGCGTATTCCCCCAGGAGGGGCTCCAACGGGCCGCCTCGAGGATGCGGGTGATGAGCTCCCGGGGAACGGCCTCGTGCTTAAAGGCTCGGATGCTCTTTCTGGTCTTCAGGGCTTCCAACAGTTCCATGGACTCCTCCTTGTATCTGCCGGTTTCTTGGGATATTAATAGAAATTTAAGGGTGGGGCTGTCAATCGATTTTTTCGGAGATCAGGCTGGCTTGCCGGTGGCAGGTGATCCGCGGCCCTAACTGCCGGCCATCGCCGGGAACTGCTTGGCGGCTCCGATTTTGCGGCCTCACTACCGCAGTCTGCAAAAAAGAATAAGAGGCGATAAAGGCGGTGACAGATGACAGCGGCCCGGCTCGTGGCCTTCCCTTTGATTCTCCCCTGGCGGCAGGAGTTATGGACCCTCCCCCTCTATTTCCCTCATCTCCGGGTGGGGGTGATCCCGGGATGGCCGGCAGAACTCCCGTACCAGGGAATGGCCTTGCCTGTAGAGGCCCAGGCCCTCGACCCCGGGCTCAAGCACGATAAGCCTGGCGACTTCTTGCAGTGGCGGGCCTTTGAGGAATATCGGCAAGCCCAGGAGGGCGAGGGCGACCTGCTGCGCTCCCTGCGCAATTACGGCCGGGCCGAGGCGCCGGAAAAAGAGGCCTTCCTGGACCCCTGGGCTCTCGCCTGGCAATTGGAAAAGCTCCAGGCCGACCAGGAGGCCCGATTGCAACTGGTGGACCAGGGCCAGGAATGGCTCAAGGAAATCCTGACCCCGGAACCCTGGGAGCAGCCCTCGGGGCTCGGCCCGGTTCCCGGGGTCCCGGAGATGGTGGACCCGGATTTGGCCAAGATGCGTTACCGGCTCTGGCAGCGAGTCATGGGCCCCCAGTTGCAGGACCCCTGGGTTCCCTTTCTCCTGGGCCGCACCGCCCGTTCTCTGTTCCTCACCTTGCACGGCTGGCCGGAGCAGGGCGAACCCGAAAAAGTGAGGCTCTCCCTGCCCGGCTGCCGCAGCTCCCAGGAATGGTTGGCGGTGCGCGGCCCGGGGGAGGCGCCCCCCTGGCAGGCTCAGTTCCAGGAACGGTTGGCAGGATTGCTGGATGCCGCCGCCGCTCTCCAGGACCCGGAGGCGGCAGCCCGAGGTTTGGCCGAATTTGTGGCCGACCGGGTAGCGGCCTCCTGGCCGCTACCGGTTATCTGGAACCTGGAATTGGAGGTCTGGATCCCGGAGTCTGGGAAGGATAATTCGCGGCCGCCGGTGCTCTGCTGGTCCGGAGCCGGGGCCGCCGATGTCTTGCCCGGATAAGGGATTGTCAGCCGGTAGTCATTGAGGCTTGCCTGGGCCGGTCTCCGGCAGGAGGTCCGCCTCCGGGGTTTCCATCAGGGCCGGCAAGGGCTTGGCGGCGATGATCTTGCCGGCGGCGATTTCCCGCAGGGCCATAACGATCTCTTTATTGTCCCCCCGTACCAACACGGGAGCGCCCCGGGAGATCTGTTGCACCCGCTTGGCGACCAGGTGGACCAGGCCGAACCGGGTGGGAACCCGCCGCAGGCAATCCTCGATGGTGACGCGCGCCATAAATATCCCTCCTCCGAAATGGCTGGATGAAGTAGATCCAATTGGGTCAGGCAGAGCCGCCCTTATCCATGATAACACGAAGACCAGGGCGGCGCTATGATTTCCGGCTCCGCCGGGACCGGAACTAGCAGTCTGTTCCGCAATTGATTATCCATTTAAAAAGACTGATTTTTACCCCCCTTTGGAAAAGGGGGGTAGGGGGGATTTAGTATAACATCTTGAAATCCCCCTAAATACCCCTTTTTCAAAGGGGGACTTAACATGCCAAATCCGGCCTTCCAGTCCTATATTATGTCAAGCTAATTATGAAACACTCCACTAACTCCCGGGCCTCCCACCTTTCTCCCCGGCCAGGCGGACGAACTCCAGTTGGTCCCCCTCCTGGAGGACCAGGGAGGCGGACGCTTCCCGGCCATTGACCAGGGCCAGGGCCCGGGGATCGATATTCAAAGGCTCCTTCAGGGCCTGCCTCACTTCTCCCACCGATTTGCCGGCGATGGCGGCCGTAAGCACGTGCACTCCGTAGCTTATCTTCACCTGGCCGGGGCTGGCCGGCACCGGTTGTTGCCGGCGGGTCAGATCCGTTAACCGGGCGCTCACCGGGGTTCACCTTCCCCTTCCCAGGCGGGGCGCCTCGTAATTTTCCCTGTGGGACCACACATACAATTCATCTTTTTGGCCAATCCGCTCGTTTCGAGATTGAGAGGAAAGAAAACTTTATCAAAAATACCGGGACAATTGCGGCAGGGAGGGGTCCACCTGCCGGCATTCCCGGAGCAGGGCGTTCAGGTAAATCCAGGCAAAACTGAGCAGCAATTCCGGGGCGTACTTGCTGGCGCCAACGCTGTCGAAGGCCAGTTCGGCGGAGCCTGCCATCCGAAAGCGGCAGGCCAGGTCCCCCAACAGGGGCCAGACCACCTGCCAGCCGCCGGCGAATTCGGCGAAAGCGCCGCAATCCATGCGCCGCAGCCCTACCTCCACCACCTCGGGGGAGAGCAGTCGCAGCACTTCTTCCCGGGCTCCCAGGGAGACGCCTTCCAGGGGAGCTGCCGTTGCCGCGGCGAAATCGGAGAGGGCCAGCCAGTCCTTCCCGGGAGCGGCCGGCCGCAGCGCATATTCCCCCCGCCCGTAGCGGGCCAGAACGGCCACCAGGTCCCAGGCGAAGACATAGGCGTCCTCGGTGGGCACCACCAGGCTTTTCCGGGCATAAAAGACCCGTAAATCCGCGCCGAATTCCGGGTCCAGGTCGAAAAGCAGGTAGAGTTCCAGAGGACGGAAGGGCTTGAGCCGCAGCACCCACTCGATGCTGGCGTAGGGCTGGCCCGCAACCACCTCTCCCCCCAGCAAACCGGCCAGGACCGCGGGGGCCACTTTGGCAAGCCCCGCCAGGTCCCGCCGATACTTCTTTCTGACATACTGGCGAATCTGGGCCTCCCAGCCCCAGCCGGCCTCGAACTGCCCCAGGGATACCAGGTCGTACGGGAAATCGAGATTTTTCTCAGGGGCGGCGCCCTGATTCAGCTCTTTTGGCATCAACTTTCTGATTGAATTTCTCTGCGTTAATTATAAACCGCTCGTGCACCGCCTCGCCAATTTTTTCCTTTTCGTCAAAGCCCTTCACCTTGCAGGTGATTTTCCTGCCATCCACTTGACTCACTTCGGCGACGGCCCGCACCTCCATCCCCAAGGGGGTGGCGGCCAGGTGTTTCAGGTTCATGGAGATGCCCACCGACATCTCCCCGGCGCCCAGGTGCGCGGCTAGCAGTTCGGCGCAGGCCCCTTCGAACAGGCCCCCGAGAAAGGGGGTGCCGAAAACCTCGGGGACGTCCTGGAAAAACTTGCGGGCCGAATGTTCCGGCCCGGTCTGCAGCCGTTTCTCATGCTTCATGCCAACCTCAATGGCCATACAGCCTCCTTTTGTTAGTAGCCAGTAGCCAGTAGTCAGTAGTCAGTAGCCAGTGGCCAGTGGCCAGTAGTTGGTAGTTGGTTTTAGGGTTTCAGTTTTTGGTTTTTGGCTTTTGCCTTTTCTGGGAACTGGCTACTGGCTACTGGCTACTTTTCTTTTCTGGCTACTGGCTACTGCTTTCTCTCACACCGCCAATGGCGTCAATTTGATGGGGGTCAGGAATTCGCCCCGGCCCAGGCGGCGGCCCAGATCCCTGGCCTCTTCCAGTGGCTGGGGTTGTTCCAGGATAGCCCCTTTGGCGTCGGCGCCCCGCACCAGGATTTCCCCGGCATAGCTCACGTTGATGGCGTCGAAGAAGTAATTGGCGGTAAGGCGGACCCCCACGAACAGGAGCTTCCCCTTGGTGGCCCCCACCGCCAGGAGGACCCCCTGGCGGGAGCCGCCGGGAAAATCCTTTTTCACTGCGTAGCGCCTGGCCCAAAGGGCCTGGGTGCGGTCGATCATAGCCTTGGCCTGGGCCGTAACCCCGTAGAAAAAGACCGGAGAGGCCAGGGCCACCACGTCGGCTTCCAGAAGCTTGTCGTAGATTTCCCGCATGTCGTCTTTAATGGGACAGGTGCCATCCTTGAAACAGTGGTAGATCTCCAGGCACGGGGTGATCTTGAGACCCCGCAGGTGAATCTCCTCCACCTCCGCCCCAGCCCCGGCGGCCCCTTCCAGGAAGGCCTTGAGGAGGATTTCCGAGTTGCCGCCCCGGCGGGGGCTGCCCAGGATGCCCAGCACTTTCATGGTGATCTCCTTCCGGTATTGCCTAAACAATATGGAAACTCGAGGGGGGATGTCAAGCGCTGATGCTTTCTTTATGGTTTTCGATTCCTCCTCGAGCCTGTATTTGGGGGAGCGGCCACCCACGGCGTCCATTCGCACCAGCGGGTCATGATGAGCCCCGAATTTTCTTGAGGAGGCATATTTTTCTTAAAATTGCTTGGCATGGCCGGTTTTGGTATTATCTTAGTAATAGATTGGTAATGGTGGTTTTAACTCTCATTTCAAGGAGAACTTCGATGACTAACCGGTCTTCCAGAACCCGGATGCTGGCCCTGGGCTTGGTGCTGGCCCTGGGCCTCCTGGCCATGCCGCTGGCAAGTTGGGCAGGGCCCGCAGCAACGGACTTTACCCTGAAAGACGTCCTCCAGGGGCAGGATTACTCCCTGAGCCAGTTCAGAGGCAAGGTGGTGTTGATTAATTTCTTCACCTTCTTTTGCGGGCCTTGCCGGGATGAGATGCCTGAGCTCAACCAGATTTACAACCAATACAAGGGCCAGGGCTACCAAACTCTGGGGATCGCCCTCAGTTCCGACCCCACCCAGATCAGATTTCTGGTGAAGCAATTGGGTCTGAACTATCCGGTGCTCATCGGCAATGACAAGGTGTCCGATGCCTACGGCAGCATCGCGGTGGTTCCCACTACCTTCATCATCGACAAGTCGGGCAACGTCGTCAAAAAGATCGAGGGAACGCGGAGCAAGGCAGAATTTGAGCAAATGATCCAGTCCCTGCTCTGATCACGCCTTTATCCCGAAAAGTTCAGGGCCGATCCCGGCCAGCTCCCGGGGATGAAAAATCCCCCTGCCCTCCACTTTAAAGTGGGGGATTTTTATAGTCCCCGTGGGGAACGGGGGATTAGGGTTTTACGGAAAACTCCGGGAAAGCCGCGGCAGGGGGAAAAGACGCAGCAGATCCAGGCGGCGTCCCAGGCTCTCCCGCGGCCAACCTCCCAAAGGAGTCCCGCATGGGACCCTGGAATGACTTGCCGGATTGGGCCCAGGAACTGGAGGAACATCTCAAGGAGGGGGAAGCGGCCCTCTTCATCCTGCACGGGCAGGTCTATGATTATACCCTGGTAAACGGCGACTACCTCCCCTTTCGCCACTTCCTGGGCCAGTGGCTGGGCCGGGAACGCCATGTGGTCTTTTACAACCTGGGAGCAGGGCTGGAGTTCGGGGATGCGGCGGGGGAGGATTCCTTCCGGGAAGCCCTTTCGCCCCTGGAAAACCCTGAAGACGGCGAGGCAATCGAGGATGTCTCCCTGATCCGGGCCCGGGCCCTCCGGGCCCTGGGCCAAAAGCCGGTCCCAGCCCCCAAACCTTTACCCCAGAGTCCCCGGGAAGTGCTGCTTTTGTCCGAGCGGGTCATGGCTGCCCCGTCCCGCCCCCCCCTCGGCAAGCCCCTGGCCCTGGTCCTGGAGTACGCTGAAACCATCGTCCCCGCGGTGGACCTGGGTTCCATGGGAGAGCCGGACCGGGCCGCCCTGGTCACTCTGCTGCGCTGGGCCCGGCAGGCGGAGCTGCCGGAGCACGGCCATCTGGTAATCCTCACCACCGGCAACCTGGCTGATTTAAACCACAATCTCCTCTTGAGCCGCCATGGGGCGCAGGTCCTGGAAGTGCCGCCTCCGGACCGGGAGGCCCGGGTTCAATTCATCGATAAGCTTAGGTCCCAGGACACGTATAAGCTTACGATCACCTCCCAGGAGCTGGCCAACCTGGCCGCCGGTTTGAGCCTCAGGGTGCTGCACGCCCTGCTGCGCCGGAGCCTCAATCAGCCCCTGACCCCGGAGATGGTGCGCCGCCAGAAAAAGGACCTGCTGCTCCAGGAACTGGCGGGACTGGTGGAGGTCCTGGAACCTCGCTTCGGCCTGGCGGATATCGGCGGACTGGCGCCCGTCAAGGAATATTTTGCCCAGATTGCCGCGGCGCTGCAGGCGGGGGAAGCCAAGCTGGTCCCCCGGGGTATCACCTTGATGGGGCCTCCCGGGGTGGGCAAGACCGCCCTGGCCGAGGCCCTGGCCCGGGACTCGGGTTTCAACTTCGTCAAGCTCCTCAATCCCCGCACCAAGTGGGTGGGGGAGAGCGAACGCAACTTCTTCAAGGCCCTCCAGACCTTGCGCAGTTTGACGCCGCTCGTGGTGGTGGAGGACGAAGCCGACCAGAGCGAACACAGCCGGGACGAATACTCCGGCGACACCGGGGTGAGCAACCGCCTGCGGCAGATGCGCTTCGCATTCATGGGCGACCCCGCCATCCAGGGCAAGGTCTTGTGGATCAGGATCACCAACCGGCCGGACCGCCTGGACAAGGCCGATCTGCGCTCCGGCCGCTCCAGCGAGCGGATTCCCTTCTTCCTGCCGGATTTCGCCGAGAAATGCCAGATTCTCCAGGTGGTGGCCGGGCGCAGCCTGATCCCCTGCGATCTGGACGACTTTGCCGAAGTAACCCGCTATCTGGACCAGCGCCATCCGGAGGTGATCACCGGCGGGGACCTCGAAGAGCTGGTCTTCCGGGCCTATCGCCAGGCCCGCCTGGCGGGCCGGGAACGGGTGACCCTGGCGGAGTTCCGGCAGGTGATCGATGATTTCCTGCCGCCGCACCAGGTGGAGGTGCTGCGGCAGATGGAACGCCTGGCCCTGCACCAATGCTCCTCCCGGCGCTTTGTGCCGGAGCGGGTCTGGACCTGGGCCGCCAGGGGCGAGGAGGGGGCGGAACAGTAATTCCTGGGCGTGACCTTTACCTCACGCCAAGAAACGCCAAGGCGCAAAGGTTTGGTAGGGTGCGTCCCACGCACCGTTAACTGATTGATCGCCTAAATCCCCCCGAACCCCCCTTTTTCAAAGGGGGGGACAAAAGCAAGAGGGGATCAAAGAAACAAGGGAAAATTACCATCCGCGACCAGATCATCATCGAGGGCAGCGACGTTATTCTGATGGAGAAGGACGGCCCGGGGCCGGCCCGGGTGGCCCGGCGGGCGCCGCTGGCCTCCCTGCTGCGTTACGTCTCCCGGGTGATGCCGCCGCCCCTGCCGCTTCTGCCCCCGGGAAGCCGCTGGCTCTGCCAAAGGAAGGACTTGCTGCTGCTGGCCGTGGAAGACCCGCCCCAGTGCCGCACCCTCAGGGTGAGCGGCGGCAAAAAAGGGGAGGACGGCTACCGTTCCTATCGCCTGGCCTTTCCGTACCTGATTTATCTACTCACTTTCCGTCAGGACATTTTCGAGGAGATGAAGATGTTTTTCCGGGTGGCGCCCCTCGCTTCCCCGGAAGACACCCTTTACCACACCTGCCTGCCCAATGTCCGGGGAGAGCCGGGCCATTACGGTTCCCAGAGGGTTTGCCTGCGCTACCGGCCGGAGATGGTGGAAGGCGTTCCCCTGGCGGAGGCGGCGCCGGCCCTCCTGGACTTTTTCTGGAGTACCGGTTTCAACCAGGACATCCGCAACAGCGCCTTTGAGCGGGCCTCGAGCCTCTTGCCAGACCCCCGCCTGGCCCACCTGGCCGCCTGGGAGCAGGCCACTGCGGCAGATCCCCTCTTCCCCCTGGAGGTCGATTGGGAGGCGGCTGACCGGAAGCTCCCGGATTTGTGGGAGGAATGTCTAAAACTGCACGGCGAGACCGGGCAACCGGTGCAAGACGCCGGGGAGCTGGCCGACATCCTCATCCGCCTGCCGGTGGGGTATTGACCTAAAGCGGCGCCCTGCGACCCTGGCCCAGCAGCCGGCTCGGCCCGGCCCTGGGATCACTCAATCTTGGCATGGGTTTGAAAGGTGAAGACCACCTGGGTCTCGGCAGAGGAACCCTGCAAGGAGACGTCCATCATTTTCTGAACCGCCTCCAAGATCTCCCTCGAGTTGCTCCGGTTGAAATTGCCACTGAGCTTCAGATAGAGGTTTTCCCGCTTCCGGCGAATCGATATTTGCGGCTGCACGTGAAAATCCCCCCTCTTCAGAGTTCCTTAAACTAATTATTAACACAGCCTTGTATAACCGCATTTGGGACATTCCTAATTTTGCTTCCAATTGGTGCGGGATTAGGGTCAAGGAATGTCTCAAAGCAAAGAGGAAAAATGGTATTTCCTGTATTACCTCAAATAATATTCGATAGTTAGCCGGAAGCCGGGGCCGGGCGCCGACCCTTTTAAAGCCATAAATAATAAATAGCGATCCCAATCCGCAGCGGTTGTGTTGGGGATGAGGGGCGCAGGCCAATTTCTGCAAATTGGCCGAGGCCTACGGTTTTTTAAGCTCTCCCAAGCCGCGGCTTGAGCCCCGGAGGTCCGCCAGTTCACCTTTAGATTTTCGCAAAGGCGGCAATTGAAATGTTAATGGCGAGCGAAAGTTGCGGGGTCAGGCTCCCAGGGAGGTCAGACCCTGGCGAATGGCATACTTGGTGAGTTCGGCAACGTTGTGAATGCCCAGCTTGTTCATGATTTGCTTGCGGTGCGCTTCCACGGTCTTGCTGCTGAGGCATAAAGTATTGGCGATTTGCAGGGTGTTTCTCCCTTCGGCCATGAGCTGCAAAACCTCCCGTTCCCGAGGGGTCAGCAGGGTATAGGCCGAGCTGGGTTCCTCGGCCAGGTTGTGGGCGAAATCCTTGATCAAGATATCGGAAACTCCGGGGCTGATATAGGTCTTATCCCGCATCACGGTGCGGATGGCCTTCACCAATTCTTCCAGGGCGCAGTCCTTCAAAAGGTATCCCCAGGCCCCGGACCTGAGCATATTCATCACGAAGAGACTGTCAGAGTGCATGGAGAGGGCAATGATCTTCACCTTGGAATTAACGGCGACGATCTGGCGGGTAGCATCGATGCCATTTAGATCGGGCATGGAGATGTCCATGATGATCACATCCGGGGCCAGTTCCTGCGCCAGCTTCACGACATCGCGGCCATTGTCGGATTCCCCCACCACCTCCATGTCAGGCTCGCAGGCCAGCAGCATCCGCAATCCCTGTCGGACTATCTGATGGTCATCTGCCAAGACGACTTTAATGGGCACGATATGATCCTCGAATCATCTAAGGAGGCAGGCGGTAGGAGCATGCAGTTCCTCAGGACGAGCCCGGTCAAAGTGTAACCCCGGAAAAACCATAGCCATTTTTTTCCTAAAATTCACTTAGGAAAATCCTAATTATGGATAAGGAAAATCCTAATTTCTGGATGGGAAAAACTCTAATGCATGGATGAAATATGAATCAGAACAATAAGTTATCCTAGTTATCTTTCTCTGGGAATGAGGGCGTTCCTATTCCTCCAGAGATGTCAGTCCTTGCCGGATGGCATATTTGGTCAGCTCGGCCACGCTGCGAATTCCAGATTTGCTCATAATCTGCTTGCGGTGCGATTCCACCGTCTTGACGCTGACGCAGAGGCAGTCAGCAATCTGATTGGTGGACTTGCCTTCCGCCATAAGCTGCAGCACCTCCCGTTCCCTGGCGGTCAGCACCGAAAACGCTCCGGCAGGGTCAGCGTGGTCCCAACCGCTGACAAAGTCTCCGATGACCACGTCCGAGATGCCGGGGCTCAGATAGGTCTTGTTTCCCATGACGGTGCGAATGGCCTTAACCAGATCTTCCAGGGCACAGTCTTTCAAGAGATATCCGGAAGCGCCGGCCTTGAGCATGTTTAGCACAAAGAGACTGTCGGAATGCATGGAGAGGGCAATCACTTTGACCCCGGTGCGCTCCGCCAGGATCTGGCGGGTCGCTTCGATGCCGTTTAAGCCGGGCATGGTGATGTCCATGATTACTATATCGGGTCCAAATTTTTCCACCAGCAGCAGCACCTTCCGGCCATTATCCGCCTCGGCCACCACCTGCATATCAGGCTCTCCCACCAACAGGTTGCGCAGCCCCTGGCGGACGATTTGATGGTCATCCGCTAGCATGATCTTAATGGTCATCCCAATTTCCTTGCCTTACTTTTTTTAGCATAGTCTAAAGGCAACATCAAGGTGACCTGGGTACCTGCGTCTTGCCCAGAGACCACATCCACACCCCCTCCAAGATAATGCAGGCGCTCCCGAATGCTGAAGAGACCGAACCCTCTCCCGTTATCATCGCTGACGGAACCCTCGGAGCCGTTAATCCCCACCCCGTCGTCCTTCACTTCGATGCAGACCCGGCCGTCATTGCGGCGAATGATGCTGACCCAGGCGTGCCGGGCCTGGGCATGTTTGACGATGTTAATCATCAACTCCCGCACCGAGCGGAAGAGGAGCACTTTAAGTTCGTCATCGACGGGGATGGGATCCGGGTCCCGGTGAACTTCCACCTGCAGGCCGTACTGGGTCCTGACGTGCTTGGCGAACCATTCCACCGCGGCCTCGAACCCCAACTCATAAAGCACCGGCAGGCTCAGCTCGAAGGTGAGGGACCTGGTGTCCTTGATCATATTTTCGATGAGCTCCCGGACCTCCCCCAAGGGGTTGGCAATATCCGGGGCAGTTGCAGTTTTCTGTAAAACTCCCAGCTTGATCTTGGAGACGGCCAGGGCCTGGCCGATATGATCATGGAGATCGGTGGCCAGGCGCCGCCTTTCCCGTTCCTCCGTCAGCGAGAGTTCCGAAGCCAGGGATTGGAGGCGCGCCTGATTGCTCCGGATCTCGTCCTCGGCCTTCCTGCGCATAGTAATATCCTGGGTCATGACGATGGCGAACTGGGACTCTCCCCCGGGCCCCCGCAGGACCGAAACCGTCACCTGGCCCCAAACGGTTTGGCCGTCCTTGCGGATATAGCGCGTTTCCCGGCAGAAGGATTCCCGTTTCCCCAGAACCAAATCCTCAAACAGCCCCACGCTTTGAGGGGCATCGTCCGGATGGATGATGTCCTTGAAAGACTTGAGGAGCAGCTCTTCTCTGCCGTAACCCAGCATCTGCCAGAGGGCGGGATTGCTGTCCAGGTGGTAGCCGTCCATATCCATCAGGGAGATGCCAATGGCCGCTTCCTCAAAGATTTTCCGGGAGCGCCTCTCCGTTTCCCGGAGAGCGGTGATGTCGCTGAACATGGCAAAGGCCCCGCTAAACTGGCCGTTTTCGAAAAGCGGCACCGAACTCATGATCACCGCGGCCAACCCCCGGTTTTTGCAGAGCAGTTCCAGTTCCTGCTGAGCCACGTTATTGCTGCGGTTCTCCTCCAGGGACTTCTTCATGAGCTTCCAGTTGTCCCGGTTGAACAACTTCTGGATATTCTTATTCTCCAGCTCCTCATGGCCGGTGATCTCATGCATGCGCCGGTTGGTGAATTTGATCAGGCCCCGCTCGTCGATGATCCAGATGCCCTCGTGGGCGTTTTCGATGAGTTCCCGGTACTTGCGCTCCGACATCTCCAGCTTGCGGTAGAGGACGGCGTTCTCCAGGGCAATGGCGATCTGGTTGGCAAAACTGACGATGAAATCCCGGTCCCCCACGGTGATCTCAGCGTCCGGCTCAACCCGGTCGGCCAGCAGCACCCCGATGACTTTGCCCCTGACGGTGAGGGGCGCCAGGATAAAGGCCTGGGGCTTGAAATGCTCAATCAAGGGATTCTTCAAGTTGAGCTTGCTGCGTTCCACATCCTGGACCACCACCGGAATGCCGGTCATGGCCACCCGGGCGATGATGTTGTCCACCTTGGAAATGGGGATCTGGTAATTTTTCACCTGTTCAAACAACTCGGGGGCGATACCCTCGGCAAAACTGAATTCCAAAACCTCGCCCTGCTCATCCAGCAACAGGATGGCCGCCCTATCCAGCTTGGCGGAATTGATCAGCAATCGCAAAGTCACTTGCAGGAGCTTGTCCAGATTAAGCACTGACAGGGTGGCCGTGCTGGTCTCCTGGAGGCAGATGAGCTGGTCGATCTTCTCGTTGAGCTGGATATTTAGACGGTGGATCTCATGGAACTTTCCCTTCAACAGCTCCTTGTCACGCTCCAGCTCTTCAATGGTATAGGTGAGGGCCCGCCAGGGCACCAGGAGCTTCATCAGGTAATCTTTCAGGAAGAACATCTTCTGCCATTTAAGGTGGTATTCGCAGTAATCGTCTCCCTTGAAAAAACACTTGGTCTCTTGCAGGATCAGGGGCGGCATGTTCCAAATAGTGGGAATGCCCGTGTAGATCCCCTGATTGAACAGGCAAAAATCGACACTCGCCGGAATATCCTTGAACCAATGGAGGCGCACCACCGCGCTGTCCCGCGTGGTTTCCACCAGCTCGATGGTCTTATTCCTATTGAATTTATCGTTGATGGCCTGCACCCGGTGCAGGGTGCGGCGGGGAGTTTGACAAGCCAACATGAGAATCCGCTGCACATAACCCAGCTTCTTGCGGGCCGCGGATTCATAGCCGATCTTAAAGGCTATCTCTTTGTTTCTCGCCACCTTTTTGGCATTAGCAAACATCCTGGTGACCACGTCGCTGGACACCCAGTTGTTGATTTCCATCAAAAATTCTTGCGGATTGGGCAGTCCTTCGATTTCGGGTCCCAGGCCGTGGAAGAGTTTAGGCAACTCCTCCGGAATGGCCTCCTGGAAGTATTCGATGATGGCACGAGTATTGATGCAGCTATTATGCTTTTCCATTACCGGGCCAACCCCAGGGACCCGATTCCAGCCGGGCCCCAAAACCTTGCCTGATTAGTAATAAGACTCCCAGATACGCTTCGCCGGCGGGGGCGCCTGCCGCAAGCATTTCCCCCGGCAAAGGGCCCCCCCCCAAAAAAAACAAGAATTTCTGCATCCGGCAAACCAGAAAATCCCAGGCCTACCTCCCAAGATAAAATCCAAGAAATACTTGCTTTATGATAGCATACTATATTAAGAGAAGTATTGCATGTGTCGAATATATAACATTAAGGGGGATTTTTGCGTTGGCCCGAAAATAAGGATAACTATCTTATATATCAAGATAATTATTTGCAGGTGATCCGGCTTCTTCTCGAAAATTCGGGTAATTTCGAGAACTTCCATGCCTTTTCCCAATTGTCTCATAACAGAGGACCCTCTTATAAATTTTATATTGGGGATATTTTTCCCCCACTGGCCAGAGAGATCGGCTGGTTTGAAGCCGAGCCCTCGCGGCGCGCGCACTCCTGCGCGAATCTCAGGAGTATCCGGTCTCTCTCGGCTATCATTTGGTTCTTCGGCGGAATGGCCAGTTCCAGGAGGTGGCAGTATGTCTTCTTTCAGGTCTTGGCAAGCTCTTTTGGGGAAACCGAGCTTAAGCAAGTTCCTCCAACTGAAGTTCAACAATCTTCTTTTCCGGTTTCTGCCCTTCTTCCTATCCCGGTGGTACATCGCCTGCATGGGGCGCTTGTACTACCTCCTGAACCGGCGGGATAAGGCCCTGATCGCCGCGACCATCCGCCACGTCTGCCGCGGCAGGATGACCTCCGAGGAGACCCGCCGGAAGACCAAAGGGGCCTTTAGGGGGATCTTCGACCATTATCATGAAAAACTTTTCGTCGGATATTCCAACTTTCCCAAGTTGCTCGATTTCTTCAGGACCCGGCTAAGCTTCCAAGGTGCGGAAAAGTTGAGGGAAACCCTGGCGGCTGGCAAGGGCGTCATTCTGGTAACCGGCCATTTCGGTGCGGTGGAATTGTTGCCGGGCACCCTGGCGGCAAACGGCTTTCCCACCACCATGATCTGCCGCTTCCAGACCAATCGGCTCCGGGAAACCCTGGGTCGCCGGGCCGAATGGATCGGCTTGCAACTGATCGACGCGGATCGAGGGAACAGCTTCCTCGCCGCCACCAAGGCCCTCAAAGCGGGGAGGATCCTCATCACCGAGTGCGATGAATTCGATGAATGGCGGCCGGACCAGGGGCAGGGAGCCTCCTTTCTCGATAGCCGGCTCACGGGGGACCGCACCTTGGAAATTTTGGGCAAGCGTTCCGGCGCCCCGGTGGTCGCCGCCATGGTGAAACGGGAAGGGGGACAAAAATATACCTGTCACCTCACCCCGTTGGACAATGGCGCCCCTCCGGTAAATATGTCCATCAGCCAAAGGTGTCTCAATATCCTGGATGCTTCGGTTAATGCCTATCCGGAGCAATGGTATCAATGGAAGAAGTTTGGTAAACTGATCAACATTGAACCGGGGGTGGGGCGTGATCGTCCGCAAGCTGGATATTTGGCACCTGAAATTGCCCTTTCTCTACCCGATCAGGCATAACCTGATGACCCACCAGGGGTCCGAAAACCTGGTGGTCAAGGTGACCGCCGACAGCCCCGGGCCGGGGTATGGGGAAGGGGTTCCCCGCAGCTTCGTCACCGGAGAGACCCTGGCGGAAAGCCTCAATTTCCTGACGGGGACCCTGGCCCCTGCCATCCTGGCAAAGGAGTTCACTGCACCTCCGCAGCTTCTTAAGGCGTTGACAGAGCTGTTTCGCCAAACAGGCGGGGAGCTGCATCCCGGGGCCTTTTGCGCCCTGGAAACCGCGCTGCTGGATGCCGCCGGCCAGGCTTGGGACCTGCCTCTGCAGGCCTTCCTGGGAGCCAAAGGTGACGCCCCCCTGATCTATAGCGCGGTGATCCCCATGGGGACGCCGGACAAGATAGCTCAGTTCCTGCACCTGGTGAAAAAACAGCAGATGCCTTTTCTGAAGCTGAAGGTGGGGAGCCAGGGCGATCTGGAAAACCTGAAGCTGGCCCGGGAGATCCTGGGTGGGCAGGTCGATATCCGGGTGGACGCCAACTGTGCTTGGACCGCCGCCGAGGCCATCCGGCGCCTCCGGGAGATGGCACCTTACCGGATCAGCGCCGTGGAGCAACCGGTGGCCAAGGATGACCTGGAAGGCCTGCGGGAGGTGGGCGCCGGGACCGGGTTGCCCGTCATCGCCGATGAGTCATTGTGCCACGAAGGGGACGCCCAAAGATTGATCGACCTCAAGGCTTGCCAGATCTTTAATATCCGTCTGTCCAAGTGTGGCGGCCCGCTGGCCGCCACCCGGATCAGGCGGATGGCCGCGGCGGCGGGGATGCGCTACCAGGTGGGCTGCCACGTGGGAGAAACCAGCATCCTGTCCGCCGCCGGCCGCCACTTCGCCCTCTGTGGCCCGGCCCCGGTCTATTTGGAAGGCTCCTTTTCCCCTTTCCTGTTTGCCTGGGAGCCGGTGGCCCAGAGCGTCATTTTCGGACCGGGGGGAGCAGCCCCGCCCCTTCCCGGCCCCGGCCTGGGGATTGAAGTTCTCGAGGCCGCTTTGCCTGATTTCGCCCTCGCCCACTTCCAAGTGGGCGGCTAATCGCCTCGGTGACTCGGTGAGCAGTAAGCAGGGAGCAGGGAGCAGAAAAATCTAACTTCCGTCTGCTGACCGCAAATTGGTTTGACCTTGGGGCCAAAAAAGACAACGCAGGCTAAAGCCTGCGGCTACCAAAAAACCAAGTTCATTGCCTGTGCCACTGCTGAGGAGGATGCTGCTCACTGCTCACTATCAGAAATGGTAGGCCAGGCTCATGGCGAGGACTTGGGTGTTGCTGTTGTAGCGGCCATCGGCCTGTAAAGGCGCGGGCACCCCGTTGTAGGTGATGACGCTGCTTTTATCGCGGCCTTCCTGAAGGATATAATTATAGGCGATCCCCAGCGTGAAGCTCTTATACGTGTAGTCGCCCCCCAGCGTGAAGATGTGCCGGTTGGCATCCGGCAGCTCGGGGCTGAAGGTGTCATCGGGCACCGGGGTCAGGTCGTAAATATAACCGGCCCGGATCTTCAGGCCTTCCAGGATCTGATAGTTGACCCCGAAGCGAAAGGCCCAGGCGTCATGCCAGTTCTCCGGGGTGGTAATCACCGAGCTGGGAACCCCGTTCACCGGGATGGTATTATCGAGTTTCACCTTGAGGTCATTGTAGGTGGACCAGCCGGTCCAGGTGGTGTCGAACTCGAAGGTGAAGGGTTTAAGACGTTCATAAGCGATACCCCAGGTCACGGAAGGAGGGAGGGTGAGGGGGGCCGAGGCGCCGAATTCGGTAGGAACCAGGTTCGAAAACGGCGGCGGCAGGCTCAGAGTCAGGGAACCGAGGTACTTTACCTGGATGGCGCTGCGATACGAGGCCCCCAGTTTCACGCCTGCCACCGGCTCATAAAGGGCGCCGAGGTTATAGCCAAAGCCACTGCCACTACCGCTAAGGCTCGCTTCTCCGTCGGGAAACTGGAAGCCGTGCACCACATTCGGGGTGTTTCTATTGAGTTCCACGCTGGACCACATAACATCCAGCCCTGCCGCCACTGACAGGTTGTCCAGAACTTTGACGGAGGCCACCGGGTTCACGTTATAAGTTTTCAAGGACGAGTAGGTGCTGAGGTATCTGCCAGGCCAGCTGGACGGCCATTCGGTACTCAGGCCGAAAGGGCTGAAATAGCCGACCCCCAAGGATAGCCGCGGGTTCACCGGGTAGACAAAATAAGCCGACAGGGTCTCGGATAACTGGTGCTTGGTCTCCGAGGACAGCCCGCCTCCATCGTATTCCCGGTCGGGGTAATAAAGAAACCCGCTCGAATAAAGCGTGGGCCGCTTGATCTGGTTGAGGCCGGCGGGATTGTAATAAATGGCCGAGGGGTCGTCGGCTTCCGCCACGAAGGCGTTCCCCTGAGCCATGCCCGCGGTCCCCTGGTTCACCAGGGCAAAACCCGCTCCCCGGGCTGCCGGCGGGACGCCCAACAGGGAAATTGCGGCCACCAGCAAGACCAGCCCTAACCAAAGATTCTTTGCCGGGAAATCCGCACCGAATGAGATTGGTGCTTTTCTCATTCTTCTTGGAAAATGGCGGCGTTGACCTGCATCCTGGCCCGATCGGCGGCCCAAGGGTTCGCCAGCGCTGGCAGCCGGAAAGTCCTTTTCCCAGTGTGACTTAGGGTTCAGCATCCCTCGTCCTTAAGGTGTTGGATTAATATTAGCGGTATTTTTTCGGAAAAATCAATTTATTTTTTGTTATATTGCTTTAGCAATTGTCTTAAAACTCTCTTCGCTCCCTAAATAAAAACGATAAAATACATCGTGCCTGCTCGGGCCCAAAAAACCTAACGGCGTTTCCAGGTTCAGGGATTTGTAGTAATTTATGTGACAGAAAAATCACATTTCCTGGGATTTTTAGTTGGCCTTTGCCTTGATAGTTTTACACGATGTAAGCTTGCTTTCTTTCCCGGGCGCTGCCTGGATACCTTAAGGAAGATACAGACAACCTAACTCTGATTCAAATCCCTCGTAACCGCCGGTTCCGGGCTCCACCCTGGCGGAGGGAGGGGTTTACGGAAAAGGAGTCAATAATGAAGACAGTGTCAGAAAAGATCCGGGAGTTGTCGGAGCGGGAAGCCGAAGTGAAGGCCATGGGTGGCGCCCCGGCGGTGGCCAAGCAGCACGCCGCGGGCAAGCTCAGCGCCCGGGAGCGCCTGGAGCTTTTTTTCGACCCCGGGAGCTTCCAGGAAACCGACCTGTTCGTCACCCATCGCTGCGTCAACTTCGGGATGGAGAAGGTGGAAATCCCGGCGGACGGGGTGATCACCGGTTTCGGCAAGGTGGAGGGCCGGGTAGTCTTTGCCTATTCCCAGGACTTCACCTCCCGGGCCGGTTCCCTGGGGGAGATGCACGCCAAGAAGATTTGCAAGGTGATGGATCTGGCCCTGAAGGCCGGGGCGCCCCTGGTGGGATTGAACGACTCGGGGGGGGCCCGCATTCAGGAGGGCGTGGACTCTTTGAGCGGCTACGGCCAGATCTTTTATAGGAACGCCGTCGGGAGCGGGGTAATCCCCCAGATCTCGGCGATCATGGGTCCCACCGCCGGGGGGGCCGTCTACTCCCCGGCCATGACCGACTTCATCTTCATGGTGAAGAAGACCTCCTACATGTTTATCACCGGGCCGGACGTCATCAAGGGCGTCACCGGCGAGGAGATCAGCTTCGATGATCTGGGTGGGGCGATGGCCCACAACGTCAAGAGCGGGGTGGCCCAGTTTGCCTGCGAGGACGACGCCGATTGCCTGCGGCAGATCAGAAAACTGCTCTCATTTCTTCCGGGCAACAACCTGGAAGACCCGCCACTGGCTCCCTGCAATGATCCGGCAGGCCGGGAGGAGCCGGCCCTGGACGCCATCATCCCCGACGATCCCCGGGCCTCCTACGATATGTACGAGGTCATCCGGGCCCTGGTGGACGAGGGGGACTTCTTCGAGCCGCACCATCACTTCGCCCAGAACATCATCACCGCCTTTGCCCGGCTGGGGGGGCGGCCTGTGGGGATCATCGCCAACCAGCCGAAGGTCCTGGCTGGCTGCCTGGACGTGGACGCGGCGGACAAGGCCTCCCGCTTCATCCGTTTCTGCGATGCCTTCAACCTGCCGCTCTTGACCATTGCCGACGTGCCGGGCTATCTGCCGGGCAGCGACCAGGAGTGGCGGGGCATCATCCGCCACGGAGCCAAGCTGCTGTGGTGCTACTCCGAGGCCACGGTGCCCAAGATCACCCTGATTACCCGCAAGGACTACGGGGGCTCTTATCTGGCCATGTGCTCCCGGGACCTGGGGGCGGACCTGGCGCTGGCCTGGCCCACCGCCGAGATCGCGGTGATGGGGGCGGCGGGCGCGGCCAACGTCATCTTCCGCAAAGAGATCCAGGCGGCCCCGGACCCGGCGGCCAAGCGCCAGGAGATCATCGAGAACTATGAGAACCTGCTCTATAACCCCTACATCGCCGCCTCCCGGGGCTTTGTCGACCAGGTGATTGCTCCCCGGGAGACCCGGCCGCGCCTCTTGGCCGCTTTGGAAGCCCTGGCCGGAAAGAGGGAGACGCTGCCGCCCAAGAAACACGGAAACATCCCGGTGTAGGGCGCGGCCGCGCCTAAACGGGAATCGAGTGTAGCTCCACTTAGGGAAGTGGTGGGCAATGCCCACCCTACAGGTTGTGTTTTCTGTTTATTGTTTTCTGTTGCGTTAAGGGGCCTTTGATTTTCATTTGCCTTCACCGAAAACAGAAAACCGAAAACCGCCTTTATAAGGTTTCTATCTTTAAGCAGACAGCATTAACGAGGAGAAGACAAGGTGAGTGCTATCAAACCCCAGATCCTGGCGGCTATCAGCGGGGCCCTAACGGCCTATCTGGCCGAGGAGGAGGCCCCCGCCCCCATGGTTCAGGCCGCAGCGGCGGGGCCGCCGCTTAACCTCTGGGGCCTGGCGGCCCGCAGCCAGGCCATGCAACTTAGACTGCTGATGCAGCGCCGCAGCCTGAGATGAGTGAGCAGCAGGTTCGGCGGGAACTACCCCAACTAGGTTTACTGCTCACCGCTCACTGCTCACTAAGAAAGCCGACGACAAAGGAGTCACCAATGGCAGGAAAAAACCCCATCAAGTTCACGGACACCACCTTCCGGGATGGACACCAGTCGCTGCTGGCCACCCGGATGCGCACCGAGGACATCGTGCCCTTCATGGAACGCATGGACCAGCAGGGCTTCTTTGCCCTGGAGGTCTGGGGCGGCGCCACCTTCGACACCACCCACCGCTTCCTGGGGGACGATCCCTGGGAGCGCATCCGCACCGTCAAGTCCATCCTGAAGAAGACCCCCACCATGATGCTGCTCCGGGGCCAGAACCTGGTGGGCTATCGCAACTACGCGGACGACCTGGCTTACCGCTTCGTGCGTTACGCCGCCGAGGCCGGGGTCGATATCTTCCGGGTCTTCGACGCCCTTAACGACATGCGCAACTGGGAGGTTTCGGTTAAGGCCCTGATGGACGCCAAGAAGGCGGGCCTGATGGCCCACTTCCAGGCGGCCGTGTGCTACAGCATGACGCAGCGGCGCATGGGAGGTCCCATCTTCAACCTGAAATACTACCTGGACTTCGCCAAACGGTCCGAGGAGATGGGGGCCGACTCCTTCTGTCTCAAGGACATGGCCGGCATGGTCTCCCCCTACGACGCCTACGAGATCATCAAGGCGCTCAAGGAGACTATCAAGATCCCGGTGGAGTTCCATACTCACTACACCAGCGGTCAGGGCTCCATGAGCTACCTGAAGGCCATCGAGGCCGGGGTGGACGTGGTGGACACCTGCCTGTCGCCCTTTGCCCTGAGGACCGCCCAACCGGCCATCGAGCCGCTGCTGGTGACGGTGGAGCAGACGGAGCGGGAGACGGACATGGACCTGGCCCAGCTCATCGAGATCGGCCAGGACCTGGAGAAGGTGGCGGTGAAATACCGGGATCTCCTGGATACCTCCAAGATGGCCCAGATCGACACCGGGGTGCTGCTGCACCAGATTCCCGGGGGCATGTACTCCAACCTGGTGAACCAGTTGAAGGAGGCCAAGGCCCTGGACCGCATCCATGAAGTGATGGAAGAGCTGCCCCGGACCCGCAAGGAGCTGGGGCAGCCGCCGCTGGTGACCCCCACCAGCCAGATCGTGGGCACCCAGGCAGTGATGAACGTCCTCTTCGGGCGCTATAAGATGGTGCCGGCGGAGGTGAAGGGAGTAGCTTACGGGCTCTACGGCAAGACCCCGGCTCCCATAGACCCGAAGGTCCAGAAGGCCATCCTCAAGGGCTACGAGCGGGGAGAAACCCCGATCACCGTGCGGCCCGGGGAGATCCTGGAGCCGGAGTGGGACAAGGCGGTGACGGCCACCAAGGGCCTGGCCAAAAACGACGGGGACGTGCTCATTTACGCCCTCTATCCCACAACCGGCCAGCGCTTCCTGAAATGGAAGTACGGGATGGAGGAGGTGCCGGAGGAAGTGAAGGGCAAGACCCTGGAGCAGATCAAGCTGGAAGACGAGGTTTACAAAACCATCAAGCAAAAGAACCTGTTCGCCAAGGTAAAGGAGCTGCTGGCTACCCTGGAGAAGGCGCCCCCGGCCAAGGGAGCGGGTCTGAGGACCTTCAACGTCTTTGTGGATGGCCAGTATTACGAGGTGGAGGTGGAGGCGCTAGGCGGCGCCCCGGTGCTCACCGCGGTGACCCCCAAGGC
>JBAVAG010000112.1:0-40911 GCA_049585595.1 Desulfobaccales bacterium
GTGATAAAGAATTGGCCCAGGGATCGAGCCACCCCCATCGCACGGCTGCTGGACCAGTTGCGGCCCTATTATGCCTGGCCCGATCAGTTGGCGGTACTCTATGCCGACCGCTATCGCAGCACCTTTATCCTGGCCTTCCTGCTGGCGGCGTTCGCCGTAGCCCTGGCCTTACTGCCGGTGGGAATTTCCATGGAGCTGCATCTTAACAGGCTCGAAAAGATCTGCGTCTTTATTGAGTTTTTGGTCATCCTGGAAATTCTTGTCTTTGTACATAGGGCTCGGGTTCGGCGATGGCATGGACGCTGGATCGATTACCGCTTGACTGCGGAACTCGTACGCCACCTTCGCCTCGTGGCGCCATTAGGCGGAACCCACCCATTTCCGCGAATCCCCGCGCACTGGGGCACCTACGGCCGACCCGGGGCAACCTGGATGGCCTGGTATGTCCGGGCTGTCGAACGGGCCTTGGGCCTGCCTCCAGCTAGGCTAAACAGGAGCCATCTTGCTGCCTGCCTTTCCCATCTGGTTAATCTGCTTGATGATCAGAGCGGCTACCATGAAGCCAACGCCAGACGCTGCCATGGGATCGAGCAGCGTTTGCACTGGTTCGGAAATTCCTTTTTTATTCTAACCTTTATCTTATGCGGAGTTCACTTGTTATACGGCTTCTTGCTGGCATCTCCCGAATCGTCCTGGCTATGGGCGCACCTGTTAACCTTCTTCAATGGATTCTTTCCGGCAATCGGCGCGGCATTGGCCGGTATTAACAACCAAGGTGAGTTTCTCCGTATCGCCAAACGCTCCGAGGCCATGCAGGGGCATTTGAAACTGCTCCTAAATGCAGCCGAAGAACTGGGGCGACAGTTGCAGGAAGATACCACCCTTTTCCCCCAACAGTTATCCATTCCGTTGGCCGCGCTGACAGCGAACGCGGCGCGTTTACTCGTCAACGAAGTTCTCGATTGGAGGGTGATTTTTCTGGACCGGCCCTTGAATCCCACTACATAATGGCGAACGTTTGGCAATAGCAGCCAAACCAATGATGCTTATGTGAAATAGATCCAAGAACTGCTTTCTGCTTGCTCTCCGAACCTGGCGCCCGGCTTCTTGGGCGCTGTTATCTCAATCATAGCCGTCTCCTCCCCTGAAAGGTCTTTCCTTCCCCTCCTCTTCCTTTATTTTAAGGGCCATTGGCGGAGGTTTTGCTCCAGGCCGCCCCCCGGCCCCCAGGGCGGGAAAGCGAAGCGCATCCTGCCATTGTCCTGCCAAAAAAATTTGTGGAAATCTGGCGGCCCGTGAAATATGCTTAGATTTAATAACTATTAGGAAGGCTAATTATATCCGTATCGCCTGATGAGTGCGCCCGGCAAATTTTGGAAGCCATTCCCATGGTTATGCACGCCATCCGCAAAGAAATGCGGAATTACCGGGGATTCGATCTTTCGGTGCTCGCCGACGACTGGGGCCGCATCCTCAAGGAAACCCGGCGCATCCTCAGGGCGGCCATCCGCCAGGGCGGCACCACGGTTTCCAACTTCCTCAACAGCCATGGAGAAGCCGGGCTCTTCCAGGTGCGGCTGCTGGTCTATGGCAAGAAGGGCGAGCCCTGCCCCGGCTGCGGCGCCCCCATCGTTCGCCTGAAACAAGCGGGACGCAGCACCTTCTTCTGCCCGGAGTGCCAAAACCTTTTGGCATTTATTCATCTTCAGTGGTTCCCGGCAGAGAGACGCCAAGATGATGGAGGTGCGGCAATTCTCAGAACCTTAATCCCCCAGGTTTGATATTGATACCATATTGGTAGTTTTCACGGATGCCGGATACCTACTGATAATGGCAAGTAACTCGCTAGAAACAGGACCAAAAAAGGCAGGGCTATAATTAACCCCGCCTTGTGCAGTTCTTGAAAGGCTATGGCTGATTAACTCTTCCTAATCCTGCTCGATCCCGTCAGGGTCATCAGGCTGTATTTGGGTAGCAGATGCCACTGACGGTGCGACTATCACCCCAATCGTTTCTTGCGACGGGTCCACACCAACGCAATGAGGCCCGATCCCAGCAGGAACGCAGATGGCGGGAGCGGCACCACCGTATCCGTCAATGACAATGACCCCCCGGTTAGGTTGTAATACGCATAACTCGTCGAAGACGCCACTACCCCATAAGAAGAATAGTTGTTCAAAAGCAACGTCAACTGACCCGGCGCCGCCAAGTCCGACGCTGGACCGGCAAATGAGAGATACAGGTCATACAGGGGATACGCCCCTCCGGACGCGGGCTCGTACAATGACAATTGGGTTAAGGTGGGCGACGAGTAGTCCACTAACATCGTGGCAGCGGGGAAGGCCGGATAAGTGAACGGGTTCGCCGGGCCCGGGACAGGACTGGTGCCCTGGTTGGCTGTGATGTTCCAACTCGTAATTATCCCAGTGGTTGCGTCGTACGTGAAATCCCCGGTCACACTGCCGCCGCCGCTCAAGGTGACCCCACTGAGATCGCAGCTATAAAATGTGTCTGCCAGCGCCGGCGCCGCGCCGGCAATGACGGCCAGAAACGACAAGAGCATGAGGCGAGTAACTAGGGTACAAGTGGCTCTAAACATTGGGAACCTCCTCTGGGCTGTTAGGCTTACATTAAGGCGCAGCCCATGAAAAATTTAACTTCTTTTAAAGCCCATAAAAAAAACCGGATTGCCTATTTCCAGGCAACCCGGCTATCTCCATCAGCATAAAAGACCCGTGGCTTTCCGTCCCCGCCTCGCGGTGGGTTTGGCTTTTTCCTGGTAGAGTTGTTATGTTTTATCTCTAAATCTGTCAAGCGCTTTTGAGAAAGTTTTAAAAAAAATTATGCTCATCATAAAAGATCTGCCACGGGCTTGGTAAGCTAACTGGTAAGGATTATGGAGGAATTTACCAGCTCCCAAAAATCAATCCAGAAGTTAGGTTAGCACATGGGGCTCGCCCTGCCCTCGATGTCCAAATTGATAGATGGCCTGGTAGCCCGAAACATGGTGTTACGCCAAATGGACCCTGGAGACCGGCGCCGGGTGACCCTGGCTCCCACTGCCCTGGGCCGCACCGCCAGGCAATCGGCGTTGGAGGCCACCGCGGCCCGGCTGGCCGAGCGCCTGGCGTCGCTGCCGTCATCCGGGCGCCGCAGTGGTTCCCGGCAGAGAGACGCCAAGATGATGGAGGTGTGGCAATCCTCAGAACCCTGATCCCGAAGCTTTGATATTGACGCCTTATTGGTAATTTTCAGGAATGCTGGATAACCATTGATAATGGCAAGTAATCGACTATCTTAACTGGGCCACAAAAGAGGCAGGGCCACGATTGACCCTGCCTCGGTTGGTCGCTAAGAGGTGATCCCTGATTAACTTGCCTCTTCAAGTGATAAAGGCTGCTTCGCCATGCTGCGGTCGTTACGCCTCGGTGCGATGCCGCCAGCGTTCTACCCCAACCAATCCTGCCAGGCCGCTGAGCAAGAGCAGAAAGGTGGAGGGCAGGGGGACGGTGGGAGTGATGGGAGTGACGGTGAGTCCCTCACCTTCGGGGGTGGGAGAGCCGGTGTAGAAGTAGTCCCCGCTAGTTTCGGCATACCCGAACTGGACGAAGGTAGGACTAGTTGAGTAGTTTGCGATTTCGAGATAGAAGTCATCGTCCCCGGGCGTGATTGCGATAACAGACGGACCTTCACTAATTCCACCGACCCAAAGCGTGTCAGTACTTTGGGTGTAACTGAAGGAAAGCGCAGATGCCAGTGGAATATTCAAACTAACCAATGAGATGCCGGTGGTGGTGCCGGTGGTGGGAGTGGAAACATCTGCTGAGTTGTTGAAAGTGATGGTAAAGGAGCCTGTCACCGGATCCGGCACCGAAGTCCCCCCCGTGGGGAATGACGTAAAATTCGTGGCGCTAAAGGTGACAAGGTCGTCCAGCACGGTGGCGTTTGCTTGAGGCACCATGGGCAACGCCATTATCAGCGCCGCAAATACACAGATTAGATAAGCTTTTTTACACATATACCCTCCTTTTGTTATTGTCCGGCTCCCTCTGGCCGAAGTTAAAGCCTTTTAGCCGGCGCCGATCCACCCCCTTGGGGGAAGTTTAGTTTTCGGCGCCGCGCCCGGACCAACCCCGGGACTTGGGGCGTCCTTAGTAACCTCTGCACAATTGCCGGAAAACCTTTCTAATCCGGGTCAATCCGCCTTTGGTTCCTCCCTTTCCCAAATAAAAAAACCGGATCGCCATACCGGCAACCCGGCTATCTCCCTCATCAGAGACCCGTGGTTTTCCGTCCCTGCCTCACGGCAGGTTTGGCCTTTCGGATAATTCTACATTATGCATGAGGTTTAAATCTGTCAACCACCTTAATGAATTTCTAACAAAAAGTTATGCTCATTATAAAAGATCTGCCACACCCTAGTAAGCTAACTGGCAATGATCATGGAGAAATTTACCAGATCCCAAAAATCGATCCACAGGTAGGTTAGAGCAGACCGTAGGCGGGAAAGCGAAGCGCCTCCCGCCATCAGCCTTCAAAAAAAAAATTAATTGAAATCTGCCGGCCCGTGAAATATACTTAGATTTAATAACTATTAGGAAGGCTAATTATGTTAGCTTCGCCTGATGAGTGCGCCCGGCAAATTTTGGAAGCCATTCCCATGGTTATGCACGCCATCCGCAAAGAGATGCGGAATTATCGGGGGTTCGACCTTTCGGTACCCAAGTTTCGGGTCCTGATTTTCTTGAATCGGCACGAAGGCGCATCGCTCTCGGAGATTGCGGAGCACATGGGGCTGGCCCTGCCCTCGATGTCCAAGTTAATAGATGGCCTGGTAGCCCGAAATATGGTGTTACGCCAAATGGACCCTGGAGACCGCCGCCGGGTGACCCTGGCTCCCACTGCTCTCGGCCGCACCGCCATGCAATCGGCCCTGGAAGCCACCGCGGCCCAACTGGCCGAGCGCCTGGCGTCGCTGTCGTCATCCGGGCGCCGCACCATCCTGGAGGCAACGCAGATTTTGGAATCGATTTTTGGGTGCGGTCGAGATTGCAAGACTGCCCCGGGGAAATAATTAGATGGCTATCTTGAAGACGAAGGCCCTCACCCGCTGCTTCAACGGTCACACTGCTGTTTCGGAGCTGACGATTGCCGTAGAGGCCGGGGAGATTTTCGGTTTGCTGGGTCCCAACGGGGCGGGTAAGACGACTACCATCAAGATGCTCACCACCCTCTTGCCGCCGACCTCGGGCACCGCGTCCGTCGCCGGCTTCGACATCATCCGGCAAGCCCGGGACGTGCGCCGGGCCATTGGCTACGTGCCGCAGTTGGTTTCGGCCGATGGCAACCTGACCGGTTATGAGAATCTCCTGATCTTTGCCAAACTTTACGATATCCCCCGCGCCGAGCGCAACGGGCGCATACGCGACGCCTTGGCCTTAATCGATTTAACCGAGTCAGGGGACCGCATGGTGCGAGAATATTCCGGCGGCATGATCCGGCGGCTGGAAATCGCCCAGTCCATGTTGCACCGGCCGCGGGTGCTATTCCTGGACGAACCGTCAGTTGGCCTCGATCCGGTGGCCCGCCGGGCCGTCTGGGACCATATCGAGCAATTACGCCGCCAGTTTGGCACTACCATCATGATGACCACCCACCTCATGGAGGAAGCGGACCACCTGTGCCAGCGGGTGGCGATCATGCATCTGGGCCGGGTGGCTGCCATCGGCACGCCCGCGGACCTCAAGGCGTCGCTGGGCGGCAAAAAGACGACCTTGGATGATGTCTTCGTCCATTATGCGGGCGGCGTAGTCGATTCCGGGGGGGGATATCGTGAAATCTCGAGAACCAGGCGCGCGGCCCAACGGCTGGGTTAGGCGGGGTTTCGGCATATGATTTCACTACTGAAACGGGGCGCCGCCTTCGTAAGTAAGACGCTGGTCATTGCCGAATTGGAATTGCGCAAAATTCGCCACGACCCCACCGAACTGCTCACCCGCGCCATACAGCCGGCGCTGTGGCTGTTGGTGTTCGGGCAAGTCTTCGGCAGGGCGCGGGCCATCCCCACCGGCGGCCTGCCTTATCTCGACTTTATGGCCCCGGGCATCCTGGCCCAGAGTGTCCTTTTTATCGCCATCTTCCACGGCATCGCCATCATCTGGGAGCGGGACCTGGGGCTGGTCCACAAACTCCTGGCCACCCCGACCCCGCGCACCGCGCTGGTGCTGGGCAAAGGTATTTCCGCAGGCGCCCGCGCCTTATCGCAGGTGGCCATTGTTTATGCATTGGCGCTGCTGCTGGGGGTCAGGATAAACTGGCATCCCTGGGCGCTGGCAGGCGTGCTGAGTATCGGCATCCTGGGCGCGGCCTGCTTTTCCATCCTTTCCCTGATCATCGCCTGTGTGGTCAAGACCCGGGAACGCTTTATGGGCATCGGCCAGGTCCTGACGATGCCCTTATTCTTTGCGAGCAACGCCATTTACCCGATCTCCATGATGCCGGAGTGGCTAAAGGTCGTCTCCCACCTCAATCCTTTGACATACGAAGTGGACGCCCTGCGGGCTTTGATGCTGGCCGGGGGAACGAGCGTTATCGGCTTGCTCCCGGATTTGGGAGTGCTGGTGCTGGCAACCTTGGTCCTGGTCATTATCGGCGGCTGGATGTATCCGCGGATCGCCGTCTGATTCGTTATCAATGGATAATCAATTGCGGAGAGACCACTATCGCCAGCCCATGAATGAGCAGGAAGGCAGCGTGAGCAGCATCGAGCCGGAAGCGGTTGCGGGTCCGGCGCCCGTAGAGACCGCGGGCAAGTGGACCGTCATGGGGATTATGGCCATCGGCCTCTTCATGGTGTGCCTGGACTCCAGCATTGTAAATATCTCCCTGCCCAAGATCAGCCTCTCTTTTCAGGTCCCTCTCAGTGGCCTAGTGGAATGGGTCATCATTGCCTATCTCATCGTAATTGCCAGCCTCCTGCTCACCTTTGGCCGGTTGTTGGATATGGTGGGCCAGAAACTCCTATGGGTGCTGGGACTTTTCCTCTTTACCATTAGCTCTGCCGTTTGCGGGGCGGCTCCCTCGCTTTTGCTCCTGGTCATTTCCCGGGCCCTGCAGGCAGTGGGCGGCGCTATGATCATGGCCATCAGTCCGGCCATGATAGCCCGCGCCTTCCCGGCCACCGAACGGGGGCGGGCCCTGGGTATTTTGGCCCTGGTGGTGGCCGCCGGCACCAGCGCCGGCCCCGCGGTGGGCGGTCTCATAACCGAAGCCTTCACCTGGCGCTGGATCTTTTACATCAATGTCCCCATAGGGATATTCGGCATGGGAGCGGCCCTGCGCCTGCTGAAGGAGCCCATGCTTCTCTCCCGGGGTAAACACCGATTCGACCTCATCGGCGCCCTCCTGCTTTCGCTCAGCGTCTGCTGCCTGATGCTGGGTCTGAGTTTCGGCCAGGAAGCCGGGTGGCGTTCCTTCACCATTGTGGGGCTCTTCGTGGCGGCTTTGCTGCTGCTGGCTGCCTTCATTTTCCACGAAAAGCGCGAATTACAGCCCATTGTCGATTTTACCCTCTTTCACAACCGGCTCTTCACCGCGGCGATTATCAGCAGTTTTCTCGCCTTCCTGGCGCTGTTTGCCGTGATGTTCCTGATGCCCTTCTACCTGGAGGAATTGCGGGCGCAGCCGGTCCATGTGGCGGGCCTGCTGATGACCGCGGTGCCGCTCACCATCGGGGTGGTGGCCCCGATAAGCGGCAGGCTTTCCGACCGGTTCGGATCGCGGCTCCTCAGTTCCTCGGGTCTCGCCATCGCCTGTCTGGGGCTCTGGTTCCTCAGCCGCTTGCAGCCGGGGAGTTCACTTTTTGGCATTGTCTGGCCGCTGGTGGTTACCGGCTTCGGACAGGCGCTTTTCCAACCGCCCAACAATAATGCCATTCTGAGTTCAGTGCCGCAGGAGCGCCTGGGAATTGCCTCGGGGTTTTTAAATACGGTGCGGGTGCTGGGCCAGTCCTCCAGTGTGGCTGTCTCCGGGGCGATTTTCGCCTCATGGGGCGGCGCCCAGGCCGGGGCGGCGCTAAGCCAGAACCTGGGTATTCCCGCCGCCCAATTGAAGGTGGTTTTTACTCAGGCCTTCCAGGCAGCTATGCTCACCTGCATGATCGTTGCGAGCATCGGGGTGTTCACTTCGCTCATGCGCGGCCCCCGGGGCAGCAGCTACCGCTGACCGCGGCTAGTATTGTGTCCCGCGGAAACGTTGCATATATGGTTCGCCTTTTTCCCTCCCCCTGCGACGGGGGAGGGTCAGGGTGGGGGTGGTGATTTATTTTTCGTTTACCATATGTTGCCACCCTCCCCCCAACCCCCTCCCCTCTCAGGGAGGGGGGATTATCTCAAATCTTTTCTTAAGATAATTGTGGGAGGTAAGACTTAAGGAAGAGGGAGAATTTTTATGGGAACCGGCAAAAAGATCTTGATTGCGGTGGACGGGTCCTCTTACTCACTCCAGGCCATCAAGTATGTGGCCGCCATGTGCTCGGGATCGAAGGTGGAAGTCGATATTCTCCATGTTCTGCCCACGGCCTCCGAGGAACTGCTCTGGCAGATCGACGTGGATGAAGACTTCAAGTCGAAGATCAAAGAGCGCTACGAACGCTTCAACGCCGAATGCCAGCGAGCGGCTGAAAAATTCCTGGACCAGGCCAAAGAGATCCTGGTTGACTCCGGCTGCTATGTTCCGGACCTGGTCATAACCATGCTGAGGCAGTGGCAATCCGGGATTGCCAGAGATATCCTGGCCGAAGCGAGAAAGGGTTATGACGTCGTGGTCATTGGCAGAAGAGGCATAGGGATGATCGAAGGCCTGATGCTGGGAAGCGTCTCGGCCAAAATCGTCCAGGGAGTCGATTGGCTCCCCATTTGGGTTATCGGCGGGGAAACAGTTTCCGGTAAAATGTTGCTGGCCGTGGATGTATCGCTAAATTCCCGCCGGGCGGTGCTCTACGCCGCCCCTTATGTGGCGCAATCCGGGGCTGAGGTCACCCTTTTCCACGTGGTGCGGAAATTCTTCCCTGGAGGAATCCCGTTTTTGACCTCGGCCGGGGCGGAAATCGGGAGGGCGCTTAATCAGAACCTGGAACCGAAAATTCAGGGTATGTTTGCTGATTACCGGGGCTGCCTGGAGAAAGCGGGCGTGGCCCCTGAGAAGATTATCGCCAAATGCGCGACGGGCAGCTTTAGCCGTGCGGCCAGTATCCTGACGGCAGCCAGAGAGGGAAATTACGGCACCGTTATCTTGGGCAGAAGGGGCATATCGGCAGTACGCGAATTCATTCTGGGCCGCGTAACCACCAAGGTGTTGAATGGGGCCGAAGGCCTGAACGTCTGGATTGTCCCCTGATGGCCGCGGGGCGCGCTGGCCCCTAGATACCTTCGGCAAATTCGGCACGGTCTCCTTGAACGAACCCCGGGCCGAGTCCTGGCGCGGGGCCCTGGTGACCAAGGCAGTGGACGGCTACGGCTACTCCGGCTGGATCTGGGAGACCGTAGACGGGCGCTTCCGGATCAAGCAAGGCCCCAAACTGATCCACCTGGAGTCGTCCCTGCCGGCTTAGGCGGGTTTCCCTGAACAGCTGGGGCTGCTCCCCAACAGGGAAGTTTTCGGAAAAGAGGTAGAAGTTTGAGAAATGATCTGGATATGGAAGGTTTTTGGCCCCATGAGAAGTTTCCAGACATAACAGCAAGCTATATTCTTGAAAGGTTTTCAACTGAGAAATCCAAGGATGTCCTTACATACAGCAATAAACTCATCTAGTGTCAGGTCATTCTTTGCATCATTAACCCTCCATGAACAGATATTAAATTGGGGGCTTCCACGGCCATCATCAACATGGTCAACTGTTGGAAGATCACCAAACTTCTTCTTGTATTCTCGCCCTTTGCTCTTTGATTGGTCGTTATCGTATTTGCTGATTAAATCCCATCTCATTATCTTTCCTGTGTATGCATCATTTCCTTTGGATCGATTCACAGCCTCAAGGATTGCAATCTTGTATTCCTCTCTTTTAGCGTTTGTGTTCCCGCGGTTCCTGTCTCGCCTTATATGTGAATTAGCTTTTCGATCAAGCCATTTATCGAATTCTTTAAGATCACATTGACCCTGTAGGCATTCAGGAAATGGGTATTTCTTTTGAATTTTATTCATTTATTCCGTGGCTCCTGATGACTGGCCAACCTTTTTGACAAGAGTGAAGACTAAGTTCGGACTTTATTGCTTTTAATTTCAAGTTAATTCTGATCCCATTTAGCCCAAAGAAGCAGGGTTTCAGAGTTTGGGGTAGAACAGTTATTGCTTATCGTGACCCAATGATATTCGTCAATAAGTTTTGGGATGCTCGAATGAGGCCTCTTAAATATTCTGGGCAGATCCTCAAGTTGGAACCCATTCTTCGCACATTGCTTTCTTAGTTTTTCGAGTATCTGTTTAACCTTCAGGAGATAGGAAAGATAGGATTTTTTATCGTTTTCATAACCATAGTGTTGCCTGATACTCTCATCCCAAGGAATCAACGCTTTGGGCCTGACTGCAAATAGTATTTTGGATGCTCCCGTCGGACCGATCGAAATATGGGAAGTACCACCTTTTAATTTTTTAAGTGAAGCGGTACACTTTAAAAGCGATTCATAAGCTGGACCCAGTGAAGCAAAATCATCTTTGGTTAGTTCCCATAAATTTCTACCTAAACCGGGAAGGACAGCTTTGTAATTATAATACCAAGACAATATTTCTTGCGAGGCTATCTCATGATATTCAATTGCAAATTGACGACATCCCCAGCTATTGAGCCAGATAAGGAGCTCCTTTCGATGATTAGAAATTGTTAGGTCGGTTGAGTAATCAGTTGTTTTTAAAAAAGCCTTATAAGATTTATCATAATTATTAAAAGCACCATATAAGTAGCAACCAAACGCCAAATCTGAAAGTTTCAAAATATGCCCCTTTTTTGATAAATGTTTATTATCAAGGCTAAGGTTTTTGGGCCGCCGCCGCTTCTTTTAGCGCGGCCACCGGCGGCGCCTGTTCCCAGCCCCCGCCCAGGGCCTTGTAGAGGGCGATGACGTCGGTGGTGATGTTAGTGTTGCTCTGCACCAGGGCGTTTTCGGCGGCGTAGAGGGCGTTCTGGGCGACCAGCACGTTAAGAAATTCGAGCATCCCCTCCGTGTAGAGCTGCAACGACAGGTCAAAGGCTTTACTGTTAGCGGTGACTGAATCTTGGAGCGATTTGTAGTGTTCCTGCTCTTTAGAAAAGGCAATCAGTTGATTTTCCACGTCCTGGAAGGCGCCTAACACGGTCTGGCGATAAGTGATGAACGCCTGATCCCGCAGCGCTTCCTGCACCCTGATATTCGAGACGATGGCGCCTCCCTGGAAAATCGGCCAGGTCACTGACGGGCCGAAGGAGCCGGTGCGGCTGGCAACCGTCCACCAGCTATTCAGCAGGTTGCTCTGCAAGCTCGCGGCCCCGGTCAGGGAAAACTGGGGGAAGAGATCAGCGGTGGCGACCCCGATCTGGGCGGTGGCGGCGTGCAATTGCGCCTCAGCCTGGCGGATGTCGGGACGGCGGCGCAGCAGTTCGGACGGGATCCCCGCGGGAATCTCAGCGGGCACGCCGGGGATGCCGCCCGTCGGCGACAACTCCTGCAGCAGGTCCGCAGGAGGCCGGGCCAGCAGGATGCTCAAGGCGTAGATCGATTGCCTGGCGGAGGTCTCGAACACCGGGATTTGCGCTTCGGTGCTGGCGACACTGGCCTCGGCGTTGGCGACGTCCAGGGCGCTCGCAAACCCGGCCCCCATTTTCTGGCGGGTGATCAGCGCCGTGTTTTGCATGGCTTTCAGATTTTTGCGGGCGATGGCGATTTGCTGTTGATAACCGCGCAGTTGCACATAGTCCAGCGCCACCTCGGCGGCGATGGTGACCTGCACGTTGCTGATGTTTTCGACGGCGGCCCGGACATTGGCGGTGGCTGATTCGACATTGCGGCGCACCCCCCCGAAAACGTCGAGCTCCCATAAGGCATCGAATCCCGCCATATAGAGATTCTGGGTCGGGCCCGCGGCAGGTACCGTACTCTTGGAGGTTGAGGTGACGTCGGACGTGAACTCCCGCTGAAATTCGGCGGTGCCGGTGAGCGTGGGCCACAGACCGGCAACGGCGATGCCGCGGGAGGCGCGAGCCTGCCGCAGATTGGCCACTGCCAGTTCCAGGCTGAGGTTCGTTTTCAGAGCATCTTCCACCAATTGCGTCAACGTCGGATCATGGAAGCGTTTCCACCATTGGGCCACATCGGCCGGCTGCTCGGTGGCCACGGAAGTTGGCCGCGGCACCTTCGCCGCCGCTACCCCGGCCCAATCCGCGGGCGCCTCCGAATGCGGGACCTGATAATCGGGCCCGACCAGGCAGCCGCTTAGCGGCAACAGCAGAAAACCCCAGACTGCCAGCAGGGCCGGTATGAAAAACAACAGGGGCCGGTTCGTTTTCATGAGCGCCACTCACTCATAGCGCAGCGCCTCGATGGGATCGAGCCGGGAGGCCTTATAGGCCGGGTAAAAGCCGAAGGCGATGCCGACGCTGGCCGAAACGACCACGGCGGCGACGATCGCTCCCACCGAAACCGCCGTGGGCCAGCCCAACACCAGAGATACCACGTAAGAACTGCCGCGCCCCAAGAGGATCCCCATGGTCCCGCCCAGCAGGCAGAGCAGCACGGCCTCGGTCAAAAACTGGCGCATAATGTCGCCCGGCTCCGCACCCACCGCCATGCGCAAGCCGATCTCCCGGGTCCGCTCGGTCACGGAGACGAGCATAATGTTCATGATGCCGATACCGCCCACCAACAGCGAAATCATGGCCACGCACAGGAGCAGTTTGGTCATCATCTCCGCGGTCGAACTCATCGTCTTGGTAATTTCGGTCATATCTCGAATGATGAAATCATCCGGGTCGTTAGCGCGCAGGCGGTGCCGCTGCCGGAGCAAGTCGCTGATCTGTTGGATGGCCGGGGCAATCTGATCGGCGGCCGGCGCCGCGGTCAGGATTTGATCGACGTTGGCGAAGCGAGTCTGTTGCTGGGTGTCGACCTGTTCCGTGGTCGATGGCACCGAATAAAGATTTTGCGCCGTCTCCGGATATATGTTGTTAAGCGAATTGGTTTCGGCGGTGCTGGCGGCGCTTATGGAGCTCTGGTTGCCGGCGGACAGCGTGGCGGCGACCACGCGATATTTGATCGTCGTCCAGGGGGCCAGAAGGATATCGTCCTGGTCCAGGCCCATGAGATTGGCGCCTTTCTTGTGCAAGACGCCGATGACCTTGAAATCGACGTTCTTGATGCGCACATGCTTGCCGATGGGCGACTGGCCCCCGAAAAGCTCTTTGACGACCGTCAGGCCGATCAGGCACACCTTGCTCGAGTTCAGGACTTCATGGTCGCTAAAGGCTTCCCCCTCAGCCATTTCGGTCCAATCGCGGATATCGAGAAACGAAGGCGCGGTGCCATAGACGTAAGTCGGCACCCAGTTCTCATTGCCGTACACCACCTGGGCGCGGGCGCGCACGATGGGCGCCGCGTAGGCCACAGACGGGCATTCCTTCAGGATCGCCTCCACGTCCTCCGGGGTCAACGTCATCGTGGCGCCGGAGCCGGTATTGACGCCTGCGATGTTCATGGCCCCCGGCAGGATCACCACCGTGTTGGCGCCCATGCTGGCCATGGTGCGCCGGATGGCCTCCTTGGCGCCATTGCCGATCTCCATCATGGTGATCACCGCGGCCACGCCGATGACAATGCCCAGGGTCGTCAGCGCCGCCCGCATGATGTTGTGGCGCAGCGCCAGCAAGGCCATCTTCAACGTGCGGACTATCTTCAAGAGCCGCCTCCCGCACCCGCCAACGCCCCATCACCCTCGATCAGGCCGTCCTTGATGCGGATGATCCGCTGCGCATGTTGAGCGACGCCGGGGTCATGAGTCACCATGACCAGCGTGATACGGTCCACTTGGTTGAGCTGCTGAAATGTCTGGAGGAGCTCTTCGCTGGTCCGGGAGTCGAGATTGCCGGTGGGCTCGTCGGCGAACAGCAATTGCGGATGGTTGATGAGAGAACGGGCGATGGCTACCCGCTGCTGTTCACCTCCCGAGAGTTGCGACGGCCGGTGATGCAGCCGCCCTTCTAACCCGACCTTTTCGAGAAGCGCGACGGCGCGCCGTGCCATCTCCTCTTCGCTGAGGTTATCCCGGCAGTACATGAGCGGCATCAGGACGTTTTCAAAGGCCGTCATCCGCGGCAGCAGGTTGAAACTCTGAAAGACGAAACCGATCATGCGGTTGCGCAAACGGGCGCGCTCCGTGGGCGTCAATCCCGAGATTTCCCGGCCGTCGAGCCAGTATTCACCCGAGGTCGGGTGATCGAGGCACCCCATAATATTCATCAGGGTGGTCTTGCCGGAACCGCTGGCCCCCATCAGCGCCACAAATTCAGACCGGGCCACCTGCTGCGAAATCCCTCTGAGCACCGGCAGATCCAATTCCCCCAGGCGGTAGGTCTTGCGGAGGTCGCGGAGTTCGATGAATTCCAAATCCGGCATACGAGTTCAGTGTCCGCCGCCGTGCCCGCCAAAATGGAATTGCGGGATGAATGGACTGGCGCCGGCGCTGGGGCTGCCCGCCGCCTCCTGTTTGCCTTCGGCGACGACCACCGGCAGGCCCTCGGTCACATCCTTGCCGGTCACTTCGGTCCAGACGCCGTCCGTCAATCCGATGCGCACATGGATGGGCCGAACGCTATCGCCATGGGGGACCCAAACAGTTCCGCGCGCTGCTGACGCGCCGCTGCCTCTGGCGCGCCCCTCCGCATTCCCTGAGCCACCGGCCGCAGCTTCGGGCGCTCCCGCTGATGCCAAGCCCTTCCGGCCGCCCCGGGGAGCCCAGCGCAGCGCCGCGTTGGGCACCAGTAGCACGTTCCGGCGGTGGCCCACTTCGAATTGCAGGTTAGTCGTCAGATAGGGCAGCAGTTTGCCATCGGAATTGTCGCAGTTGACCTCCACCGTGTAGGTGACCACGTTCTGGGACATGGTGGCATTCAGGCGAACCTTGCCGACAACGCCATGAAAGACCTGATCGCCAAAGGCGTCCACCGTGAAAGTCACCTGCTGGTCAGGGTGAATATTGCCGATGTCGGCTTCGTTAACCGAGGCCCATACTTGGATGCGCTTGAGGTTCACGGCGATCAGGAAGAGGCTGGGGGTAGTCGTGCTGGAGACGATGGTCTGGCCGATATTGACGCGGCGGTCAACGATGACGCCATCGACCGGCGACGTGATGACGCAGTAGGCGAGAGTTTCCTGATCCTTTTTCAGGGTGGCGACGGCCTGCGTCACGGCCGCGGCCGCCTGCTCGACGCTGGCCAGGGCCAGCGCCACGTTCGCCTTGGCAACCAGGTAGGCGGCCTTGTATTGATCATAGGTGGTGGCGGCCAAGGCCTGGGAAGGCCCGAGCTTCTGGGCGCGATTCCAGTCAGCGTCAGCCTCCCATAGTTTGGCCTGCATCTGCAGTACGTTGGCTTTGGCGTTGACCAGGTTGGCCCGGGCCTGTGCCAAGGCGGCCTTATCGATGACCACCGCGGCCACATAGAGCGTGTCGTCTATGTGCGCCAGCACCTCATTCTTCTTCACGACCGACCCATAGTCGACGAGTTTACCGTTGGCGTCCCGGCCGAAGGAAAGAATGATACCCTCGACCTGGGCGCCGATATCGATGACCTGCTCCGGTTCCACCGTGCCGGTGGCGCTGATCGTGGCCAGCAGGTCGCCCCGCCTCACCGGGACGGTGGTGAACACGGCGGACCGGCCGCCGCCCTCGAGCCAGTGTCCCAGCAATAAGAGGATGACAATCAGCCCCACCAGGGATAGAAGCTGGCGGCGCTTGCCGAGCCGTTTCCATTTTTCAATCCAATACTTCATGGCCACGTTGGTGCAACCTCTGAATGGCCTTCCCCGGCCCTCAGAAACCAGCCCCGGGGAAAGGGGCGGAGTCAGGAGGAGAGCAAGGTAGTTTAGGCCCGTTAGGAAAGACAGCCAAAATCCTGTCAATCCGGGCAACAATTTCACTATTAGTATATTAACCGATTTTCGAGCAGATATCGGCGTTGATGAAGCAGACTGCCAACAATTGCCGGAATCCTGAATTAGATTCAAGATCGTCAGGGGCGGGACCGGGGAAGGCAGAGGCAATAAAAAATTCTTTCAGCCAGATGAACTCGGGAATTCCACAAGAAGCGAAAAGAACTTTACCGATGGGCCTAATTCCACTCTCCCCTCTGGGGGACGACACCGGGGGAGGGGTAGCTTTGCATGGTTTGGCGTAGGGGCGGACCCATGTGTCCGCACTGTAAGGGCGGTTTTAAACCAGCCCCTAGCTACTGCCCCCATTTTCATAGGGGCGCACACACATGGGTGCGCCCCTAGAAGACCATTCATTCCCCCCTCAGCCGGCAGGAAGAGAGTTCCGGCGGCGGTCCCGGCGGCGATAATGGCATGAGCATTTTTTTCAGTGGCTTTTGGCAAATATTGGGTTAAAATTTAATATTGAATTGGAAAAATGAGGCGGACGGAGTTATGAAAACAGCCATTCATCCAAAACTTATAAAAACCACGGTAGGTTGCGCCTGTGGCAATGAGTTCGTCACCGGTTCCACCCGGGACAAGATCCGGGTGGAGATCTGCTCCAAGTGCCATCCCTTCTTCACGGGCAAGCAGAAACTGGTGGACACCGCCGGCCGGGTGGAACGCTTCCGGCGCAAATACGCGCATCTGCAAAACCCCGCTGCCGAAAAGGCCGAATGAAGCCGGCTGATACCCAATTGGCGGTGGGTGGCCAGGCAGTGCTGGAGGGCGTGATGATGCGCTCCCCGCATGCCCTGGCCATCGCGGTGCGGCGTCCCGACGGCTCCATTTGCCTGAAGGATGAGCCTTACCAGTCACTGGCGGACCGCTTCCCGGTCTTGAAGCGCCCCGGGCTGCGGGGCCCCCTGATCCTTCTGGAGGCCATGGTGACCGGGGTTCAGGCCCTCAGCTTTTCAGCCCAGGCGGCCCTCCAGGAGGAGGAAGACGACGAGCCGCCCCTGGGCTGGGTCAGTATCTCCCTTACCCTGGGAGGCGCCTTCCTGCTGGCCTTCGTCCTCTTCGGCTTTCTGCCCCACTGGCTCAGCGGTATGAGCGGCCGCCTGCTGGGGCGTCCCCTCACCCCGGCGGACCTCTCCTTTCACTTGATCGACGGCCTCATCAAGGCGTTATTTATCATGTTATATATCTGGGGCATCTCCTTTTTCCCTGATATCCGCCGGGTCTTCGAATACCACGGCGCCGAACATAAGTCCATCTGCACCTTTGAGTCGGGCCAGCCCCTGGAAGTGGAGTACGCCCGGCGCCACCCCACCGCTCATGCCCGCTGCGGCACCTCCTTCATCCTGGTGGTGCTGCTGGTGAGCATCCTCATCTTCGCGATTTTCTTCCCGCTGTTCCCGGGTTTGACCCACAGAGGCCTGGCCAACAACCTTCTCCAGGTGCTCATCAAGGTGGTCCTGATGCTCCCTATTGCCGCCCTGTCCTATGAAATCATCCGCTGGGGAGGGGAACACCGGGACCATTTCCTGGCCCGCTTCCTGCTCTGGCCGGGGCTGGCTACCCAGCGCCTCACCGCCCTGGAACCCGACGATTCCCAATTGCAAGTGGCCCTGGAAGCCTTGAAGGCGGTGGTGGTCCGGGAACATCTGCCCCAGGCCGTCGGGACCCCGGAGATGGCTTCTGATGCCTGCGCCCAATGTCATCAACACTGAGCAGTGAGCAGTAAGCGGCAAGCAGTGAGCAGTCACCCCCCCTCCCCTGCCCCCGCGGCCTTACAGCGCCCTTCCCCGGACCTGTTTTGGTAGCCGCAGGCGTAGGGGCGGGGTTTCCCCGCCCTGGGCAAACCCACAGGCTGGAAGCCTGTGCCACCGAGACGCCGCCCCTACAGGCCTGCGCTCATTTTAAGGACATTTTTTATCAGACGAAACCCCGAGCCCGACGCTGGCAAAACCCCTTGACAGCAGCCTGGGGCCAAGATATCAATTTATCGATATGTCCCGGAAAATCTCAGCCCTTCCCCCACTACCTGCCTTCTCGAAGGTTGCGGCGCCCACCGCTGCCGGCACTAACCAGGGTCTGAAGGCGGACCCCTTCATCAAGCTGCTGGTGCCCCTGCTGCTGGTAGTGGCTTTCTACATGGCCTACCAATGGGGGTCGCTTGGCGCCTATTGGCACGGGCTCACCAGCCACCCCTCCGGATCCTTGTTGCTGCGCCTGGGAGGCGCCTATACCTTGATGCTGCTGGCCTTGCAAATATTGCGCACCATTTTTTGGGCCAGCTATCGCCCCTTCCCGCTGGCGGAGGGCCCCTGGCCTACCCTGAGCGTCATCATCCCGGCCTATAACGAAGGCGCCATGGTGGAACGGGCCGTGGCCCACGTGGCGGCCTCCGACTATCCTGCCGACCGCCTGGAAATCATTTGCATCGACGACGGCTCCACCGATGATACCTGGGAATTCATCCAGAGGGCCTGCCGCCGCTTTCCCCTCCTGGTCAAGACCATCCGCTTCCCGGCCAATCGCGGCAAAAAAGAGGCCTTATGTGCCGGCTTCAACCAGGGCCGCGGGGAGGTCTTCATTACCGTGGACTCCGACAGCCTCATCGAGCCGGAGGCCCTGCGCCACCTGGTTTCCCCACTGATGGCGGATGAGAAGATGGGCGCGGTGGCCGGCAACGTCAAGGTCTTCAACCGCCACCAGAGCCTGATGGGCAAGATGCAGGGAGTGCGCTTTATCAACCTCGACTACCTCCGGGCCGCCCAATCCTGGTATCGCACCGTGATCTGCACCCCGGGGTCCCTCTCGGCCTACAGGCGCGGCGCCCTCCTGCCCATCCTGTCCTCCTGGCGGCGGCAGACCTTTCTGGGGGCCCCCTGCCACCACAGCGAGGACCGGGCCCTGACTAATTTTATCCTGCGGGCCGGCTACTATACCTGCTACCAGCGCACCGCGGTGGTCCATACCCTGGTCCCTGAAACCTACCGCGGGGTCTGCAATATGTACCTGCGCTGGGAGCGGGGCAACGTGCGGGAATCGTTCGTCCAACTGAGCTATCTCTTTACCCGCTATCGCACCGAGCATCGCCTCCTGCCAGCGGTTGAATTTTTTCTGAGCCAGCTGGAATATCCTCTGGCCTTGCTCTTCTTCGGCCTCCTCTTAGCCGCCATCGCGGCTCATCCCGGGTTGATCCTCAATCTCCTGTGGCTGCTGGCGCTCGGTTCTCTCCTCAATTTGATCTATTATCTCTGGCTGGAGCGGGACCTCGATTTCGTCTATGGGGTCATCTACAGCTTCTACGCCTTTTTCCTGCTGCAATGGATCTATCCTTACGCCTTCGCCACCGTCCGTGACTGCCATTGGCTGACGCGGTAGCATTGTGTCTCACGGAAACGTTGCCTAAATGTTTTGCCTTGTCCCCTCCCCCTTGAGGGGGCGACACCGGGTGCAGGTGGTAATTATGGAGCAGTAAGCAATAAGCGGTAGGCGGTAAGCTTTAAGCAGTAAGCAGTTATCTTTTCCTGCTCACTGTTCGCTGCTAACTGCTCACTTAAATGCCACCCTCCCCCCGACCCCCTCCCCTCTCAGGGAGGAGGGTTATCTCAAATCTTTTGGGAAGATCATTGTGGAAAATAGCAATGGCAAAATTGACATTTTGGGGCAGAAGGTGCCGGGAAGGAGCCCCGCCACCGTTTGCCTTGCGACGATCTTGCTAATAAATGCTAAAGGATGCTAAAGAGTTCTCCGGACCCTTGAAAAGTTAATAATCATAATTTTGCTAACGATATAAGCGTCCGAATCGTCTAATCTATTGAAGCGGCAGTGTCTCACAATTCGTTAATAGGAAGGTGATGAACGTGGATTTCCCTCTGTTTGCCATTATCTCTCTCTCCTGCATCTTTGCCCTGGGCTGTTGCGTTTTCTGCCTTTTAGACAAATCGCCCCGGGGCCAGGTGCTCTACCGGCTTCAGAAGTGATCGCCACCTGGTTAATTCCTTAAGATGCTTCAGGATTGCCCAGGCGGCGCCTGCCAAAATCGAGCCGCCGCGGTGCGGCCTGGCCTGGCCAAAATCCGCAACCACATGCCGCACTCGAGATTCCCGTCTCCCCGTTGGCTCCGGGAGTAGGCAGCGACTGCGCCTTAACGGCAGGAATTGGTGGGTAGTGCCCACCCCACCGGCCTCAGAGAGATTTTCCTTCTAAAATACCAGCATGCCGAATGCCCGGGTCAGGAGGGCCAGGCCGGTAGCCAAGGCGAGCGTACTCACCACCGCAAAGGCCGCGCCCTTCCAGCCGATCTCCCGGCTAAGCGCGGCGACGGTGGCGGCGCAGGGGATGTAGAAAAGCACAAAGATGGTGAAGGTGAGAAGCTGCGCCTGGCTTAGGGCCTGGGTGATGTGGGGGGTGCCCAGGGCCTCGGTGAGCATGATGAGGGATAATTCCTTGCGCATGATCCCGAAGAGCAGGGTGACTCCCACTGCCGCCGGCAGCCCCAGGAGGGTGGTGAAGGGAAGGCAGGCTTCGTTCACGTAAGGCTCGAGGCCGAAATACTTCAGCAGGCTGAGCACCAGACTGCCCAGGATGAGGATGGGCCAGGCCACCACGATAAATTCCTGCAACCGGTGCCAGCACTTGTGGGCCACGTTAACCCAGGTGGGCATCCGGTATTCGGGGATCTCCATGAGCAGCCCCGGAGAGACCTCCGGCAGGATGAGGGTGGACAGCCGCCCCAATATGGCGATGACCACCAGGTTGAAGAGATAAACCCCCAGGGCCCAATACGGCCCCAGGGCGTAGGCCACCAGGGCGAAGATAATCACCGAGCGGGCCGAACACGGGATGAGGATGGCCAGCATGGCCACCACCAACCGGTCCCGGGGGCTCTCCAGGATGCGGGTGGACATCACCGAGGGCACGCTGCAGCCATAGCCCAGGATGAAGGGGATGATGGACTTGCCATGGAGTCCCATGTGGTGCATGAGGTTGTCCATCAGGAAGGCCACCCGGGGCAGATAGCCGCTGTCTTCCATGACCGCCAGGCCAACGAGGAAGGGAACCAGGTAGGGGAGGACTATAGCCACCCCCCCAAAGATGCCCATGAGCAATCCATCGGCGACGCTGTAGGCCAGGGTCTGGCTCCCCAGCCAGGCGTGCCCCAAACCCTGGGCCAGGTCCAGGTATGAGGTGAGATAGTCTTCGAGGTACTGGCCCACCCTGAAGACCGCCTCAAAGAAGAGTCCCAGAATCAAAACCAGCAAGACGTAGCCCCAGAAGCGGTGGGTGGCGACCCGGTCCAGGCGCTTGCGCCAATCCGGCTTTGCCGCGGCCTTGACCACCGCCACCTGTTCGAAGACATTGCTGGTCAAGGCGTGGCGTTCCGAGGCGATCACCGTCTCCGGGGGGCGGCCGTGGCTGTCAGCCAGGACCTGCTGGTGCTCCCGGACCGCCTCCAGGCAGTGGGGATCGCGCCGGCCCGCTTCCTCCATCAGATAGGGGTCATCCTCCAGGAGTTTGATCAACAGGAAGCGGCGGGGCAGGTCCAGTACACAGGTGCGCTCGCGGTCCAGGCGGTCACTGAGGGAGGCGATCTCCTGCTCCACGTCCGAGCTGAAGAGAATCTCGGCCGGCCGCACTCCCTTGTGCCCGGCCTGCACTGCCTCCTCCAGCAGCTCGGTGAGGCCCCGCCCGGCTGAGGCCACGGTGGGCGCCACCGGCACCCCCAGAAGTTCCGAGAGTTTCCCGGCGTCGATGCTGATGCCCTTGCGGTGGGCTTCGTCCATCATGTTCAAGGCCACCACCAGGGGGCGCTCGAGACTCATCAGCTCCAGGGTGAGCTCCAGGCTGCGGCCCAAAAGAGAGGCGTCGATGACGTTGATGATGACGTCGGCCTCGCCGGATAACAGGTAATTCCTGGATTCCAGCTCGGCCGCGTCGGTGGAGGTGAGCGAATAGACCCCGGGCAGGTCCACGCAGGTGATGGCCTCACCCTCGAACACCACCTGGCTGACGGTATACTTCACCGTGGTGCCGGGAAAGTTGGAGACCGCAGCCTTGTAACCGCTGAAGTAATTGAAAATGGTGCTCTTGCCGCAGTTGGGCTGTCCTATGAAGGCAATTTTCATTTTTTTTCCATTATAAAGTTTAAGAAAAAGTGTGCTGCGACAGGCAATGGCAGACGGGGCCTGGGGCAAAGGCCCTCTCGCCTCCCCTCAAAATCAATCTTACCATAAAGCCTGGGGCGCCGACGCCTTGAAAGCCTGGTATTCGTCCCCCTGCCTTCCGGAAAGGGTTTATCACAACTGCGACTCAATTGCAAATCAATTCTCAAATTGGCCCATTGGCTTTTCCCCGAAAATCTTGACACTATGATATATTTCTTTATATTTATTAGTTTAATAATCGTGGCCAAACCTTGCTCCGCCATGTTGGCCGAACTCTCATGAAGACCCACAAGACCCTGCAAATATCCGTAAAATCCATTCCCGAAACCGGCAAGGAAGTGGGCCTGCATTTGGGAAAGGAGTGGTTTGACCGATGGCGGCAGGAAGACCCCGGCCTGGAGTTCGCCCAGGGGAACATCCAGGGCGCGGTGACCCTGGCCAAACACGGCCAGGATATCCTCATCCGGGGGCGCCTGGAGGGCAGCCTGGGGCTCTCTTGCGGCCGCTGTCTGGAACCTTTCGCCGCCCCGGTGGCCACGGAGTTCGAACTCTTGCTGCTGCCCGCTCCCGCGAGCGAATCTCCGGATGAGGAAGAACTGTCCGCACGAGAATTGGACCTGGATGTATACACCGGAGAGACGGTGGACCTGGAGGCCCTGGTGCGGGAGCAGATTATTTTGCTGGTGCCCTTGAAGCCGCTGTGCCAGGAGGATTGCCGGGGCTTATGCCCTAGCTGCGGGGCCAATCTCAACCGGGAGACCTGTCCCTGCAAGGAAGGAAGCCTTCAGCGATCAGCAATCAGCAATCAGCTAAAGGCAAAAAACTAAGAACGAAACCTAAAGAAGGATTGCCAAAAAGAAAAGGCGAAAACGGCGGGCACCGCTCGCCCTATAAGCTGATGATGATAGGCCAACACCGATTTTGTTCATCAAAAAGCTGATGGCTGAAAGCTGAAAGCCGACAGCTATATTAAGGAGAATCACCGTGCCTTTACCCAAACGCAGGAAATCCATCGCCAAAAAGAACACGCGCCGGTCTCACGACCATCTGGCGCCGCCGCAGCCATCCAACTGCCCCAAATGCGGCGAGGCCCGTCTACCCCATCACGCCTGTCCCTCCTGCGGCTTTTATAAGGGTCGCCTGGTGGCGCCCAAGGAAGCGGATTAAGGAGCGCCATGGACTACCTGCTCACCGAGGAGCAACGGATGCTCCAGGATCTGGCCCGCCAGATCGCCAGCGAGCGCATCAAGCCCATCCGGGCCCAACTGGACGAAGAAGAGAGTTTTCCCTGGGACATTCTGGCGGACCTGGCCCAGGCCGACCTCTGCGGCACCGTCATCCCTGAGGCCTACGGCGGCCTGGGGTTGGGTTGCCTGGAGAACTGCCTGGTGCTGGAGGCCCTGTCCGAGGCCTGCGTGGGGGTGGCCACCACCTATGCCGCCAGCTTCCTGGGGGCCTATCCGTTGCTGCTTTTCGGCTCCGAGGCGCAGAAAGCCCGCTATCTACCCCCCATGGCCCGGGGAGAGGCCCTGGCCGCCTTCTGCCTCACCGAATCCCAGGCAGGCTCCGACGCCGGGGCGATTGCCGCCACCGCGGTGAAAGACGGCGACACCTACCTCTTAAACGGGACCAAGCAATGGATCACCAACGCCGGGGAGGCGGAGTTTTACACGGTTATCGCCCTCAGCGACCGTAGCAAAGGGGTCCGGGGGGCCAGCGCCTTTGTGGTGGAAAAGGGCGATCCCGGCATCTCCTTCGGCAAAAAAGAGAAAAAGATGGGCATCAGGGCCTCGGTCACCCGGGAGGTGATCCTGGAGGATTGCCGCATCCCTGCCGACCGCCTCATCGGCAAAGAGGGCCTGGGCTTCATCGTCACCATGAAGACCCTGGACAACGCCCGCCCTGGCGCCGGGGCCCTGGCGGTGGGCCTGGCCCAGGGCGCCCTGGACGAAGCCGCCTCCTTCGCCAAGGAACGCCACCAGTTCGGGGTCCCCATCTTCTCCTTCCAGGCGGTGCAGCACCTGCTGGCCGACATGGCCACCAAGATCGAGGCGGCCCGGGCCCTGGTCTACGCGGTGGCGCGCTACCTCGGCAGCAACCCCAAGGATTATTCCAAGGAAGTGGCCATGGCCAAACTCTTCCCCACCGACATGGCCATGCAGGTGACCGTGGATGCGGTGCAGGTCATGGGCGGCCACGGCTACATGCGGGAATACCCGGTGGAAAAGATGATGCGGGACGCCAAGATCCTCCAGATCTACGAAGGCACCAACCAGATCATGCGGAATATTATCGGGTTGGCGCTGAATAAAGAATACGCCAGGAAAAAATAGGGGCCAGTGATCAGTGATCAGGGATCAGGGATCAGGGATTAAGGTTTAGGGTTTAGGGTTTAGGGTTTAGGGTTTAGGGTTTAGGGTTTAAAACCGCAAGGGGCCAAAGTCAACTCGAAGGCCGGCTCTTTTTTTGCCTTTTTACTTTTTACTTTTACCTTTCCTAAATGATGCTCAAAATACTCGTCTGCATTAAGCAAGTCCCCGACACCCAGGAAGTGCGCCTGGACCCGGTGACCCATACCCTCAAGCGCGAAGGCGTCAAGGCCATGATCAATCCCTTCGACCTCTACGCGCTGGAGGAGGGGCTCAGGGTCAAGGATTCCCGGGGCGGCCGGGTCACGGTGCTCACCATGGGTCCGCCCCAGGCCGAAGAGGCCCTGCGGCAGGCCTTGGGCTATGGCGCCGACGCCGCGGTGCTGGTCTCCGATCGCGCCTTTGCCGGCGCCGACACCTGGGCCACCGCGCTTACCCTCGCCAAGGCCATCGACAAGATGGGCGGAGTCGACCTGATATTTACCGGCAAGCAGGCCATCGACGGCGACACCGCCCAGGTGGGGCCCATGCTGGCCGCCATCCTGGATATCCCTTATGCCTCCTGGGCCCGCAAGCTCAGCTTCCTGGATGATGGGGCCTTGAGGGTGGAGCGCCTCCTGGATCACGGCTACGATGCCGTGGAGGTCAAACTCCCGGCCCTGATCACCGTGGTCAAGGAGATCAACGAGCCGAGGCTCCCCTCCTTCAAGGCCAAATTGAAGGCGAAGAATGAGGCCATCCCGGTTTGGGGCCTGGCGGACCTGGATCTGAGCCCGGAGGCGGCGGGCCTGGCCGGTTCCTTCACCCAGGTGGTGAAGGTCTTTCCGCCGCCGGCCCGGGGCCAATCCGAGGTCTGGACCGGGGAGCCGGGAGAGTTGGCCGCCCGCCTCTGGCCGCGGCTCAAGGAAATCTCTAAGGCCGCGGTTTAGGATAACCAAGCTCCCAGCCAATGGAGCGGCGAGCTAAATAATTTCGCATCTTCCGCACGCTGTAAGAGACCGCCAAATTCCCTCCCCCTTGAGGGGGCGACACCGGGTGGGGGTGGCATGGTCTTTGGACTCTTAAGGGCGACAAGTTGCCACCCTCCCCCCAACCCCCTCCCCTCCCATGGAGGGGGAATTCGAGATGCTTTGCATCACTCAGAATAAGATTTTTGAGCAGACCGGGTTTTTGCAATGGATTCTATTATTAAAAACCAGGAAAGAGGTGACGGATATGGAAAAATGCAATATCAAGGCCTTGGCGGTAGCGATTGGGGCGCTTTGGTCTTTTTCTGTCCTGCTTCTCGGCTGGATGGCCGCATTCGGCTGGGGCAGGGAAATTGTCACTGTCCTTGCTTCGCTTTACCTCGGCTATGCCCCCACTTTTTTGGGGGGGATCGTTGGAGCGATCTGGGCTTTCATTGACGGCGCCATTGCCGGGGCGATCATCGCCTGGGTCTATAATCTGGTCGCCCAGAAATAAATATTTGAAAATTATCATGATTGCTATCCACTGCTAATGGCGCTGCAAGAAGAGTTCGAAAGCCTCGGCAACCGGTTTTTCCGCTGGCGGAGTTACCTGCCGCTCTGCATGGCTCTCGTATTTCTGGCGGCGTTGTTGAGCCAGCCCGGCGCGACCTCGCCGGGACCCCCCGTCCGGGCCTGGCAAACGGGCTGCCTGCTGGTCTCCCTGGCCGGCCTGGGGCTCCGTTTCTTTACCGTGGGGTTTGCCCCCCGGGGCACCTCGGGCCGCAACACCCAGGGCCAGGTGGCCGAAACCCTGAACACCACCGGGATCTATTCCGTGGTGCGGAACCCTATTTACCTGGGCAATTTCTTGATCTGGCTGGGGCTGTCCCTGTTTCTCAAGGTCTGGTGGTGCACCGTAATCGTCATACTGTGTTTCACCTTATTCTATGAAAGGATCATCTTCGCCGAGGAAGCCTTTTTGCGGGAAAGATTTAGAGCCGCTTTCACGGAGTGGACGGCAGGCACCCCGGCCATCATTCCCCGCTTCCGGAACTGGAGGCCGCCGGCGCTCCCCTTTTCCTGGAAATCGGCATTGAGGCGGGAATATTCGTCCTGGTTCGCCACCATCACGTCTTTTACGGTTTTGGCGATTCTGCAGGCCAGCCTGCAAAACGGCCGGCTCATTTTAGACGAGAACTGGCTGGTTATTTTCGGCGTCACCCTGGCAATTTATCTGGGCATCAGGACGCTCAAAAAAAAGACCCAAATCTTAAGTACGCTTGATAGATAGAAGGCATTTAAGGGTGGGGCGGCCGTCCCTGGTGGCGGCACAGGTTTTAACATGTGCTGCAAAGGGCGGCACGGAGGCCCGCCCCACCGCTGAACACTAGAAACTCGAAACTGGGCGACCCGATCACAGGCTGGAAGCCTGTGCCACTGTCGCCCCTACAACTCGAAACTTGAAACTCGAAACAATTAATGGTGGGGCGGCCGTCCCTGGCCGCCCGGCCTGAGGTTGGCGGGCGGGGACGCCCGCCCCACCGAGGCCTGCCCCACTAATTACTGACTACTGACTACTGAATACTGCCCTTAATATGAGCCTCATCTTTAACCCTGAGAAATGTATCGCCTGCGGCCAGTGCGTCGAGGTCTGCCCCTTCGGGGTCCTGCGCCTTACGGGCGAGACCCTGGTCATTGGGGAGGGCTGTAATCTCTGCGGCGCCTGCGTGGAGGTCTGTCCGGTTGAGGCCCTGGACCTGCCTCTCGCCCCCGGCCCCGCGCCCCGGCCCGAGACGCCGCCGGATGGGGTCTGGATCTTCGCCGAGCAGCGGGCCGGGGTACTGGCCGCCGTGACCGCGGAACTGCTGGGAGAAGGCCGGCGTCTGGCGGAAGAACTCGAGACCTCTCTGGCTGCGGTCCTCCTGGGAAATCGGGTCGCCTCTCTGGCCCCCGAGCTGCTGGCCGCCGGAGCTCACAAGGTCTACCTCCTGGAACATCCGAGCCTTGAGAATTTTCTGGAAGAGCCTTACGCCACCGCCTTATTCGAGCTGGCCCGCAAGTTCCGGCCCGAAATCATCCTCGCCGGGGCCACCTATGCCGGCCGGGCCTTTATCCCCCGGGTGGCCGCGGCCTTGCATACCGGCCTCACCGCCGACTGCACCGCCTTCGCCATCGACCTGGAAAAACGCCTGCTGCTGCAGACCCGCCCGGCCTTTGGCGGCAACATCATGGCCACCATCATCACTCCCCGCACCTTTCCCCAGATGGCCACCGCCCGCCCCGGGGTCTTCAAAGCCCGGCCCCGGGCGGCAAAGCCTGCGGCCGCGGTGATCCCCGTGGACGCCTCCTTTTTGGACGGCGACCGCCGCAGCCGCTTTTTGGCCACGGTGTCCGAATTCAAAGAAAGGGTGCATTTGGCCGCGGCGGAGGTGATTGTCGCCGGCGGCCGAGGCCTGAAGGAGGCCGGGAATTTTGGCTTGCTGGAGGAACTGGCGGACCTGTTGGGCGGCGCGGTGGGCGCCAGCCGGGCCGCGGTGGACGCGGGCTGGATCGACTACGCCCACCAGATCGGCCAGACGGGCAAGACCGTGGGCCCCAAGATTTACATTGCCTGCGGCATTTCCGGCGCCACCCAGCACCTGGTGGGCATGCAGTCCTCCGATTTCATCGTGGCCATCAACAAGGACCCCCATGCCCCCATCTTCCAGGTGGCGGATGTGGGCCTGGTGGGCGATCTTTTTCAGATCATCCCGGCTTTGATCCAGGAAATCAAGCGGGACCGGGGATGAGCGCCGCGGGCAGCCGCCCGCCCACGACTGGCCATTAGCAAATTGCCCGATTTTAATCGCCCCCATGTGAAAAAAAGTATGATAAATATCTTTCATTTTGGTGATATTCTGTTTATTTAATTAACCCAGCGCCGTTTGGCACCCGAAGCCCCGGCCGCCATGGGTGCAGTGCGGCTTAACTATTTGAATTTAAACGGTTACTTATTATGGAGCAGACAGTTTCAGTAGCCCTGGTAACCGGCGCCGCCCGCGGGATCGGGCGGGCCATCGCCCTAAACCTGGCCCGCCCCGGATTGACCCTCTATCTTAACGATATCGCCTTGGGGGAAGAGGCTCTGAGGACTCAACAGGAGGTTAACGGCAAGGGAGCCCAGGCAAAATTGATCGAATTCAACGTGGCCGATGCCGGGCAGGTGCAGCAGGCCGTAGATGAGATCCTCAAGGAGAGCGGCCGTTTGGATCTCCTGGTGAACAACGCCGGCATCACCAGGGACAACCTCATCCTGCGGATGAAGGAGGCAGAGTGGGACGCGGTGCTGGCGGTGAACCTCAAAGGGGCTTATAATTGCATGCGGGCGGTGAGCAAGGCGATGGTTAAGCAGCGCTGCGGACGCATCATCAACATCAGTTCGGTGGTGGGGGTGATGGGCAACGCCGGCCAGGCCAACTATGTGGCCTCCAAGGCCGGGTTGATCGGCCTGACCAAGGCGGTGGCCCGGGAGCTGGCCTCCCGTAATATTACCGTGAACGCGGTGGCCCCCGGCTTTATTCAGACGGAAATGACCGAATCTTTACCGGCCAAAGTTAAGGAAGAGATGCTGGCCCAGATTCCCCTGGGCCGGTTCGGCACTCCTTACGAGGTGGCTCAAGCGGTGGCCTTTCTGGCCTCCGATGCCGCGGCTTACCTCACTGGCCAGGTGATTCACGTTAATGGCGGCATGTTGATGATTTAACAGAAAATAGGAGGTTTTTTCGATGAGTGCAACTGAAGATAAGGTGATTGACATAATCGTGGACAAATTGGGGGTGGAACGCTCAGAGGTCACCCCGGAGGCGGTCTTTGTGGATGACCTGGGGGCCGACTCGCTGGATCTGGTGGAGCTGATCATGGCCATGGAGGAAGAATTCGGCATGGAAATCGCCGATGAGCAAGCGGAAAAGTTGAGGACTGTCCAGGATGTCATCACCTTCGTCAAAGCCCATGCCGCCGCCTGAGCGCACCGGCGTCATCGCCGTTGCCTGCGACCACGCCGGCTTTGGCCTGAAAAAAGAGATCGTCGAACTGTTGCGCGAACTGAAGGTGGAGGTTTTGGATCTCGGCTGCGCCAATGCCCAGCAATCGGTGCATTACCCGCTGTTCGGGAAAATGGTGGTGGACGCCATGTTGCAACGGCCCGGATGCCGGGGCATCCTGATCTGCGGCACCGGCCTGGGGATGACCATTATGGCCAACCGCTTCCCGGGTATCCGGGCCGCCCTGTGCCACGACCTTTATGCCGCGCTGATGTGCAGACGGCATAACGACTCAAATCTCCTGGTAATGGGCGGCCGGGTTATCGGCCCCGATCTCGGCAAAGAGATCGTGCGCACCTGGCTGGGCACCCACTTTGAAGGCGGCCGCCACCAGGAGCGCCTCGATCTGTTGGAGCAGTTGGCCCAGGATAAACCCCGGGCCGGAGCAACCCCGTAATGGACCAGATGGACGACTTGGCCCGCATTGATCCTGCCATTTACTCGGTCATCGAGCGGGAGCGGCAGCGGCAGCTCCATAAGCTGGAGTTGATCGCCTCGGAAAATTTCGTGAGCAACGCGGTGCTCCAGGCCCAGGGCTCCATCCTGACCCACAAGTATGCCGAAGGTTATCCGGGGCGGCGGTTTTACGGCGGCTGCGAGTTTGTGGATACCGCCGAAAACCTGGCCCTGAGCCGGGTGAAGGAGATCTTCGGCGCGGCCTACGCCAACGTCCAACCCCATTCCGGCACCCAGGCCAACATGGCCGTTTATTTCTCCGTCCTCAAGCCCGGGGACACTATTCTGGGCATGGACCTGTCCCACGGTGGTCATCTGAGTCATGGAGCCCGGGTGAATTTTTCCGGCCGCCTCTATAAAGCAGTGACTTACGGTGTGGATCACCAGAGCGAAGAGGTGGACTTCGCCGTGGTGCGGGAAGTGGCCCGGAAACACCGCCCCAAGATGATCATCGCCGGCGCCAGCGCCTACCCCCGGACACTCGATTTTTCGAAGTTTGCCGAGATCGCCCGGGAGGTGGAGGCCTATCTCATGGTGGACATAGCCCACATCGCCGGTCTGATAGCCGGGGGGCTCCATCCCAACCCCCTGCCGGCCGCGGACTTCGTCACCTCCACCACACACAAAACCCTGCGCGGCCCCCGGGGCGGCCTCATCCTGGCCCAGGCAAAATACGGCAAGTCCCTGGACAGCCAGATATTCCCGGGGATTCAGGGCGGCCCTTTGATGCATATCATTGCCGCCAAGGCCGTGTCTTTCAAGGAAGCCCTGGCGCCCTCCTTCAAGCGCTACCAGGCGCAGATAGTGGCCAACGCCCGCACCTTGGGGCGAGCCTTTACCCAACGGGGTTACCGCCTGGTGGCCGGCGGCACCGACACCCACCTCCTGCTGGTGGACCTGAACGCCACCGGCCTCACCGGGCAAAAGGCGGAAGAGGCCCTGGACCGGGCCGGCATCACGGTCAACAAAAACGCCATCCCCTTCGACCGGCGCCCCCCCACCATCACCAGCGGCATCCGGGTGGGCACCCCGGCCCTCACGACCCGGGGCATGAAAGAGAAGGAGATGGAGGTGGTGGCCGACTTCATGCACCAGGCCCTTAGCTCCCCCAGGGATACCCATCTCCTGGCGAGGCTGGCGGACCAGGTGCAGGACTTCTGCGCCCAGTTTCCATTGTTTGCCGAGGAATGGACCGCGATCTGATAACCAGGTAGGTGGGGCGGGCCTCCCTGCCCGCCGACTGTAAGGCCCCACGATTGACGGCTGGCCAAACTGCCGCTCCACCGGCAGCAAAGCGCTTCGGTATCACCCCTCTCAATTATCTTCTCTGTTGCAATTATGGGTAATTCTCCTTCACCACTTATTTTTTTGACCGAAAACCGAAAACTGATAACTGACTACTGACTACTGGCTACTGTTTTTTCCCATGCGCTGCCCTTACTGCCATAGCACCAACAATAAGGTGATCGATTCCCGCCCCAGCCGGGAGGCCAATGCCATCCGGCGCCGCCGGGAATGCCTCCACTGTGAGAGGCGGTTCACCACCTACGAGCAGGTGGAGGAGAGCATGCCGCTCGTGGTGAAAAAGGACGGCCGCCGGGAACCGTTTCAGCGCTCCAAGTTATACGAAGGGATCATTAAGGCTTGCGAGAAGCGGCCGGTCTCTATTGACGCCATCGAGAATTTCCTGGACGGCCTGGAACGGGAGATGCTGGAGGGCGGCCAGCGGGAGATTGCCTCTGGTTGGATCGGCGAACGGGTGATGGCGCAGATGCGCCAATGGGATGAAGTGGCCTATGTGCGCTTTGCCTCGGTTTACCGCCACTTCACTGACGCCACCGACTTCATGGAGGAGATTCGCCGTCTACTGGCGAGCCGCAAGGAAGACAAAAAGGTGTAATTTGCGGAGAATGCCTGGAAGATCACAGGCTGGAAGCCTATGCCACCGGCCCCTGGCCTGCCCCCCTGTGTAACTAGATAATATAAATAAAGCCATCAAGGAAAATCTTGGGAGGCGTATGAGCCATTCACAGAAAGGGACTAAAAATGTATGCCCCGTATGTGGATACCAATTCAGGGGCAATGGCTTTGATGGCATTGATGCCCATTGGCGGGCCAAAGAAAATAAAGTGGATCATGAAGATAAAATGCCATATGAACAAGCATGGCCATTGATTAGATCGGGCACTTATCCACAAAATGGCTAAGGTTTGTAAAATGTAAAATCGCATTAAAAAGGGGGGCAGGGATGGCTCATCTCCAGGACGTCGAAGTGGGGCCCGGCCCCGGCGTTGACTGCGGCCAGGGACGGGCCCTCGAGGTTTGGGGTTTTGGTCGCCATAGCCCTACTTGGCCTTTTTGGCGTCCGCCATCAGTTAGTGGGACAGGCCCACCTGGTCGCCGTTGGGGGCGCAGGTGTAGCGGATACTGATGGCTTTCTTCAAACTCGGTTCTTTCTGCATATAGGGGTCCTCCTTCCTCGGTGGTTTACCGGCCAGGCCAGCGAATATGCGGCAGCCGGGGTGACATCCAGTTGAAGACGGTTTTCGGTTTCCGGTTTTCGGTTAAAAAACCGCTGTTAAGTGACTTTAATAATCCTGTGGCATTGTAACCGTTATTTGTATCATCAGGTCCCAGGCGTCTCTCTTATGAGTGCCTTTTCTTTTGCCTTTACCGAAAACTGAAAACCGAAAACCATTATTGCCGGGTGGGCACTGCCACCAATTCCTCTTGAAATAAAAGGTGTCTCGTTCTTCATCTTGGGCGACCCGCTCACAGGCTGGAAGCCTGTGCCACTGTCGCCCCTACTGCCAATTCCACTTAAAACAAAAAAGGGCCTCCCATCATGATCAATGGAACTCCCTTTATCATCAGAAGCAGCCGCTAATCACCTCCAGGCAGGTCTTCTGGCTCTGGGATCAGCCGGAGCAATTGGTACCTCCCCGGCAGTGGCCGGCGTGAGCCTTGCTTCCTCCGTCCCCCATCACAGCGGCGGGACCGCCCCGGATTCGCACCGGGTTCCGGATTGCCTGGAAGTTCTTGGTGATAATTTAAAAGGCTGAACCAGTCTTGTCAAGGGGAAATCGTCCCACCCCTGAGCCAGGCGGTCATTCCTGGCTTTCGCCGTACGTTCCGACGTTTAAAAAGTACTTTGGTATTGATAGTTGTTTTGCTTTTTCCTTATCTTTTGCTGTTCCTGTTCGTACTGCTTTGCTTTTTCCAAATCTTTTTGGGTCACATTGGGCCCGGTTGAGGGCGCGGGGTGCGGGGTAGGATTCGGCAACGGTGATGCTTTACCCGCGCTGGCACCGGGAGCGCCCCTCGGAGCTGGAGGTTTACCGGCTGCCGGTTGCGCCAAGGCTGGTGAAGGCCCCAGCAGGTCTAACCAGGAAACGCTTGCAGGACCCTCATGTGCCTTAAGAAGAGACTCGATAAATTCTTTATTGTCCGCAGTCAGCTGAGCTTTATCCACTTTATCCAGGATATCGCACGCCAGGGCAACCCAATTCTGAGGTATCGGCTCACTGATCGGCGGTTTATTGATCTGGCTGTAAGCCCCGAAGGCTATAGCAAAGATAATGAGAGTATTCAGGAGGCAATACAGGCAGCGCTTTAGCAAAGAGATAACGTTCCTGGTTGCGGCAAAAATGACCAAAGATAAAATAAAACTAAGGCCCAGCGCCACCCAGGGGAATTTTAAGACGGTAAAACTCGAAACCAATGGCAACGCCAAGCTGGTGGTGAGGGCGCCTGCTATCCCCGGAGTGAGGGAAGAGTCGAGGCTGATAAAATCCTTAAGATCTTCCGCCATGGCATTACTCCTTTTTTTTGACTTGCCTAGGCAAGTGACCTCGGTTAGAGAAGCCTTCTACTCCAGGTATTCTACTCCAGGTAGAACCCCACCCCCTCATTGCCTGATTCACGAGAATGCCCACATAAAAAAGATATTCTCCTGCTGATTTAAATTAGAAAGATAATTGCCATAATAATAAAATCAAGAGAGTTATCTATGAAAAATTATGGAAAAATATTTGCCAATTTTCAAGTTTATAGGAAGAATCGACTAATGTAGGGTCATACCTCTATTGGGGCGGGCCGCCTTGACAACAGGGCCGCCGGCAGGTAAAATTTTTGTTTTGAAATGGGTTTCACAAAGGCGGAGGGATGATCAAGGCGATTCGGGGCATGCGGGACCTGCTGCCCCCGGAAACGGCCCGGTGGCAATGGGTGGAGAGGATAGCCCGGGAGGTCTTCGCCCTCTATGGCTACCGGGAGATCCGTCTGCCGTTGCTGGAACGCACCGAGCTCTTCGCCCGCTCCATCGGGGCCGACACCGACATCGTCGGCAAGGAGATGTACACCTTCCTGGACCGCAAGGGCGAATCCCTGACCCTGCGCCCCGAGGCCAGCGCCTCGACGCTGCGGGCGGTCCTGGAAAATGGCCTCGACAAGGGCGGCGGGGTCAAGAAACTCTATACCCTGGGGCCCATGTTCCGCTACGAACGTCCCCAGAAGGGGCGCTACCGCCAGTTTTACCAGATCAATTGCGAGGCCTACGGGGTGGAGGCCCCAGAGCTGGACGCCGAAGTCATCCTGCTCCTGCTCGATATTTTAGGGCGCCTGCAACTGGGCGAGACGCGCCTGTTAATCAATTCCTTGGGCTGCCCGGAGTGCCAGGTAAAGTTCAAGGCGGCCCTGGGCCTGTTTCTCATCAGCCGGGAGGGTCTGTGCGAAGACTGCCAGCGCCGCCGCACCACCAACCCCATGCGGGTCCTGGACTGCAAGTCGGTGCATTGCAAAGAGATTCTCAAGGACGCGCCGGTGATCCGGGATTACCTGTGCGCCGACTGCGCCGCCCATTTTGCCCGGGTGCGGGAGTTGCTCTCCCGCTTTGGCGTGGCCTACGCGGAGCAGCCCCGCCTGATGCGGGGGCTGGACTACTACACCCGCACGGTCTTTGAGGTGGTGGCGGAGGGCCTGGGGGCCCAGGACGCGGTGGCCGGAGGCGGCCGCTACAACGGCCTTTCCCAGCAACTGGGCGGCCCCTATCTGCCCGCCTTGGGCTTTGCCATCGGCCAGGATCGCCTCCTGGAAATCCTGCCCCCGGAATTGGCGCGCCTGGACCGGGAGTACAAGGTGTTCCTGGTGGCACTGGGCGAGGCCGCCAAGGAAAAGTGTTTAAGCTTGTTACAGAAATTGCGCAAAGTCAACCTGGCCACGGAAATGGATTTTGGCAACCGATCGCTAAAGGCCCAGATGTCCCAGGCAGACCGCTTGGGGGCAGATTGCGTTATTATTATCGGCGAAATGGAATTAAAAGATGGGAAGGCGCAAGTCCGGGACATGGCGACGGCCCATCAGCAGGCGGTTCCGATTGACGAAGTGCCTGATCATGTTAAACGGTTGCAGGACAAAACCTTGGTGGAGACCAATGTTTGATAATTTTTCTGTTTCCCAAGCTCCGGCTTGGGGACCCATTTTGATGCAAAGCTCCAGCTTTGCTCAAGGGGCGGCTCATCCTGACGCTAGCCGCTCTTGCCAAGCAGAGCTTGGCGCCAAAGGTGCGTTCCCAAGCAGGAGCTTGGGAACGAGAGAAAATACGTTGAAGTAAACGGTCGTTTTCAAAGGAATTGGTGGGCGGTGCCCACTCTACACTTTTTGTCAGAATGACAATCCTGAAAATCCCCAACCCTCTTGGAGAGGGGATGAAGAAGGGACAGCAGTGTTTGATACCCTAGAAGCTTTGGAACGGACCCACTCCTGCGGTGAGCTGCGCCTTAGGGACGCCGGCCGCGAGGTGGTGCTGATGGGCTGGGTGCAGCGGCGGCGGGACCATGGCGGCCTCATCTTCGTGGACTTGCGGGACCGTGGGGGGCTCACCCAGGTGGTCTTCAATCCGGAGGTCAACCCGGATACCCATAACAAGGCCGGGGTGCTGCGGGACGAATTTGTCCTGGCGGTGCGCGGGCTGGTGAATCCGCGGCCCCCGGAGATGGTCAACCCCAATCTGCCCACCGGGGAGATCGAGGTCCGGGTGAGCGAGCTCAGGCTTCTCAACAGCGCCAAGACCCCGCCCTTCGAGTTGGAAGATTACCGCGTGGACATCTCCGAGGCGTTGCGCCTCAAGTACCGCTACCTGGACCTGAGAAGGCCCAGCGTCATGAAAAACATCCTCTTCCGGCACCGGGCCGCCCAGGTGGTGCGCCGGTTCCTCAATGGCGAAGGCTTCATCGAGGTGGAAACCCCCATCCTCACCAAGAGCACCCCCGAAGGCGCCCGGGACTACCTGGTGCCCAGCCGGGTGCAGCCGGGGCAGTTCTTTGCCCTGCCCCAGTCGCCCCAGCTCTTCAAACAACTCCTGATGATAGGCGGGCTCGATCGCTATTATCAACTGTGCCGCTGCTTCCGGGATGAGGACCTGCGGGCCGACCGGCAGCCGGAGTTCACCCAGATCGACATCGAAATGGCCTTCATTACCGAGGCGGACGTCTTTCGGGTGGTGGAGGGGATGATGGCCGCCCTCTTCCAAGAGCTTTTGGGGGTCGAGGCCCCCCTGCCCTTCCCGCGCCTCACCTACCGGGAATGCCTGGACCGCTTTGGCCTGGACAAGCCGGACCTGCGCTTCGGGCTGGAGCTTCAGGACCTCACCGACCTGGTGGGGGACACGCAGTTCCGCCAGTTCCGGGAGGTGGTGGACCAGGGCGGGGTGGTGAAGGCCCTGAACGGCCCCGGCCTCTCCAGGCTGAGCCGCAAGGAACTGGACGAACTCATCGACCTGGCGGGGGTTTACGGGGCCCGGGGCCTGGCCTGGGTCAAAATTCAGAAAGACGGCTGGCAGTCTCCCCTGGCCAAGTATTTCCCGGAGTCCGTTAAGGACGCCATCAACCAGCGACTGGGAGCCCGGGAAGGGGACCTGATTCTGCTGGTCGCCGACACCCTGCCGGTCGCCTGCACCGCCCTGGGGCAGGTGCGCCTGCACCTGGGGCAGAAGGAAGGTCTGATCCCCGAGGATGTCCATCGCCTGGTATGGGTATTGGACTTTCCTTTGATGGAGTATGACGCCGGCCTGGGACGCTGGTCGTCGATGCACCATCCTTTCACCGCGCCCATGGACGCGGATATGCCGCTTTTGGCCACCGATCCGGGAAAAGTGCGGGCCCGGGCCTACGACCTGGTGTTAAACGGGGTAGAGATCGGCGGCGGCAGTATCCGCATCAATCGGCGGGATGTCCAGCAGCAGGTCTTTCAGGCGCTGGGCATCTCGCCCTCCGGGGCCGAGGAAAAATTCGGCTTCCTGCTGGAGGCCCTGGAATATGGGGCGCCTCCCCACGGAGGCGTGGCCTTCGGCTTCGACCGGCTGGTAGCCCTCTTCTGCGGGGCCAAATCGATCCGGGAGGTGATCGCCTTTCCCAAGACCCAGAAGGCAGCCTGCCTGGTGACCAAGGCCCCGAGCCCGGTGGACCTGGAACAATTGCTGGAGTTGGGCTTGAGGCTGGAATGAGCAGTAGCCAGTAGTCAGTAGTCAGTGAGCAGTGAGCAGTAAGCAGTGAGCAGTGAGCAGTAAGCAGTGAGCAGTGAGCAGTAAGCAGTGAGCAGTGAGCAGTAAAAAATCTAGACTGGAGATTTGGCGGGCGGCCCCGCGAATCGCCCTACAGAAACGAAAAACAGTGGTCAGTGATCAGTACAAAATCTGAGTTGCGGGTTTGGCTGGCGGCCCATCGGGTCGCCCTACGGAAAACGGAAAACGGGAAACTGAAAAATGGCACGCTGGAACAAGGACCGCCGCTTATTGGACCACGAGCACTCCGCTAACTGGAAATACTGCTTGCAGGAAGTGGAGAAGCCCAACCTGATGCGGGATATCTTTCCCTACACCGAGGTGGCCCGCATCGATTTCGATTATAAATTCGTGATGCCCTCGCCCCCGGAGGACATGCTGATCACCGACACCACCTTCCGGGACGGGCAACAGGCCCGGCCTCCGTATACGGTGCGCCAGATCGTCGATATCTTCGACATGTTGCATCGCCTTTCCGGGCCCAAGGGGATTATTCGCCAGAGCGAGTTTTTCCTTTACAGCGACAAGGACAAGGAGGCGGTGGAGCACTGCCGCCAGCGGGGCCACACCTTCCCGGAGATCACCGCCTGGATCAGGGCCAATGCCAAAGATCTGGCCCTGGTGCAGGAGATGGAGCTCACGGAGACCGGCATCCTCACCTCGGTTTCCGATTATCATATCTTTCTCAAGCTCAACTGGGATCGTAGGCGGGCCCTGGATGAATACCTGGGCATCGTCAAAACGGCGCTGGCCATGGGGATCAAGCCTCGCTGCCATCTGGAGGATATCACCCGGGCTGATATCTACGGTTTTTGCGTGCCCTTTGCCATCGAGCTGATGCGCTTGCAGCAAGAGAGCGGCATCGACATCAAGCTGCGCCTGTGCGACACCATGGGATATGGAGTTCCCTATCAGGGCGCCGCCCTGCCCAGGAGCGTCCCCAAATTGGTGCGGGCCATGATCGACGACGCCGGGGTTCCGGGCCACCTCCTGGAATGGCACGGCCACAACGACTTTCACAAGGTCATGGTAAACAGCGCCACTGCCTGGCTTTACGGCTGCGGCACGGTGAACGGCGCCGTCCTGGGTTTCGGGGAGCGTACCGGCAATGCTCCCATCGAGGGCATGATCATGGAGTACATCTCCCTCCGGGGCACCACCGACGGCATGGACACCCAGGTGATCACCGAGATCGCCGATTACTTCGAAAAAGAGCTGCGCTACCACATCCCCGGCAACTATCCCTTTGTGGGCAAGAACTTCAACAGCACCAGCGCCGGTATCCACGCCGACGGTCTGCTGAAGAACGAAGAGATCTACAGCCCCTTTGACACCGCCAGGATCTTGAACCGTCCCATCACCATCACCATCACCGATAAATCCGGCAAGGCCGGCATTGTCCATTGGATCAATTCCCGGCTCGAATTGACCGGGGAGCGGGCCGTGGACAAGAACAACCCTGGGGTGGCCAGGATCTACAAGCGCATCATGGAACAATATGAAGAGGGTCGCTGCACCTCCATCTCCAATGAGGAGATGGAGAAGCTGACCCGCAAGTATCTCCCGGAACTCTTCGTCTCGGAGTTCGACCAGCTCAAGGCCAAAGCCCACACGCTGGCGGCCCACCTGGCCGAAGACCTGGCGACGCGGCCCGAGATCATGTCCATGAATCCGGAGGTCCTGGAGCCGGTGTTGCAAAAGTCCTTGGAACTCTTCCCCTTTATCCAGTTCATGTACGTCACCAACACGGAAGGCCGCAAGGTTACCCGGAACATCACCCATATTGTGGACCGGGCCAAATATGCGGAGATGAAGTTGGACGAAGACTTATCCAACCGCTCCTGGTTTATCGAGCCCATAAAGAGCGGTAAGGTCTTTGTCTCCGATTTTTACACCTCCCGGTTCACCGGGGCACTGTGCATCACGGTGAGCGTGCCGGTGCTCAACGACCAGGAAGAGGTCCAGGGCGTCCTGGGGCTGGATCTCCGCTTTGAGGCCCTGGTCAAGCTGGAGGAGGAGGAGGAAAGCTGAATCGATAGCTGACAGCCATCAGCTATCAGCAGTCAGCTAAGGCAAAAAACAAAAGGGTTTTGTTTTGAGCTGATAGTAGCCGCAAGCTTTAGCTGGCGCAGGCTAAAGCCTGCGGCTACCCTGACAGCTGACGGCTATTAACCTTCCCTGTAAAAATCTTTTTGACAGGAGAATCACAATTCCCTGGATTCCCGGCCTGGCGGCGATTCGCTATACTGAACCATTACCATGGCTGGGTACGCTGGCGGGATCGGGGAAACGAGTGGAAATTGCCAATATCCCTTGAATGATATTCTTAACATCCCCTAGTGAGGTGGCGGCATGAGCGATCCCCAAAAACTAGAAGAAGTCAAGGCCGCAAAGGCCAAGTATGACGAGACCGTGGCCAAGGTGTTGACCAAGACTCCGGAGCGTAAGGCGGATTTCGTCAATACCTCCGGAATCCCCATCGCCCGGGTCTACACCCCTCTGGACATGGCGGATTTCGACTACCTGCAGCAATTGGGGATGCCGGGCCAATATCCTTACACCCGGGCGGTGCAGCCCACCGCTTACCGCGGCCGCTATTGGACCATGAGGCAATACGCCGGCTTCGGCTCCGCCGAGGAGACCAACGAACGCTACCATTTCCTGCTGAAGTCCGGCCAGACCGGCCTCTCGGTGGCCTTCGACCTGCCCACCCAGATCGGCTATGACTCCGACGCCCCCCTGGCCCGGGGCGAGGTTGGCAAGGTGGGGGTCTCCATCGACTCGCTCCAGGACGTGGAGCGCCTTTTTCAGGGGATTCCCCTGGACCAGGTTTCCACCTCCATGACCATCAATTCTCCCTGCGCCGTGCTGCTGGCCATGTACCTGGCGGTGGCCGAAAAACAGGGGGTCGCCTTCGCCCAGTTGCGGGGTACGGTGCAGAACGACATCCTCAAGGAGTATTCCTCCCGGGGCACCTATATCTTCCCGCCCCGGCCCTCCATGCGGCTAATTACCGATATCTTCCAGTATTGCACCAAAGAAGTTCCCCAATGGAACACCATCAGCATCAGCGGCTACCATATCCGGGAGGCCGGCTCCACCGCGGTGCAGGAGATCGCCTTCACCCTGGCCAACGGCATCGCCTACGTGGAGGGGGCCATTAAGG
>JBAVAG010000113.1:0-24774 GCA_049585595.1 Desulfobaccales bacterium
TTCACCCGGGCAGCGCCCGGGGTGCCTCCCAGGGTCTCGCTGATCTCCTGGTAGGAGAGGCCCTGTTCCAACTTCAGGGTGATCACCGCCTGCTGTTTAGGGGGCAGCTTTTTCAGGGCCGCGTAAACCCTCTGGCGCTCATCCCTGGATACCAACTCCTCTTCCGGGGAGTCATCCTCCCCCACCAGCGCCACTTCGTCACAATCCACCGGCTCCCCAAACTTTTTCCGGCTTTTCAAAAAGTTGTAGCACTGGTTGATGGCGATCCGGAACAGCCAGGTGCGGAATTGGGCATCCTGGCGAAAGCTTCGGATATAGATGAAGGCCTGCATAAAGGCCTGCTGCGATAAATCCTTAGCTTCTTCCGGGTCGCTCACCATCCTGCAAGCCAGGCCGTAAATCTCCCGCTGGTACTTCACCACCAATTCTTCGAAGGCCTGCAGGTCTCCGCCCTGAGCCCGGGCCACGAGTTCTGCGTCAGTCATGATCTCTCGTCGCCGGCTTTCAATAGGTTAGACCCTGCATAAACCAAAATGTTAAATAATAATTGCCGCATATCCCGATAATCATCCAGTGAGGGGTTATATCCGCAAAGCCTAAGGGTTTTCTATATGTTACCGGTTCCTTGCTATTTATTATCACCCATCCGGTCCCCCGGCTCAACTTTATTGTGAACGAGCCTAGCCCCGGCGCTGCTCCTGGCGCCGCTCCGCCAGCCCGGTGGCGAAAGGCAAGGCCAGCACTGCGATCCCCAAAGCGGCCACCCCCGGCCAGCCAGCCAGGCCGTAGGCGTGGCCACTCAAGGTGATGCCCGACGCCCCGCCCAGGTAATAGAACAGGATGTATAGGGAATTGGCCTGGCCCCGGCTGGAGGTGAGCTTGCGGTTCAGTGAACCGGCAGCCGCGGCATGAATGGAAAAGAACCCGCCGCAAACCAGGATCAGCGCCGCCAGGATCACCACCAGTGATTTTATCAGGGTCAGGGCGATGGCCAGGGCGAAGAGGATCGACCCCAGGATCATGGTGCCGCCGTTGCCGATGCGGTTGCTCAACTTTCCGGACAGCGGCGCGGCTACGACCCCCATGAGGAAGGAGAGATACAGCAGGGTGATGAGGCGGGTGGAGGCGTGAAACGGCGCCCCGGAAAGATAGAATGGCAGATAGTTAAAAACCGAAGAGAAGACGAAAAAACCGCCGAAGGACACCAGGAAGATGCGTCTCAGTTCCGCTTGGGTTAACAGGGTGAGGAAACCTGCGCCGCTCTCCTGTCCCTTATCCGGTCCCCGGCCCGGTGGCAACCGCCAGACCGCGATGATGGTGGCCACGGCCAGCAGGACGGCGGCGATGATGAAGATGTACCGCCAGTGCTGGGTTGGGACCATGCCGCCCAGCAGGCGGCTGCACAGGCCGCCTGTGGTGGTGGCGGCCACATAGGCCCCCATCACCACGTTGAGCCTTTCCACAGGCAGGTTGGCAGACAGGTAGGCGGCCAGGCAGGTGGTCAGGGCCGGCACGAACAGCCCCTGCAGAAAGCGGGCCCCCACCAGCAGAGGCAGACTGGATGTGGCCGCACAGCAAAGCCCGGCGGCGCAGACCACCACGCCCCCTAACAGGATGAGGCTCCGGACCGGGACGCGGTCCGCCAGCCAACCGAAGGGCAGGTTGGCCAGGGCCAGCCCCAGGATCACCGCCGAGACGGTATAAGAAGCCTGGGAAGGGCTGACCCCGAATTCCACCTGCAATACCGGCAGCACCGGCTGGGTGAGGTAGATATTGCTGACGGCCGCGGCCACCAGGCCAAAAACCACCGTCTGCAGGCCCCAGGAGCCGCTTTCCAGGGTTCGCCTTCCGGGTAACGGTTGCTGGTTCAGGGATAACACCGGTCGATGAGCCGCGGGAAAGGGATGGTCTCCCGCACGTGGTGCAGGCCGCAAATCCACGCCAGCAGGCGCTCGATGCCCAGGCCGAAGCCGCCGTGGGGCACACTGCCGAAGCGGCGCAGGTCCAGGTACCACTCCAGGGGCTCCCGGGGCAGGTTATGGGCCTCCAGGCTGGCCAGCAGGGTCTCCAGGTCGTCCATGCGCTGGGAACCGCCAATGATCTCGCCGTAGCCTTCCGGGGCCAACATATCCACGCACAGGGCCAGCCTCGGGTCCAGAGGGTCCGGCTCCATATAAAAGGCCTTGGCCTGCCGGGGATAGCGGTGCACCAGCACCGGCCTGGAAAACATCTGGGACAGAAGGGTCTCTTCTTCCGCTCCCAGGTCCTCCCCCCAGGGGATTTTTTGGCCTTGGGCCTTAAGAAGCTCCAGGGCCTCGCCATAGCTGAGGCGGGGAAAAGGCCCAGCCGCTGCCTCTGCCAGGGGCTCGCGGTCCCGCTCCAACAGACGCAACTGCGCCTCCTGGCGCTCCAGCACCCGCTGGACCACGAAGCGCACCAAATCTTCGGCGAGCCCCATGACCTCCTCCAGGGTGTAGAAGGCAGCCTCGGCCTCCACCATCCAGAACTCCGTCAGGTGGCGCCTGGTCTTGGATTTCTCCGCCCGAAAGGTGGGCCCGAAACAATAGACCCGGCCCAGGGCCATGGCCGCAGCCTCCAGATAAAGCTGGCCGCTCTGGGAGAGGTAGGCCTTGCCCCGATCCAGGTAGTCGGTCTCGAACAGGCTGGTGGTCCCTTCACAGCTAATGGGCGTCAGGATAGGGGTATCTACCAGGACGAAGCCCCGCTCCTGAAAAAAATCGCGGCAGGCCCGGCAGACCTCGTCCCGGACCCGCAGGATGGCCTGCTGCCGGGGCGACCTGAGCCAGAGGTGGCGCCAGTCCATCAGGAACCCTACCCCATGCTCCTTCTGCGAGATGGGATATTCCGGGGCGATCTGAAGCGGGCGCAACCGGGAGACTTCCAGTTCATAGCCCCCGGGGGCCCGGGGTTCGGCCTTCACCTTGCCCTCCAGGATCAGGGAGGACTCCAAGGTGAGGCGCTCGAACTGCTGAAAGTCCTCCTCCGGCAGACTCCCCTTAACGAGTACACCCTGGACCAGGCCGGCGCCATCCCGCATCACCAGAAAGCGCACCTTGCCGCTGGAGCGCAGATGGTAAACCCAACCCCGGAGTGTCACCGTTTCCCCGAGATGCCGGGCCAGATTGGCGATATCGGTTACCGGGGGCGAATTTTCCTTGGACATGCGGCCATCCCCAACTGTGCCAGAAATAGTTTGTCAATGTACAAGGGGCGGGTTTCAAACCCGCCCCCTACTTGTGGAGCGATGCAAAATGGAACAGGCCTGCAATCTGGCAGGAATCTAAAGTTCGGGAGGAAAAAGTTCCCCGATTAAGTGGTCTGGTTGATTACGAGACGCCGCCCGGGGGGTCACCGGTAGCCCTGCGCCTCACAGCATGATCTTGATGTGGGCGTTTTCCCGGAGGGTTTTGACCCACACGGAAAATTCCTTCTCCATCTCCTGCTGAGTCAGGATACGGCGAATCTCCGGAGCCGCCTCCTCATAGGACCGGGGCTGACCGCCCCGGCGTTCCAGCAACTGAATCAATTGAATCCCTTGCGGGGTTACGACCGGGGCCACCTCTTTGGGACTCAACTTCGCTAGAAATTGCCCCAGCCTCGGATCCAATTCATTTTCAGGAACGAAACCGACGTCAGTTGCCGTCAGGGAGTATTTCTGGGCGGCATCCGGAAAAGTGGCGCCGCCTTTGACTTCCTGGAGGATGTTTTCCGCTTCCTTTTTTACCTCTTCTTGCTGGGCTTCGGTGGCGCCCGGCGGGAATGGCATCTTGATGCTTAACAGGTGCAATTGGCTGGTGGCGCCTCCCTTATATTTTTGATCGTAATACTGGCGCACCTGCGACTCACTAACCACGGCCTTGATGCCCACCGTCAGGGCTACGAGCCGGTCCTGGATTATCTGGTCGGCGATCTTTTCCTTAAGCTCTGCGAGGGTGAGGCCGGCCTTGGCCAGGGCCTTATTAAAGGAGTCCTCGTCCATCAGATGATTACGTTTCTTAAAGTTTTCCAGGGCCGCGTTCAGTTCCTTATCATCGACTTTGATTCCTCGGCGTTTGGCCTCGGCCAAGGCCAGCTTCCGGTCAATAAGCGTTTCCAGCATTTGGTGTTCGAGAGCCTTGTCTTCTTTACTCTTGGGAGCAATACCCTCTTGGTCCTCGATGGATCTGGAGGCCTTTTGCAGTTCCGACATGGTGATGATTTCATCATTGACCTCGGCCACAATCCGATCCACCACTTTAGCGGAGCCGTTCCTGGCCGACAAGGCCATCAGCACACAGATCAGGGTCAGGGTCAGCAGTCCTTTGGAAATTCTCTCCATGGTTTTCTATCTCTCCTCTTCTGCATTAACAAATGTCTCCACTTCTTTCAAGCAGTTTTGCAAACGATCCAGGGGGGAGCCGCCTTGCGGCAGCCGCACCCGTAAGGTTTGATCCTGAAAAAGGCGAAAGTTATCCGGCTTGCTTTTCAAAAGGCCCACCAGGCGCGGCAGGTCCAGACGCTCCGGCTGGGCAAACTGCAGCCGCACAAAGCTGTCCTGCACCTCCAGACGCTTGAGGCCCAACTGCCGCAAGCGATGCTTGAGGCGGACCACCTCCAGGAGGTTGCGCCCCTCCGGGGGCAGCGGTCCGAACCGATCCTGAAATTCCCCCTCCAGTTCCTGCACCATCTCCGGGGTCAAGCGGCCGGACAGCCGCCGGTAGAGGGCCAGACGCTGCTGCACGTCGGGCACATAATCTTCGGGCAGGTAGGCGGCCAGGGGCAGGCGGATCTCCGGGTCCGGGGCCAGGTCTTCCGGCTCCCCCTTGAACTCCCGAACAGCCTGTTCCAGGAGTTGCAGATAAAGCTCATAACCGACTTCCGCCACCTGTCCGGATTGGGCCTGACCCAGGAGATTGCCGGCCCCCCGGATCTGCAGGTCGTGCATGGCGATCTTAAAACCGGAGCCCAACTCGGTAAATTCCATCAAGGCCTTCAGGCGTTTTTGGGCCTCGCTGGAGAGGGCCGCCTCTTCGGGCACCAGCAGGTAGGCATAGGCCTGCGACTGGCTGCGGCCCACCCGGCCCCGCAGCTGATAGAGCTGCGCCAGCCCCAGCGTATGAGCCCGGTTGATGATGATGGTGTTGGCCGCCGGGATGTCCAGGCCGGCTTCGATGATCGCGGTGCACACCAGCACGTCCACTTCTTTGCGCCAGAAGCGCAGCATTACCTTTTCCAGCTCCCGCTCCGGCATCTGGCCATGGGCCATGGCCACCCGGGCCTCGGGCACCATCTCCTGGACCTGGCGGGTCCAGCTGGCCAGGGTTCGCACCCGGTTGTGCACGAAAAAGCTCAGTCCGCCCCGGGCCAGTTCCCGGCGGATGGCCGCCTGAATTACGGCCCGCTCCGGGCGGCACAAGTAGGTGCGCACCGCCAGGCGGTCCTCCGGCGGGGTGTTGATCAGGCTCAGGTCCCTGAGCCCCGTCAGGGACAATTGCAGGGTTCGGGGAATGGGAGTGGCGGTCAGGGTGAGAACGTCCACGGTACGGCGCCAATCCTTCAGTCTCTCCTTCTGCTTCACCCCGAAACGCTGCTCCTCATCTATAATGGCCAGGCCCAAATCCTTGAAGACCACGTCCCTGGACAGCAGCCGGTGGGTGCCGATGATGATGTCCACCCGGCCTTGGGCCAGGTCCGCCAAGGTCTGCCTCTGCGCCGCCGGGGCCTTGAAGCGGCTCAGGACCCGCACCTCCAGCGGATAGTGAGCCAGCCGCCGGCTGAAGGTTTCATAATGCTGCTCCGCCAGCACCGTGGTGGGCACCAGCATGGCCACCTGTTTGCCGTCCATGGCCGCCTTGAAGGCGGCCCGCACCGCCACCTCGGTCTTGCCGTAGCCCACGTCGCCGCAGATGAGCCGGTCCATGGGCTTATCCGAGCCCAGATCTGCCAGGACTTCCTGGATGGCCTGTTCCTGGTCCGGGGTCTCGGCAAATTCGAAGGTGGCCTCGAACTCCCGGAAAACCGGGTCCGGGGGCGAAAATTGGTGCCCCGGCAGGACCCGGCGCAAGGCATAGAGCTCCACCAGTTCCCGGGCGATTTTTTCCACCGCCTTCTTGACCCGCTTCTTGGTTCGGTCCCAGGACTTGCCCCCCAGGCGCTCCACCCGGGGTTCCACCCCCTCCACCCCCAGGTATTTCTGCACCAGGTGGAGGCGATCCACCGGCAGGTAGAGGCGGTCACCGTTTAAGTATTCCAGTTCCAGAAAATCATTGGCCTGGAGTCCCACGGAGAGTTTCACCAGTCCCCGGTAGATGCCGATCCCGTGGTCCAGGTGCACGATGTAATCCCCTTCCTCAAGGTCGGCCAGGGAGGTGAGGTCCTGGGGGACGCGGCCCTCTTTGCGGCGCCGGCCTTCGGGGTGGAACCCGAGGGCCTCGTCTTCGGTGAGGACGATGAGTCCCTGGGAAAGGAGCCGGAATCCCCCGGAAAGATCGCCTACGGTGAGTTCCACCCGGCTGCCCGGCTCCCAGGTGGGGGTGAGGTTGAGCGAGGCCTCCAGGCCCTCTTCCTGGAGAAGCCGGGCCAGGCGCTCGCCCCGATGGCGGCTTTTGCACGCCAGCAGGACCTGAAACCCGCCCCGGCGCCATTCTTCCAGGCGGGCTGCCAAGGCCGGCACCAGCCGCCCGGCCTCGGCCCCGGCGGCGGCTAACTCCTGGGCCAGGCCCTCGTTTTTCTCCACCTGGAAATGGAAGTCGCGCTCCGGATGGGGGTGGACCCAGGGCAGCAGCGGGCAGATGATAGTGCTGAACCGGCCTAAGCGGTCCTCCCAGGGAATTTGATCCAGCCAGCCCTGGGGTTCGTGGGCCGTGTCCTCCGCCATCTTCTGCAGCTCCCGCCCCAGGTTGAAGGGATCCCAAACCACCACCACGGTCTCCGGCGGCAGCATCTCCCACAGGGTCTGGGGCTGCGAGTAAAATTCCTCGAGATGGCGCTCGATGCGGGGAAAGTGGCGGCCTTCCCGGACGTTTTCCCAGAACTGGGGGTCCTGGCGGCGTTTGCGCCGGGCCAGGGCGTGTTCCCGGGCCGCCCCGTCCAGCACCACTTCACTGGCGGGCAGCACCACCAGCTCCGGAAGCTGGCCCAGGGACCGCTGGCTGGCCGGGTCAAAACGCCGGATGGACTCCACTTCGTCCCCCCAGAACTCCAGGCGCACCGGCTGCTCATAGAGGGGCGGGAACAGTTCGATGATGCCGCCGCGCACGCTGAACTCCCCCTTCTCCTCCACCACCGGACGGCGGGCATAACCGCCGTCCAGCAGGCTCTGGAGAAATTCCGGGCGTCTCAGGGTCTCGCCGGGCAGCACATAGGCCAGTAAATCCCGCAGCCGCTGGGCCGGGGGGAGCTTCTGGCGCAGGGCCAGGGCCGGGGCCACCATGAGAAAAGGGGACGTTGCGGTCACGGCCACATATGCCGAAGCCATCCTGGCGCAGCTCACCTCGGAGTCGAAGCTCAGCTCCTGGAAGGGCAGGACTTCGTGGCCCGGAAAAAATAAGAGGCGCCGGGCGCCCCCGGACTCGTCGTAGGGCTCTCCCAGAAAGAAAGTCAGGTCCTTCAAAAAGGTCTCATGGCCCTCACCATTGGGGGTCACCAGGAGGAAGGGCCGTCCCAGTTGCCGAAACAGGCTGGCCAGAAGGTAGGCGCCGCTGGCGGGGGTAAGACCTTGGAGATAGACCTGGCTGGGCTCCCGGGCAAGCGCCGTCAGGAGATCGGGGGATTCGATCCCCAGGGCTAAAGCGGAATCCATTATATAATTGTATCTGGAATCGGGGCGATTTTCAAGAAGGGCGGGCAAGGGCGCTGAAAGCTCGGTAGAGGGAGAGCCCATATAACGGGCGGAATTCCGGCTCTGTATTGAGGGCCTTGCGCCGGCTTCCCTAGGCCAACTGTGAAATGATCAGGCTTCTTCCGGTTTGGACGATCTTGCCAGATTCTTTAAGGGATTTCATGGCCCTGGTGATACTTACTCTATGAGCCCCCACCAAAAAGCTTAGTTCTTCGTGCGTTAAGGGAAACTGGATGACGTACCCTTTGTGTTCTTTAATCCCGTGCTCTTTGGCCACATTGACCAAAACGTGGTAGAGCCGATCCTCCAGGTTGGAAAAGGATAAACTCCCCACCCGGCTGGTGAGCCAGTCAATGCGTCTGCTCAAGTTTTTAATCACTTGCAAACCGACTTTTGGATTCTCCAGGACTAAATTTTCAAAGCCGGCTTTATCAAATCCACATACGAGGGTGGACTCGAGACAGATTGCGGTGAGTGGATAGAGCGTATCCTCAAGGAGCATGTTCTCCCCTAAAAAATCGCCAGCCTTCCGAATATCGAGGGTGAACTCATTGCCGGTTTCGCTGAGCTTGCTCAATTTCACCCGCCCGGCCTTGATTAAGAACATCTTGTCAGCTTTCTCACCCTGGGAAAAAACCTCCTGCCCTTTCTGATAGATTCGTCGAAGGGCGGTTTTTGTCAAAGCCGCCAGTTCTTCAGGTCGCAAGTCTTCAAAGACCCAAAGGTGGCCGATGCAGGTCGGTGAAAGGGAGTGCTCCTTACCGGCCTCTCGTTCACAAATACAGCCCATAGCGACTATCCCGCGATCTCGGTTAGTAAGCTCTTTAAATGGTCTAAATCCAATGGTTCGATTTCGATGGGAACCTGGGTTAGATCAAAAAATGAAAGAATTTCTTCATCCAGCAGAGGATTTATCCCCGGTTCCAGGAGCAAAATCCGCTTATAGCGGCCAAAATTAATGCGAACATCCACCTCATCCCAACCTAAGGCCGCCATAATGCTCGGCCAGGCCCTGATCCAACCGGGCGTCATGACCATTGTATCATTTTCTTCCATTTCCTTCTGCTTAGACCCTAGAAAGGCCTCAATACAATTTTTCACTGGAGAGACGCTAGCCCCATATTCTCTGGCCAGCCTGGCAATATCCGGGTGACATCCGGCCCCTAAGAATAACTGGACTTTTGCACCGTTTGTCGCGGCCTCGGACAGTGCTTTTTTCAGCTCGCCTTCCAGGCGATTCAAATTGGCGTGCAGCGCGGCTTCAATCCAGATTATTTTGAGATCAGACTCAAGAGGCAAGATGGATTGCAGTTCATCGTAGAAAATCTTACATGCGATAAGCAGCTTATTGGCGCCCATGGTTTCCTCCGCGGCTCGTTTGGTCCGCGGCAGAGGAAAAAAATTTATTCAATGCCTCTGGCCGATCCTTGATTAGCCAAACTTTTATTGCGTTCCAGGGGCATAGAGGGTGGCAAATTCGATCTCTATGCCCTGGAAGTTTGTTTTAGTCGGAATATTTCCTCACAATCAGGTGGGCCACCGGCCCACTCCACCCGCTTTGCGCGAAGCTCCCTCGCATCATTGCCCACCCCGACCTAACAATATTTTAGGGCTCAAGGCGGGATGCGCTGCGCTTTCCCCTACAGGCTTCACTTATAACCGAGCCAACAAAAACTGCATAAACGATCACCTAATCAACTACGGTTTTCGTTTTGACCAAGTGCGGATTGAGAGCAGCTATCGACACCTCGGTCCTTTAATTAGGGTTTTATCAGAGGCGGGGGTGAGAGGAGGTAGAGAAAGGCCAGAAACTTCCCACTCCCTCAACTTCCATCAGGCCAGGGCAGGCCTATCCCCAAATCGATTACGCAATCTGTTCGCCCGCTTTAGGACCCACGGATTGATCGTAGACCGCTTCCACCTTAATTTTCACCACGTAAGTGGGTGCCGGCAACTCCATCGGAGCCTTTTTAAGCTCCGCTCTCGTTTGATCGAATAACTCCCCGCGGCTGATAAGTTCGGCAGAGCCTTTGATCTGAAACCCTTTTTTGCTCTTTTCGTCTATGACGGTCACAGCCACCTTGGGGTTTTTCAGAAGATTTTCCCGAGTCTTCCGAGAAAAAAGGTCGACGAACATGAGATGTTCATCGTCCAACACCTTGACAGTCCCTTTCGGAGTAGCATTCGGCATACCGTCGGGAGAGGCAGTAGCCACCCATCCCATCTTGCCTTTCATGAATTCCTGCACTTCTTGAGGTATCTTTGCCATGTTATCCTTTCCTCCGTTAGTCGTTATCGTTGCTTTGTTGTGGATTATTGCCTGGTGAGCATCTTGGAGACCTCCGAATCGCTAAATTATCCTCCTTATATCATATGGTTGGCTTGATTTACACCGATTCTTGCTGCATAATCCAGGTTTAGAATCCGGCGCGGCTCAAGATAGTGTCGGCCGCCTGTTCGGCGGACCGGAAGGGAAAGTCCTCGGGTTTCAGAAGCTTCCCGGCCTCGCCCGCGGTCATCGCTATCTCACCCGCCCGGCACTCCGTTGCGGCTCCCTGGGGAAAGGCAGCCAGCAAGGCCTCGGGGGAATCGATGGGAAAGCCGGCTTTCCCTAGTGCCCCGATAATCTGATTCCGGATCTCTTCATTTTACGGACACGGTTATTCCTCCTCGTTGACTCTTTTTGATTTCACTATACCAACCTTATTTTCTCGCAGCAGTAGTAGCTGCTACAAATGCGCTCTTTTTTTTTAGAGCGGCATAAATTTTAGCCACCCAGGCCACTCGCAGGGACCCCGGCGCCAAATGGCTCATGAGCGCCTGAGCGGCCGCCACCGGTTTAACCACGGCTTTCTTTTTCGGTCTCATCTCCCTTAATCAAGCAAATAAAAATCCATTTGTAGCATTCGCTACTGGAATCTCCCCGGAAACTGATTAGCTTTAATTTATGTTTAGATTAGTGGATAGGGGAAAGGGGGAACTTTTAGGGGTAAGCAATCTTGAGGGGTAGGATGTTCAGCAAACCTGGCGCCAGACAACCCCAATCTCATAAGGCGGTGAGGATGCAAGCCATGAAATTTACCAGTTGTCTCCTCCTGGGTCTATTTTTCCTGCTGGTTCTCGCTCCCGCAAATCATGAATCTGCTGCCATGGACAAGGAGGCCAAAATCGTTTTTGAAGTGGGGTGATACGAAGTCGGCAAGACAGCCTTGGAAAGGCTGTCAGGAGTGGTCAAGGTCGTAACCGGTTCTATCCAGTCCACAGAGATAGACACCGTTTATTATGATCCGGCGATAATTACCCCGAAGGAAATGGAAGATGCCTTAAAAAAAGCGGACACCTATATCGGCACCATGAATAGTCCCTGATTATGCGTCAATAATTGAGAAGAATCGGCGTGGTTATCCATAAGTGGCCCTTTTCACCCTAAATGGTGAGCAAACGATATCAAAACCATTTCAGGAGGAAGTTTATTATGATGAAGCGGCGTAGAGGTTTGGGTAAAGTCTTGGCCATCTTGCTGATAGGCGCGTTTATGCTGTCCGCGACGGGGCCGTCGGCTCTCGCAGAAGAAAAGATGATGACGCAGGGCCAAAAAATGATGATGGACGGCTCCAAGAAGATGATGCAGGGCATGGAGATGATGGACAAAGGCATGGCGATGATGAAGCAAAAAGGGGGGATGCAAAGCGCAATGATGGAATCCGAGAAGATGATGGAGAATGGGAAGAAGATGATGATGGAGGGCCACAATATGATGACGGAAGGTGAAAAAATGATGATGCAGGGAAAAAAATAAGCCCTCCTTCCAGATTTTGCCTTGGTCCTTAACTTCGGTAAATTACCGTGAACGACATGGAAAAGGCCTTGGGAAAGGCGAAGACCTATATGAGTACTGTGAGTCATTAGCTGTTCAAAGTAGCCCGGGGAGCGGGAGTCCCCAAGTAAGCAGGGGAAGCCCGCCGAGAATACCCCATTATCAGGGAGGGCTTAAAACATGTTTAGGATTCTTTTGATCGCCCTGTTTCTGGCTACCGGGACCAGTAGCGCGGGGGCTCAGCCCAATGCGCCAATGACTGGCAAACCGTTGAAAGGGGGCAGCACCGTGGAAAAAGATCCGAATTTAGCCCTGGCCACCTTTGCCGGCGGCTGTTTCTGGTGCACGGAACATGACTTCAGGGAGGCCCCGGGGGTGGTGAAGGTGGTCTCCGGCTATGCCGGCTGCCGCGGCGACCATCCCACCTATGAAGACTACGCCGAAAAGGGCTGCGTGGAAGCGGTCCAAGTTTACTACGATCCCCAAAAAGTCTCTTATCCGGAACTCCTGGACTACTTCTGGCATCATATCGATCCCACCGATGCCGGGGGCCAGTTCGTGGATCGGGGACCCCAGTACCGGTCGGTCATCTACTACCACGATGAAGAGCAGAAGCTCCTGGCCGAGAAATCCAAAGAAAAGCTGGCCGCTTCCGGGGTTTTTAAGAAACCCATCGTTACCGAAATCGTCGCGTTCACCAATTTCTATCCGGCGGAGGAATACCACCAGGATTATGCCCATAAAAATCCGATCCGTTATAAGTACTACCGCTGGAATTCAGGCCGCGACCAGTTTCTGCAAAAGGTCTGGGGCGGAAAGCCCGCGGCCGCGCCCGATCCTCCCGGCGACAATTTTGTCAAGCCGAGCGAGGAAGTCCTGCGGAAGAAGTTGACCCCGTTGCAGTATGAGGTGACCCAGCAGGGGGGCACCGAGCCGGCCTTCCACAATGAATATTGGGACAACCATCGGGAAGGGATTTACGTGGACATCGTCTCCGGAGAGCCTCTGTTCAGCTCCACGAACAAATTCGACTCCGGCACCGGCTGGCCCAGCTTCACCAAACCCCTGGTACCCGCCAATGTTGTGGAGCGGAAAAAACATGGGTGGCTTGGGGAGCGCATCGAGGTGCGCAGCAAACATGCCGACTCCCATCTCGGGGACCTCTTCCATGATGGGCCGCCGCCAACCGGCCTGCGCTATTGCCTGGACTCCGCGGCCTTGCGCTTCATTCCCAAGGAGGACCTGGAGAAGGAGGGCTACGGCCAGTATCTCTATCTGTTCACCCCGAAGAAATGAGTCCCTCGCTCCTGGCCGCTCCTTAAATACCCGAGGAAGATAGCGGGATAAAAGATAATGAAGCCAACTGCAGCTATGCCGGAAGGCGCCGGGAAAGGCGGTAAATGGCGGCCAGTCTTGCTGCTCGCCGTCCTCATTGCCATCCTCGTCCTGGCCAAAGTCTTCAACGCGGGCGAAAAGCTGGGGGCCTTGCGGGATTGGATCGTCACCCTGGGCCCCTGGGGTCCGTTGGTCTTTATCCTGATCTACATCGTGGCGGTGGTGGCCGCCCTGCCCGGCGCGGCTATCACCATCGCCGCCGGGGCTCTTTTTGGCTCGGTGCTAGGCGTCATTTTGGTGAACATCGGCGCCACCATCGGCGCCAGCCTGGCTTTCCTGATCGGCCGTTATTTTGCCCGGGAGGCAATGGTTAACTGGCTCTCCAAGAGCGATAAATTTCAAAAGCTGGACCGACTCACCGAAGAGCATGGCGGCATCATAGTGGCCCTTACCCGGCTGGTGCCTATTTTCCCTTTCAATTTACTTAATTACGGCTTCGGGCTCACCAAGGTGCCCTTTTGGACCTATGTCTTTTATACCTGGTTGTGCACCCTGCCGGGCACCATCCTCTATGTGGTGGGGGCGGATGCGGTTTCCAAGGCATTGAGGGAGGGCAGGATTCCCTGGCCTCTGGTGGGGGCTTTTCTGGTGGCCCTGGTCTTGCTAACCCTTCTGGTGCGCTCCGCTCGACGCAGGCTGCAGCTGAAGGAGATGAAGCCCGCGGCGGGCGTCTCGGCGCCGGCAGAGCCCGCCGCCCTGCCCGAGGTCAGCCCCCTGGACCAATATAATGAGGACCTGGTGGCCAATCTGCGGCCGCCGGACTGGGTGAATCCCGAGCCTCAGCCCCGCTACCACCTGGTGGTCATTGGCGCGGGCACCGCGGGATTGGTGAGCGCCGCCGGGGCCGCGGGGCTGGGCGCCAAAGTAGCCCTGGTGGAGCGCCACCTTATGGGAGGAGATTGTCTCAATTACGGCTGCGTGCCGTCCAAGGCCATTATCCGCTCCTCCAGGGTTTATGCCGACATCCGGGATGCGAGCCTGTTTGGCTTGAAAATCTCCGGCGCGGCCGAAGTGGACTTTGCCGCGGTCATGGAGCGCATGCGGCGCCTGCGGGCGGAAATTAGCCCCCACGATTCAGCCGCGCGCTTCCGGGGTTTGGGGGTGGACGTCTTCCTGGGCGAGGCCAAGTTTTCCGGCCCGGATAGCGTAGAGGTGGGAGGCAAGACCCTGCGCTTCCGAAAGGCGGTCATCGCCACCGGCGGCCGGGCCGCGCTCCCGCCAGTGCCGGGATTGCCGGAAGCCGGTTATCTGACTAACGAGACGGTCTTCTCTTTGACTGAGCGCCCGGCGCGTCTTCTGGTGATGGGCGGTGGGCCCATCGGCTGCGAATTGGCCCAGGCCTTCCAGAATCTGGGCTGCCATGTGACCCTGCTTCACAAGCATCCCCGCATCATGAATAGAGAAGATGGCGACGCGGCGGCACTGATCCAGGAGACCTTCCAAAGGGAAGGCATCGGCCTGATCCTCAATGCCAGGCCTCTTGAGGTGACCAAAACCATCAACGGCAAGCTGGTCAAATATGAAAGCGACGGCCACCAAGGAGAAATCGAGGTTGACGAGATTCTTATCGGCGCCGGCCGGGCCCCCAACGTCGAAGGCCTCAACCTGGAAGCCGCCGGCGTCAGCTATGAAGCCGGGAAAGGCCGGGGCGTGCTAGTCAATGACCAACTGCAAACTACCAACCCCCGTATCTTCGCCGCGGGCGACATCTGTCTGCCCTACAAATTCACCCATCTGGCCGACTTCACGGCGCGTATCGTTATCCAGAACGCCCTGTTCTTAGGGCGCAAAAAGCTGAGCGCCCTGACCATTCCCTGGTGCACCTACACCGACCCGGAAGTTGCCCACGTGGGCTTGAATGAAGCAGAAGCGGCAAAGCAGGGCATCCCGGTCACGACCTTCATCAAACCTTTAAGCGAGGTGGACCGGGCCATTTTGGACGGAGAAACAGAAGGGTTTGTAAAGATTCACGTCAAAGAGGGCGCCGACAAGATCCTGGGCGCCACCATCGTGGCCCGGCATGCCGGGGAGATGATCAGTGAGATCACCGCGGCCATGGTGGGCAACATCGGCCTGGGAACCCTGTCCGCGGTCATCCATCCCTATCCCACCCAGGCGGAGGCCATCCGTCAGACCGGCGACCTCTACAACCGGACCAGACTGACTCCCAGGGTCAAATGGCTGTTTGCCCGGTTCCTCGCCTGGCGGCGGTAATCCCGAGGGATTATAGGGTTATCGAGTCCTTTTCCGATTAAAGATAATAAGTGGGACTTTTTTGTTACTGCCAGAGCGCGTTCCCAGGTCCGGGCGGCCGCGGTCACTTCTCCTCCTCAACCAAATCTGCTTCGCAATTCAGGGTCAGGTAAACCTGCCTGCCGAGCCCGACCCCTCCGTGTTCCATCTCGTTGTTATAGGTTATGCCGAAATCCTCGCGGTTGAGCCTGGTCTTGGCCTGAAATCCGAAGGTGGTGTAAATGACGCCCTGATCCTCCAGGTGGGCCGGCCCGGCCCAGTGAACGTCCAACATCACCTGGCGGGTGACGCCGTGCAGGGTCAGGTCCCCGTGGACCCAGGCGTGGTCCAATCCTGCCGCCTCCACCCGGGTGCTCTTGAAGGTAATGGTGGGGTATTGCGCCACGTCCAGGAAATCGGCACTCTTCAGATGCTCGTCCCGGTCCTCCACCCCGGTGTATACGGACGCCGCCTCTATTGCCACCACTACCGTGGACCCCGCCACATTCAGCGGATCGAAATCGAGGCTGCCGCTAATTTTGGGGAACATGCCCACCACCCAGGTCACCATCAGGTGGCGCACTGAGAAGATTGCCGCGCTATGAAAGGTGTTGGTCAGCCATTTTGCCATGGGTTGCCTGCCTTTTAGAAGAGATACAACATCAATCCCGGCTGCCCCCTTTAGCCAAGGGCGCTGAAAAACCCGGCCCCCTGCCGCCCCGGGTCATCGGGACGACGGCGAGCCGCAGCCACTTTTTTATGCCATCCCAGTCCTTGAAAAATGGGAAGAAATATGCGATTAGTTTAATTAATATTTGTAAATAATTTAGGCATGATCAGTGGCATTGTCAAATGGCCTGGTTAGAGAGGCGACTACCGCCGCGGCCATAGAAAATGAATCTTTCCTAACTGGCTGCATCATTAGCGCCGCTCCCTGGACCCGAAAAAATTTAGTGCGCCCGATCCGAAAATTTATCTTTTTTCCGGATATGCCGATGATTAATCCAGTAATGCTTACCGGTTGATGGCGGCGCCATCATCCTCCAGGCTTGGAGTTCTGCGCGCAGAAATCCTGGCGCTGGAGATTTTGCCTAGGCCGGCCGCGGTCCTGATTTTCCCTGCGCCTGGCTGGAGGACGGGAGTAAAGTATGCTGATACTTACCCGCAAGATCAATGAAGGGGTCGTTATCGGGGACGGGGTCCGGGTGGTGGTCCTGGCAGTCCGGGGCCGGCAGGTACGTCTGGGGGTCGAGGCCCCCATGGGCGTGGTGGTCCTCAGGCATGAGATTTTCGAGAGGATTCTCCAGGATAACCGGGAGGCGGCCGTATTTGTCTTCGACGACCTTAAGGCCTTGCAGGAATTGGTGGGCCGTGATTTCCCGGCTGCCGGCCCCCTGCCCCCCTCCCCACCGGAGGTTCCCCGGTTGCCCCATCGTTGCAAATTAGGGGACATCGAGGTTCCGGAAGACCGGATTATCTCCTTCCCCAAGGGACTTTTGGGATTTACGGAAATTCAGCGCTTCGCCTTGTTGGCCCCGGAGCACACCGCTCCTTTCCTGCTCTTGCTATCCCTGGAGAACCCGGATGTGGCCCTGCTGGTGGCTGAACCCTCCAAGCTGGGAGCCCCTTTGGAGATGGGCCGCCTCCATTCCGCCTTGCAGGAACTGGAAGCCAAAACACCCGAAGAGCTTCAGGTTTTCGTCCCCCTGACCATCCCGCCGGGACGGCCTGCCGAGACCACCGCCAATCTGGTGAGCCCCATCCTCATCAACCCGGGCCCCCGCCTGGGGAGGCAGCTAGTCTCGGAAACCCCCAACTTCTCCCGGAAACATTCACTTCTTCCCAATTAGCGAATCATGCTGGCGGCTGCTGCCGGGCCGGGGGTGATTCGCGGCTCAGGCATCCAGCCTCTACTGGGGTTGCCCCGATTTTTGCTGGCCGCCACAGGCTGCCCTGGCAGCGACTGGCCCCAGTCTACCCAAAAAGGTCATCCTGAGCGAACTATCATGACCTGAAGGTCACAACGAATAATGAAAATAATAGGTGATGGTGGGGCGGCCGTCCCTGGCCGCCTCTAGTCGGCGATTACTGCGGCCCGCCCCGCCGGCTATTTTCATATAAAGCGAAGAATCTCGTATTTTTAGTGACCTTAGATTCAGTTCAGGATTACAGGGACGGTTTCGCCTGGTTTGGCGTTGGGGCGGACCCATGTGCCTGCCATGTCGGGGCGGGTTTAAAACCCGCCCCGACCGCTTGTTTCGTAGGGGGCGCACACTTGGGTGCGCCCCCTACAAGGCGCCGCCAGTAGAGAGAGCAAAAAGCTGGTCAATTTCCTGGCGCCAGCTCCCTAAGCCACCCCTGGAATTTCCTGTTGCCTGGCCCTCACTTTGTGCTAATATGTACATGGGCTTATCACCCCGGTGTTCGCCTGCCGGCGGCCCAGGCGTCACGCTTGCGTAAGCGGAGGCTATAAAGCCTGCGGCTGCCAAAATTTTAGATATTACCTGCGCTAAGCGCGGTTCGCCGACTTCAAGATGGAGGTACCTGTGGCATGAGCAAGGCAACTCTCACCCTCGATGGGAAGACGGTGGAGTTTGAGCCCGGCCAGACCATTTTGGAAGTGGCCTGGGTCCATGGAACCTACACCATTCCCACCCTCTGCTATCTGCGGGATACCACCCCCGTTGGATCATGCCGGATGTGCATGGTGGAAGTGGAAGGCGCCCGCACCCTGTCGCCCGCCTGCGCCACCGCGGCCGCCCCGGGGATGGTGATTAAGACCGAGTCGGCCAGGATCGACGCCTCCCGCAGGATGGTCCTGGAGCTGCTGCTGGGTTCCGGCAACCACAACTGCCTGGTCTGCGAGGCCAACGGCGAGTGCGAATTGCAGGCCCTGGCCTATCGTTATGCGGTGCCCACCCCCAGCTTCGCCAATCCCCCGGATACCGAATACTATTACGAAGACAGCAACAGCATGATCGTCCGGGATTTTTCCAAGTGCGTCATGTGCGGCCGCTGCGTCCGGGGCTGCAACGAACGGCAGGTGAACCTGGCTATCAGTATCGGCTACCGCGGTTCCCACAACAAGATCGTGGCCAAGGCCGATTACCCTTATATCGATTCCGACTGCGTCTTTTGCGGCGAATGCGTGCAATCCTGTCCGGTGGGGGCCCTGCTGGACAAGAACGCCATGCATCAGGGCCGCACTTGGGAACGCCGCCGCGTCCGCACCACCTGTCCTTACTGCGGGGTGGGCTGCCAGCTGGATCTCCACGTCAAGGGCGGCAAACTCGTCAAGGTGACCGGGGCCCTGGCCCAGCCCAACGACGGCCGGCTGTGCGTCAAGGGGCGGTTCGGCATGGGGTTCGTCCAGCATGAAGACCGCCTCAAGACCCCGCTCCTCCGGAAAGAGAAGAACGGCGAACTCCAGGAGGCCACCTGGGATGAGGCCCTCGATTTTGTGGCCCGCCGCCTCCGGGAGGTGAAGGAAAAACACGGCCCCGAAAAGATTGGCGGCTGGTGTTCGGCCCGGGCCACCAACGAAGAAAATTACCTGATGCAAAAACTGCTGCGCGCCGTGGTCGGCACCAACCACGTGGATCACTGCGCCCGCCTCTGACACAGCTCTACCGTGGCCGGGCTGGCCGCGTCCTTCGGTTCCGGAGCCATGACCAATTCCATCGCCGAATTGGAGGATGCCGATTGCATCCTGGTGATCGGCTCCAACACCAACGAAAATCACCCGGTGATTGCGGCCCGCATCAAGCGGGCGGCGCGTCTCAAGAATAAGGATCTCATCGTCATTGACCCCCGGCGCCACGGCCTGGTGCGGCACGCCCGCCTCTGGCTTCGCCAAATTCCCGGCACCGATATCGCCCTGATCAACTCCATGATGCAGGTCATCATCGCGGAAGGCCTCTATGACCAAACCTATGTAGCGGAACGCACCGAGAACTTCGAGGCCCTCAAGGAGACGGTGGCCAAATATACGCCGGAATACGCCGAAAAAATTTGCGGGGTGCCCGCCGCCGAGATCGCGGACGCAGCCCGCATGTACGCCCGGGCCGGGGCCGGCTCCATCGTCTATTGCATGGGCATCACTCAGCATACGGTGGGCACCGACAACGTCAAGACCCTGGCCAATCTGGCCATGCTCTGCGGCAATGTCGGCATCCAGGGCGGTGGGGTCAACCCGCTCAGGGGCCAGAACAACGTCCAAGGTGCTTGCGACATGGGCGGCTTACCCAACGTCTTCTCCGGCTATCAGCCGGTCACCGACGCCGCCAACCGCAAGAAGATGGCGGAGGCCTGGGGCGTGGCCACCCTCCCCGACTGGCCGGGGATGGCCATGACCGAGATGCTCCCGGCCATTGCCCAGGGCGGCATCAAGGCACTGTACATCATGGGAGAAAACCCGGCACTCACCGACCCCGACGCCGACCATGCCATTAAGGCCATGCAGGCCCTGGACTTCCTGGTGGTGCAAGACCTCTTTCTCACCGAGACCGGCAAACTGGCCGATGTTGTCTTGCCCGCCGCCTCCTTTGCCGAAAAAGACGGCACCTTCTCCAACACCGAGCGCCGGGTCTCCCGGGTGCGCCAGGCCATTCCGCCCCTGGGGAAGGCCAAGGCCGATTGGCAGATCCTCTGCGAGATTGCCGGGCGCCTGGGCTACCCCATGAAGTATGCCGGGCCCGAAGCAATCTTTGAAGAGATTCGCCGGGTGACCCCTTCTTATGCGGGAATTTCCTATCAGCGCCTGGAGGCCGGCGGCTTGCAGTGGCCCTGTCCCAATGAGGGGCACCCGGGCACGGTCTATCTCCACAAGGACCGCTTTGCCAGGGGCCTGGGCATGTTCTTCGCCATCGAGCACCGGGACCCGGCGGAGATGCCCGACGCCGAGTACCCGCTCTATCTCACTACCGGCCGCCTCCTGTATCAATACCATTCCGGCACGATGAGCCGGCGGGCCCCCGGCCTGGTGGAAAAGGCCCCGGAATGCCGGGTAGAAATGGCCGCCGCCGATGCGGACAAATATGGCATTGCCGACGGCCAGCAGGTGCGCCTCCGCACCCGCCGGGGCAAGATCACCGCCAAGGCGCTAATCTCCGACAAGGCCGTCCCCGGCACCATCTTCCTCCCGTTCCATTTCGCCGAGGCCTCGGCCAATAAACTGACCAACGCCGCCCTGGATCCGGTCTCCAAGATTCCGGAATACAAGGTCTGTGCGGTGCAGATCGAGAAAGTTTGAGGAGGCTGACCATGACTGCGCTGACCAAAAATTCAGGATGCGCCTGCCAAACGGCAGCCGCCCTCAGCCCGGAAATCATTCATAAGGTGGATGAGATCGTGGGTAGGCATAAGGATCAGGCCGGGGCCCTGATGCCGGTCCTGCAGGAGGTCCAGGAGGCGGTGGGCTATCTGCCTCCGGCGGTGCAGGAGCGCATCGCCGCTGGCCTCAATATTCCGGGAAGCGAGATCTTTGGGGTGATGAGCTTCTATTCCATGTACACGTGGAAACCCAAAGGCCGTTACATCGTCCGCATGTGCGAATCCCCCCCCTGCCACATTGCCGGCGCCGGCGATATGCTGCACGCCTTGCAGCAGGAATTGGGGGTCGGGGTGGGGGAAACCACCGGCGACGGCCTCTTCACCCTGGAACTTTCGGCCTGTCTGGGGGTCTGTGAAGTGGCCCCCGCCATGCAGATCAATGAAGTGGTCATCGGCAACCTCACCCCCGCCAAAATCAAACAGACTCTCGCCGACTACCGGGCCGGCCGGGTTCCCGATTTCCGGCAGTTGCCTTACAGCGTCAAAGACTTTCGCCAATATCGGCAAAGCCCCTTCGACCCGGTTTTGCTGGACCACGTTGGGGTCATCGATCCCACCCGGATCGAGGATTACCTGGCCAAGGGCGGCTATGAGACCCTGAAAAAAGTGGTGACTACCATGACCCCGGAGGCGGTGGTGGAGGAAGTGAAGACTTCCGGCCTGCGGGGGCGGGGCGGCGCCGGGTTCCCCACCGGCCTCAAGTGGTCCTTCACCCGGCCCCTGCCGGTCGCTCCCAAGTACGTCATCTGCAACGCCGACGAAGGGGAACCGGGCACCATCAAGGACCGTTACCTCATGGAAGGCGACCCCCACAAAGTCCTGGAGGGCATGGCCATCGCGGGCTTCGCGGTGGGGGCCTCCCAGGGGTTCATCTATGTGCGGGGGGAATATTACCTCTCCCAGGCCCGTCTCCACCAGGCCATCGAGCAGGCTGCCGCCAAGGGCTTCCTGGGCCCGCGGCTGTTCGGCACGGACTTCTCCTTCGGCATCGAGGTCCGTTCGGGCGCCGGCTGTTACATCTGCGGCGAAGAGACCGCCCTGATGGAATCGGTCGAGGGCAAGCGCGGCTACCCCCGCATGAAACCTCCTTTCCCCGGGGTGGCCGGCCTGTGGCGCCAGCCTACCATAGTCAACAACGTGGAGACCCTGGCCAGCGTCCCGGCCATCCTCGAGAAGGGCGGGGCCTGGTATAAATCCCTGGGCACCGCCGACACCACCGGCTCCAAGATCTACCAGATCATCGGCCAGGTTAAGACCCCGCAAATCGTGGAAACGCCGGCGGGCTTGACTTTGCGGGAACTCATCGATACCTACGGCGGCGGCCTGCTCCCCGGGCGCCAGTTCAAGATGTGCCAGACGGGCGGCGCCTCGGCGGGCATCGTCACCGCCGCGGCTTTGGACACCCCTATCGACTACGCCTCCATGGCCAAGGCGGGCGGCGCCCTGGGCTCCGGCACCATGCTGGTGATGGACCAAAGTGTCTGCGTGGTCGATTTTATCCGCTCCGTGGCCCAATTCTTCCGCCACGAGTCCTGCGGCCAATGCACCCCCTGCCGGGAAGGCACCCCCCGCATCCTGGAGACCATAACCCGCATCGCCCAGGGCCGCGGGACCATGGCGGACCTGGACCTGATGGAGCGGCTGGCCGGCGTCCTGGCCGACTCTTCTTTCTGTCCCCTGGGGCAGACCGCGGCTCAACCGATGATAAGCGCCTTCAAGAACTTCCGCGACGAATTCGAGGAACACATCCGGGATAAAAAATGCCGGGCCGGAGTCTGTAAACTCGGCTGAGGCTGTCAATTCGGCAAAAAAAAGAGGCCGCCCCGGCTTTGACCCCGGGCGGCCTCTTTTTGATCCAAAAACCTGATATGTCCTGGATCAAAACTCTAACAAGAAATTTAAACGATCTCGCAGTTAACCTCTGTGTCACTATATTTTAACGATATCAACATATTAGATTGAGGCAAGCAAATAAGAGTGAGTGTTGAGCTGCTCCCTAAAAATGAGGCTGTTATAATGAGAGGCCTCAAAAGCAGGAAAAACTTCCCATATCCAGACTATATCTGCAATTTTTAAGGCTTTGGTAATAACTGCATAGTTTGGCAAGTGATTTTTTATTCTCACATAATCTCCTCAATCTCGCCAGTAGTGCAGTATCCCCGTTCTGATGGACGGTATTCCCAAAATCTTGGGGGAAATTACTTTTTTCATAAAATTTATGCTATCATGCCTTATATAAGGCTATTTGAAGAGAAAAGAGGAAACTTCGGGGGTTAAACCTGAGGGGAGAAGCCCATAAAGCCATTATTCGTGCCGGAGGATTAATGTCATGGAAAAGAAGATTACTTTTAATGACTTATAAATCCAAAAGCTATTTCAAAGCTTCTATATTATTCCCGCTTATCAAAGGGAATATGTTTGGAAGGAAAAAGAAGTCATACAGTTACTTGAGGATATTTATGATGCGTTTTCCAATAATCCTGAGTCAGAATATTTCCTTGGAAGTCTTGTCGTATGTAAAAGTAGGGCAGAGGCAAAATTGGAGGTTATTGATGGCCAACAGCGCTTAATTACACTATCATTAATTCTCAATAACATCAAACGAATATATGAGACCGCAAAAGAAAACTATTCGACGATCCAGAACCTACTATACTCATCAATGATAACTAATCTTGGCGAAACCGTTCATTCAAATGTCGTTGAAATAAAATATGAAGGCAAGGAAGTATTGTATGACTTATATAAGTATGATAATGACGATGGAATAAATCCAAAAATGATTGAAGGGCTTCCGGGCAAGACAATATTTGACGCTCATGGATATATTTCAATTTTTCTTAGTGATACTTTTAAAAATGAGGATGGCTTTGCCCAAATAAAAAGATTTTTGGGTTATTTATTAAATAGAGTAATAGTAATTCAAATCGAAACGCCAGAAATCGGTAATGCTTTAAAGATTTTTGAAATGATAAATGAGCGAGGTATAAGTCTTGATCAAGTTGACCTTTTGAAAAATTTGCTTTTCATTCAAGTGCCACGGACTCAGTTTTCGAGGTTAGCTAAAGAATGGGATAAGTTCAAGAAATCTATAGTCGGCCAAAAAGTCAGCGAAAAGCCTCTTAGGTTCTTAAGGTATTTTATTATGGCTAATTACGAAGTCAGTAGAGATTCCAAAGGAGAAAGTGTTATTCGAGAAGACGATATATATGAATGGTTTTCCAAAAACGAAAATAAGTGTAATTATAAGAGCAATGCTTTTGCATTTGTGAGAAAAGTTCACGAAAATGCAGACTTTTATATAAATTTATTGAGGAATCGCTATTATTCGGATAACAATATTTTTCTAGAAAATCTATCAAAATTGCTCGGAAATGCATATAGACAGCATTTGTTAATCTTATTAGCCGCAAATAGTTTGCCAGCAGAATTGTTCAATCACTTGGTGAGACAATTAGAAAGTGTTTTATTTTACTATACTATTACAAAAGAACAATCACGAGATACCGAAAAGAGATTCGCAAATTGGACCTCAGAATTAAGAAATGTAAGAGATGCCGATGGGCTAAATCGTTTTATTAAAAATAGACTTTTCAATGAAATTGAAATGAGGAGAAGATCTTACGATAATAGCTTCCTTAATATGGATACATCCTTAATTCAGAAATATAAATTGAAATATATTTTGTCTAAATTTACTGATTTTATCGAGAATTTGCGAGTTGGTGAATCAAATGAATCATTGATTACACCTTATTTTAAAACAACAATACAAATAGAACATATATTACCTGTTACCCCTTCTAAGGAATTGCTTCAGGACTTCTCTGAAGGGGATAAGAGGGAGTACGATGTATTTAAGAATAAGATTGGCAATTTCACTCTTATTGAAAGACCAATTAATGAGTCAGTTCAAAGAGGATTTTTTCTCACAAAGAAAGTAGAATATGGGAAAAGCAAATACTATCTAACACGCTCAATTGCCAACATAGAAGAAGTCGGTGCTAACACTTCGATTAATAGAGCCAACCAGTTACTACAGTCGTTTAGTACATGGGATAAGGATGCGATTGATTCACGCTCAAAAATGCTATTACAAATATCTGGACTTATATGGAAGGTCGAAATGTATAAATGAATTGGTTAAACACTATTGCGG
>JBAVAG010000114.1:0-1514 GCA_049585595.1 Desulfobaccales bacterium
TAACTGAGTGAAGTCCAATAGACCAAGATTCCCAGGGCCATTTTTTCCCCCTTCAGGCCCTTCAGCCCGGTCTTGCCGTGCTGAAGGGGCGGCGGCGCTTCCCGGACAACTCGAAGGCCGGCAGCGCCAATTTGTTTAATTAGATGGGAACCGGGCCCGTTTGTTAAGCCGGGCCGGGGGACGGCATAGTTATGAGCAGCCGGGAAGGCGAAACAGACCTGCGCAAGGAAAGATTGCGGCAGCTCCTTAAGCAGAAATCTTATTACTACCGTCCCGAGCAACCCTTTAGGTTGGCGTCCGGGCGAGAGAGTCCTTATTACATCGACTGCCGGCCCACGACCCACAATGCTGAGGGCCTTTCTCTCATCGGCGAGATTTTTTGGGAGATGCTCCGGGGTCTAGAGGTGGAGGCGGTGGGCGGCCTCACCCTGGGAGCGGACCCCATCGCCCACGCCGTCGCCCTCACCAGCTTTCTCAAGGGCCGGCCCGTAAGCGCCTTCTCGGTGCGCAAACAGGCCAAGGATCACGGTGCCGGCGGACTGCTGGTAGGGGACGTCCAGCCCGGAGACCGGGTGGTGATCCTGGAAGACGTCATCACCACCGGGGGGTCCACGCTCAAGGCCATTGCCGCGGCCCGGGACTTCGGCCTCCAGGTGATCAAGGTCCTGATCCTGGTGGACCGGCAGGAAGGGGGCCGGGAAGCGGTGGCCGCGGCCGTCCCCCAGGTTGAGGCGCTGTTTACCCTGGCCGATCTAAAAAATCCTTAAGGGACGATACCTGCGCCGGATCGGGAAAATCCGGCGCCATCTGGAAACGCCATGAATTATAAGGATACGGAGATCCTGCTGGTAGAGGACAACCCCCACGACGTGGAACTCACCTTGCGGTCCTTGCAGAAACACAATCTGGCCAACAGGGTGCAGGTGGTCAAGGACGGCGCCGAGGCCCTCGATTTTATCTTCAATACCGGCTCGTTCGCCGGGCAGGCCAACCACCTGAAGGTGATTTTACTGGACCTGAAACTTCCCAAGGTGAGCGGCCTGGAGGTGCTCCAGCGGCTGAAGGACGACGCGCGCACCCGGTCTATTCCGGTGGTGGTCCTGACCTCCTCCCACGAAGACCAGGATATCGAGGAGTGCTATCGGCTGGGGGTGAACAGCTACGTGGTCAAGCCGGTGGAGTTCGAGTCCTTCGCCAAGACCGTGGCGGAGATGGGCTTTTACTGGCTGCTGGTGAATAAGCCGGCTTAGATTCCCCGAGGCTTTGGGGTAATTTTTGCAAGACCGGCGCCCCCAAGGCTCAATGGCGGGTCCATCATCAATGGACCGGGGCCGCTGGCGCCGGGTCTCTCCCTGGGATTCCCTCCCTTGTTAATCTTCATCGCCCCGAGCCTCGGCCTCCCGGAAGTGGCCGCTTCGATAGGCATACAGGAAATAGACCGTCAATCCCGCCAGGAGCCACAGCACTAACCGCCACCAGGAACTGGCCGGCATGGAAAGCATCAGGGCCAGGCA
>JBAVAG010000115.1:0-20685 GCA_049585595.1 Desulfobaccales bacterium
GCACAGGGCGGCCTCTGGCCGCCAAAATGCAGCGGGCACAGCCCGTCCAATGACTAAAACTCTTACCAAAAACAGAAAACTGAAAACAGGAAACAGAAAACAGTTAATAAGTAATCTCCGCCTCTTCGGAAGGCAGGCTTTCATTGGCCCGGGGGGAGTTGTCCACCGCGGTCACGTAGTAATAGTAGGTCTGCCCCCGCTGCACCCCGGTATCCACAAAGTACGGCTTGGTCAATAGCTCCGGGGTCAGCCTTCCGGCCTGGGCCTCCCCCGGGGAGCGGCGATAGACCCGGTAGCCCGCCACGTCGGGTACGGGGCTGGTCTCCCAGCGCAGCTCCACCCCCTGGGAGGTGGGCACCGCCAGCAGGCCCAACAGGGGGGGCGGCGGCGTCAGCTTCTCCGGCCTGGCGCTCACCAGGGCGGAGTCGGCGGAGGCCAGCAACTCGCCTCCCAGGCGCCGCACCGCCAGCACCTTGTAAGTATATTCCACCTGGTTCTTAACCGCCACATCCTGGAAAGCGGTTTGGGAGATGGGCTTGGGCGAGATCTGGCTCCAGGCGCCGGAGCCTTCCCGGCGATAGATGAGATAACCCTTGAGATCCCTGGCCGGCGAGCCGTTGGTGAGCCGGCTCACCGGGCTCCAACGCAGGGCCACCAGCCGGTCTCCCGGAGTCGCCTGCAGGTCCAGGGGGGGCTGGGGCAGCCAGCCCCAGACGTGGCTCAAGGTGGGGGACCAGCTACCCAGGTAGCCGTCCTGGTCATAGGCCGCCACCCGGTAGAAATAACGATGGTCCGGGACCAGGTTCCGGTCCTGAAAGATGAAGGCCTCCCCCCGCACCTCGCCCTGCCGGGGATAGGCCAGGTCGATGTCGGCACAGCGGACGAAATTGAGGGGGCAGGTGGCCTCCGGCGACACCCCGCTGACCTCGCAGCGATAGACCCGGCAGCCCTGCACCTGGGTCAGCGGCTGCCCCAACAGGTTGACCTTCGGCAGCAGCCAGCTCAGGACCAGGGAGTCCCCTTCCTGGGAGAGCCGAAACTCCCGCACCGGCCCGGCCACGAGCTGGTCCGGCGCGAAAGGCGCCAACTTCTTGCCGCAACCTCCGCACATGATAGTCAGGGCAAGGAACCAGGGTAACAGAAAATAACCGGCAGCCGCGGCGGTTCCGGTTTTCGGCCTAATTCTGGTAGCACAGGCGTCCCGCCTGTGTAAAACCAGGCAGAAATCGGGCCCGGCAATCACGGGGGCTGCCACCTCCGGGGGCCTGTCAGATCTCTTGCTCATCCAGATTAATTCCCAGTTCCGCTTCGGCCCGGGCCAGGGCCTCGGCCACCCGTTCTGGAGCGGTGCCCCCGGGGGAGCGCCGCCGGGACACGGCGTGCTCGCTGGTCAGCCACCGGGACAGCTCCTCCTGGGCCTGGGGGGCGAATTTCTGAATCTCCTTAAGGGTCAGCTCCCCCAATTCCCGGCCCTGGCTCTCGGCGTAGCGCACCGTCCGGCCCACCTGGGCGTGGGCGCTGCGGAAGGGCACCCCCCTGGTGACCAGGTAATCCGCCATGTCGGTGGCGGTGAGGAAACCGCCCTTGAGGGCGGCGGCCATCCGCTCCGGCCGCACCGTAAGTTCCGTGAGCAGGCCGGTCATGAGGGTCACCGCGGCCATCACCGTGTCCACGCTGTCGAACACGGCCTCCTTGTCCTCCTGGAGGTCCCGGTTGTAAGCCAGTGGCAAGCCCTTGAGGACCATCAGCAGGCCCATCAGGTGGCCGGCCACCCGGCCGCTCTTGCCCCGGATGAGCTCCGGCACGTCGGGGTTCTTTTTTTGGGGCATGATGGAGGAGCCGGTGGCGTAAGCATCCGGCAGCGCCACGAAGCCGAACTCCGAGGAGGACCAGAGGATGAGTTCCTCGGAGAGGCGGCTCAGGTGGATCATGATTATAGAGGCATGAGACAAGAATTCCAGGATAAAATCCCGGTCGCTCACCGCGTCTATACTGTTGCGGAAGACCTCCGGGAACCCCAGTCGGTCCGCAGTGAACTGGGGGTCGATGGGGAAGCCGGTCCCGGCCAGGGCTGCCGCCCCCAAGGGCGAAACCCGGATGCGGGCCTGCGCCTCGGTTAGCCGCCCCAGGTCCCGGCGCCACATCTCGTCGTAGGCCAGCAGATGATGGGCCAGCAGGATGGGCTGGGCCCGCTGCAGGTGGGTGTAGCCCGGCAGGATCAGGTTCAGGTGGCGGCGACCCAGCCCGACCCCGGCCCGGCGCAGCCCCGTGAGGGCGGCGATCAGGTTCTCCACCTCAGCCGCCAGATAGAGGCGCAGGTCCAGGGCTACCTGGTCATTACGGCTCCTGGCGGTGTGGAGCTTGCCCCCCACCTCGCCCAGCTTGGCGATCAGCCGGGACTCGACGGCCATATGGATGTCTTCCTGGGCCGCCTCGAATGGGAACTCTCCCGCCTCGATCTCGGCGGCGATCTCATTGAGACCCCGGACAATCTCCTCGGCCTCGGCCAAGGGGATGATCCCCTGGCGGCCCAGCATCCGGGCATGGGCCACCGAGCCGGCGATATCCTGGCGATATAGGCGCTTATCGAAGCTGAGAGAGCTGGTGAAATCCTCCACGCTCTTCCCGGTTTCCCCGGTGAACCGTCCATCCCAGGGTTTTTGCGCCATGGCCCTACTCCTTTTACCAAAAATTATCCATATATTATACCCGATACAAATAAATCCATTCTCCACTCTGAGGGGATGACACCGGGTGAGGGGTGGCGTTGCCTGGTTTTTCGTAGGGGCGGGTTTAAAACCCGCCCCTACCTACTGCCCCTACTTTCGTAAGGGGCGCACAAATAGGTGCGCCCCTACAAGACCATTCATACCCCCCCCTCACCCTGCCCTCTCCCCCCCAACGGGGGAGAGGGTGGCGCCCCCCTCGGCGATGATTTCGATAATCTTCCCGCAGGCGGCCGCCACCGCCCCCTGCATGGTCTGCGACAGGCCCGGCGCCACCTCCCGGGGGATGGTTTCGATCTGCCCCACGATGATCTTTACCTGGATGCCGCCTTGTTCCTGGAGTTCCTGCAGCAGGTTCACCGTGGGAAACTGGTGCAGGGAGAAATCGGAAGCCTTTTGCTCAGGAATGCCCGCCACCGGGATCTCGAAGACCTCCCCGGGGGCGCGCTCCGGATATTCCACCGCGTCAACGATAATCAGCAGTTCCGGCTTCTTCTCGCTCAAGATGAGGTCAAACAGGATATCCCGGATGCTGGTGCCCACGTCCAGGGCCAGGACCCCATCCGGCAGGGAGTAGTTTTCCTGGAGGCGCTGGATCACTGCCGGGCCGAAGCCGTCATCGCCCCAGAGGATGCTGCCGCAGCCGAAGATGAGGATGGATTTATCGAAAATTCCCGTGGTCATGTCATTTAGCTCTCAACGGCTCAACGGGTAGCTGGCGCGCCGCGGCCGGTGGTGGCCGCCACGGAGTGTTTTAAGCCGCCCGCGGCCGCGGCCCAACCGGGGAATCCTGGCCAAAAAGCGGGGCCACAGGATATGGCTATTATACCCTGTGGCCCCGAAATATCACGCTGAAAGCGGCTGCTTGGATGCTTTCGCCTAATTTTTCAGCGTTTCGATTACCTGACCCTGCGCATTGCTGATGGTGACTTCCATGGCCAAACCGCCATCCAGGCGGTGAGTGGCGCAGCTCAGTCACGGGTCGTAGGCGCGTACGGCCATTTCCACCTTGTTCAGGATTCCCTGGTCATACTTGCCATCTTTGATGAGCGCCTTGGCCGCCTGGTTCACCGACATATTGATGGCGGCGTTGTTGTGGGTGGTGCCCACGATGAGGTTGATCTTGGTGACCAGCCCCTGTTCATCGCAGGTGTAGTCATGGATCAGGGTGCCCCGGGGGGCCTCCACGCAGCCGATGCCCCGGCCGGCCCTGGGCGTGATCGGCACCCGGATATCCTTACTGGTGATCTCCGGGTCATTCAGGAGTTCCACCGTGGTTTCGGCGCATTGAAGCAGCTCGATGAGCCGGGCGTAATGATACAGCAGGGTAAGGTGGGTCGGCCGGCCGAACGCCGCCCGGAACTCCTCCAGCTCCTTTTGGGCCAGCGGGGTCTTCATCTTGTCGGCCACGTTGATGCGGGCCAGGCAGTTGACGCGGTAAACCCCGGTGGGGTGGTCCAGGGAGAGGTCCAGTTTGCCCCACTTCTTGGCATAGGGGAACTTCTGGTAAGACCAGGGCTCGACAAATTCGCCGATGTAATCCACGTACTGGTCGTAGGCGAAATCGTCGTATTCGCCATCGGGCTTCATGAGCCTGAGCTTGCCGTCGTAGAAGTCCAGGGCGCCGTCGTCGGTGACGGTGCCCATGTAGCCCACCTCGATGACGCCCAGGGACTTGATGGCGTCCAGATATTTGGGGAAGACGTTGTCCTTGGCAAACTTTAGGGAGAACTGGGAGAACTCCAGGAGCTCAGAGGCCAAAGGCAGCATGTACTGGCGGTCGGCCTCGGTCATGGGCTTGCTCACCCCGCCCGGTACGGAGAAGGTGGGATGGATGGCGCGGCCGGCAAAGTGCTCCAGGATTTGGGCCCCCAGGTGGCGCATGTGCACCACCTGCTTGGCGATGTCCGGGGCGGCCTTGACGATGCCCACGACGTTGCGCACCGAGTAGTCGGCGTCGGGGCCGATAACGAAGTCCGGGGCCGCCAGGAAATAAAAGTGCAGAATCTTGTCGCTGACATAGGCGATACTCTGCATCAAGCGGCGCAGTTTCACCGCCGCCGGAGGAGGAGTTACGCCGAAACAGGCATCGGCTGCCTTGCTGGAGGCCAGGTGATGGGCCCAGGGACAGATGCCGCAGATGTGGCAGACCGTCCGGGGCATTTCCTCCACGGGCCGGCCTTCGCAGAATTTTTCAAAGCCGCGCAAGGTCTGGACGTGGAACTTGGTGTCGGCAACGTTGCCCCCGTCATCCAACGTGATGGCTACCCTGGCGTGGCCCTCGATACGGGTCACCGGCTGAATATTGATGACTTTTCCCATACTTCTCACCTCCTCATCTTGCCGGCCGAGCCGGGATGATCGTCAGATAGCCATGGCCGCCGATGTAACGGTTCATCATGGCCCGCCGGTCCACCAGGGATTTGGGGTCCAAACCCACCGAGGTCAGGGCGCCCATCATGTCCACCATGGGCCGGGCCCCTTTGCGGATGGGGCCGAAGCAGCCCCGGCAGGGAGTCCGGGCCTTGATACACCGGGGGTTATCGGTTTTCCCGGCACAGCCGGCCAGCGTCACCGGCCCCATGCAGAGGAACCCCTGCTCGTTGATGCAGCGCATCTTCTCCAGGCCCTCTTCCGGGTTGAAATCCATGTTGGTAAGCCAGCGCTTGACCGGGCCGCCGCCGGATTTCTGTTCCCGGATGACCGGGCAGGTGTCGCAGACGCTGCGCTCCGGCAGGCTCCAGGAAGTCCCGCCCGCCAGCAGAGCGCTGATGGCCTCGACAATCCAGTCGGGGTGGGTCGGACAACCGGGAATGCTGATGTCCACCTTGACGACTTCATCCACCGCCGCGCAGGTGGAAGTCCATTTAGGCAGATTGGGGTCTGCCGGATCGGGAGCGGGGGTGGTGGTCACGCAGTCCCGGAAGACCTTCTCAAAGGTCTCCTCATTTTTCCACATGTTGGCCATGGCCGGCACGCCGCCGAAGGTGGCGCAGCTTCCCAGGGCGATGAGAAATTTGACTTTCTTCCGGATCTCCTCTAACTCGTGTTTCATCTCTTCGTTGCGCACGCCGCCTGAGACGATGCCCACCACGGCCTCGGGGATCTCCATGGCCGTCCCATCACCCAACTGACCGAAGAACTTGTGATCTACGAGGGCGGTCATGTGGGCAAATTCTAACTGGGGCAACAGGTCCAGCAGTCGGTCTCCGACATTGAGAATGGAAATCTCGCAGCCGGAGCAGGCGTTCAGCCAATCCTCCACTACTTTTACCGGCATCTTTTTCCCTCCTTGATAAATAGCCTCTCGCAGTCAGCAGTCAGCTTTTGACTTGATGCTACTACACGTTTTATAATCATTTTAAAACGTGTGTCAATTCTCGCAGTCAGCAGTCAGCTTTGGGTCGGTGCCACCTCCCCTGGCCCTCGCCGTTATCCGGCCTTCTGCGCCGCCGCCAGCCGGCGGGAGTAAACCAGGAACTGGCCTTCTTCCTCAAACATCTGCACCTCGAATCCTTCTTTGGCATAGCCTTCCATGACTTGCCGGGCCTCCTCGGCGGTGGCGTAATTGCCCCCGTCCCACATGAATTTCCTGCCTTCGATTTTTTTTGCCAGGGGGGTGATCATAAATCGCCTATTTTTCTCTTGGTAGCCGCAGGCTTTAGCCTGCGCTTTTTTTCCTTCTAACTGAGGCCGATAAGGATTCTCCGGTTCGCCTCCAGGTTAGCCCCTCGTGCTAAACGGGCTGGGGCCCAGGGCCCGCAGGGTTTCGGTCATCTCCGTCATCACTTCGGCGAACTTCTGGGCCTCCGCCGAGGCAATCCACTCGAGCCGGAACCGCTCGGGCTCCAGGCCGAAGTCCTCCAGCATCATCTCAATTCCTTCCGCTCTCGTCTGGGCTTTTTTATTACCTTCCAGGTAATGACATTCGCCCAGGTGTCACCCACATACCAGGACGCCGTCGGCCCCCTTGGTGAGGGCGTTGATGACCAGGTTAGGGTGCACCATGCCGGAGCACATCACCCGGATGATCCTGGCGTTGGGGGGATACTGGATGCGGGAGACCCCCGCCAGGTCCGCCCCGGCGTAAGAGCACCAGTTGCAGCAGAAGGCGATGATTAAAGGCTCGAATTGCTCTTCCATGCTAAATCCCTGTGCTGTCAGATGTCTGCAGGGCGGCGGCACCGGCCCCAAGCCTGTGATCAGGCCGCTCCTGCGGGTTTTTGGGGGCGCGCGGCGCACCCCGTTTTCTGCACTCCTCCAAACTAAATCAATCCCAGGGCGGCCTCCACCTGGGCCTCCAACTGCTCCGGGGTGAAACCGGCCACGTAAATACCCTGCTTGGGGCAGGTGGCCATGCAGGAGCCGCAGCCCTTGCACTGCATGGGGTTGACCTCCACCGTCTTCTTGACGTTACCGTCCTTCATGTATTCGATGAGGGTCAGGGCCTTGAAGGAACAGGTGTCAATGCAGAAGGCGCAGCCGTCGCAATTCTCGTCGATGGGGTTGGAGATGATCGATTCCAGCTCCAGGAAATCCCGGGACAGGATGGTGTTGGCCCGGGAGGCGCAGGCCAGGGACTCGGCGATGGTCTCCTGGATGGGTTTGGGGTAATGGCACAACCCCGCCAAAAAGATGCCCTCGGTGGTGGCATCCACCGGCCTGATCTTGGGGTGGGCCTCGGTGAAGAAGCCCTCGGCATTGAGGGGAACCTTATAAAGCTCCGCCAGGGGGGCATTATTATGGGGGATGATGGCGGTGGCCAGGGAGAGGAGGTCCACCTCGAGGCTAACCGGCATCTGCATAATCTGGTCGGTCACCGTGATCTTGAGACGGCCGCCGGCCTCCTCCACCTTGGGGGGATTGGCGATGACGTAACGGATGAAGACCACCCCCAGTTCCCGGGCCCGGGTGTAGAGGACTTCCCGTTCGCCGTAAGTGCGCATATCCCGGAAGAGGATGAAGACATCCATCTCCGGGTTCATCACCTTGAGCTTGATGGCGCTTTCCACCGAGTGGGCGCAGCAGACCTTGTTGCAATAGGGCCGCTCCGGAATGCGGGACCCGACGCACTGGATGAAGGCCACCGCCTTGGCCTTTTTGATCCGGTCGCTCTGCTTGGCGAGTTCCTCATCCAGGTCCAGGGAGAGAAGGACGTTGGGATTCTCTTTATAGAGGTACATCCCTTCGGGGCGCAAGGGCTCGGCGCCGATGGCCAGGATGACGATGCCGTGGCGGATTTCCTCGCCGCTCTCCAGGGTGGTGGTGAAGTTACCCACCGTCCCGGAGACGCCGGTGACCTTCTCCTTGAAGTGGACCTTGATCCGGTCGTTGTCCAGCACCCGTTTGATCATGGGCTCCAAGCGGGTCCTGACCAGGCCGCCCCGCCAGGTGGTGTGCAGCTTCAGGGCATTGCCTCCCAGGGAGTCCTTCCGTTCCACCAGGTGCACCTGGTAGCCCTGGTCGGCCAGGGCCAGGGCCGAGGTCATGCCGGAGACCCCGCCCCCCACCACCAGGGCGGTGGGGTTGACACCCACGCTGAGGTACTCCAGGGGCTGAAGCAGCCGGGCCTTGGCCACCGCCATGTTCACCAGGTCCTGGCACTTCCGGGTGGCCAGTTCCGGCGCCTTCTGATGGACCCAGGTGCACTGGTTGCGGATGTTGGCCATCTCGAACAGGTACTTGTTGACGCCGGCGGTCCGCATCATCTCCTGGAAGATGGGTTGGTGAGTGGTGGGGCTGCAAGCCGCCACCACCACCCGGTTCAGTTGGTGCTCCTGGATCAACTCCGCCATCCGCGCCTGGGAGTCCTGGGAGCAGGTGAACAGGTTGGCCTGGGCGTACTCCACCTGGGGGAGGGACTTGGCGTATTCCACGATGGCCGGGACGTCGGCCACTCCGCCGATGTTGAGGCCGCAATTGCAGACGAAAACCCCCACCCGGGCCGGTTCTCCCGCCACCTCTCTTTCCGGGGGGAATTCCTTCTTTTTCATCAGGGTGCCCCGGGCCGAGGCCAGGTGCCGGGTGGCAGTGGCGGCCGCGGCGCTTCCCTCCATCACCGTCTGGGGGATGTCCTTGGGTCCGGTGAAGGCGCCGCAGGCAAAGATTCCCTCCCGAAAGCTGGTGGTCGGCGCAAAACAACTGGCCTCCATGAAGTCGTTGGGGCCGAGCGGCACCTTGAGCCGCCGGGCCAGCTCCAGGGTGGACGGGGGCATCACCATGCCCACCGACAGGACCACCATGTCGAAGACCTCGTCCATCACTTTGCCGGCCTCGGTGACGTACCGTATCTCCAGGTCGCCGTCAGTATGGGCGGGCTTGACGGAATGGACCCGGGAGCGGATCATCCGGGCCCCCTGATCCCTGATCTTGGCGGCGTATTTTTCAAAGTCTTTGCGGGGGGTGCGCAAGTCCAGGTAAAAGAGGGCCATATCCAGGTCCGGGCCCAGGTGCTCCCGGGCCACGATGGCTTGTTTCAGAGAGGCCATGCAGCAGAAGTTCGAACAATAGGCCTTGGCGTCCTCGTGGAGACTCCGGGAGCCGACGCAATGGATCCAGGCGATCTTTTTGGGCTCACGGCCGTCGGAGCGCCGGACCACGTGTCCGTGGAAGGGCCCGGCAGGGCTCAGGATGCGCTCGAACTCCAGGCTGGTGTGAACATTGGGGTACTTGCCGTAGCCATAGAGCGCCGCCGCGGCCGGGTCGAAGGGTTTGAAGCCGGGGGCCAGGATGACCGAGCCCACCTCCAGGGTGGTCTCTTGCTTCTCCTGGGTATGATCGACGGCCCCGGCCGCACAGGCGGCCACACACTGCATGCATTCGCAGCAGACGCCGCAATTGAGGCAGCGCCCCGCCTCCTTCTGGGCCTGTTCCTCGCTGTAACCCTTGGCGATCTCCTCAAAGGAGCAGCAGCTATATTCCGGCGGCAGGTTGGCCATCACTTCCCGGGGCTGGCCCTCCTCGTCCTTGGGGACCTCCCGCCAACGCTTATGGGCCTCCTTGCCCTCGGAGCGGCCCTCCTTCATATCCAGGCCCTTGAGGTGCCGGTGGATGGACTCGGCGGCCTCGATGCCGCCGCCCACCGCCTCCACTGCAATCCAGGGTCCGGTGTGCACGTCGCCCGCCGCGAAAACCCCAGGCCGCGAGGTTTCGTAAGTCGTTTGGTCCACTTCGATGGTGCCCCAGCGGGAGAGCTTGACGCTGCAGGCCTCCAGGGCGCCTTTGGCCGCCTCCTGGCCGATGGCCGGGATGATCATGTCCACGGAGAGTTCGAAGGTCTCGTTGGGGATGGGCACCGGCTTGCGCCGGCCCGAGGCGTCGGGCTCTCCCAGCTCCATCTTTTGGCAGATGAGGCCCGCCACCTTGCCGTCTTTGCCGAGCTTCGCCTCCAGGGGGGCGGCCAGATAGATCAGCTTCACGCCCTCGCACAGGGCCTGCTCCACTTCATGCTCAAAGGCCGGCATCTCTTCCCGGGAACGGCGGTAGACAATGGTCACGTCCGCCCCCAGCCGGACAGCGCTGCAGGCCACGTCGATGGCCACGTTGCCGCCGCCGATGACTGCCAGCTTTTTGCCGATTTCCTGAGATTCGCCCAGGTTCTGGCGCCGTAAAAACTCCACCCCCTGGACCACGCCGGGAGCATCCTCATGGGCGATTCCCAGAGGCTTGCCGACGTGGCAGCCGATGCCCAAAAATACTGCTTTGTATCCCTGGTCGAAGAGAGAATCGAGGGTGAAGTCCCGGCCCAGGGCGGCGTTGGTCTTCAGCTCCACCCCCAAACCGAGGATGTGATCGATCTCTTTATCCAGTACGGCTTTGGGCAGGCGGTAGTCGGGGATGCCCACCCGCAGCATGCCGCCGGCCTGGGGTAGGGCCTCGAAGATAGTAGGCCGGTAGCCCTTGAGGGCCAGGTGATAGGCACAAGTGAGCCCCGCCGGCCCGGCCCCGACAATGGCGACCTTCTCAGGCTGGGCCTCCACCAGGGGCATCATCACCGCGGAGATATCCGCCTGGTCGGCGGCGAAACGCTTCAGCGAACAGATGGCCACCGGCTGGTCCATTTCTGCCCGGCGGCACTTGGCCTCGCAGGGATGCGGGCAGACCCGCCCCAACACCCCGGGCAGGGGCAGCCGCTCCATGATGAGCTTCAGGGCCTCCTGATATTTTCCCTGCTTGACCAACTGCACGTAGCCCTGGACGTTGATCTCCGCCGGACAGGTGAGGGTGCAGGGAGCCCGGTCCAGCTTCATGATGCTGAAGGCCGACGGAATGGCCTGGGGATAGGTACGATAGACCGCCTTCTGGTCTGCCAATTCCTGGTTGAACTTGTCCGGCACGCTCACCGGGCAGACAGTGGCGCATTCTCCGCAGCCGGTGCACTTGGACAGGTCGATGAAGCGAGGCTCGCTTTCCAGGGTGGCCCGGAGATGGCCCGGCTCCCCGTCCACCTCTTTCAATTCGGTGAGGGTGTGGACTTCGATGTTGCTGTGCCGGCCGACCTCGACCAGCTTGGGGGAGATGATTCACATGGCGCAGTCGTTGCTGGGGAAGGTCTTGTCCAATTGGGCCATGGTGCCGCCGATGGCCGGACCCTTCTCCACCAGGTGGACGTAATAGCCCGAGTTGGCCAAGTCCAGAGAGGCTTGCATACCGGCGATGCCGCCACCTACCACCAAAACTGACCCCAAGACTTTTTCAGACATGTTTAGCCCTCAGATGACCGCTTGCGGGAGGTTGTTCGGTCTCTTTTTGAACTAGTTCACAATCTCAATTTCGCTAAAAACCGCAACAATTGGTGATTTGCGATATTTATGCCATAGCCAGGTGCATTTTTTTTCGACAAGTTAATGGAGGTTCGAGCCTCAAGGGGAATCACCCCGGGGAGTCTTTGGGAAATAATTACCCATGCCTGGGGTATTATGGCACCTTACCCCTTTTTTAAGCGCTTATGTATGGAGAAATTTATGTCTGAGTACATGATAGCTCGCACAAATATGTTATGCAAATATTTTTTCTGGGCAAAAATTTGTCAGGCGGCGGGCCTGTGGGGCGGGCCTCGACCCCGCTCTCCGGGTCGAGGCGGCAGGGATAAAATAAGTCCGGGCGGCGGGAGGCGGGGCGCCTCCCCCCGGCCTCATTGCACGATGACCAGGCCGGTCAGGACCCCTTTGGGCATGTCGCCGGGTTTGGCGCCGCTGCCGATGGGATAGATCTCCCAGCCTTGGCGGGCCACCAGTTGATAGACATCGATGCCCACCGCCTCCATGGAGGGCCGGGACAGCAGGGAGAAGCGGCAGCGCTTGCCTCCCATGGCCTGGCAGTCCTCCTGCTGGCCGCAGAAGGTGTGGCGGCAGGAGCCGGCTGCGAAGCCGAAGGCCAGGTAATGGCCGTCGTAAAAGGCCAGGGACTCGACCGCGCTCACCAGCTGGTAAAGCTTCTGGTAGGCGGCCACCCGCTCCTTGATGGTGGCCTTGTCCCGGACGATGACCTCAGGCGGCACGTCCAGGGTGAAGAGCACCGCCCACCGGTAGTTTTTCAGGATTTCCCGGAGTTCGCCGGGCTTCAGGGTGTTGGGAGGGCACTGGGCCCCGGCCCCGTAACCGAAGCAGCGGGGGATCTGGCACTTCAAGGTCACCCGCTCATCCACCGGGATCTCCTGGACCTCGATGACCGCCGCCCGGGTCGCCCCCAGCTCCAGGGCCTTGTCGCGGTAGCGCTCCAAATCCTGGGGCAGGCGGCCTGCCTGCATGTCCACCGTGATTTTCTCCACCTTTGCGCCCATAAACCCTCCTTGGCCAGGACCGCCATTACCGGGAAAAACCCGTCCCGGCCTCACCGAATCTCCAAGCTCATCTTAAAGTTCAATCAAGCCCTGACTCATCCCGCTCTTGAAAGACCTCTTTAGCGGCAAAGAGGCCGTTCAGCGCCGCCGGGAAACCGGCATAGACCGCCATTTGGATGATCGTCTCCACCAACTCCAGGCGTGAGACTCCCACATTGAGGGCCGCCTCAATATGCACCCGCAATTGGGGCCCGGCGGTCCCCAGGGCCGTGAGCGCAGCCACCGTGGCAATCTCCCTTGACTTCAGGTCGAGCCCGGGACGGCTATAGATGTCTCCAAAGGGAAATTCGATGAGGTAGCGGGCAAAATCGGGGGCAATATCCTTCAGACTCTCTAGGACCCGTTCGCCGGCCGCGCCGTCGATTTCCTTCAGTTTCTCCCAGCCTCGTGCAAACCTCTCGTCGTCCATGCGGCTTTCCCCCGAAGACCCACCTATAACCACCTATTGGCAGGCTTCGTAAATAATTTGGCAAAAATCCAAAGTTCCGAGATACCATGCTCGGTGTGGACCAGGCCTCGAAAGCGCCGGCCGCGCGCGCGTAGGCTTTGTGTTGTATTGGGGTTTCCGGTTTGCGGGCCATCTTCGCATCGGGCGCAAAGAGCGCCGGCAGCGCCACGTCGATTTTCTTTCCTATTGCCGGTAACGCCTATGACGTGAGGCCCCGCCCTCTTCCGTTGGCTTTTTGTGTGATAATGTCCTTTATCATACATAAAAAACAAGTCTATTCAAATGAAACTCCATCACGCTGGTGCGGCCACGTGCGCAATTTGGTTCTTGCACACCAACATCTCTTGGTATACCATATGGTAACCATACACCAAGGAGCACACCATGTCCTACATCAAACCAGAACAGGCTAGGTCACCTCGCGAATATTGGACCTTGATTCAGGTGCTGGTCGATCAGGGCGAAAGCAACGGCACCGAGGGGAAATGGTCACTCGCCGTTGGTGATTGGGACGGTGAACGGCGGCTAGCCGTCAGATGGAATGGAACGAAAGATCGGCCAGCTGGAAACCCGCAATCCCGAGGGATGCCGACCTGGTTTGTTTTGCCGCCGGAGTTCGAAGGGGCGCTGATATCCATTGTGCCAGCAGACAAAGTCGCATTGGTCAAGGCACTCTTGAACATCGCCACCTGACCGACTGGTAGAATGGGAGACTTTATGATCGAGAAAATCGCACTTCTGCGTAATGTAGGTCTATTCGATTCCGTCGATGCCGGAGCGCAACTGCCTTTCTCAAAATTAACGTTGGTTCACGCCGAGAACGGTCGAGGCAAAACCACCCTAGCGGCTATCCTCCAGTCGTTGGGAACGGGCGATGCTGGGTTAATTGCTTCTCGACGACGACTTTCGGCGCAGCATCCGCCTCATATCGTCCTGAACATCGCCGGTAACCCTCCTTTCATATTCCAGAATGGCGCTTGGTCGGCCTCTTTTCCGCGCCTAGCGGTTTATGACGATATGTTCGTCGCGCAGAATGTGTGCTCCGGCATTGAGATCGCAGCCGAGCATCGGCAGAATCTACACGAGCTGATCCTGGGTGCGCGGGGCGTTACCCTCAACGCTAGACTGCAAACCTACGTAGCCAAAATTGAGGATCACAATCGCGCTTTGAGGATGGCGGCCGATGCGATCCCCGCGGCGGCACGGGGACCTCTGACGGTCGAAAAATTCTGTGCCTTAGGTGCCAACCCAAATATTGCGAAAGACATCCAAAATGCCGAACGAAGCCTTGCGGCCGCAAAAGCAGCAGCGGCAGTGCAACAGCAATCGACGTTTGCGGTCATCTTCCTGCCTGGTTTCGATACGGTGGCCATTACGGCTTTGCTGGGGCGTGATCTGCCGGAAATGGACGCCGCGGCGGCGGCTCGCGTTCAGGCACACCTTGCCACCTTGGGCGACAAAGCCGAGAACTGGGTCGGCGATGGAATTCCCCGGATCGCGCCAGCATCAGTCGGACAGGACCACGACGTCTGTCCTTTTTGTGCCCAAGACCTACGCGGCTCACCTGTCATCGACCATTACCGAGCATATTTTAGTCAAGGCTATGCAAGCCTGAAAACTGCGATTGCCAACGCAACAAAGGAAATCAACGCGACGCATGGTGACGACATTCCAGCCGCCTTTGAGCGTGCGGTTCGGGTCGCGGTCCAGGGTCGAGAGTTTTGGAAGACCTTCCTCGATGTTTCCGAAATCTCTATCGACACTGCGGCGATCTCGCGCACTTGGAAGTCAGCGCGGGAAGCGGTTATCGCAGTCCTACGCGCCAAACAGGCGACTCCGCTTGATCCCATTACCCTCCCTGCCGACGCGCTTGAAGCAATCACCAATTATGAGAAATCACGAGCAGCCGTAGCAGCGGTTTCCGATGTTCTCCAAACAGCCAATGTGAAGATTGGCACCATCAAGGAAAAGGCGGCCGTGGCAAACGTCGCCAACCTGATGGCGGGCCTCGCGAAGCTCAAGGCCGTCGAAGCTCGGCATAATCCACAAATAATTCCTCTCTGCCGGGCGTATCTCGACGAACAAACCGCGAAGAAGGTTACCGAAGGGCTGCGCGACCAGGCGCGCGCTGATCTTGACCGCTACCGACAGACCGTCTTTCCCGCCTATGAATCCGCGATAAACACCTATACTTGCAAAAATTCAATGCGGGCTTCCGGCTTGCCAGCTTCTGTTCGGTAAACATTCGTACCGGATCATCGTGCACTTACAACGTGCTGATCAACAACGTTCCTGTGGCTTTGACTGATGCGACCGGCGGCCCCGCCTTCCGGAATACCCTGAGTGCCGGAGATCGGAACACCTTGGCGCTCGCATTTTTCTTCGCATCTCTCGATCTGGACCCTCTTCTGGCGCAGAAAATTGTTGTTATAGATGACCCAATGACCAGCTTAGATGAGCATCGGTCTTTGACGACGATCCAAGAGATGCGCCGCCTGATTGATAGGGTCAGCCAGGTGATTGTACTATCTCATTCTAAGGCGTTTCTGTGCGCCCTGTGGCAGGTACCAGACACGATACTGCGGACGGCAATCAAGATGGCCCGCGATGGCACGGGATCGACCTTGATGGCATGGGATGTTAACCAGGACTGTGTTACAGAGAATGACCGACGCCATGCTATAGTCACAGCCTACATTCAGGGCGGGCTGGTCGCCGATAAACGGTCTGTCGCGGTGGCACTGCGCCCAATACTGGAAGCCTTCATGCGGGTGGCCTATCCGACCGCCTTTCTACCCGGCACGCTCCTTGGTCCCTTCATCGGGATTTGTAATCAGAGAAAAGGGACGCCCTCGGAGATTCTATCTGAAGGTGATATCGACGAGCTAAAGAACCTACTTGAATATGCCAACAAGTTTCACCACGACACAAATCCGGCATGGGAGACGGAAGAGATCAATGACCAGGCGTTACAGCATTTCTGCGAGCGAACCTTGAAGTTCGCACGGCGCACCTGATATTGAATTTATAAGCCATCCCGCATTACGCTGCCGTCTCGGCGTCAGCTTCAGCCTCATTATCCGGCGCAGGAAGCGTTGCAATGGAATCAAGTTGAGGTAGAGATTCCTGTGCTATTGCCTGTAATTCGCCGCACATGCCCATCATGTTCAGCGTAACCCGTTGGATTTGATGATCCCGTTTTTTCCAGATGCGCGCCATAGCGGCCTTTTCGGAATCCAGATCACACTTCATGTTGGTGAACGCATCAACGACGGCGCGAACCTTTTGGGCAAATTGTGGGCTGCATAGATAGTGGTAAAGCGCCTCCATCTTTTCATTCTTGTTGAGGCCCATCAGTTTATTTTTGTTGGTCTCTATAAGCATCATGCGCAGCGTTTCGGCCATGGGCCGGACAGCGACGCTGTTGACCACCCAAATGTCATCGACTATGCAAAAAGGCTCGGTTGTCTGCTTGGGCATGACCGTGGTTACCAGCACGGCCAACTCCGCATTGGCTTCACGTTGATCGTCCTTGAGTTTTTGCACCCACGCGTTTGACCAATTTTCGGCGCGCTTGGCCTCCCAGATGATCTTGCCGCAGTCCTGCCCGGTGCGTGTGACGACTGTCTGTAGGACATCCGCCCCCCGCGCTCCCTTGCGGACTGCCTCGATCATGTCGAAGGGGAATGTGTTTTTCAGAATGCTTTCAAGTTCCAGTTCAAGAACCGCTCCCTGGAGTTGCTGCGATCCCTGTTCCAGTTTTCGCCTCAAATCCTCGTTAGCCTTTTGGGCGTCCTCAATCTTTTTCTGATACTCGGCCTCTTTCAGCTTGAAGCGTTCGCCTTCGCTGCTGCGGATATGTTCTTCGATCTTTTTTCTTTCTTCATCAATTTTGCGCTGTAATTCCAACTCCATTCCGCGCCGGGACTCCTCCAACTTCGCTTTCTCCTGGCGGAGTGCCAGCTCCTGCTCGCGCAGCGCTTTAAGCTTGCCGTCCTTTTCGGATATCTCCTGTTGCAGTAGCTTTTTTTCCAGATCGAAATCGGCACAGGCTTTGTCTTTCGCTTCCTGCTGGACCTGCTCAAAACGGAATTTCATGTCTTTAAGAGCCTGCTGACTCCCAGTTAATTGTTCCTTGAGGTCCTCGACCTGTGCTGTGTAAGTTTTTGCTAGTTTCCGCTCAGCTTCTTTCTCCAGTTCTTGACGGAGATCAACCGATCGTTCTTGCAGAACTGCTTCAAAGTCCTGTTCGTACCGCTCGATAGTTTGTCGGGTGATGCCCTCACCAAGCGCAAATTTGTGCTGACATTGCGGGCAGACGATAAGCTCTTCCGATGACAAGATTATTTTTTGCGCCATAGAGGTATTCCTTTATCAAGCTTAACAGAATGACCGTCAGATACACTGACATGAGGCATTCACCTGTCAGCCGAGTTCTTCGCCGGTCAGGGCCTGCAAGGCCTGGAGGTACCGGGCCCGGGTGTTGGCGACGACCGCAGGCGGCAGCGGCGGCGGCGGCGGCTTCTTGTTCCAGCCCAGGGATTCCAGATAATCCCGGAGATACTGTTTGTCATAGCTCTTTTGAGGGCCGCCGGGGCGGTAGTCCTCCCGCGGCCAAAAGCGGGAGGAGTCCGGGGTGAGCGCCTCGTCGATGAGGAGCAGCTCGCCGCCGTCCGCCAGGCCGAATTCGAACTTGGTGTCGGCGATGATGATGCCCCGGGGTTCGGCCCAATCCCGGGCCCGGCGATAGAGGTTGAGGCTGAGGTCCTGGACCCGGGCGGCGAGCTCAGGGCCGACGGAGGCCGCCATTTGCTCCCTGGAGATGTTTTCGTCGTGGGTCCCCAGCTCGGCCTTGGTGCTGGGGGTAAAGAGCGGCTCCGACAACTGCTGGGACTCCACCAGGCCGGCAGGCAAATGGAGCCCGCCGATGGCGCCGGTTTGCCGGTATTCGGCCCAGCCGGAGCCGGACAAATAACCCCGGACGATGCATTCCACCGGCAGGGGCCGGCACTTGCGCGCCAGCATGGTGCGGCCCTGCAACAGCTCCCGGTAGGGCCGGCAGGCCGGGGGAAAATCATCCACCTCCAGGGAAATCAGGTGATTGGGGGTGAGGGGGGCCAGGAGCCGGAACCAGAAGGCGGAGAGCCGGGTGAGGATGCGGCCCTTGTCCGGGATGGGTTGGCTCATCACCACGTCGAAGGCGGAGATGCGGTCCGAGGCCACCAGCAGCAGCTGGTCCCCCAGGTCGTAAATGTCCCGCACCTTGCCCTGGCGCCGGGGAAAGCCGGGGAGATCGGTGGTCAGCACCGGGGCGCTCATCTGGCCACCATCCGGGCTGCGTTATCGTTTACGGTCTTGGCGGTCATTTTCATAATCCTGGGGGTGATCCTTTCTTTGGTTTGCAGGCGCCGGGCCAAATCCTCGGCGGCCTTGGCCCCGGTGACCGGGCCCACTTGAACCTGATAAAGCGTTTGGCCGCCGCGGCTTTGGGTGACCACCCGGGCCTTAATATGGTCTTTGCCCAGGCGTTGCACCAGGGCCCGGGCCCGATCGCGCGAGCCCAAGGTGGCGGCCACCAGCATGTAGCGCTCTTCATTGGCTTTGGCGGCCTCCGGGTTCCCGGCCGGGGCCCGGCCGGCGGTGGCCTGCTCTGCGGCAGGCCGCGGCCCCGCGGTTTCCACCGCGGGCGGGATGCCCACCACGGCCGGAGGATTAGGATGCCAGGCGGCCGCCGGGAGCGCCCGGGGAGTGGCCCGGTGCAGTTTGAGCCCGCCCCAGATGAGGATGAGCAGCAGCCCGGCCAGCCCCAAACCCCATAATTGACGCCGGGGAGAGGATAGAAAGGCGCGGCCGGCCGCCAGCGCGGCTTCCTTAAACTTTTGGACCAGGGGGCGGCCCCTTTGCCAATATTGGCGCGCCAGCGCCTCGACGCGGGCCGCAGCCGCTTTCCCCGGGGGCCCGCTCCCTGCTGCCGTCCAGGCCTCCCCCGCCGAGGCGCCCTCGCCTTTTAATTCCCGCAACTGGCGCAACTGGGCCAGGAAAGCGGGCATATCGGGGAAGCGCTCTTCCGGGTCCACCGCCAGGCAGCGGAGCAGCAGGTTTTGCAAGGACAGGGGGATCTCCTCCAGGTCCGCCGGCAGCTCCTCCAGCCGGTAAGGGAAAGGCTCATCGAAGGTGAGGGCATAGGGGAGGCTGCCGGCCACCAGCCGGAAGCCCAGGACCCCTAAGGAAAAGATGTTGCTGGCGGGGGAGGGGGCATCACCGTAAATCACTTCCGGGGCCTCATAGGCCTTGAGTTCCAGGGTGGTCACGGGGCCGCCCTCCCGTCCGGGAAACGAGAAATTGGCGATCCTCAACTCCTCGCCCTTAAGGAGGATATTGAGGGGCGAGAAGCTCAGATGGACTACACCCCGCTGGTGGGCCAGGCCCAGGGACACCGCGAGCCGCTCCAGCAGGCGCAGGGTCTGGGGCAGGCCGTAGCGCTGCCGCCCGGCGAACTGAGCCAGCAGGCTCTCCCCGGTGAAGGGTTCCTGCACCAGGAACAGGCCGGCGGCAGAATTCTCCAGGTGATAGACGCCGAGAATTTCCGGATGGCGCAACCTCAGGGCCAGGGCAGCTTCGTTTTGGTAATAACCCTGGGCTGCCGACCATTCCGGGGCCTCCCGGTCCAGTCCCTTGAGAGCCACTTCCGTCTCCAGGAGCCCATCCCTGGCCAGCCACACCGCTCCCCAGGGTTCTTCCCGGAGGAGGCGGCCGATTTTATACCGGTCCCCCAAAACGGCAGCCCCGGCAAGGTCCGGGCCTTCATTCTTCATCAACGCCCCAGCCTCGATTTTCAGGGAATGGGCCGCTCTCTTCGGCCAGATTCAACATACCACAAAAACCCCTGGCAAAATAGCCCTATTGCTTCGGCCGCGGGGGTGATTATCTTAACCGAAATATCGAAATCCGTATTTCACTTTCCGGAAAACCGCGGCTTGTCGAGATCACCTTGAAACCACTTGATCTATCTGATAATTTGAAGGCTCTGCGAAAATCCCGGCGCGGGTTTTCTGGTTTTTGGGCAAGGGCCGTTCCCGGCGGTCATCCCTGGGCGGCTTAAGGAGCGGGCCGGTGCTGCTCCGGTAGATCCTTTATGGGCGTCTCCATCTCGCTCGCCAATCTGATCACCCTGACCCGGTTGCCGCTATTGCTGCTGCTGGTGGCCTTGCTGTTCGTCGACAACTTCGCCCTGCAACTCGCCGGGGTGGGGCTGCTCATCGTCTTGTTCCTATTGGACTGGTTTGACGGCTACGTGGCCCGGGTCCGCCGTGAGGTCACCGAGATGGGGGCAGTGCTGGACGTGGCCCTGGACCGCGCCGTGGAAAACATCCTGTGGGTCACCTTCATGTATCTGGCCATGGTCCCTCTATGGGTGCCCATCGTCTTTCTGATCCGCTCCTTCATCGTGGACGGCGTCCGGGGGGTGGCCCTGGCCCGGGGTAAATCCGGCTTCGGCATGATGCACTCCCCCCTGGGAAAGTTCCTGGTGTCTTCCCGGTTCATGCGGGCCTTCTATGGCCTGGCCAAGGCCGTAGTCTTCTGCCTCCTTTACCTGACTCATGCCCTGGCCCTGAAATATCCCGGGGCCATGCAAACCTTGCATTCCGGTAACCAAGTTCTTATTCTCC
>JBAVAG010000116.1:0-8839 GCA_049585595.1 Desulfobaccales bacterium
CCCGGGCGGGGAGACCCCGCCCCTACGGAAATGGTGGGCAGTACCCACCATTTCTATGCAAACTGTCGCCCCAGCTTTTCTGGTTCCCAAGCTCCCGCTTGGGAACCCATTTTTTTATGCCGGGCTCTGCCTGGCGAGGATTATAATACAAAAATATCGTCCTAGGGCAGAGGTGGCCCAAGCAGAGCCTGGGCCGAAATTGCCGTTCCCAAGCAGGAGCCTGGGAACGAGAAACCTGAGGGCAAACCGGTTTTTAACCGAAAACAGAAAACCGAAAACTGAAAACCGAAAACCGTCTCTATGACCGTGCAGCTCTATTTGCGAGTCCCGGGAGAGAAGGGCCGGCCCGTATCCCTTTCAGCCCCCATCCTTCTGGAGGCGCCGGGGGCGGCGGCCTACCCCTTGCACCACGATCTGGAGGGGATGTTTGCCGGCCCCGAGCCTCCGGGGGCGGCGGCCCTGGGCTTCCTGGTGGCGGCCTTGGGGGTTTGGGCCGCGGACAAGCTCCTGCCCCGGCGGGCGGCGCCGGACGCCTGGACCAGGCAGATCGTCCTCAACCTGCCCGCCCCGGAATCCTGGAGGGCGCTGGCCCCCGATCTCTCCCGCGTTCTCAACTTCCTCACCGGCGACGACTGGACCTTGAAGCCCGGGGCCACCTGGCGTGATCCGGATTTGGTCAAGGCCGCCTGGCCCCACCCCTGGCGGCCCCAGGCGGTGGCGCTGTTCTCCGGGGGGCTCGACTCCCTGGTGGGGGCCATCGACCTGCTGGAGGCCGGGAAACGGCTGGTCCTGGTGAGCCACTACGACTTCGGCCAACTGGCCTCCACCCAGCAAGGGCTGGCCGCGGCCCTGAAAGGGCGGTACGGCCCCGGCCGGGTACACCATTTGGGGGTCCGGGTGCAATTTCCCGAATCTCCCGAGCTCACCCTGCGGAGCCGGTCGCTGCTCTACCTGGCCCTGGGGCTGGCCACCGCCGCGGCCTTTGGCGGCGGCATCCCCCTATACCTCTCGGAAAACGGCTGGGTCAGCCTCAATCCACCCCTCACCGTAAATCGCCTGGGCTCCTACAGCACCCGCACCACCCATCCCCAATTCCTTTCGCACCTGGCCGCACTAACGCGGCGAGCCGATTTGGACCACCCCCTGGGGAATCCCTACCAGGGGCTGACCAAGGGTGAGATGCTGCTTAACTGCCGGAATCGGGGTTTGTTGCAGGAATTGTTTCCCCGGACGGTCTCCTGCGCCCGGCCGGTGGCCTCCCGCTGGCAGGGGCGGCCGGCGGGCTCCTGCGGCTGCTGCTACCCCTGCCTGATGCGCCGGGCCGCGCTTAACCGCCTCGGGTGGGACGCGGGCGGGGACTACCTGCTGGACGTGTTGGCTGCGAAGGAGACCTTGCGCCACCGCACCCGGGGCCAGGACCTGCGGGCCTTATTGCTCGCCCTCAAGACCTGGGAAGAGTCGCCCGCGGAGATCCTGGCCCGCCTCTGGCTGGGGGAGAGCCCGGTCGCGGCGGCAGCCCGGGGCGCCCCGGCGCAAGCGGTGCTGACCCAGGGTTTTCAGGAGATCGGCCAATTTTTCCGGGATAAAGGGCCGCAGTGGATTAAGGATTATGGAGGGTGGTGAGCCGCTATGAGCAGTGAGCGGTGAGCAGTAATCAGGAAGCAGAAGCCGGAGTGGATAGGATTACGAAGGGTGTTGAGCCGCCTTCTTGGGAAGCAAAGACTACAAGGCTAAGATGCCTACCAAAAATTAAGGAAAAGGTGGGCAGTGCCCACCCTACACTACTGCCCAAGCAGAGCTTGGGCTGAAATTGCCGTTCCCAAGCAGGAGCTTGGGAACGAGGAAAACACTTCAACTGGACATACAGCCATAAAACCTAAGCACAGTCAGGATACAGTCGCGTCACTTGAGTCGGCGAATCCGCTGAGTGTGATCGCGTTGCAGCGCACAATATTCCTCGAAGAACTGGCTCAATAGCTCTAAATCCTCATCACTGTATTTTTCCAGAAAAACAAGCCCATCAATACGGATCGGCTCCCATATCTCTCGCACCGCCTTCTGTGCTGCCGGGGTTGCCTCGACGTTGATGCCTCGACGATCGTGGAGATCGTGGAGGCGACGGATGAAGCCGGCCTTCTCCAGGCGGTCCAGGGCCGTCGTCATAGCCGCGCGCGTCAGTCTAACACTTTCGGCGAGTTTGCTCGCCGAAAGTGGTCCTAGGTCCAAGATCGTTCCGAGGCACCGTAGGTCGGTTTGGTTGATCCGTAGTCGTATTGATGCAGCTTCATCAACGGCGTGCGTCTCGGTTTGAGCTGCGGGTATAAGGGCGCTCAATGCGGTGATCAGACCTTGACGATGATTCGATTGTTTTATCATTTGATTGTCTAACTATTTTAGTATAGTATCATTTAACAATCTTACTATATGCGAAAAATACTTTTTTGTACAGGAGGAATCAAATGATCTTAGTTATCGGCGCCACGGGAACCATCGGAACGCAGCTCGTTGATCAGCTCACTCAGGCAGATTACTCAGTACGTGCTTTCACTCGAAACCCGGAGAGGGCTGCCAAGTTTGGAGGCAAAGTGGAGGTCGCAATCGGCAACCTCGATGACGAAAAATCATTGTTACAGGCCATGCGAGGCGTGCAGCGATGTTTCCTTATAACCCGCAGTACGCAACAGGACAAAAATGCATTGGTGGCCGCAAAGGAAGCTGGCGTGGGTCACGTGGTCAAGATCTCGACACAAGAGGCTGGGTGGACCCCTGTACAGGGTCATGGGCACTGGCACAGGGAGCGCGAAGAGTTAATCCGTGCGTCAGGTCTTACTTGGACATTTCTGCGACCCAGTATGTATATGAGTTTCGCGCTGTCATGGGTTCAGAGCTTGCGAGCGGAAAACGCGATTTACTCTGCCGGAGGACCCGGGAAGCTGGGACCGGTCGATCCGTGGGATGTTGCAGCCGTCGCTAAAGCCGCACTCACAATATCGGAACACGAGAACGTCGCCTACGAACTCACAGGCCCGGAGCTTCTGAGTTTCGGGGAGATGGCCGCAACGCTCTCGAAGGTCACCGGAAGGCCGATCCGACACGTAGATATTTCCGACACCGAACAGGGTGAAATATTCTCGAAGATGGGTCTCCCAAAATACACAGTCGACGGCTTGGTGGAAACCTTTTCGCTCATACGAAATGGGCGATTCGCATACCTCACCGAGGATGTTGAAAAGGTGACTGCAACGCGACCTCGAACGTTCGAGACATGGGTGCAAGAGAACATCGCCGCATTTCTATGAAGTTGGTTCCCGGTCCAACGAACCTTGGGGTGCGATTTTTTCCTTTTCGTGAGCTGACCCCATAACGTTCCAAATATAGAGATGAGATAATGCTAAAGGCGGGATGCGCTACGCTTTCCCGCCCTATGTGCTGCCCAAGCAGAGCTTGGCCGAAATTGCCGTTCCCGAGCGGGAGCTTGGGAACGAGAAGGTAAGGAATTGGTGGGCAGTGCCCAACCTACATGAGCTGCGCTTGTAAGGGCGGCGCCCGGCCGCCCTGGGCGGGGAAACCCCGCCCCTACGGAAAAGGTGGGCGGTGCCCACCCTACATAACTCAATAGCTCACGGCTTGATGATCCGCCCCGCCGCCATTTGGGCTTCCAGGATGGAGAACATGTTGGAGACCTGGCCCACGGCCAGGCGGTCCCGGACCTTGTAAAAGTCGAGGCAGGTGCCGCACACTAACAATCCCACCCCCATCTCCTCCAGGCCCTTGAGTTCGCTGAGCACGGGGGAATCGTCCAGGGTCAGCAGCACGCCCCGGTTGTAGAAGAGCAGCTTCTGGGGCGCCTGCACCTGCACGATGGTGTGGCAGAAGGCCTGCATCAGGATGGCTCCCAGCTCCGGGTCGCCGTCGCCCATGCGGTCTGAAGCGAAGACCACCGCGGCGCCCTGGGGGGCGGGGGCCGCCCCGGGGAAAAAGCAAGTCTCCCGGGTCTGGCCGGCGGGCGGGGTTATGGTGAGATGGTAGCAGGAGCCCGATGAGGCCACGGAGACGGTGCAGCCTCGGCTCTCGGCGAAGCGGCTGACGTTGTCCCGGGCGGCTTCGTGGTCCACCACCACGATGAATTCCCCGGTTTCCCCCGCTTCCAGCGTCTCCTTGGTGCGGATCACCGGCCCGGGGCAGGCCAGGCCGGAGAGATCGATGATCTTTGCCATGAATTCTCCTCTTAAGTTTCGAGTTTCTAGTTTCTAGTTTTGAGTTTTGGGTTTTGAGTTTTAGGTTTCATCTTGTTCCCAAATACAGTTTGGAAACGAGGAATTAAATTATCGCTCTTTGAGCATGATATGAGCCCAAGCAGAGCTTGGGCCTAAAATGCCGTTCCCAAGCAGGAGCTTGGGAACGAGAAAAAAATCTCTCTTGAGTTTCGAGTTTCGTAAGGTTCTGAGTTATGAGTTTTTAGTTTTTTGGTTTCATCTCGTTCCCCCCGGCACAGATTGGGAACGAGGAAATAAATTAAGGGAGAGGTGGGCAGTGCCCACCCTACGCAACTGATTTGAGCCCAAGCAGAGCTTGGGCCAAAATTGCCGTTCCCAAGCAGGAGCTTGGGAACGAGAAAAGGCACGTTTTTTTCTCGAAACTCGAAACTCGAAACTAAAAACTCGAACCTAGCCGCCCAGGGAGATGGCCAGGGCGGTGGTGAGCTTCACCACGTCCTGGTTGGTCTTGCGCAGATGCCGGGACAAAAGCTGGGCCAGGCGCAGCAGCAGCTTCACCCCCATGGCGGCATCGTTCCGGACCAGTTCCAGGAAATCCTGCCGCTGGAGTTCCAGGAGCCGGCAGTCGCTCAAGGCTGTGACCGTGGCCGAGCGGGGATCGCTTTCCAGCAAGCTCATTTCCCCGAAATAGACGCCGTCTTCGGCCTTGAGCCGGATCATCACCCGCTCCTTGGGGGTGTCTTCATCCAGCACCAGGGTGAGCCGCTTGGTGATCTCCACCTCGCCCTCGACCATGATATAGAGGGAGTCTCCCGGGTCGCCTTCCTGGATGATGGCCTGGCCGGCGGGGAATTCCCGGGGGTGGGTGCGGCTCAGAACCTCTTCCAGTTCCCGGTCCTCCAGGTCCTGGAAGAGGAAGATTTTCCTGAAAAAATCCGCGTCATCGACACTCGCCATCATAACTCCGGCTTCTGGGAGGCGATGACTACCGCGAATTGTGGGAGTCCCAGGATGGTATCGCCGGGAGGATTGACCTGGTATTCCACCTTGGTGCGGCCCAGGAGATGAGTCATCCTGTTCTCGGCGAATTTGCGCCGGATGAAGTCGTCAATGGGCGAGGGCTCATCGGCCAGCAGGTCTTCCAGGCTAAGGGACCGGGCCTCGGTATAGAGGGCGATCAGCAGGCTCTGGTGCTGGTCCCGCAGGTGGGCCGCCAGTTCCTCAAGGGGGCGGCCCTGGAAGCGGCTGGGGATTTCCACGGACCACAGGGTCTGGCTCTCCCCGGACAGCAGGTTGGTAAAGATCCGGTAGATGCCGGGGGAGGAGAGAGCTTGGGCCAACAGGGAGCTGTCATATTGGCCCCGGACCAGGACATCTTCGACGCCGGCCCGCTCCAGGTAGGCGCGGTTTTCCGGGCGCAGCAGTTCCGCCATAATACGGATCTTGGGATGGAGGCCCTTGAGGGTGAGGGAGGTGAACAGGGTGCGTTGGTCAACCTGGGTTGCGGTTTCTTCCGGTTGCCGCTCGGCCAGGATAATGGCCTTGAGGGCCTCGCGGACGTTGGCCTTCAGGAGGACTTCCTCCCGGGAATATTCTCCTCGGAGATAGACGAGGGGATGGCCGGGAAAACGGTCTTGCAGCGCCTCCAGCATCTCCGAGGGCTGCTGGTTGACCAGGGCTAGGGGGATTTCCGGGGAAAGCCGCTTGAGGAGTTGGTCCAGAAGGATATCCGCGTCTTCGTGCCAGCCCAAAAGCAGGATGTGGTGGGTCGTCTTAAGCGGTTCCAATCCGCGCTCCCGGCGAAGCTTCCGCTCGATGTAGACCGAAGCCACGGTGGCCGTGACCATGGCGAGGGTCACAACTCCTGAAAAAATGACGGCGCTGCCCACGAGCCGTCCCAGGAGAGTGACCGGGACCACGTCCCCGTAACCCACGGTGGTCAGGGTGACCAGGGCCCACCAGACCCCCCGGCCGAATTGCTGCAGCCAGGTCCCGTCCCGGGGCTCGGTCAGGGAGAAGCCGGCGGCCCCCAAGAGAATGATGACGACCATCGCCAGGACCAGGGGAAAGACCCTTTCCCGGCGCAGGGTCCTGATTAGGTTGGCAGCATATTCTTTGACCACGGCTCCCGGAGGCTGGTTGGCCAGCCGCTGTTCCAGATTCTTCCAATTGGCAATGATACAACAAAAAATCGCATAAATAAAGGCCAGCCGCGGCGGCTCTCAAACTGCTGTCTCATCCCGGTAGTAGGAGGCGCAGGAGGTGTCCGATTCCCAGACGTTGACCCGGGAGACCCGGACGCCGTCCCGGTTCAGGGCGGCCGCCAGCCGCTCATACAGGTGGCGCGCCAGGTTTTCCGAGGAGGGATTCTGCCTCTGAAAGGCCTCCAGTTCGTTCAGATATTTATGATCGATCTCTTCCAGCAAGGCGTTGGTTCTGGCCTTGATCTCGCCGAAATCCATGAGCAGGCCGGCCGCGTCCAGCTTCTCCCCCGCCAGAGTCACCTCCACTTTCCAATTATGGCCGTGGAGGCCCTCGCATTTGCCGCAAAAGTTTTCCAGGCGGTGCGCCGCGGCAAACTGGGTGATGACCTTGAGCTCATACATCTTGGCTGAATTTCTCCCGGAATTTTTGCCTTTTTACTTTTGCCTTTTAACTACCTGGGACCTGTTTTGAGGGTGCGCAGCCGGGTCTCCATCCGGCTGATGAAGCTTCTCAAGTCGCTTTGCAGGGCCGCCAGTTCCTTGTGGCGTTTGGCGTCAAGACTCTTTAATTCTTGAAGCCAAAACTCCAGGAGGGCCGTCTCCCGCTGGCGCAGCTCCTCTTCCACCCGCTGTTTCAATTGCTTGATGATTAGCGCCTCGTCCATGGTCCACCCTACGCTAGTGTCGTGTCTCAGAAAATCTTAACAAAATATCAGGGGTTTATGTGGCCGCAGGCTTCAGCCTGGGCTCATTTTTTCCTAATTTTTTCGCAAGCTAAAGCTTGCGGCTACATTTTAAATGCCCATGGATAATGGCATTATTTAATAAAGGCACATCTGAGAGACGACACTAGTGCTACCCCAAAAGAACGCCCCCGTCAAGCCGGGGCCTGAGCTCCGTCCCCAAGGCGGGCCGCGGCTAAAAATAGCGGATCGGCCAGCGTTGCCGCCGGGCCTGGCGTTTCAGCCGCCAGGAGGGATTTACCGCCACCGGATTGCCGATGGAGCGAAACAGGTGCTGGTCCTCTATATGGTCGGCATAGGCGTAGGAGCCCTGCAGGTCCAATCCCTGGCCCAGGGCCAGCTCCGAGAGGAGGCGAACCTTGTTTTCCCCCCGGGGATGAAGGCCCTGGATTTTGCCGGTGAACCTGCCATTGTCCCGGCCCAGTTCGGTGGCAATCAGCCATTCGGCCCCCAGCTCCTCTTGCAGGGGCAGCAGCAGGAAGGACAGGGAGCCGCTGAGCAGGATGACCGTATGCCCGGAGTCCCGGTGCTCCATGACGCAGGAGATCCCCCGGCGGCTCACCCGGGGAGCGATCTCCTCCTGGTAACATTGCCGGGCCAGGGCCAGGACCTCGGACACAGTCAACCCGGCCAGATAGCCCTTGTCCTGAAACCGCGCCTGGGGGTTTACGGCCAGGTGGCCCAGATAGGTCAAGGCTTGGGGCAGGCTGAGGAAGGCATGCCGGATCAGGAAGCGAAAAAAGAGCCTTTCCGTGTATCCCTGGACCAGGGTCTGGTCCACGTCGAAAATGGCGGCCACCCGTCTCATGCGATTTCCCGGACCGGCCATGAAGTTCCCTGGCAGGCTCAAGTTTTTGGGGTTCCGAAATAGACGCGGCCATCCAGGAGCACGGGGACGCCTCGCACCACGCAGAGAGCCACTACCAGGAAAATAAGAACTTGGTTGCCGGATTGCAAGGTTTGCATGGCCTCGGGATATTTCAGGCCCAGGGCATGAGTCAGGTAAAGGAGGCAGAAGACCACGGCCTTGGCCAGGCCATAGAAGGCCCGCATGAACCGGGAGGCCACCAGGAATTTTCCCAGGGGGGAGTGCATCATGCCGAAGCCGGATTTACCCCGGGCCAGGGCCACCCCCCGGACCCCGTCCACGATGAAGGAGCGGATCAGAAAGACAATGGGCACCCATAGAGGCACCATGGCCAGATACATGAAGGTGATCCACAGGATGTTTTCCACGGCGCGGTCCAGGGCCACATCCAGCATTGCCCCCATCTCGGTGACCTCACGGCGGACCCGGGCCACGTAGCCGTCAAACCAGTCCAACAGGAACAGGATGATGAGCAGTCCCACCCCGGCGAGCTGCAGGGCGAAGTTGTCGACGAACAGCAAGGCCACCAGCAGCAGCAACAGCGGCAACCGGGTCAGGGTGATCAGATTGGCAAGCGAGATGGAGACGCCCATAATGGATTACCGGAGCAGCATCGGCCCGCTCCTTAAGCTGCCCGTGGAGGACCGGCGGGAACGGATCTTGCCCAAAGACCAGAAAACCCACGCTTGGATTTTCGCAGAACCTTCAAATTATCAGATAGATCAAGTTGTTTCAAGGCGATCTCGAGAAGCCGCGGTTTTCCCGAAAGTGAAATACGGATTTCGATATTCGGTTAAGATAATCACC
>JBAVAG010000117.1:0-15751 GCA_049585595.1 Desulfobaccales bacterium
TTGAGGCGGCCAGGGACGGCCGCCCCACCAGTGAATGAAGGGGATTTGAAATGACTTCTAGTGTTATGCCCCTACAATTATCTTACCAAAAGATTTGAGATAACCCCCCCTCCCTGAGAGGGGAGGGGGTTGGGGGGAGGGTGGCAATTAAGTGAGCAGTTAGCAGCGAGCAGTGAGCAGGAAAAGATAACTGCTTACCGCTTGCTGCTTACTGCTCCAAATTTACCACCCCCACACTGACCCAGTAGTGGCAGGCAAGGTTTTGCAAATCTGCGTTTGTAATATAGTCTGCCAAATCTTCTTTGATTAACACATGGGTTTATCTTGCTTTTTCCCCTCTCCCCCAACGGGGGAGAGGGCAGGGTGAGGGGGAGGTGATCCGCCCTTGAAGCCACCCCAACCTGTCGCCCCCTCAAGGGGGAGGGAAAAAGGTAAAATATTTAGGCAACGGTTCCGTGGGACACAATATTTACAATACAAGGGCAGATTAACAAACACCTTGCTGGAGACTACTGCGCAGCTCCCGGATTAGGGACCGGGGAAGGAAAAGGGGAATCGCCGCCCCCGGCGGTTTATCAACGCTGCGGGCGCCGACTCTACCATAATCAATGTCTATGAGTGGGATCATCTACGGCCGCCATCCGGTGCTGGCCGCCCTGCGCCGGCCGGAGAGCCCTCTGGAGGAGGTCATCGTGGCCGCCGGGGTCGGCGGCCCCTGGCTGGAGGAGGTGCGGCGCCTGGCCCGGGCCGCGGGCGTGCGGTTCAGGGTCCGGGAGCGGGCCGACCTGGATCGCCTCTGCGGCATCCCGCACCACCAGGGAATCGTGGCCCGCCGGGGCGCCTATCCCTACCTCTCCCAGGATGAGCTGCTGGACCGTCTGCGAGAGCTCCCGGAACCCGCCCTGCTGGTGGCCGCCGACGGCCTCACCGACCCCATGAACCTGGGCAACCTCTGCCGCAGCGCCCTGGCCGCCGGGGCCCACGGCCTCATCATACCCAAGGACCGGGCCGCGGGTCTCACCCCGGCGGTGGCCAAGGCCGCAGCCGGGGCCCTGGAATACCTGCCGGTCTTCAGGGTCACCAACCTGGCGGACTGCCTGGGACGCCTCCAGGAGGCGGGATTGCGCATCGTCGGGGCTGACGCCGCCGCGCCCCTTAGCCTCTACCAGGCCGACCTCACCGGCCCTTTGGCCCTGGTCATCGGCGGGGAAGAAAAGGGCCTGCGCCCCAGGGTGCGCCGGCAGTGCGACCTGGTCCTGGCCATCCCCCAGGCGGCCCCGGAAATCGGCTCCCTGAACGCCGCCACCGCCGGCGCCGTGGCCCTGTTTGAGGTAAGGCGGCAGCGGCTAATTGCGGCCGGCCGTGGTCAGCTTGCCCCTTTCACTAAGAAAGGGCGGCCTAAACCTTGAGGTGCTCTTGTGAAACCGAGCCGAATTTTCTAGGCTGACATCTGAGCAGGATTCCCTCTCAGCCCAACCCTTGTATCTTAGTTGGGGGAGAGGGAGTTAATACTTTAATTTGCTTAGTTTTTCCTACCCACTGATTACTGATTACTGATTACTGATCACTGGCTACTGACTACTGACCCCAGGGAGATTAACATGTTCCAGGAGCTGAGACGCCTTGACCGGGGGCTGAACCGGCCGGAGGCCGAGGAAATTTTGGCCACCGGCTCGTTCGGGTTTTTATCCATGAATGGCGCCGACGATTATGCCTATGGAGTCCCTTTCAGCTACGCCCATGTGCAAAATAGCATTTACCTGCACTGCGCCTTGCAAGGCAAGAAATTGGATCTAATCCGGCGGGATAATCGAGTCTCCTTCTGTGTCGTCCAGGGAGCCGAACCCATTTTTAAATTTCCCGATACCTTTAGTATGAAATATAAGAGCGCCATGGTTTTCGGAAAAATTTACGAAGTCGCTTCTGACCAGGAAAAATTGCAAGGCTTAATCGCCTTGGTGGAAAAATATTTTCGCGACGACCCGGACCTCCTGGAGCGGGGGAAGGTGAAGGCCGCCAATTCCCTGGAAAGAACTGCGGTCCTGCGGCTAGATATCGATCACCTGACCGGAAAGGTCAGGAGGGAGAAAGCCAAATGAGCAGGTGTTAGGCGTTAGGGGTCAGGGATTTGGGGTCAGGGGTGGAAACCTCGGCGAAAAGCAACTTTGTCATCCTGAGCGAAGCGAAGGATCTCGTATTTTCTTGTATTTATGAGATTCTTCGGTCGCTTCGCTCCCTCAGAATGACAAAAGCGGAGACTTTCGAAGAGGTTTTAGGCTAGGGGCCAGAGGCCAGGGCCTTTTACTGACCCCTAATCCCTAAACCCTGACCCCTGTATTTTTACTGGTAGCCGCAGGCTTTAGCTTGCGCTCATTTTATGAATGCGACTTGGCATGGTTAAGTCCCCCTTTGAAAAATGGGGATTTTAGGGTGATTTCAATAGTTTATGTTAATCCCCCTACCCCCCCTTTTCCAAAGGGGGGTTATAAATCATTCATTTTCAATGGATAAGCAATTCTAGACATACCACTAGCGAGTGGGGGCGCTATTTTTTACTGGCAGATGCTAGTTGCAGGCTGACGGCCACTTGCCAGGCGAGTTGGCGGTAGTTATTATGGGGTATGGGGCGCCTCTGGGTTTGGCGGGAAGAGCTGGCCGCAGATTTTTTTGCCGAGGCCCGGGGCCTGCTGCGCGCCGGCGGCCTGCTGGCGCTGCCCACCGAGACCTTCTATGCCCTGGCGGTCAATCCCTTTGACGGGGCCGCCGTCGCCAGATTGTTCGGGGTGAAGGGCCGCCCCCTGGGCAATCCCCTTCTGGTGCTGCTCTCCGGGCCGGAGATGTTGCCCCAGGTGGCCCTGCCGGCGCCGCCGGCCTTCCCATTGCTGGCTCCGCTCTGGCCGGGGCCCCTGACCCTGATATTACCGGCCAGGCCGGATTTGCCTCCTTTGCTCACCGGCGGCACCGGGGCCATCGGCGTGCGCCAGCCTGGGCATATCCTGGTCTGCCGGGTGCTGGCGGCCCTGGGGTTTCCAGTCACCGGCACAAGTGCCAACCGCTCCGGACAACCTCCCTTGACGACCGCGGCCGCGGTGGCCCGGGAGCTGGGTCCGGAAGTGGACCTGATCCTGGACGCCGGCCCCACCCCGGGAGGCCGGCCTTCCACCATCGTGGACCTGACCGTGATCCCGCCCCGCCAGGTGCGGGCCGGGGCGATCAGCACGGCCACCCTCAAGGAAGCCCTTCCGGAAATGAGGACCTGATGACAAAAAAGGCGGCGGTAGTGGGCGTCGATCTGGGGGGCACCAACCTGCGTCTGGCCCTGGTCTCAGCGCCCGGCGAGATCCTGGCCCGCTGGGAGCGGGCTACGCCCGCCAGTTCCGATCGGGACGCCCTGATCTCCACCCTGGCCCAGCACCTGGCGGCCTGCGGCGAGAAAGCCGGCTCCCTGGGCGTTCAGATCCGAGGCGTGGGCCTGGGCATCCCCGGCCGGATTCTTTCCCGGGAAGGGCGCATCGCCTTTTCCCCCAACCTGACGGGCCTGAACGACTGCCCCCTGGTGGCGCTTCTTTCCCGGTCTGTGGCCTGGCCGCTGTTCCTGGAAAACGACGCCAACCTTTTTACCATGGGGGAACACTGGCTGGGAGCCGGCGCCGGCCACCAGAACCTGTTGGGCATCACCCTCGGGACCGGGGTGGGAGGAGGCCTCATCTTGGGCGGCTGCCTGTGGCAGGGCTGCCAAGGCACCTCCGGGGAGATCGGCCACATTACCCTGGAGCCGAATGGCCGAAAATGCCATTGCGGCAACCGGGGCTGCCTGGAGACCCTGGCCTCGGCCTCCTGGACCGTAGCCTGGGTCAAGGAGCAACTGGCCCAGGGGGTCTCCTCCTGGCTCCAGGATCTCTATGTCACCGATCCCGGCGCTATCCAGGGGGAAACTCTGGTGGTGGCTGCCGAGAACGGGGACCCTTTGGCCCTCAAGGCCTTCGACCGGGTGGGGCGCAGCCTGGCGCAGGCCATCGCGGCCGCGGTGCACCTCCTGGGGCTCTCCCGGGTGATCATTGGCGGCGGCTTTGCCCGGGCCTGGGAGGTCTTCCAGCCGTCACTGGCCGAGGAGCTGCACCACCGCCTTACGCTGTTCCCGCTGGAAGCGCTCAGCGTCGTCCCGGCTCAACTGGGAGACGACGCCGGCCTCCTGGGGGCCGCCCGCCTGGCCTGGGATCTGTCGGGAGGAGGGCGAGAGCAGGCGGCATAAGGACAGGGTCGGCAGTCCCGCCCTACCTCTCAAATCCTTTCCCCACCGGGGGAAGGGCCGGGAACCCTGACCTCCAACCCGATTTCCCGGGCCCTAAATTCGATATGGATTGAAGCGGCAAACCGGTCTTTTTCCAGGAATCCGCCCCAAAAATTGCTCCCCTCGTGACCAACAAATTCGGGTCGCCCCCGTGCCCCCCTTGCCGCTGAATCTATTAATGGTGCGTGAGACGCACCCTCCAACATTGTTCGCAGACCCAGCCGGTGAGGAAGAGAAAGCCTCCCCGGCAGCGCCTTCGGGAGCGCCTGAGGGATAGGGGGCAGTTCCCACCTCGATTTTCCCGTCTTCCTGTCAATGTCTCGCATCGTTCAGCATCCTATCGGAATGTTTCAGAAATATTTTTAAAAACCGATTTTCTGGTAGCCGCAGGCTTTAGCCTGCGCTCATTTTTATTAAGGATTTTCGCGAGCTAAAGCAGGGGCGCCTCCGGAAAGTCGCGGCGCCAAGATCGAGGCCGCAGAAGATAAAAAACCGGGCCGCGCTAATTTTTGGCCGGGTTTCCCTGGAAAACAGCAAAAATGTAACTACCTATTTTCCCCACCGGGTTTTGAGCGCCTAAATTAACATAGTTGTAGCTTAATTATCGTAATTTTGCAGAATTGTTAACACAACCGCCCTTTAGATGGGTAACTTGTAGAAACTATTGAAACTATTGGCAACCAAAAGTGGCACGCCATTTGCTCCTGGAAATATAAATTTAGACAAAGGAGGGAATGGTGGCATGAATTCGGGCGATAATGCCTTTATGTTGGTGTCCGCGGCCCTGGTGATGCTGATGACCCCGGGTTTGGCGCTCTTTTACGGGGGTATGGTGCGCCAAAAGAATGTCCTGGGCACCATCATGCAAAATTTTGTTTTGCTGGGGGTTATCAGCGTCCTTTGGGCCATCTATGGGTACAGCCTGGCCTTTGGCCCGGACGTGGGGCACCTCATCGGCAACCTCGATTGGTTTGGGCTGAACGGCGTGGGTTTTGAACCCTTTAAGGCCTATGCCCCCACCATTCCTCATCAGACCTTCATGATCTACCAGTGCATGTTTGCCGTCATTACCCCGGCATTGATCACCGGCGCCTTTGCCGAGCGCATGAAGTTCAAGACCTTCTTGGTTTTCATGGTCTTATGGGCCACCCTGGTATACGATCCCGTCGCCCACTGGGTCTGGGGTGACGGCGGCTGGTTGAAGAACCTGGGGGCTCTCGATTTCGCCGGCGGCACCGTGGTGCACATCAACGCCGGCATCGCCGCCCTGGCCGCCGTCCTGGTGATGGGGCCCCGCAAGGGTTACGCCGGCCATGGCGACGGCACCGAGTCCTTCATCCCCCACAACCTGCCCATGACCATCCTGGGGGCGTCCCTGTTGTGGTTCGGCTGGTTCGGGTTTAACGCCGGCAGCGCCCTGGCGGCCGGGGCCCTGGCCAGCTCCGCCTTCACCGCCACCCATCTGGCTACTGCCGCCGCCACCCTGGCCTGGGTCGGGGCGGAATGGGTCCACCGGGGCAAGCCCACCACCCTGGGCGCAGCTTCCGGGGCGGTGGCGGGTCTCGTGGCCATCACCCCCGCCGCCGGCTTCGTCGGCCCCATGTCCGCCATCATCATCGGCATCCTGGCCGGGGTCATCTGCTACCTGGCGGTGCTGGCCAAACCGAAGCTGGGCTATGACGATTCCCTGGACGTGGTGGGGGTTCACTGCGTCGGGGGAATCGTGGGCGCCCTCGCGACCGGGCTGTTCGCCTCTACATTGATAAACCCGGCCGGGGCCAACGGGCTGTTCTTCGGCAATCCCGGGCAATTGGGTATCCAGTTCGTGGCCGTGGCGGCAACGCTAATCTATTCCTTCGTGGTCAGCTTCATCCTCTTTAAAATCCTGGATGCCACCATGGGCCTCAGGGTCAGCGTCGATGAAGAAGTTCGGGGTCTGGACCTCAGCGAACACCAGGAAATTGGCTACAGTCTGTAATTAAGGAGAAAAAATGAAGAAGATCGAGGCCATCGTTCAGCCTTTCAAGCTGGAGCCGGTAAAGGAGGCCTTGCACGCCCTCGGCGTCCAGGGCATGACCGTCACCCAAGTCAAGGGATTCGGAGTGCAAAAGGGCATCCGGGAAGTCTACCGGGGCCTGGAATACCAGGTCGATTTTATCCCCAAGGCGAAGATCGAGGTGGTGGCGCCGGATGAGAAGGCGCAGGCCATCGTGGATACGATCATCAAGGAAGCCCGCACCGGCCGCATCGGGGACGGCAAGATCTTTGTCTACCCGGTGGCGGAGGTTATCCGCATCCGCACCGGAGAGACCGGGGAAAAGGCGGTTTAAGCGGGCGGCATCCAAGAATCAACCAGTTCAGGCTTAGGGGGCGGCTCACCCTGGAGGCGAGCCGCCCCCTCTTTTTGTCAAATCTCCAAATGTAAACCTTCAAAATTGTATACCATAAGTGACATTATCAATTGATAAAATTAGCTAGTTACAAAACCTAGAGCGGTTAAAAATGACACAAAAGGTAAATCATAAATTAATAATCTACAACATTGTACAATATGATTGAGGGGCTTTTAGCTTAACATATTGATATTTCTATCAATATAGTATGGCACAACAATTGCTTCCCCTTCCCTCAGTTGAAAGGCGCCCTTTTCATTTTTAGTTAAAACCAATTTCTTGAGGGAGGAACAACCAAGTGCGATCAAAACGATTGGTTCTTTGTCTGCTGGTTTTCATGCTGGTATCATTGGCGGCCCCGCTGCTGGCGGCCGCCGCGGATGAAGCGGTCGCCCCCGCGGCGGCGCCCGCGGCCGCGCCCGTGGCTCAAGCTCCGGGGCCCAAGCCCGACCCCGCGGGAATTGCCACAGGGGATGCGTCCAATGCTGCCGATGCGGCCGGTACTGCCTTTGTCGTTACTGAGCCGACCGACACCAAGGCCCCTGACTATCCAGCATTGAAAAAGGCATTCGACGCATACAAGGCTCAGGCAGCCAAAGAGCCTTTAGCGGTCAATCTCGCCAACGCGGTCGGGCACAACCATATAGCGATCAACTTTACCTGGACTCTCATCTGCGGCTACCTGGTGCTCTTCATGCAGGCAGGCTTCGCCCTGCTCACCTGCGGGTTGGTGCGCCGGAAGAACGCCGGCCATCTGATGATGCTTAACTTCGCCGCTTATGTCTTCGCCTTTTTAGCCTACTATGTGTGCGGCTTCGCCTTCCAATATGGCGGCGCCGCAATTAATGCGGCCCCGACGAATATTGGAGGGACGCCAACCTTGGACCACTTCCTCTTAGGGAGCGGTCTCTGGGGCCTTTTGGGCGGCAAGGGCTTTTTCCTGAGCGGCCCGGCCTACGACGCCGGCAGCTTGTGCCTCACCCTTTTTGAAGTCGTATTCATGGAGACGGCCGCCTATATCATCGTGGGCGTCATCTGTGAGCGGATCACTTTCTGGGCCTTCATCCTCTGCGAGATCTTCATGGGCGCCATCTTATACCCCATGTTCGGATGTTGGGTCTGGGGCGGCGGCTGGCTCTCGCAGTTGGGTTCCACCCTGGGGTGGGCCCACGGCTACGTAGATTTTGCGGGCTCGACCGTGGTCCACGGCATGGGCGGCTTCTGCGGCATGGCCTTGGCGGTCATCCTGGGCCCCCGCCTGGGCAAGTACGGTCCGGACGGCAAGCCGAGAGCCTTTCCAGCCCACAACCTGGCTTTTGTGGTGATCGGCACCTTCATTCTCCTGTTCGGCTGGATGGGTTTTAACCCCGGTTCCACCCTGGGCGCCACGGACCTGCGCATTTCGGTGATTGCCGTGAACACGAACCTCTGCGCCTGTTCGGCTTCGGCGACGGCATTGGTCTTCTGGTACTTCATTTTCGGTAAGCCCGATATCTCGATGGCGTGCAACGGCATGCTCGCCGGTCTGGTGGCCATCACCGCCCCTTGTGCGTTTGTCAGCCCCAACTCAGCCATTATTATCGGCATTCTTGCCGGCATAGTAGTCTGCCTGGGGGTTCTCTTTAACGAACGGGTGCTCAAGGTTGACGACCCCTGCGGGGCAGTCTCCGTGCACGGCTATTGCGGCTGGCTGGGCGGGGTTTGTGTCGGCATCTTCGCGGATGGCACCTACGGCGCCGGCTGGAACGGGGTCGGCGCCACGACCTACCTGGGGACGGCCGGCCAGGGGGTAACCGGCCTGCTGCATGGGGACGTGACCCAGTTCTTTACCCAGATCGGCGGGGCCACGCTCATGGCGGTATTTGCCTTCGGGTTTACCTACGTGGTATTCAAAATCATCAACGCTGTCTATCCGCTGCGCGTTACTGCAGAGGTGGAGAAGGTAGGTCTCGACGTTCCGGAATTCGGGATGCCTTGCTACACTTCTGAAAGCGTGGCAACCGCGGAATGATGGCAGGAGTGCTCGGCCTGCCTGCCCATGATCCAAAAAATTGCTGACTTCTGCAAAGCGTATCTATAGGAGAAGCGAATGAAAAAGGTAGAGGCGATAATTCAGCCTTTCAAATTGGAAGCGGTGAAGGAGGCCCTGCACGCCATCAGCGTGAAAGGTATGACGGTGGTTGAGGTCAAGGGCTTCGGAGTGCAAAAGGGCATCCGGGAGGTTTACCGGGGGTTGGAATACCAGGTCGATTTCCTCCCCAAGGTGAAAATTGAAGTAGTCACCCCGGATGAAAAGGCCCAAACCGTGGTGGAGACTATCGTGGCCAACGCCCGCACCGGCCGGATCGGGGACGGCAAGATCTTCGTCTACCCGGTGGCGGAGGTCATCCGCATCCGCACCGGGGAGACCGGCGACGCCGCGGTTTAACCGATGGGGCGGGGGAGGGGGCTCCTCCGCCCGATTTTGGCAATCGGACTCTCCCGTTGACCCACCGGCGCCTAGTGAGCATACTGACAACAAAGTGAAGGCCCCGAAGCTTCGCCTCAAGCAACCGGGCGCCATGATTTTTAACCGTCAACGAGCATCAAACGCATAGGGGGAAACTTGGATGATTAGACATCGGCTTTCGGGTTACGGCATCAAGGGAAAGGTCCTGATCTGTCTGGCTTTATTAATCTTTCTGGGAGGCCTGGGAGGCCTGGCCGCGGCGCCGGCCCTGGCGCAAACCGCTACCCCGGAGGTCGCGGCGGGAACCCCCGCAGGGACTCCCCCACCCGAAGAGAAAAAAGAAACAGCTCCCTCCACCGCCGGCCCCATCCTCACCGACTACACCACCCCCATCGACACCGGCCATGTCAGTATCTCGGTCCTCTCGGCCTTGTCCTTCTACCCGGGGACCTTCAACTCCAACTGGCGGACGGTGAGCATCGGGGGCAATTTTTACACCTACAATATGCCGGTGAAGGTCACCTATGGCCTCATGAAGAATATGGAAGTCTATCTGGTTGCCCCCTTCATCGACTACTGGGGCAATGGTGCGACCGTTCCCGGGCCCAACGGCAACCGTTCCGCCAATTACGAAGGCATCGGGGACCTGACCCTGATGGGCAAATACCTCCTGGTGGAGGAAGGCGACATCATGCCGGCGGTGAGCGCGGTGGCGGGTTTTGGCACCATTCCCACCGGGCATGCCTCCCACCTCAACCCCAACCTTCTGGGAGTGGATGCCATCGGCTCCGGGGCCCTGACCTTCACCACCGGCGTCAACATGTTTAAATGGGTGAAGCCCTTTTTACTTTACAGCAACATCTGGATCAACAGTCCGGTTAACATTTATCAGAACAATTTTGAAAATGTCGTTTCCCGGGAAAATGTGGCCTTCAACCTGGCGGCGGAATTACCCCTGACCCCGAAATTTGTCGCCCTCCTGGAAATGTACAGCACCTGGACCTGGAGCAACATCTATACCATTCAAGGGTATCAGACACCCGAGACCTATCTGGGGATTTTGCCGGGCCTCGAATACCTGGCCACCGATAAATTGTCCTTCGAAGTTGGCTCCTCAATTGATCTGGCCGGCAAAAACGGGGTTAAGAAATACACCCCCATGATCAGCGCCTCTTATGCCTTTTAGGCGGCTTCCGGGCGCAATCCCGGGATGATCCTTCCCTGGGGAGGGGCGGCTGTTGACGGCCGCCCCTTTCTTCTTAAGGTGGCCGTCGCGGTCAGCTCCCGGACTGCCGCCGGGCCGGCGCCCCCGGTTTTCGGAATCGACAATTTGGTAAAAATATTTTCAAGGCTCAAAAAAGATACCCCCGGCCACTTTAGGCGCCGGGGTCATTTGGGGTGAGCTGGGACTGGTTTTCCTGGAAATGGCGGCCTTATCCTCTCGATCCAAGGCGCAGGCCGCCGTGGATGAAAAAGGTCTCCCCGGCGATGGCTTCGTTGCGATAAATCTCCCCGATAAGTGAGGCTACTTCTCCTGGCTCAACGAGGCGGCCGATGGGGACCTGTTCCAGGATTTTCCCCAGGGCCTTCTGATCCATGCCCTTAACCATGGGAGTGCCCACATACCCCGGGGCAATGGCCACGCAGCGGATTTGGGCCGCCAGGCCGCGGCGGCAGAACTCGGCGGTGATCACTTTGGGCATCACGCTCATGGCCGCCTTGGTGGAAGCATAATTGATCTGACCGGCGGTGCCCAGGGAAGCGGTGGAGGAAAACAGGCAGATCAGCCCCCGGCAGCCATGGTCGATCATGCGCGCCGCGCACTCCCGGACCGTGAGAAAGACCCCGGTGAGGTTGATGTCGATGACTGCCTGGAAGTCCGCCAGGGACATTTTCTTGGCGACCTTGCCCGTTTCCCGGTCAGTGGCTACCATCAGGCCATCCCGGATGATGCCGGCGGCCGGGGCCACCAGGTTGAGGCGGCCAAACTTCTCGATGGCCAGGTCTGCCAGCCTGGAGCAATCCTCCTCCCGGGTGGTATCCGCGGCCAGGGTGGCCACCTGGCCGCCCATGGCCTGGATCTCGGCTGCAACCCGGCTCAATCCTGCGGCGCTGACGTCCGAGACCACCACCTTGCCCCCCTGCCGCACCCAGTACCTGGCCAGCTCTTCGCCAATGCCTCCCGCTCCCCCGGTAATGACCGCCACCGCGTCTTTGATATCCAGCACGATGTCTTCCTCTTCCAGATATGAGATATTAGCCCTAGAAGCCATTGCAAAACCTCAGTCTGACGCGGAATGTCATTCTGAGCGAAGCGAAGAATCTAGAAGCCATGGGAAAACCTGATTTTCATTGTCCTCCTGAACGAAATGAAGGAACGAATACTGGTAGCCGCAGGCTTTAGCCTGGGCTCATCAGTTTTTGCAATAGCTTCTAATACTATTTTTGTCTCGTTCCCAAGCTCCTGTTTGGGAACGCAATTTTTTTTCCCAAGCTCCTGCTTGGACAAGATGGACATGAAGGCCATCCAGGGTGTATCCGGCGCCCCGATCTGGAAGCTATTGCAAAACCGCGGTCTGGCTAAAATTGTCACTTGAGATCTTTCACTTCGCTCAGGATGACAATGAGATCAGGTTTTGCAATACCTTCTAGTCTGTGCCGCGATCGACTATCCCATGAAATTGATCGATTTTACCCCATTGGAAAACGGGGGGGTAGTAGTGTCCGGCAAGGTTTAGGCTATGAGGCAGGCAGCGGAGAATTGTTGGAACTTAGGCGTGCCCATTAGCTAATTATTTCAAGGGAATTAAGAACCCTTCCCTGCTGTTCTCGGCTAGGGGCGACCCCTTCACAGGCTGGAAGCCTGTGCCACTGTGCCCCTACAGATCCAATGGAATTTACAAGTTATTTCCCTCTCCCCCTTTGGGGGGGAGAGGGCAGGGTGAGGGGGGGATAAAATGGCCGCTGAAAACACCCCTCAACCGGTGTCGTCCCCTCGCCGGAAAGGGCGGCGTCTCGCCGCCCGGGCGAGGAACCCCCGCCCCTACAGGGGGAGAGGGGATTTGGCTGCATCGGAATAGCATGCTGATATCGCCGAAGCGGCGCGGGCGCCGCAGTCCCGGGCCTAATCGGTCTTGAGCTTGCCCAGGGCCTTGGTTAGTTCCAGGGCCACCCCCAGACCCTGCCGGGTCTCTTTGTTCCCCATGGCGGAGAGCATGCCCATGGCGCCCACCGGTTTGGAGGCCTGCAGATTTAGCCCCAAGGGAATCTCCATCAGCCTGTTGATAAAATCGATCATCTCGGGCTTAGACAGTTTCTTGAGGAGGCTCAGGAGCACGACGAAGCCGTCCCCCATGGCGGTGATTTCCTCGGAGGGATAGTGCTGCGCCACCTTGGCCCGGACCTCCAGCATGGCCGAGTAAGTCCGGAACACCCCCTTCCGCTCCAGGTTGTCCATGTAGTTGATGAGATTGGGCACCGTGGACTTCAGCATGGGCTCCATGGCGTTCCACAGGTCGAAGAGGTTCTCCATCGTCTCCAAGGCCTGGGTGAGGTTGCGGATGCTGCGCATACCCCTTTTCACCAGGTCGAAGATGTCTTCCAATTGAAAGCCGGCCTCCACCATCCCCAGTTCGTCGATGACGATTTTGACGGCTGAGTTCAGCAGGGGGGAGAGATCGTTCTTCAACTCCGCCAGGCCCTGCTGGGCCTTGACCAGGGTCTGCAATTGCTTTTCCATCCGGTCCAGGCGTTCCAGCAGCATTTGCTCTGTGCTCGGGTTTTTAGCGGTCATGCCCCTGCCCCCCTTAACCATAAACGTGGTAGACATGGCTGAGCATTTTGCCGGCCATGAACATCTGGGGTTCCAGGGGAAGTTCCTTGCCCTTGAGCATCATGTTGAAATAGACCCATTTGAACATCATTTTGCCCCAGTAGTTGACGTAGCTTTCCCCCAAGAGGGTGAAGGGTCCCAAACCCGGGAAGGGGTACTTGCCCGGCAGGGGTTCGACTTTATAGTTGAAGTCGATGAGGCTGGCCTTTTCGTAACCGGTGACGATGAAGCAGGTGGAGTGGCCGTCGAACTCCGGTAAAGGCTCCTGGCCATCGAGCTCCCGAATGAGGTTCATGACGATGATGTCCGATTCGTAGTGGGCCACGGCCCCCGCCTTGGAAGTGGGAACGTTGGTGGCGTCGCCCACCACGTACATATTTTCGTACTTTTTGGCCTTCAAGGTGCCGTTATCCGTGTCGATGTAGCCCATGGGGTCGCCAATTTCGCTGTCGATGATGACCTGGGCCCCGAAGTTGGGGGGAATGGCCACCAACAGATCGTAATTGACCTCATCACCCTTGGCGGAGGTGATAATTTTGGCGGAGGCGTTGACTTCGGCGATATCGAAATTGGGGGTGATCTTGATATTTTTTTCCTCGCACAGTTTGGTCAGCGCCGCGGATGCCATCGGCTTGGTGAAGGCGCCGGAGAGCGGGGTCACCAGTTCCAGTTCGATATCCTTCCGCACCCCGTTGACCGTGAAGAACCAGTCGGCCATAAAGATGAACTCCAGGGGGGCCACCGGGCACTTGATGGGCATCTCGGCAATATTGAGGACGATTCTGCCCTTCTTGAAGTATTTCCATTTCTTGTGGAGGGCCACGGCGCCTTCGGGGGTATAATAGTCTTGAATGTCGCCCCGCCAGCCCTCGATCATGCCCTCCACTTCCCCGGGCATGATGCGGCAGCCGGTGGCCACCACCAGCCAGTCGTAATCATAATGGCCTTTCTTGGTCTTGATCCGCTTCTTGACCGGGTCGATATTGGTCACTTCATCCAGGACGAAATCGATGCCCTTGAGGACAAAATCGAGCTTGGGCTTAACGCACTCTTCCTGGGTATAAATGCCGAAGGGGATGAAGAGCCAGCCCGGTTGGTAGTGGTGCTGCCAGTCCCGATCGATGACGGTGATCTTCCATTCGGATTCTTCCAGCTTTTCCCGTAGCTTGGTGGCGACCATGGTGCCGCCGGCGCCATACCCCAAAACGACCAGATTTTTCATAGTCCGCGCCTTTCTGTTAGTCTATTCCCGCCCTTTAACGACCTGTTAGTTGTACAAAGAAAGCCGGATTTGCGGCGGATTGCTAAAGCTAAAATGAATCCGGTGAAAATGCAAGGGAAGAATTATTAAGACCCCATTAATATAAGAGGGCCATTATTTTGTCGATAATTTCCACAGTACGCAAAAGGTAATGTCGAAATCTTAATCACTAAATAATATTGTAACATCAATAAGATAGCCTATTGATAAAATTTTTTGTTGAATTATTCAACAAAAAAGCGACTCCTTCCTAATAGTCAATCGGTCCGGGCCGGGGTGGCCCTGGTAAATTTACTAATGATTTGTGATAGATAATAAATTTTCCCAGGTTGGCCCACTTCTTGCTGCATCCTGAGATGTAGAGAACAGATCCCGCTTAACGAGGAGCACAGGTCATGAATCCTCAAGATCCAAAGACGCCTTCAGGGGCGCAAATGGTCAATGTCTTTGGCTTCAAGGTACCCGTTAGCTTCTATTACCTGCACCGGGGGCACACCTGGGCAGCCTTGGAGGAGAGCGGCCAGGTGCGGGTGGGATTGGATGACTTTTCCCAAAAGATCCTGGGTCAAGCTGACGAACTCAAGCTGCCTCAGATCGGCAAGGTTTACTATCAGGATCATATTTGCATGGCCTTGCTCAGACAGGGAAACAAGGCTTCCCTCGAGGCGCCGCTGGATGGCGCCATCGCGGCCGTCAATCCCAAGGTGCAGCAGGACCCCGGCCTGATCAACCGCGATCCCTATGGAGAGGGCTGGCTGTTCAAGGTCTCGCCCGCCAATCTCAGGAAAAATCTGGAGAAGCTGTTTTTCGGGGAGGCCAATGCCACCTGGATCGACCAAGAATCCCACCGCCTGCTGTACATCATGGACAGCACCGTGGGCGCCACCCTCCCCAGTGGCGGCGAGGTCGTCGACGATGTCTACGGTCAGTTCCCCAATTTGGGCTGGCGGCGCCTGGTCAAGGAGTTCCTATTGACCAACGTGACCCGGGACTGGCGGAAAAGGTCTTAAAAGCGGGCAGGGCCAGTGGTCTCCAGCAGAGATTTTGCACAAGGACGTGCGAATGGTTTTTCGTAGGGGCGGACCCATGTGTCCGCCCTGTAGGGGCGGGTTTAAAACCCGCCCCTACAGGGCCCACTCTTTCGTAAGGGGCACACACACGGGTGCGCCCCTACAAGACCATTCATACCCCTCCTCAAGGTTGCCTAAATGCTTTGCCTTTTTCCCTCCCCCTTGAGGGGGCGACACCGGGTGGGGGTGGTAATTTATTGTTCATCTACTGCGGCCGCCTCTGTAGGGTGGGCACTGCCCACCATTTCCTCTTGGCTTGGTGGCACCGGCATCTTGCCGGTGCTCCTTGCGGCGGCCTCCTGCCGCCCCAGCTCCCAGAGCCCCACCACCCTCCCCTCTCAGGGAGGGGGGGTTATCTCAAATCTTTTGGTAAGATAATTGTAGGGGCATAACACTAGAAGTCATTTCAAATCCCCTTCATTCACTGGTGGGGCGGCCGTCCCTGGCCGCCTCAA
>JBAVAG010000118.1:0-69532 GCA_049585595.1 Desulfobaccales bacterium
CGTCCGAGGCCCCCAGGGCCCGGGCCGCCACCACGAATTCCCGCTCCCTCAGTGAGAGAAACTCCGCCCGCACCAGCCGCGCCACCCCCATCCAACTGGTGAGGCCGATGATCGCCATGATGTTCCAGATGCTGGGCCCCAGCACCGCGATCACCGCCAGGATCAGAAAGATCGTGGGGAAACAGAGCATCAGGTCCACCAGGCGCATCAGGATCTGGTCCAGCACCCCGCCGTAATAACCCGCCAGGGCCCCCACCAGCACGCCGACCAGGGTGGCGATCCCCACCGCCACAAAGCCCACCAGCAGCGACACCCGGGCCCCGTAGATGATGCGGCTCAAGACATCCCGGCCCAGGGTGTCGGTGCCCAGCAGGTGGGCCGCGCTGGGAGGCATGAGCACCTGTTTCAGGTCAATAAAGTCGGGGTTGTAGGGGGCCAGCCAGCGGGCCAGCAGGGCCACGGCGAACAGGCCCAGGACCAGGGCCAGGCCGCTTATGGCCAGGCGGTTGCGCCAGAGGCGAACCCAGAATTCGCTGATTCTCATGATCACCCCATCCTGATCCGGGGATCCGCCAGTCCGTAGGCCAGGTCCGCCAGCAGGTTGCCCAGCAGGGTGAGGAAGGCCACGATGACCAGCTCTCCCATCACCACCGGATAATCCCGGGCCATCACCGCCATCCAAAGCAACTGCCCCATGCCGGGAATAGCGAAAATGGTCTCGAAGATGACGCTGCCGCCAATGAGGCCTGGCAGGCTGAACCCCAATATGGTGATCACCGGCAGAAGCGCGTTGCGCAGGGCGTGTTTGAAGATGACCACTCGCTCCGGCAGCCCTTTGGCCCGGGCGGTGGTGATGTAGTCCTGGCCAATCACCTCCAGCATGCTGCCCCGCATGTAGCGGGAGACGCCGGCCAGGCCCATGAAGGCGGAGCCCAGCACCGGCAGGGTGACGTGGGCAGTGAGGTCGCTAATCTTTCCCCAGAGGGAAAAATGGGAGAAGCCCAGGGAGGTGAGGCCGGAGATGGGCAGCCAGTCCAGATAGACCCCGAAGAACAGCATCAGCAGCAAGGCCAGCCAGAAGGAAGGCATGGCGAAGCCGAAAAAGACCAACAGGGTGGTGCCTTTGTCGAACCAGGAATGGGCGTGCTGGGCGGCCAGCACCCCCAGGGGCAGGGCCACCGCCAAAATGATCAGCAGGCTCAGGAGATTGAGACCCAGGGTGACGCCGATGCGCTCCCGGATCTTGTCCCACACCGGACGCCGATCCGGGGAGAAGGAGCGGCCGAAGTCCAGGCGGCTGATGCGTTTGAGCCAATCCCAGTACTGCACCGGCAGGGGTTTATCCAGACCGTAGAGTTCCCGCAGGCGCTTCTGGGCCTCCAGCGACGCCTTGGGGTTCATGGTGGTCTGCAACTCCGTGGGGGTGCCCGGGGCCAGGTGGATCACCAGGAAGGAGACCAGGGTGATCCCCAGGAGCATGGGAATCATCAACAGTAGTCTTTTGCTGAGATAGACCCACATATCTGAGTTGTAGGGGCGACCCGCTGGGTCGCCCGGTAGGGTGGGCGCTGCCCACCATTTCCTTAAAGTGGCACAGGCTTCCAGCCTGTGATGGAGTCGCCCGGTGTTTACCTTCGTGTTTTAATTTATGGGGAATGCCGCCAGGGCGGCCATCCCCCCGCACCCAGGATCATCAGCCCCATGGGGCCCGGGCCGGGGGCGGCGCGCCGGCGCCTCCGGACTGGCGCAATTATTTAAATTAGCGCATTTGCGTGGCTGATGCAAGGAGAATGGCCTGGCGGCCGGGCAACTCCGCAGTCCGGAGGAACAGGTTTTAAACCCGCCCCTACACGGCAAAGAACCCTGCCAGCGCCGCGGCCATCTCCTCCACCTGCTCCGGGTGAAACCACCTGATCTCCGGGTCGGCCCGGAACCAGGTGAGCTGGCGCTTGGCGTAGCGCCGGGTGTCCACCTTAAGTGCATTGATGGCCTCCTCCCAGGACCGCTCCCCCCTGAGGTATTGGCCCAAGTGCCGGTAGCCCAGGGACTGCAAAGGCTTTAGGTCCGGGGGATACCGCCCCAGCAGCTCCTCCACCTCCTCTAGAAATCCCTGGGCCAGCATGGCCGTGAGGCGCAGGGCGATCCTGGACTGGAGTTCCTCCCGGGGAATTCTCAGGCCCAGCTTCAGGATACGGTAGGGTGAGTCTCGGAAGCGATGGGCCTGGAAAAGTTCCGAGAGGGGCCGGTGGCTGGCCTCCATAACCTCCAGGGCCCGGAGAATCCGATAGCGGTCGTGGGGGTGCAGGCGGGCGGCGGTGATCGGGTCCAGGGCCGCCAGGCGCTGGTGCAGGAGGAGAGGTCCCAGATCGGTAAGCTCCCTCTTGAGGCGCACCCGGATTTCCCCCCGGGGCGAGCCCTCCTCAAAGAGGCCGTAGAGCATGGCCTTGAGATAGAGGCCGCTCCCCCCCACCACCAGGGGCGGTATGCCGCGGGCATAAAGAGAGGCCAGCACGGCCCGGCCCTCCCGGGAGTAGCGGGCCGCGTCATAAGGTTCCGGGGGGCCGGCCACGTCCACGAGGTGGTGGGGCACGAGGAGGCGTTCCGCGGGGCTGGGCTTGGCGGTGCCGATATCGAGCTCGCGGTAGACCTGGAGGGAGTCGGCGTTGACGATCTCCCCCCCCAGCCTGCGGGCCAATTTTAGGGCGACGGCGGTCTTGCCCACCGCGGTGGGGCCCACCAGCACCGCCACCGGGGATCGGTATTTGCTTGGGGAGGACGCCATTCTTAAGGAGTAGCCAGTAGTCAGTAGTCAGTAGTCAGTAAATATTCTCTAAATATAATCTTAAAGCTTATTTCGCCGAAAACCAAAAACCGCCAACCGAGAACCAACAGCCAGGGGTTAACCTCTATTTTCATCTCACGCAATGTCGCCAAGACGCCATCCGACTACTGACTACTGATTACTGACCACTGATCACTATTACCTAGGACGTCGAAAGCTCTGGTGGATGTCGCCGTAGGGGATCAGGCGCCACAGCGGGCGTCCGTGGGGGCAGTGGGAGGATACCGGGATTTCATCTAATTGGGCCAGCAATGCCTGAACGGCCTCCTCTTGCATAGGGTCCCCAGCCTTGAGGGCCCCCCGGCAGGCCATGAACTGGCAGGCCTGCTCCCGGATCGCCTGGGGCGAGGCGCCACCCTTCAAGGGGGACAAGGCCTCCACCGCCTCGGCCACCACCGCCTCCAGGTCGGCGTGGCTGAGAAAGGCCGGAGCCGCGGTGATCAAAAAGCTGGCCCCGCCAAAGTCAGAGAGGTCCAGGCCCGCCTGGGCCAGGACCTCCAGGTGCTCCCGGACCCAATCGGCCTGGGCGGTGGGAACCTCCACCACCTTGGGGAAGAGCAGCGCCTGGCGGGTGGCCCCCGGTCCCTTGGCCTTAAAGGATTCATAGAGAACGCGTTCGTGGGCCGCGTGCTGGTCGATGAGGACCAGGCCCTCCGGGGACTGAGCCAGGATATAGGTGTTCTTTAACTGGCCGATGACCCGGAGGTCCTGGAAGCGCCAGGAGCGGGGGGAGGACGCCGGCGCCGGTCCGGGCGCCGGCCCCGGCGGCGGGGCCCAGGCGGCCGTCCCTCCCCAGGGGGCCGGGGACGACTCGATGAGTGAAGGCTCAGCCACCCTCGGGAAGTCGGGCTGCAAGGTCACCCGGTATCCGGGAGCGGCGCCGGAGAGCGGCCCCAGGGCCTGGCGCAGGGCCGCCAGCAGGAGGGCGTAGATTCGGCCCGGATCTTGAAAGCGCACCTGAGCCTTGGCCGGGTGGACGTTGACGTCCAAATCCGGGGCGGGGAGCGTCAGGTGGAGCACCGCCGCCGGATGGCGCCCCCGGGGCAGCAGGCCCGCGAACACCTCTTTCAGGACCGCCCCCAGAATGCGGTCCTGCACCACCCGGCGGTTCACCAGGAACACCTGGAAGCGGGAGCTGGCCAGGGAAAAATCTGGGTCGCTGATGAGCCCGCTGACCTCAAAGGGACCGGTCCCCAGGGACACCGGCAGCATCCGCGCCGCCGCTTCGGCGCCGTAGAGGGCCGCCACCCGGGCCGGCAGCTCCTGGGGGCCCGGGGCGGTCAGCAGCACCCGGGTTGGCGTCTTCAGGGTGAAATGGACCTCCGGATACCCCAGGGCCAGCTGGCGCACCACCTCCACGATATAGGCCTGCTCTCCATCCTTGCTCTTCAGGAATTTGCGCCGGGCCGGGGTATTGAAAAAGAGCTCCGCGACCTCCACCTGGGTGCCGCCGGCAGCCGCCCAGGGAGAGGATTCTTGCAATTCCCCGGCCAGGGTCGCCAGCCGGAAGCCGGGGGAAGCGCCCGGCGGGCAGGTGACCAGGGTCAAGCGGCTCACCGCGGCGATGCTGGGCAAGGCCTCGCCCCGGAACCCCAGGGTGGTTATGTTGAGGAGGTCGGACTCATCCCTGAGCTTGCTGGTGGCGTGGCGCTCCAGGCTCAGGAGGGCCTCCTCCGGGGTCATGCCCCAGCCGTCGTCCACCACCCGCAGGCGCCGGCACCCCCCCTCCTCGATCTCCACCACCAGGGTCCGGGCCCCGGCGTCCAGGGAGTTTTCCACCAGCTCCTTGACCACCGCGGCGGGGCGGAGGATGACCTCCCCCGCGGCAATCTGGGCCGCCACCTGGGGCGCCAGCACCCGAATGGCCCGCTCTCTTTTTACCTCTTGCCTTGGCCCAGTCACTGGTTTATCATTTCCCCTTGAGGAGGGCTGTGACCCGGTTCTTCTTGACCCGCCCCGCCGGCCATCAAGACGGCCTTCTTCTGGCCCGCGGGGCCTTTTTATAGTTACCAGTTCCCAGTTGCCAGTTCTCAGTAGGTCCACGGCGCTGGGAACTGGCTACTGGCGAAGAAAGATCTTGGAATCTTTAGATATTTCATGGTGAGCACTTCCCACCATTTTAAATCGAAACTTGGAACTGCTCACTGCTTACTGCTCACTGCTCACTGCTAATATACCAAAAAATCGCAGCAGAAGGGAGCCTTGCATGGGCCGGGAGCGACCAGCAGACGCCCCCTTGCCGTCCCGGGAGGAACTGCTCCTGAAGGCGGCCAAGGAGATCGTGGTCAAGTTCATCGAGGTGGGCCGGGTCTCCCCCGCCTCCTTTAGTGACACCTTTAACCTGGTAATCGACACACTACGCCGATCCCTTAAGGATTAGGACAGTTTTCTGTTCACTGTTAACTCTTTTCTGTGAAAGCCCGAGGCCAGCCCCAATGGACCTTGGTTGAGACAGAAAACGGAAAACAGGAAACCGAAAACAGGAAACTAAGAGATGATGCGCCGCAGCGGCGGGCGGGCTCGGGACCGGCTCCGGCCGGTGAGCCTCACCCCGGGCTACCTCGATTTTGCCGAAGGCTCCTGCCTGATAACCTGGGGCCGCACCCGGGTGGTGTGCGCCGCCACGGTGGTGGAGACGGTGCCGGCCTTTCGTCAATCCCGCGGCGGCGGCTGGGTTACCGCCGAATACGCCATGCTGCCCCGGGCGTCCCACAGCCGCCAGGAGCGGGAGTCCCGCCTGGGCCGGATGGGGGGCCGGACCCAGGAGATCAGCCGCCTCATCGGGCGTTCGCTCAGGGCCGCGGTGGACCTGCAGGCCCTGGGAGCCCGCACCGTCATCCTGGACTGCGACGTCCTGCAGGCCGACGGCGGCACCCGCACCGCCAGCATCACCGGGGCCTACGTGGCCCTGGCCCTGGCCCTGGAAGGGTTGCGGCGCCAGGGCCTGCTGGCGGCCCTGCCCCTTTCCCAGCAGGTAGCCGCGGTGAGCGCCGGCGCCTACTGGGGTCAACTGCTGCTGGACCTGGACTATGAAGAGGATTCCCAGGCCGCGGTGGACGCCAACTTTGTGGGCACCGGCCAGAGCGAGCTCATCGAGGTGCAGGTCAGCGGCGAGGAGGGGCCCTTCCCGGTAGACCAGCTCCCGCAACTGCTGGCCCTGGCCCAGGAGGGTCTTAAGGAGCTTTTCCATCTCCAGGAGGAGGCCCTGCGCCCATGGATGCCCCTGTCCTGGTGATGGCCACGCGCTCGGTCGGCAAGATCCGGGAGCTGCGGCAAATCCTGGCAGACCTGGAGCTCTCCCTCTTGGGGTTGGACGATTTTCCGGGACTGCCGGAGATCACCGAAGAGGGATCGACCTTTGGGGCGAACGCCGAGACCAAGGCCCGGGAAGTGGTCCGGCTCACGGGGCTTCCGGCCCTGGCGGACGACTCCGGTTTGGAGGTGGCGGCACTCAAGGGCCGCCCCGGAGTCCATTCGGCCCGCTACGCCCAGGACCTTACCTTCCCGGCGGCCCCTGGCGACGCCAACAACTGGGGCAAACTCCTCAAGGAGATGCGGGAGATTCCCTGGGAGCAGCGCCAGGCCCGGTTCGTCTGCGAAATGGCCCTGGCCCTGCCGGACGGCCGCCTCTTCCGGGCCCGGGGGGAGTGCCCCGGCCGCATCTCGCTTAAGCCCCTGGGGACCCAGGGGTTCGGCTACGACCCGGTCTTCTGGGTGGAGGAGTACGGGGCCACCATGGCCCAACTGGGGTTGCTAGTGAAAAACCGCATCAGCCACCGGGCCCGGGCCCTCACCGCCATGCGGCGGATTTTGGCCGGGCTCAGGGAGGACTTGGCCCGATTCAGTAAAAGTCGGGACGTGGCGCAGCCTGGTTAGCGCGCCTGCTTTGGGAGCAGGAAGCCCCCGGTTCGAATCCGGGCGTCCCGACCATTTTTAGAAGACACCCGCGGCCGCTCCTGCCGCCTCATTTCCCGGTAATCCCCCTATCAGTGACCGCTTCCGGGAAATTAACCAAATATTAATCAAACTAAAATTCAATTTTTACGAACTCAGGGTAACCTGCGGACATTCCCTTTCACCTGCTGAAACGGCTGGGCTGATGAAGACCCCTTATCCCGGGGGGCGCCTGATTTGCCCAGCCGTTGTTTCTGGTGGCAACAGGGACTGGCCAAAATCGGCCACCTGCGGAAAAGACGCAGTTCCAGGTGGCCTGCTACAATAGTCGCGGCCCCGGGTGGTAGTCCTTAAAATTTGCGCCTGGCTTCAATGCCCAGGCCGGAAGGGCTTGGTCTACCCCGTTTATACCGCACATCTGGCAAACCTTGGAGGTTCTTGCCGAGGAAGGTCAAAATCGATGAATACCCCTAGAGATCAGTCAAAAAGGCAGGCTGTGGAGAATATCACCAATGAATTGCACAAGCTCTATCTGGCAGTGGTGGGCAAAGAGCCTGATCCGGAAGTGGTGCGGGCCGAAGCGGAATACTTTGTGGCGAAGTATGGGCCGGATGCCGACCTGAAAGAAATGTTTGGGTCAGTTTAGGCATCGCTTATAAAGTCATTCAATGATGGATTGCCATCAAGGTGAAGAAGAGGGCCTTGATGCAGCCAGGCTCAGCTATTCAAGAACCGGCGGCTAACGAAGCAAATGCCAACCTGAGAGGGCCTCTGGTGCCATGATCAGGTCCGAAACCAATTGTCCGCGTTGCGGGCAGGGGTCTCCAGCCCGTTTGCGGTGCAAGTTATGGATGCGCCTGCTTCCGGCCAGCAGGTATTATAAATGCGGCTGGTGCGCGCTGAAATTTCTGGCCGCCGGCCTATGGACCTGGCGCTTTCCCTAGCAATATTTTGAAAATTCTTGCTCGAAGATGAGCCGCCTAAGCTTCAGTAAAGAAAAGCCAACAAATATGGCCGCCGGCCGACCTGGGAGGCGGCCAATTTTATGAGAGGGCTGGTTTCTGGCCAGTCCCTGAATAGCAATTTCTCGATTGCGGGGTACCGGAGAATCGGGGACCCGGGTGACCGGACGGCCAGGGCCGCTCCCTGCGGTAGTCTGATACTGCGCTCGCTGAGGACCTGATTAAGCCTCAGGTCGATAACCGGGATGAATTACCCAAGGTCAGCGCGGCAGGTAGGGGTGGAGAATTCCTTGGAGAGAAAAGAGGTAGTGGCCATGCTTATGGAAAGCCCCTTCTACTTCGATCTGCGGCCCCGGGAGCGGCTTTTGCTGGTGCGCCAATACCAACTTCGATTTTCCCGAAAAGTCAGGGCAGGCAATCCGGACCCTACGCTCCATGTGGCCTCGGAACGGAGGCAGGATGAGATGAGGTTCTGCCAACTACCTTCTGTCAGTTTGAAGACCATAAAAAAAAATGAGAATCCGGCCTGAGGCTGAAGTGCCGCGGCCATCATCCCATCCGGGGGGCAATCCTAGCTAGCTACTGAGGCAATTGGCTACCAGGTGGCGAAGCCCGGGCCAGCCGAAGGGCTTGAAGTCATACCCCTCATCTTTGACCACGTAGGCGCCGATGGGGGACCTGGCCTTGGGTCCGGGACGCAGAATCACCACCGCAATCTCCCGATTCAACTCCCGGACCGCCTTCAGGAAGGGGCGTGTATCGGTCCAACCATTGCTCAAGCAGGTGATGACCAGGCGAAAATTGCCGGCGCGCAGGGACTGAAAGGCTTCCCGGGTTTCGCCAGTGGTCATGACCCGGTGGCCGGCATCCGCTAAGAACCGGGCCAGGGGCGGAAAGATTTGGGAGCCATCACTGATTAGTAATATGTCGCCGTCATCCATGACTTTTCCTCCTGAATTCCAGGAGAGGGTCCTCTCTCCTGGCGTTGTTTTCAGGCAGCCGAGGTCGTGGCCCTGCCACCTTTCCAATCACGGAGGAGACCTCTGCCTGCCTGGTCAGGCACAACTTTACAAGGCCTGGGTTAATATTGGTTTAAGGTTCTGTTAATTATTTATGAATTTTTCTCGGGCTGTAGGGGGGTGAATCGAGGCTAGGGCGCCTTATCAGGTCCCGGATGGGACCAGCCACCGGGGGTTGGGAATGATTGGCAATCTAGCCGGCGACTTGCCGGTGGTCGGCACTCCCTTCATACATCTTCCAGGAGGCCTGGAAGGCCGCGGTAAAGGAGCGCTGCTTGACATGATCCCGAGCCGCCTGCCCCATTTCTCTCAACCTCTCCGGATCGGCCACCAGCAGATTGATGGCCTTGAAGAGCCCTTCCTCATCATTGGCCGGAACTATGACGCCGGTTTCCCCATCGATGACGTTCTCCTGTGGCCCCCCGGAATCGGTGACCACGACCGGAATGCCCGAAGCCTGCGCTTCCAGGACCACATTGCCGAAGGTGTCGGTGGTGCTGGGGAAGACAAACAGGTCACAGGAGGCGTAGACCTGAGCCAGGTCCTCCCCTGCCAGATAGCCGGTAAAGGCGCAAGAGGGGCCCGCCAGCGCCCGCCGCATCTCTGTCAGATAGGGTCCGTCTCCCACGACGATCAATTTGAGCTCCGGGTGGCTGGGTAACAAGGTTTTGAAGACCTTGGCCAGGAGCGGCAAATTCTTCTCTTTGGATATCCGGCCCACGTAAAGGAGCTTCACCCCCTTCTTGATCTGATAGCACTTTTCCAACACCCCGTTGCGTTTGGCCGGATGGAACCGCTCGACATCCACTCCCCTGGGAAAGAGGCGGATCTTCTCCGGGTCGATCCCCTTCTGGTGCAATTCTTCAGCGGTGCTGCCGGAGGGCACAAAGACGAGATCCATCTGATTGTAAAACCAGATGATGTACTTCCACATCATCTCTTCCATAGCGGCATCACCCGTTAAATATTGAGTATATTGGGGCAGGGCGGTGTGATAAGTGCCCCAGATCGGCACCCTGAGCAGACGGGCCACCCCCAAGGCCGTAAGTCCCATGGGGCCCGGAGTGGCGGTCTTGATATGGGTAAAGTTCTGCTCATAACAATAGTTGAGGATTTGAAACAGAGGCGGATGGAAGAGTTTCTGTTCGGGGTATTCCGGTAACTGCAAGACCCCGACGGGAGCGAAATTGCGAACCCCCGGCAGTTGCGGATGGGCCCCGGAATCGCAGGTGATAATGGTGTATCTCTTGTTGGCCCTGACCGCGGCCTCAGCCTGGCGCCGGAGAGTGAGTCCCACTCCGTTGACCTCATAAAAGGTGTCGGTAAAGTGCGCCAGGTTGAGTCCATTCTCTCGATTCTCAGGGCACTCAGAGGTGCGCCCCGAAAAACTTCGCAGGATTTCCGATCCGAGGCTCCGGTCCTTGGAGAAGGAAGAGAAGGCCGCCAGATAAGGAGTCAACCCCAGATAGATCATCCCGGAAGACATGAGGGAATTAATCAAACCAAGGAAATTGGCCCCCCCCACCGCCTCGCGGAAATGTTCATGAAAGTGCTTCAAGATGGTGGTGGAGATGTCATTGAGTATCTGGAACCACTGCATCCCGGGGCGGGTCGGCGACTTCTGCGGAGCCTTGATGGCTTCATTGACGATTAGAGACAGGAGTGGGTCGGTTTGGCTGCTTCTCGTGGAACTCCTGAAAAAATATTTAATCTTGTCCCGGTAATACTGATAGCGGGTGGGGATATGTTTAGGTTCTGAGCTGGTCTGCAGGAATCTTTCGAAAAAATTGATGAATAAGCTGGAACCGGCATACTTTCCCAGGTCGTATTTCTTTCTATAGAACTGATAAGCGATGCTATAGAGATTGTAACCGAGCGTTATGGGCGTGGAGGCCTCCCCCTGGGGCCTGGCCTGGCCGACCTGGAGGCCGTGAAAGAAATGCTTTAAGGATCTGGCCCCCTCCACCCGGGTATACATCCGGGCAATGTTGAGAGAACTATGGTCATCGGAACCGCCGGTAAGATTCTTCTGCCAGGGGTTATGCATGCTGGGCGTGATGCCATACTTATCAGCCAATGCGTCCAGGTATTTCGGGGTGAGTTGGGACAACATGGCCTTGAGCCCTTCGTTCAAATGGCTATCCCTAGCCCCGTTCAGTTCGAAATTTTTGAAGAGCAGCAGAAATTTATCGAAATGGACCGGAGTCAAGCGATCGTTGACAGACCAAAAGGGATGGGCCAGAACGTGAGGGATCTGATTTTCTTCCAGATAATGCACGAGGTCATAGATATTTTCCCTGGCCTGCTGCAGGTCTAGATGTTGTTTCTCATTAATATCGTAAACCAGGACGTGGGCCTTGCAGCGGTCCTCCGGGAAATAGGCGGTCAGTTCCTCGCTGATAAAGGTGTCGGGGTAGCCGGCGATTTCCAGGGAGCCGTCAATGACATTGTGGTCCGTAATGGTTACCCGGGACATGCCCAGCTTTTTGGCAAGGCGGTAGAGGGTCTGGGGCTCCGTATAACACTCCTGGCAGCCCAACTTTTGCAACACCCATTGGGAGGGTCGAGTGGAGTATTTGGAGTGTACGTGCAGATCGATCTTCATAGTTCCCCCCTTTCTTTAATGGATTAAGCGATTAAGACCGTCTCTCCGGCCCGGACTTTATCGCCCGGCCGGACCAGGATGCTCATCTCTGGCAGGAATGGCGCCACCAGGTCCACTTGCGAGCCGATGCGGATCATGCCGAAGACTTCACCCTTAGTTACCTGCTCCCCCGGGTTGACATAACTATCGATGCCTTTCACACTCTTCCCGGCGATTTGCACGACATAATAAGAGAGCGCCTCTCCCTTGAATCTGCCCTCCATATTGGTCACCACTCGTTCATTGTGGATAATGTGCCTCGAATTCTCATAAAAGGGGGCCCGCTTAAGCAGGGTCCGCCAATGCATGGGAGCCATGCAAAAATTCTTCACTATGGCTGGGTAGTGCCTGATAAAGTTGACCTTCCCGGGGAGCGGGGCCCGGTTGTAGTGGACATTGAAGGGGCTCATAAAGATGCCGATCAGGATTTTGGGAGAGGGCAGGTCTTCTTTAACTATGTCGGTGAGAGTCGCCGACAGCCCCTGCTTGATTATTATTACCTCCTGCCGGGGGGCCACCCTGGTGACATAGACTACGGTGCCGTCGGCGGGACTGACCAGGGTCTCTCCCGGCGGCGGTACCCGCGGGGGGTTGCGAAAAAACCAGATGTAGCGCCAATATAGATAGCCCGTCAGTGTGGCAGTCAGGAGGGATATGGTTGGGAGGATCAATGGAGCCTCTTCCAGGCGGAGGGGTCCACAACCCGGACCAGGGCGACGCCCGAGGAGAAGGGAAAATCGATCACCTCAAAGGAGGCCTCCTCCCGCTTGACGAATTTCAACCATTTCTTCACCCCCGCGTGCTTGACCAATTCCCTGAGGTAGATATTGGTGTCGTGCAGAAAGATATAGGTATTCTTATGCGACTGCTCCAAGACCTTGATGAAATCGTATTTCACGTCTTTGTAGGCATGGCTGCCGTCTATGAAGGCCAGATTTAGGGGAGGCAATTTTAAATCCTGGAAACTGGGAAAAAACTCATCGCTGCGCATCTTATAATGAGTGATCAGGTTTTCTACGCCGAAGCGCCCGAAATGCGCTTTAACATGAGACTCATCGGTCCAGACGCCCCGTCCGCCTACGGTCATGAGGGGCCCATTCTTTAATAAAGAATAGGCCGGGTCGACAAAACTCAACCTGCCCCGGCCGTTGTCCTTTAGACCCAAGGCCAGACAAACAACGCTGAAGCCATATCCTGACCCTATCACTAAGACATGATCCGGTCTTAGGGCCCTGACTACCCCATAATACATAAAGCCGAACCCTAGGTTCAGTTCCCTGGTCTTTTCGTTGTGGCCAAAAGGCTTGGCAACTTTTAGGATATCCTTAAGAAGATCAGTACTTAAGCTAAAATCTCCCATCATTGGACCCTCCTAAATTATTTTGAGATGATGTAACTATGCACAAATTGTGCAATTACAGGTGCAAATTGCGCAATTACTATCGCACTTACATTACTATCTTATTGCAATTTGGTTAATTTTGAGTTAATTCCAACTTGTCCAAAAAATATCACAAGTAAACGTATTGCCTGAGTGGCAAGACCGCCTATAATTAAATCTCTTTGAGGGGATGATAAAGGGAGAACCGGGTGGGGCCACCGCTTAAATCTGAAGGAAAGGGAAGAAGGGGGAGGGAAAACCGTGAAAGTTAAACTGAATTCGCTTGAGCCGCATCCGGCAGGCCGCCCAGAATCACCTCACGGACAATTTCTGCCGCTTCCTTGCGCGAGGCCTCCAGGCAGTCTTGCCCTTGGGGAGTAAGCTCATAATATTTGCGAGCCCGCCCCTTGAAGACCCTGATGTGGCAGCGCATGAGGTTGGCCTTTTCCATGCTATGGAGCATAGGGTACAGGCTGCCCGGGCTGATGGCGTAACCCAGGCTGTGGAAATACTTACTCAGCCGGCCGCCGTAAACCGGCCCCAGACTCGCCTGGTGCAGGACAATGAGTTTCACCATACCCTGCCAGAAGGCCTGGGAGATTTGTCTTTGAAAATTCATATATCGAATATTGATATATACCTGTTAGAAAATCATTAAGGTCTCATTGATTTTTGGTTAAAGAATCACTAAAGTTAGTTTTTCAAATTGTGCCTTTGCAAAGGAGGTAGGTGTGCCATGGCTGTTATGGATAATGGTCTGAAGGGCGCAGTTCCCAGTATTCTGGTGGTGTTGGGGGTGGCCCTGGCGGCCCCCATCGTTCTTCCCGCCGTGGCGGCGGTGTCCCGCCCGCTGGCCAAGACCCTGATCAGAGGCTATCTGACCTTGTCGGATATGGCCAAGGAGTTCGCGGCCGAGGCCGGGGAGCAGATCAGCGACCTGATGGCCGAGGTCCAGTCCGAACGCGCGGCAACCGCCACCGCCGAGGCGGCAGCCGCCACAGTGGAAGCGGTGGCCAAAACCAAAGTTAAACCAGGCAGTTGACCATTCCGGGAGAGAGAATGGAACTCGAGGGCTTCAAAGTCGTCCATGCCCTGCCGGGGCGGGTGCGTCTCCAGGTCGCCAAGTTTAAGGGAAACCCGGCCCTGGCCCGCCAGGCTCAGGGAAAGCTCGCCAAGGTGCCGGGCATCACGCAGGTCGAGGCTAAACCAGGAACCGGGAGCCTGTTGATCCACTACGACCAGGACAAATTACTCTCCACGGCCTCCCTGGAAATCCTATCTGGGACCTTGGGGGAAATCTTTCCCGAAATCGAAGTCCTCACCCTGGCCACCGGGTTAGCCTCTCTGGCGGAGAATCCCGGCGCCGGGACCGGCTCGCCGGTGGCCGCCAGCCTGACCGGTTCCCTTAAGGCCGCCAATACCCGGCTGGCCAAACTTACCGGGGGGCTGGACCTGAAGCTCCTGCTGCCGCTCACCCTGATCTTCTTCGGCTTACGCAGGCTTTGGGCCGCCGACAAGGTCGCTTCCCCTTCCTGGTTCGACTATCTCTGGTTTGGCTTTGCCAGCTTTGTCATGCTGAACCGCGGCCTGGTGGAAGGCGGTACTGAGACCACAGCGGCAAAGAAAGACTGATTGGGACAGGTTAAGTTTCTTGGGGAAGGATTACCGGCAGGAGCTGAAAGGGGTAAAGAGTAGAGATGAGCCCAGGAAACGGGCTTTTGGCTAGGGTCATTGAGGGTGGCGGCGCCTGGGTCTCACCTTTTCAGAGGAAAATGGAGGAAAAAGCCCCCCCGGCGCCCATTTGCACTCCGTAAATTCTGTTGGCGCCTCAGGGATATTCGAGATATTCGGCGCCACAATTACGGCATTTAATTTCCATCAACCAATAACGTCCCCAGAAACCCAGGGCCACCCCGATAATCAGGCTGATCACATACCACATGATTTCCCTCCTGCGGGGCTGCTCAAATCAGGCCTCCGACCAACCGGCTCAGAGCGACCTCCATCAAGGTGGCGGCCACGACCGAGGTCACTTTTTCCACCATCCCCTGCGGAGCAGATTGGGGGCTCGCAGTGCCGCTGGCCAGCGGACCGGCATGAGATAAATACCCCGATTCCCTTAATGATAAGATGATGCGCCACTGGTCGATGCAGTGGGGATTGTAAAGGACCAAGACGTTGCCGGTGGTGGGATTGGCGGAAACGGATTCGATGCCGGCAAATTGCTGCAGGTGCTGCTCAAGTTCCTGGGCCTGGTCGGCCGCCCCCTTAATCCTCGGAATCTTGATCCGCAACCTCCCTGCCAGGGCGTGTACGTAAGCTGAATCCACGTGCATGGCAACCTCCGATTTAGCAAGTGTTTTGAGTTGAATTGTTACCCATGAAAGTTTCGATTTAATATTTTTAATGTTAGAATTTGGTTAATTTTGTCTAATCCCTTAAACTATCAGGACAATTATCATTTAGCCGCGCAGCTTCTCCTATGGGAAAAACCCTTCCCAAAATACCCGGAATATGGCAAAATAGCAGCGAATGAGTCAATAGATGTCAGAGGGGGCAAATGAAAAAAATCTATGTTTTGGATACCAACGTTTTATTGCACGATCCGGAATCCTTATTTGCTTTCGAAGACAACTCCATTGTTTTGCCGCTTTCAGTGATAGAGGAATTAGACCGCACTAAGAGGAGGGGTGATGAGGTGGGCAGAAATGCCCGGGAGGTTTCCAGAAGATTGGATGAATTGAGGTTGACAGGCCGCCTGGCGGAAGGGGTCCAACTCCCGGGAGGGGGCACCATCCGCATTGAATTAAACGGCACTAAATCATACGACCCGTTGAACGGGGTCGATTTAAACATCATTGACAATAAAATCCTGGCCCTGGCCTATCATCTAAAGAGCAATGGAAATAACCCGCTGGTTTTGGTTACCAAAGATCTAAATCTGAGGATCAAGGCAGATGTCCTGGGGATTCCCACTGAAGATTTTTACAGCGATAAAGTAGATTATTGTAGGTTATATAACGGAGTTCAGGAATCATTTCTTGCTCAAGCTGAAATAGACCGGTTTTATCAGGATGGTTCGCTCGACTCCGCCCAGAATGGCCTTCATCCCAACCAATTCTGTATCATCAAATCCAGTGAAATTCCCTCCATTTCCGCCCTGGCCAAATACTGTGATAATAAAATCCATAAGCTCTCATATGACGGTAAGGCGGCTTATGGCATCAAAGCCTTGAATAAAGAACAGAGATTTGCCCTGGAACTGCTGCTGGATGATCAAATCAAGATCGTTACCTTAGTCGGCAAGGCCGGGACCGGGAAGACCATCCTGGCGTTGGCCGCCGGGCTGGAACGAGTCTTTGAGGATAACAGCAGATTTAACCGCCTCCTCATCACCAGGCCCATTGTGCCCTTGGGCAATGACCTGGGCTATCTTCCCGGGGATAAGGAAGACAAGATTCGCCCCTGGATGCAGCCCATATATGATAACTTGGAGTATCTCTGCAACGAGCATATCCGGTCCAACGGCTCCACCGAGTATTTGCTCAGCAGCGGTAAGATTGAATTGGAGGCCCTGACTTATATCCGGGGCCGCAGCATCCCTCGCCAGTTCATTATTTGCGATGAAAGCCAGAATCTCAGCCCCCATGTGATCAAAACCATCCTTACCCGGGTGGGCCGGGGCAGCAAGATCGTCTTCACCGGAGACCCGGAACAGATCGATCACCCGTATCTGGACGCTTCTTCCAATGGCTTGAGTTATTTGGTGGAGAAGATTAAAGACGAGAAGATTTCCGGCCACATAACCTTGATAAAGGGAGAAAGGTCCGGGGTCGCTGAATTGGGGGCTAGATTATTATGATTGGCAGTTGGAAATTCATTGTTCACTTTCCCTACTGGCTTTTCAGTGGAAGTTGCTCCCGCCAGCATCGTTTGGCGATATATATCGTCACCCCACCGTTGTATGCCTTCCCATAACCTCTATAATATCTAGACTTTACTTGGGTCATAACTATCCTTTCATTATCCCCAGGGTGACAGCTCTCCAAAAAGGGGAAGGACTTGCAGGACATCGAGATCATCGCCTCCCGGCCGGGCCAGCTCAGTCTGACCATAATCCGGGTTAAGGGCAATGAAGTCCTGGCGCGGGAGGTGCAGGACCGCTTGGGGGCTATCAGAGGGATTCACCAGGTGGAAGCGGACGCCGTCCAGGGACTGGTGTCCATCGACTACGACAGACAGCGGTTATCCTCCGTCAGTTTTCTGCTGCAATTAAAGGAGACCTTTTCCTCCCTATTTCCGGAAATCAGCGTAACTCAACTGGCTGCCACGATAAGCCGCAGTCTGTGAAAGCCTTCCCTGAAGCCCGCCAAGGGGAGGTCCTGCCGGCTCATTGCCGGAGTGGCATCACAGACCTGGAAATGTTTGCTTTAAATTACTACCTTGAAGTTAACCAAAATTTTTGGAGGTCCATATGTCCCCCCAGGAAACTAAAGAGAGCAAGAGTATCGGCAAGATGCTGGGCGAAGCCGGCACCACCGTGAAAGACGGCCTGGTCGACAGCCTCAAGGGGCTGAACGAGATTGAAGCCCAAATCGTCACTCTGGCGAGAAACACCGTAACCGACGTCCTGAAGGGCACCGGCAGCGTGGCCAACGAGACCATCAATGTCAGCAAGGACGTCTTTAAAGGGGCGTTGAAGGCCAGCGAAGAGATGGGCTCCAGCCTGGTGGTGACCACCAAGGATGTGGCCAAGGGCATTCTCCTGGGCCTTACCGATGTGGGCGGAGATGTGGGAAAGTCCGCCGCCCAACTGGCCAAAGGCGCGGTCAAAGGGGCCGGGGAAGTCGGCGGCGACGTGGCCCAGGTGGCCAAAAGCGCCGTAACCGGAGTCATTGAGGCCACTTCCGAGATCGGCGGCAATGTGGGCGAAGCCGCCAAGGCGGCGGCGGGTGGCGCCATTGAAGCCGCCGGCAGCCTGGGTCAGTCGGCGGTCAAGGCCGTCAGCGACATCCTGGTGGGTGCGGTCTCCGGCCTCAAGGACGTGGCTTGCGCCGCCTGGCCGAAATCGAAGGCCGGGTCGCCACCGGACTCCAAGCCGGAGGCCGTTGCCCATCCGGAAAAGAAGACGAAGGGGTAAGCCTGGCCGCGGCATCCCCATTAGCTGAACAGAGTTGACTAGGCAAGGTTATCCGGCCCCAATGGTCGAAGCGATCCATACCGCGGTGGCGGGCAGGGCGAGGTTTAAGGTTGAGGGCCTGTACCGCTCCAAATCCCTGGAGAAGCTGCTGGAGTCGCGACTGGCGCGGCTGCAGGATATTTCCCTGGCCTCAGCCAACGCCCTCACCGGCAACGTTCTGGTCTGCTACAATTCGGATAATAATCCCCAAACTATTGCGGCCTTAATTGAAGGGATCGTCTCCGATTGCCTGAAGTCCCCGCAGCCGGTCCCTTCATTTCCTGTCCCCGCTAAAGCCGGGGCTGCCATCGGGCTGGAAGATCGGGCCACCGCCTTAGACAGATTCAAGGGTCTCTTTGCCTATCCGCTGGAGCAGCCGGGTCAACCCTGGCACCGGCTGAAGGCCGAGGCGGTGTTGGCCCAATGGCAGACCTCCAGGGAAAAGGGGTTGTCCCTCAAGGCCGTCCAGGGAAACCGCCAGAAATACGGCCTCAATCTCCTGCCGGAAGCCGAGCCCCGGTCCGGCTGGGACATCTTCCTGGTCCAGTTTCAATCACTCCCGGTGGCCCTCCTGGGAGCGGCCGCCGGCCTTTCCATCTTCACCGGCGGGCTGGCCGATGCCGTGTTGATTGCCGGCGTAGTGGTCCTCAATGCCTTCATCGGCTACAAAACCGAAAGCGAATCCGAAAAAACCATTCGCTCTCTGCAAACCCTGGTGCGGCCTGCCGCCCTGGTCTTGCGGGAAGGAGGGCTTCGCGAAATTCCCTCCGAAGAAGTGACCCCGGGAGACCTCCTGGTGCTGCGCCCCGGCACTTACGTGGCCGCCGATGCGCGCCTGGTCGAGGCTAACCACCTGTCCGTGGATGAGTCGGCCCTGACTGGGGAAAGCCTGCCCGTGAATAAAGATACCCGGCCCCTGAAACGGGATCATATCCCCTTGGGAGACCGGATCAACCTGGTCTTCATGGGCACCCTGGTGACCGGCGGTGAAGGTTTGGCGGTGGTGGTGGCCACCGGGATTTATACTGAAATCGGCCTGATCCAGTCTCTGATCGGCGAAGCCGCCAGCCCGGAAACCCCCATGGAGAGGCAGCTCGGCCAGTTGGGGAACCAACTGGTCCTCCTCTGTGGCGGAGTTTGCGGGGTGGTGTTCGTTATGGGATTTATGTGGGGCTTCGGTTGGCTGGAGTTGCTGCGCACCTCCATCTGCCTGGCGGCGGCCGCGGTGCCGGAAGGGCTGCCCACCACGGCCACCACCACCCTGGCCCTGGGTATCCGCGACATGCGCAAGCACCATGTCTTGATCCGCCACCTGAACGCGGTGGAGACCCTCGGTTCGGTGCAGACTGTCTGCCTGGATAAGACCGGGACCATCACCCGCAACCAGATGTCCGTGCTCCAAATCTTTACCGGCATGAGGACTATCAAGGTGGCGGACGGGCAATTCCTGGGGCCCGCCGGGCCGATTCCCCCCTTAGCCTGTGAGGAATTGGAGCAGCTCCTGAAGATCTCGGTGCTGTGCAACGAAATCGAAATCTATCAGGAAGGCGGGGATTATGTTCTCCGGGGGACTCCCACGGAGGCGGCCCTGGTCCATCTGGCCATCCTGGTGGGTCTCGACGTCACCGACCTGAGGAGACGGTATCCCCTTTTAAAAGTCAATCACCGTTCGGAAAACCGCCTGTTCATGGGCACGTTGCATAAGGATCCGCCCGCCGGCAGTCTTTTTGCAATCAAAGGCAACCCCCTGGAAGTTATGGCGCTCTGTTCCTGGCATCTCCAGGATGGCCGGAAAATGCCGCTCACCGATGAAGACCGGCAGCGCCTCGAAGCTGAGAACGAGGAGATGGCGGGGGACGCCCTGCGGGTCCTGGGGCTGGCCTATGCCCTGGGTCCGGATGAGTCCGTGGCTGAGAACGATAACCTGGTCTGGCTGGGCATGGTGGGCATGGCCGATCCCATCCGGGAAGGGGTGGGCGAGGCGATTCGGGCCTTCCATCGGGCGGGGATCGAGACGGTGATGATCACCGGCGACCAGAGTCCCACCGCCTATGCCATCGGCCAGGAACTGGACCTGAGCCAGGGAGGCCCCTTGGAGATCCTGGACGCCACCCACCTGGCGGAGATCGAGCCGGAGGTCTTGCGGGCTCTGGTCAAGAGGGCCCAGGTCTTTGCCCGGGTCAGCCCGTCCCATAAGCTTGGGATAGTCCAGGCCTTGCAAGGGGCCGGCAAGGTGGTGGCCATGACCGGCGACGGCATCAACGACGGCCCGGCCCTCAAGGCCGCGGACGTGGGCATCGCCATGGGCCGCACCGGCACCGATATCGCCCGGGAAGTGGCGGACGTGGTCCTGGAGGAGGATAATCTCGATACCTTGATCATAGCCATCCGGGACGGCCGCACCATCTATATCAACATCCGCAAGTCGGTCCATTTCTTCCTGGCCACCAATCTCAGCGAGATCATGTTGACCTTTGTGGCTATGGCCGTCGGCCTGGGGTCTCCCCTGACCGCGGCCCAGCTCCTCTGGATCAACCTGATTTCCGATATCTTTCCCGGGTTGGCCCTGGCGATGGAAGCGCCGGAGCCTGATATCCTGGACCGCCCGCCCCGTGATCCCGCCCGGCCGATCTTCACCGGCAGCGACTATAAGAGAATGGCCTTCGAGTCCGGGGCCATCACCACCGGGGCCTTGGGGGCCTATGGCTATGGCCTGATGCGCTACGGCCTGGGGGCTCAAACCAGCACCCTGGCCTTTCACAGCCTCACCACCGGGCAGCTCTTGCACGCCATCAGTTGCCGTTCTGATACCCATGGCATCTTTAGCCCGGGGAAATTGCCTCCCAACCGCTACCTGACCCTGGCCCTGGGGGGCTCGCTGGCGGTCCAATTCTTGACCGCGGCGGTCCCAGGATTGAGAAGCCTGCTGGGGCTCGCCCCGGTGGGCCTGTTGGATGGCCTGGTGATTTCCGGCAGCGCCCTGCTGCCCCTGGTGGTAAACGAAGCCACCAAGAAACCGCCGGTCAATGGTGAAAACGAAGTCCCGGAGCCGGCCCTGGAGTGAGCCGCAGCCGGCTTTTGGCGAGAGGGGCGCCATAGATGAAAAGTGACTTTATCTTCATGTCGGAGTCGGTAACCGAGGGGCACCCGGATAAGATCTGCGATCAGATCAGCGATGCCATCTTGGATCATTTCCTGGCGCAAGACCCCCAGGCCCGGGTGCGGGCCGAATGCGCCGTGGCCACTTCCATCCTGTTCATTGCCACCCGGTTTGTTTCCGAAATTAAAGTCGATATCCCCAGGGTGGCCCGCAAGTTCCTCAGCCAGCTCGGCTATACGAAACCCGACTTCGACGCCCGCACCTGCAGCGTCTTGACCAGTCTCCAAGAATATCCGCCGGATGCGGATCTCTTTTTCAACGAGCACCGGCTGACCGATAAAGAAGTGGAAAACTTCCACGTGCGGCAGCAGGCCACAGTCTTCGGTTTTGCCTGCCGCCAGACCGCGGCCTTGATGCCCCTGCCCATTTGGTTGGCGCACCGGCTGGCCCGGCAACTCGTCGCGGCCCGGGTTCAGAATCTGGCGCCCTATCTGTCGCCGGACGGCAAGACCACGGTGGGGGTGGAGTATAGAAACCGCCGGCCCCATCGGATTCAGAGCGTTACGGTCCTTGCCAGCGGCTCCAAGGCCGCCTGCCAGGAAATATCCGAGAAGCGCTTGCATGACGATATCCGGGAAGTGGTGATCAAGCCGGCCTTCGCCGATGAAGAGCTGAAACCGGATAATCAGACCCTGATCTTTGTCAATCCGGAGGACCACCTCATAATGGGCGGCCCTGCGGTGCATTCCGGGCTCACGGGCCGCAAATCCGACGTTGACACCTATGGCGAATATGCCCGGCACAGCGGCAACGCCTTGAGCGGCAAGGACCCCATGCGCATCGATCGGGTGGGGGCTTATGCGGCGCGCTACGCCGCCAAGAATGTGGTGGCGGCCGGACTGGCGGAGGCATGCGAGGTCCAGTTGAGCTATTCCATCGGCTTTTCCCGGCCAGTCAGTATTCAGGTGGAAACCTTTGGCACCGGCAAGTTGACGGACGAGAAACTGGCCGACCGGCTGGAGCGGCACTTCGATTTTCGCCTGGCCGCCATCCTGCGGGATTTCAACCTGAGGCACCTTCCCGCCCTGCATAAAGGAGGTTTTTACCGGAAGCTGGCGACCTATGGCCACGTGGGGCGCCTCGACCTTGATCTGCCCTGGGAAGTTACCGACAAGGCGGGGGCGCTCAAAGGACGGTAAATGCAAAATCTACACCTGGTAGCCATTCTGTTACTGGCATTTGCCAGTAATCTTGACAATGTCGGGGTGGGCGTTTCTTATGGCATGAGGAAGATCAACATCCCCTTTACCTCCAACCTGCTCATTGCGGTAGTTACCTCAATCGGCACCCTTTTGTCAGTACTACTCGGCAAGAGCATCTATCTTTTCATAAGCGCGGAAATGACCGGTTTATTGGGGGGAGGCATCATCATCGTCGCCGGGATCTGGGTACTCTTCCAGGAGAAATTCATGCACCGGGGCCAGGAGCCCCAGGAAGAGACGCCAATGGTTGCCGAAACCGGTTCTCCCGGATTTAGTTTTCGGCAAATTGTCTCGATTCTCGACAACCCGATTAATGCCGACAAAGATTTCTCCGGGCATATCGACCTCAAGGAAGCCGTCGCCTTATCCCTGGGCCTGACCATCAATAATATCCCCAATGGCGTTGGCGCCGGGATGGTGGGCGGCGGCGCCATTTTAATGACGAGTGCCGTCTTCGTATTCAGCATTGTGACCATCTGGATTGGGATATCAGGCGGTCTTTTAGGATTTAAATGGCTGGGCAAGTTAACCGGGCTGATCGCCGGCTTGATTCTCATCGGCGTCGGCCTTTACGAAATTTTCTTTTAACGCAGTAGTTTTACCATGGAGAAATGAGGATATATGGCCCACGAAAGCATTTTAGCGGTGGAAGACGACGAGGACATCCTGGAACTCCTCAAGTATAACCTGGGCAAGGAGGGGTACCGGGTTACCGCAGTCACCACGGGGGAGGAAGGATTGCGCCTCGCCCATGCGGCCCCGCCGGATCTGATCTTACTGGACCTGATGCTCCCGGGAGTGGACGGACTGGAGGTCTGCCGAAGTCTCAAGATGGACGACAAGACCCGGAAGACGCCGATTATTATGCTCACCGCCAAGGGAGAAGAAGCGGACATCGTCACCGGTCTGGAGCTGGGAGCGGAGGACTACATCACCAAGCCCTTCAGTACCAGGGTCTTGCTGGCCCGGGTGCGGACGGTGCTGCGCCGTCCCCACATTGCCCCGGCGGGTGAAGATGCGCTTCTCAAGATCCATGACCTGGTCATCGACCCGGGCCGCCACGAGGTTTTGGTCCAGGGGCAGCCCGTCGACCTGACGGCCACCGAGTTTCGCCTCCTCCATCTGCTGGCGCGCCGCCCGGGCTGGGTCCTCACCCGGGCTCATATTGTCGAGGGGGTTCACGGCGATGATTACCCGGTGACGGACCGGGCGGTGGATGTGAAAATCGTGGCGCTGCGCAGGAAACTGGGCCCCGCCGCCCAGTATGTCGAAACCGTCCGGGGAGTGGGATATCGCTTCAAGGGATAACCTTGAGAGACTTTACCCGGGATTTCGGCCATTTCAGACGCAGCCATTTCCCCCGGATAAGGACGTAACCCAAAAGCAGGGCGGCGATTAGCCCGGTGGCCCAGCGGCAGTGGACGCCGATCCTTTCCACTAAGAGGCTCGCCTCCCGACCCAGGAAATACCCCAACAAAATATAGGACAGGGACCAGGCCAGGACCCCCAAATAAGCAAACCGGGTAAAGCCTGCTACCGGGAACCTGGTAATCCCGGCGGCGATGGCGACCCAGTGCCTTACTCCAGGGAGAAAGTATCCCGGGCATAATCTCCAGCCGCCGCCACGCTGGAGCCACTCCTGCAAATTCTTAAACTTGTCAGGCCTGAGGCGGAAGAAGGCCCCGGACTCCCCGATTAACCTGGCGCCTGCCGCTCTTCCCACCCAATAATCCAAAGTTACGCCCAGGACGGCGCCCGAGACGACCACGGCCATGGCAGGGAGGAGCCGCAAATCCCCCCGAAGCGCCAGATAGCCGGTGAGGGTTAATAATAATTCATCAGGGATGGGAAGGCCGAAGGCCCCGGGCAGCAGTAAGAGAAATATTGCCGGATAGCCATAATTGGTGACGTAATAAGTTACTAATTCCATAATTAATCAAAAAAGCTTAAGGCCGGTTTTGGTTGTGTGGAGGTTTAATGGCGTTTACGCTCCCATTAACCATTCAACGTCATCATCGTGGCGCTAACCAGGCTCGGCTTTAAATAAAATTGTTAAATGATAACCAAGTTTTGTTAGGTTATTTTTAATAATTGGTTATTTTTAGGTTTGGAGAAATAAGGCTGGACCGAAGACAGTTCGACATCTGAGTCGAAATTTGCGAAAATCTCGCCAGGTATTTTTGCCAGTTTGATTTCAAATTTGAGAGTTTGCCTTGAGCATTAATTCATTGGTGGACCCGGGGATTTCATCCCGGGTTTTTTCCATTTTAAGAGATTTCCATATTCGAATCATATGCAACGATCTCACGAGCGCGGATAGTGGCAAGATAGTCGTTATTCTTGAATACCGATTCTAACAGCAGAGTTTTTGCCATTAGCGGGTTTTGCCGGGGGACCCTTTAGGCGGAAACTGAAAAACCGAAAAACTGAAAACTGATAACTGCCTTTAATCCTGCGTTCTCCAGCCCATGATAACCACCAGGGTTCTGCCTGGCTCCGTCCAATCATATAACCACTTGATGTAGGGCTGCTGTACGTGTACGCAGCCATGGGTGGCTAATCCTCTTTTCTTCTGCGGCGGCGGTACTACTCCTTCGTGAATCGCTTTTCTCTCTTGATAATTGAAAAATATGGAGTAGGGCATGGGGGTCTGGTAATGCCGCGAATAATAGTCTTCCTCTTTCACTCGCACCAGATAAATGCCCGGTTCGGTGGTAGTTTCATCGTCGCCAGTTATCACCGGAAACTCCAGAACCTTTTTCCCCCTTTCATAAGCTGTGCCCACTTGCTTGAGTTGATTAATCCAAATCACTTTTTCATACTCCTGGAAGATGTCTGCCGCGAGAGTTGGAGATACAAGAAGATTAGTTAATAATGCTAATGAAAATAACAAAATATATTTTTTCATCCGGTCTGTTCCCATTGATTAAGAGCTTATAAGATACAGTTTAATTATCGTAATCATCTTCCAAAACGATTTCAAGACCGGGAGTCGCTTGGAAGTACCCTGACCCTTGACCTCGGTTCATACACAGAATTTTCAATTGAGATTGACTTCTTGGATGGCATAAAAAATATTCGACCTCCCGACCGGAAAGGTCTAGTCAATTCTTCGAAACAAAACTCTGGCAAAGGATTGAAAGCAAATCTATATACTCCTGGTCGCGCGCTCGAGCTGGGTGGGTTATAGGTGGGCCGGGAACAAGAACTTGACAAAATTAAAAAGATGCTTTCGGTCAGACTCAACAAAATATCGGGAATTTAGTGGGACGGATTTATTGATTTTTCTATAAAAGTTCGTGGGGGCAAGTGTCCTCGCAGGGGCGTAGCCTTTCTTGATAATCCCACTTACTTGAGACATCGTCCAAAACAAAACGACAGAGGCCAAGATTTTTCTTGACAAACAGGCTGGAAGTTCTTACTGCTTTATCCAAATAAGCAACACTCATTTTACATAAGGGGGGATATCTCAATGAATAAAAAAATTATTTTCCTGATGTGCCTGCTCATGGCAATGATGTGGACTGCGGGTTGTTCATGTCCGGGAGTGCGGCCCGTGGCTGCGGCGCCTCCCGTGGTGGAACCCGCCCCCACGCCGCCTGCTCCGCAGCCAGAGGTTGTCAAACCCGCGCCAGTGGAGGAACCCGGCTCGAAGAAGCTGAAGCCACGCGTCATCAAGGATACGAATGACTAAGGTGAAGCTTAAACAATCAGATCCGTTAGTTGATATTTTGCTGGGGGAATCCCGGTTAAAAAAGCCAATGGCAGAATGGACCGGGCCAGAGCGAAGCTTCGATCTGATTGTTGTCTCCCCGACCCCTATTCTTTGGAAGAAAAGGTGGGGGAAATAACCAAACAACCAAAAGGAGAAAACCCATGATTAAACGATTGGCATTGCTTATTTGCTGCGTTTTGTTGTTACCGACCATCGCCGCCGCACAAGAAGGAAGTACCAACTATGGAGATTTCTGGGTTGGTGGTCAAGTAGGTGGATTGTTTACTGCCAAAACTGATCCCGGCGTAATGGCTGGCGCCACTGTCGGCTACAACTTCTGCATGTCATACAGACCAAGCTGGCAAAGGTATTTCGGCGTGGCTCTGGACTTCCAATGGAACCAGTTAAACTGGAACCACGAAAACTTTTATGGTGATCACGAGAACCAGTTTGCTCTAGCCCCCCTGGCCAGGTTACAATATCCCCTCATGGGAGATGAAAGTTTCACCCGTGGCCGGTACGTGCCGTTCTTCATGTTTGGCCCTGCTATCGTCTGGACGGATCCAAATTCCGGCCAGCCATTAAGCAGCAGGACCGACTTTGGGGCCGTTGCTGAGATTGGCCTGGAATATTTCGTGATTCCGCAGCTGTCCGTTGGGCCATCCTACCGTTTCCGGTGGGTCTCGGAAGGTGGGGGCGAGTATCAGCACACGATCTTGGCTCGTCTGGCCTATCACTTCTAAGCGGAGAGTGGATGATGGTTCTCGTTCCTCCTCGCTGAGAACCGAGACCCAGTTCAGTACCTGCGTGCTGGTCTTGACCCGGCCTATTGCTGCGGGAGCAGGCTTGGAGGAGTAACCAGACAGGGGATGCCATGATTTACCAGGCGGTCTATGAAGCCGGAATCCAAAATATCCGGCTTCATAGACCGCCATCTTACGATGGCCAGCAGATCGGGCCAAACCGCCGTGCAGAGCTTCCCGTCCCCCGGAATGCTGGCGCTGAACAACTCTACGTCAAGAGTCGGAATGGTTACGTGCCACCTGTTCTTATGCAGGTCGATCCCCAAATAGATCCTTTCCACCTGTAATTTCATTCTTGGGCCGGCTCATCGCAGCCTCCTATCTTGGTATGGTTAGACAGCCCAGAAATCACAGGTAATATCTTTGTTCTTTGGGATCACTCTACTGGCGATTGGAACACCCAAACCTTCCAACCCTCCCTGCTGGAAAATTTATCCGCTATTAAAGGTTTCTGCTATGAACCGACACTTATCAACTTCCTGAAAATTTTGCCTATATGGACCATATCTTCACTTTTCAGCCATGTCCATGCGGAATTTTCTGGCCGGAGCCGCACCCCTGCCTGCATCGGCATCCATGACTCTGCACCTAGGTGCGTCTCTTACTCCGCCGCCGGCTCATTCACCGCCCGGTGGATAAAGGGGTAGAGCTCCGGAGAGACCGAAGTGAACCGGATAATGGCGGTAAGCGAGTTGTCGGCTCCTACCTTTACCTGGGTCACCTTTCCGTAGAGCTTCCCTGGGACCGGCGTCCCGTCCGGCTCGAACAGGTGCAGGCGGACGTCCTCCCATTCCACCAGGTCTCCGGCCAACAACACCTGGACCCCGGTTTCGCTGAGATGGGTGACCTGCACCTCATGGTTGCTGCCGATAACCACCTTTTCCCGGATACGCTGAAGGTGGATATTCATAGGCGAAGCCAACCGAACCAGGGCCTGGCTGCGGGTCTGGACCCGAATATTATAGGGGGCGCCGATGGCGCGCACTTCGTACAGGGTGGCTTTGCCCGCAATACCCTTCATTTCCGCAAGGAGAACGTCCCCCACCTCCACCAGCTCCTTTACCCGCTCATAGGTGGGGGCGCTGATGAGCACCTGACCACCCAGGGCAAAGGATTCGATGCGGCTGGCGAAGTTGACGTCGGAGCCCACCACGCTGTACTTGCTGCGGCGCTCCGAGCCGATGTTGCCCACCACCACCGTGCCGGTATTCACCGCGATGCCCATTTCGAGGTGGGGCAGGCCATCGGCCTGGTTAAGCCGGTTGAGGTCGCCCATGGCCTCCTGCATAGCCAGGGCGCAGGCCACCGCCCTTCGGGGATGGTCATCCAAGGGCTCCGGCGCCCCGAAAAAGGCCAGGATGCCGTCACCCAAAATTTCGTCAATGACCGCCCGGTAACCCACCAGGATCTCGATCATCTTCCCCAGATAGCGGTTGAGGAAGGGAATGACGTCCTCCGGAGCCATGTCCGAGGTGAGGGCGGTAAATCCCCTCAAGTCCGAGATGAGCAGGGAGACTTCCCGGGTTTCGCCCCCCATCTCCAGGGCCTCTTTGGACTCCAGCAGTCTTTTTACTACTTCCGGGGTGACATAACGGCCGAAGGTGTCCCGGATGAAGTCCCGCTTCTCCATATAATCAATGAGTTCCCGGCCCATGCGGTTGAAGGAGCCGGCCAGATCGGCGATCTCCCTGGCCCCGGTTTCCGGCACGGTGGCGGTGAAGTCGCCGCGGGCGATGTCCGCGGTCTTCCGGGCCAGATGCCGCAGGGGCTGGGTGATCCTCCGGGAGATGACGATGATCACCGCGGCCAGGATGATTAGACTCAGGAGCGCCACGGCCGCGCTGCGGCGCATCAGACGCTGGGCGTCGGCGAATAATTCCGCCTCCGGAAAGACCACCCCCAGGGACCAGCCGGTGCCCGGCACGGGGGCGTAGTAGAGCCAGGACCTCTTGCCGGTGAAGGATGCCGGGATGGGGACAAAACCCTCGCCGCCCCGGATCATGTCCCGCCCCACTTCCCGCATCTTGGGATCGCGCCTCTCCTCCGCCAGGCCGAAAATGCTCTCCCGCATGATCAACCTTTGGTCCGGATGAGTGACGAACACGCCGTTTTGGGAAATGAGAAAGGCGTAACCGGTTTGGTAGATCTTCACTGCGGAGACGATGTCTTTCAGCCACATGAGGGAGATATCAGCCGAAACCACCCCGGCTATTTCCCGGCGTCCCTCCCTTTCCCGGTAGAAAGGCACGGAATAGGTGGATTCGATAGTGTTGCCGGCGCCGAAATAAGGCTCGATCCAGAGCGGCCGCCCCAGCTCCCGGGGAATTTGATACCAATCCAGGTAAAAGTAGCGGTAGGATTCGCCTCCCAGCATCTTTACCTGGAGTTGATCATCACTGCGGAAAACGTACGGACAAAAATATAGAGATTTGGGGTTATGGCCGTAGGGTTCAAATCCGATGCCCAGGCCGAACAACTCCTTATTGTTGCTCACGGCAGTCCGCAGCAGGGGAACCAGGTTTCGCTCCTGCCCCGGCAGTTGTTCCAGGGTGGCCGCCAGGTTCAAAGAGATCTTTTCCACCCCCCGCAGGATCACCTCTATGCGGAAAACGGTCTCGTAGCCCAGGTGCCGGGCGTTCTCGGAGGCCCGGAGGACGATGCCCTCCTTGGAGGCGTGATAACTATACATGGAGGCGATAAGGAAGATGGCCGCCACACTGGCAAGGATAAAAAAGATGAGTTCGCTGGCCAGGGTTCTAGTTTTCATCGGTATTGGCGCCATCGTGATAGAACTGGGAAAAATCGGGAATAGCCTTAATGGTCCCGTCCATCTTCAGGGCTGCCGCCGTCCGGTAGTAGTCTTCCCGGTTCAGGACCCCCACCGGCCTCCCTGATCCGGGGTCCAGGATCAGGGGCCGCAGGTGCTCCAGCATCCACTTCTGGTGGACCCGGTCGGTGGGCACGTGGGCGGCATCCACGTATTTCATGACGATGTTCAGGGCTTCTTCCGGGTGGGCAAAGGCATATTGCCAGCCGGCGATGCTGGCTCGGACAAAGGCCCGGCATACCTGGGGTTTGTCCTTGTAGGTCTGCTCCAGGCAGTAGATGCCGCCTTCGGGAAAATCGAAGCCGTAGTCCGCCATGGAAAAAGTGGTCAATTCGTCCGGGTTCAGGCCGGCGTCGAGGAGCAAGTGGTATTCGTTGTACCCCATGGCCGAAGCCACCTCCACGCCGCCCCGCAAAAAGAGATTCATGGTAGTCCCCTGGGGAACGGTCTGCACCTGGAGATTGAACTTGCGGAGAAAGGCATCTATCTGGCCTTTGAAGTCCTCGCCCCAGACGCCCACTCTCTTGCCGTTGATATCTTGGGGTTTGGTGATGCCGCTCGCTTTCTTGGCCACCAGCATCAGGGCCGAATGCTGGGCTAACTGGCAGATGTTCACCAGCTTGAGCCCCCGGGCCCGGCGAACAATGCCGGCGGAGAGGAGCAGGGTGCCGAAATCGGCGCGGCCCTGTTTCAGCATCTCTGGGGGGGACCACCCCGGCCCGCCCCGCAAGACCTCCACCTTAAGCCCCTGCTCCCGGTAGAACCCTTTTTCATAGGCAACATAATATCCGGCAAATTGGGCCTGAGGCTGCCACTGGGGAATAAACCTGACCTGCTGGGCCTGGGGCTCCTGGGCTGCCGCGGCCTTCAGGAATTGGCCAGGCAACAGCATGCCAGCCGACCCAACAAGGGCCCCCAGGCCCACGCTGAGGAACAAAATCCGCAGCAAAGGGAAGGCCCGCTGGCGGGCGCAGCCCTGGCCGCAGCAAAATTTCCCGGCCAGGTGCGATGGCCTCTGACGCAGGGGATTATTGAGGTGTTTCAGGGATAACACCGGTGGCTGACCCGCGGTTGCCTTTGGCCCGCTAAGCCAATATGGAGAGATTTGGCTTAAAATTTGACTCAAAAGTGTCCGGTACCGCCATTTTTGAAAACCTTAGCATCGAGCTGAATACCTTCTAGATTCAGACTCAACCTCGGCCTATTGCCTATCAGTATCTAGCCAGAAGCTACTTGTCTTTGCTCAGCACCGCGCCGGTGGGCCGGCTGTTGCCTGTGCTGCGGGTGCTCACCAGCTTGGCGATGAGCATGAAGTATTCATCCCATGAGGGTCGCATTTAAACTCTTTGTCCCACATATTACCTGCTCTCCTTTTTTGGCAGGCGCGATAACACCTCTTGAGGGCCAGAATTTGGACCTAGATGTTCTTTCCTATTTAAATTCTTTTCTTTAGCCAAACCACAATTCTTCGGCATTGAGACGAGCTATCTTCTCCCTGGCGTCTTTAGGCAAGGTCTCCAGGAGGCCGTTATAACGGGCCATAGCCTTCCCCTCCTGGTTGAACTTGCCGCACAGGTCGCTGCCGAGCATTATTCGATCTTGATATGGGAGGGTCACTTCTTCAATCCATTCCTGCCGGGGAATCAGTGGTTCCTGTTCACCGCGACGGGATTCGCAGATGAGGTTCTCATATACGACCCAGGAGAAATCCACATAAAGATGCGAGTATTCATTTAACAAACTGCTTACCATTCGATAGTATTCCTGATGATAGACACGGCGGGAACCGCCGCAATGGGCCCACACCACCTTAGTATCTTGATGCCGGTCCAGAACATCTCGCAGTTCATGGAGATACTCGTATTGTGAGTGCAGGCCTACGGAGGTGCTGTTTTGGTGCACGCAAACTGGAATCTTTTTCTTGGCCCCGAACTCAAAGACTTTGGTGAGCGCGGCATGATTGACTCTGGCGGTTTCATCCAGGGTCAGGTTGGTCAGATCATCATGTCGGCATATTATTTCACCTATCCCCTTCCAAAAAGGATATTTTTCAAACATGTACTCGATATAATCGATACTGGCCATGTCGGTGGGGTTGAAGCCGCATAGACAGGGAGCAATGCGTTTCCGGTTCTCCGGCGAAAGCCGGGTATACTCATGGGCTACGATTTCATCGGTTCCCACCCAGTAATAGCACCGGGAATCATCATCCAGGTAGTATGAGGGTTTGAGTGGTTCAATGGAATCCCACTTTTTCTTCACGGGAAGACCAAAAACCACGGCCTTAAGGATATTGCCTTGGTTCATAGTTTCCAGGAGGTATTTCATCCCTTCGGTGTCCTGAAGAAAATTTACCAGATGAAGATGCATGTCTATGGCGGGCACAATGGTTCGGACCTCGTGATATTCATCAATCTTTTGAGCAAATCTGGAATGCATACTCATAGCATTTGCCGGCCTTTTTTTGTCACCCGATCTTCAGGGACTTGTCCCAACCCTTCTCGCCCAACTTCCCCGCACTTCACCTGAAATTATGCGGCAGCTGAAACCTTCTAGATTCAGACTCTGCCTTGACCTTTTAGCTATCTGTATATAATCGGTCAATTTGGCAGCCGCTTAAAATTTTATCAGATTCCCGGGGGGCTGCAATTGGGCGTTCGATTGCCTGCGTCCCGGCTGGAAAGGCTGGAATATGATGGGAGTCAGGCACCCTGGATTATCTTTTTCAAATCGGGTTTGGAAGTCTTGCCCATGGCATTCCTGGGCAACTCCTGAAGTATGATTACCTCTTGGGGAACCTTATACGTGGCCAGCCGCTCCTTGCCCCAGGCCCTGAGTGATTTGATATCCAGGCTGGCGCCGACCCGCAACACCAGCGCGGCTACGACCCGCTCCCCCCAGACCGGGTCCGGCACTCCCACCACTGCGACTTCGTTGATATCCGGGTGGGCGAGCAGGGTCGCCTCGATCTCCAGTGCAGAGACCTTGTAGCCGCCGGTCTTGATGATATCCACGCTGCTGCGCCCGAGAATCCGATAGACGCCGTCTTCCTTCACGGCCACGTCGCCGGTCAAAAACCAGCCATCCCGGAAGGCTTTCTGCGTTTCCTCCGGCTTTTGCCAATACTCCAGGAAGACCCCGGGGCCCCGGATTTCGATCTCTCCAGGGGTGCCGGCGGGCACCGGCTCACCCAGCTCCGTCAACCGCGCTTCCACACCCGGCAAGGGAGTTCCAACGCATCCGGGAAATCGCTTCCCATGCAGCGGGTTGGAAAGGCCCATCCCGATCTCGGTCATCCCGTACCTCTCCAGGAGGACATGTCCGGAGATCTCCTGCCACCTCTCCAGGGTCGGCACCGGCAAGGCCGCGGAACCCGATACCATGAGCCTTATGAGCCGGCAACCCTCGGACATCCGTTTCTGCTCAATGGGGGCGGCCTTCTCCCAGGCTTCGATGAGCTTGACGTAAATGGTGGGTACGGCCATGAATAGGGTCAGACCGCCCTGGGCGATGCGATCCCAGACCTTCTGGGCATTGAAGGCGGGAAAGATCTCGCACACCGCTCCCACCGAGAGAGCGCAGGCGATCACGTTGACAATCCCGTGGATATGATGCAACGGTAAGACTTCCAGGATCCGGTCATCCTGGGTCCATTCCCAGGCCTCGACCAGACTGGCAATCTGGGCGGCAATGTTCCCATGGGTGGTGACCACTCCCTTGGGCTTGCCCGTGGTGCCGCTGGTGTAGAGGATCATCGCCCGCCGCCGGGGAGCCACCCCTGGCAGGGACCCCGGAGGCTGGTCCAGAGTGTCTGTGCTCAGGCCGAATCGCAGCCGGCGCTCTTTGGCGATGGGCTCCACCCGATCGGCCAAATCCGGATGCGCCACCACCGCCGCAGGCGTAATGTCTTCAATCACGTATTCCAATTCCGGCCGCGGATGGAAAAGAGATAGCGGCACCGCGATCCCGCCGGCGCGCCAGATCCCCCATTGCAGCGCCACGTACTGAAACCCCGGCGGCGCCAGAAAAGCCACCGGCTGCTCCTCCAAATCTGCGGCGCCACTTAAGAGCCAGGACGCCACCCTACCGGACGCCTCCAGGAGCTGCCGGTAGGAAAAATTGCCTTCCGGGGCGACAATGGCCAGCCTCTCCGCATACTGCAGAGCTTTGTCAATGAGCAGGATCGACATGACATTTCCATCATTTGCAATCGGCGCCGCCAACTGCTCTGGGGGCTGCCTACTCCCTAAGAATCTCAATAACCCAAATCCTCGCCCACCAGTTTGACGTGAATCCGATCTTTCAACATGTGGCCTTCGATAATCAACCACATGTTGCAGATGCGCTGGGGGCTTCGGCAATCCTGGCACACCCCGGTTTCCCCGCATGGCGTCGGCATATGCACACGCATGGCATTGATGGGGGCGGCGTAATGTTTCACCCGGGCCATGGCGGTATCCAGGTTGGGGGTCACTTTATTCATCCCCACCGCCAGGATGACCTTTTTGGGCCCGAAGCACATGGCCGCCACCCGGTTGCCGGTGGCATCCAGGTTGACCAGTTGGCCGTCCAGGGTCAAGGCGTTAGAACTGGCGATCATAAAGTCGGCGGCCAGCCCCTGAAGCCGCCGGGCCATGACCTCTTCCGGCGCCAGCCCCGGAACAAACGGATCAATCACCGTCACCCCGGGTCTTTGGGCCAGGGCCTCCCACAAGCCCATTTCCACCAGGGACATGGAGCCGCAGCGGCTGACCGTGGCCCCAGCCGGAATCATCTCGATGATCTCTTCCCGGGCGAGAGCCGCGGTGGGGGCGTAGCTGGCTTCCAATCGCCGCTTGGTCAGCCGCTTGATCAGATGTTCCGCCAGCTTTTCCCGGTATTGAATCTGAGGAGCGTCCATGATCTTCCCTTCTTGCCGCCGCCAGGGCGGCTAAGTTGAAATCCCGCTATTCCTGCCAAACCCGCCATCAGTCCGGCTGGTCGATGGGCTCGGCTTCCGGAATCATATAGATGTCGGCATGGGTTAGTGCCAAACACCCCAAGGCGGCGATGAGGGCCATCGCCCCCAGGACCACAAAGCCGCTGATGAACGTCCCGGTGACATCCACCAGGCGTCCGATAATGGGCGGAAATACCATGACCCCAATGGCTCCCCAGGTATTGACAAACCCCATGGCCACCCCGGGACAATGCGGGCAGTTGTCCCGGGCGGCGTTAAAGATCCCGGCAAAGGGCAATCCTGCCATAATGCCGGTAAAGATGATGGCGATCAGGACCACGCCCATGCTGGACGACAACCCCATCCAGATGAATCCCAGCGCCAGCCCGGCACAGGAGGCCGCCAGCAGGTTTTTGGTAGTCATAACTTTGTGGCCCAGGATGAAACCGCCCAGCGGCCGGGAGAAGATCCCCAGGAGCAAGACGATGGAGCCGATTATGCCGGCAACCTTGGGAGGCAGGTGGATGCTCTTGATCAACAGCGTATTAACCCAGACGCCGCAGGCAATGATCTCGCCAAAAGTGGCCAGTTGCGCCAGGGAGAGCAGCCAGATATTGCGGCTGCCGAAAACGCCGGCCCAGTCGATTTTGGGAGTGGTCACCGCCCGGGGCGTATCCGGCGCCAGGAAATACCAGAGGATTAACAGCGACCCCGCCATGCCGCCGGTGATCATGAAGATATTGTGCCAGCCCACCAGCGGCAGGAGTTGGGGGATGCCGTAAATCACGAAGCCGGACCCCAGGAGGATCGACCCGCCGTAAAATCCTTGGGCCCGCTGGATTTCCTTGCCGAGAAAAAAGGTGGTGATGTAACGCGCCCCGGCGATAAAGCAGATGCCGGTACCGATGCCGATGATGAACTTCAAAATCAGAATGGCTTGATAGGAATTGGACAGCCCGATGATGACATTGCCGGCGGTGATGATCAGAAGCGCCACATTAACCAGTTTCTTGGCGCCGAATCTATCTGCCAACGCCCCTCCGGGTATCTGCAAGGCCCCGTGGGTCAGGAAAATGGCGGTAGTCAGAAACCCCGCCATGGTGAAGGTGATTTCCAACTGCTTGACCAGGGTGGGGATCAAGGGGCCGTGGTTGGTGTAGTTGGCCGAAAAGATAAAACCCAGGAGGACGGCGAACCCCAGCGCTTTCCACCTTTGCGCCCATAATTCTTCCATTTTTTCCTCTCCTCTCAGCGAAGAAGGCTACCCGTTGCAGGAATATTACCGGTGACCCGCCGGCTGCCGCCGCCAGGTCATCTGGCCGGGCTGCCGGATGCTCTGTAGGGGCGACCGGGGAGTCGCCCCTAGGCGAGTCGCTCTGTAACTCAGCGCAGCTACGGTTCTATCACTAATTCTTGCTGCTGGTTATTGGCGAAGATGATGTTGATCGAGGGTTTCCCCCGGGGCGTCCAGCCATGCGCCCCGAGTTCGAGCGGCACATCGTGTCCAGGATAGAGCTGGTCGGCCAGGCCGGCAAGTTTGCGGATAGAGGCCTGAAATTGCTCCGCATCCCACACCGGCAGCGCCACCTGGCCTTTAAGGTCCCAACGATTCTTCAGCGCATCGCCGCACAAGACGGACTTTCCGGTCTGAAGCGCCAGGCTTCCGGGAGTGTGTCCGGGCACGAGCAGGAGCTGGATATCCGGTTCGAGTTGGCAATCGTTCGCAATCAGGCGGAGTCTGGGGCTCTCCGCCAAGGCCCGCGACTGGTGGCGCAGCGTGCTCTGGTCTACCTGAGGCGAGCAGGCATACTCCAGCTCTTTTTCATGAACGACGATTTCGGCGCCCGGGAACAGGTCCCAATTGGCGGCGTGATCGAAATGGAGGTGGCTGAGAACGACAGTATGAATGCCGGTAAGCTGGATCTGCCGCTGTTCGAGCGCCGCGGCCAGGGTCACTCGCTCGTTGTAGCCGGCAGTATCAAAAAGAATTCTTCTGCCCCCCTCGGTGACCGCCAGATAAACCGCGCTCCAGCCGAGATAACCATGACTGCTTCTACCTGGGAACCCAAAAAACAGAGTTTCGATTGTGGCCATGGATGCCCCGATAATATTCTCTCCGCCAGCGCTAATCGCCAGATGGAAAATCATACAATCTCGCCGGGTTCTCGACGAGGATACGGCGCCGGAGACCCGGGTCCGGCACCCACTCCGTCAGCAGATCGAGCAGGCCGGCATCCACCGGCATCTCGCCCACAAAAGAAGGGTGTGGCCAGTCGCTGCCCCAAACCATTTGCTCCGGACCGGCCTCCACCAGGGCCTGGGCCATGGGGACGACGTCGTCGTAAGGAAATGGCTTGCTGGAGATGCGGTAGGCTCCTGACAATTTGACCCAGCATCTGCCCTCTCGCACCAGCGACAACAGGGCCGCAAACGCCGGATGCCTGACGGTCAGCGTCGCCGGCAGGTGGCCCATGTGGTCGATGACCGAGAGAACCGGCAACCGCCGGAGGCGCGGCGCCAGGTCCACCAGGTCACGGCCAGCCACCAGCAATTGCAGGTGCCAGCCCCAGGGTTCAATCCGCCGCGCCAGTCTCTCCAGCACATCCATCATCAGGCCTCCCTCGAAAAGCAGGTTGATCCTGACGCCGCGGAATCCCGCTTCGTGGAGCGCCTGTAATTCTTCTCTTGTTACCTCCGGGTGGACGACTGCAACCCCGCGCCATTTCCCACCCGATTGCCGGACTGCGTCACAGGTGCAGCGATTGTCGGTCCCATAGACGCTCGGCTGCACGATGACCGCCCGCTCCAATCCGAGTGCGCTCAACAGGCGCACATAGGCGGGTATGCTGGCCTCCGGTGGCGTGTAACTGCGGCCGGGAACCATAGGGTAGAGATCGGCCGGGCCGAAGATGTGCGCATGGGTGTCGCATGAATGCGCGGGCGCAATCTCCTTCGGCGTACCCGGATCAGGATGTGGGCCAGGTATAGTCACTTTCGCTTCAGTATTAATCATAAACCTGCAACTCCTTGCCTCTGGTTTCAGGCAGCAGCAGCACGGCCACAATCATGATGGCGTAAGCGGCAACCGCAAACACCGCAATCGCCTTTCCCAGGGTCAGGACTGCGCTGAGATAGCCGACCAGCGTCGGGAACACTGCGCCAAGCGCCCGTCCTATATTGTAGGAAAAACCCTGGCCGGAGCCGCGCAAATGGCTCGGGAACAATTCAGTGAAGAATGAACCCACCGGGCTGAACGAGCCTGAGACGAAGAACCCCAGCGGGAAACCCAGAAGCAGCATCACCGGTCCGTTGGCGATGGGAAGAAAGGTATACGCCACCACGCTCAGGGCGCAACAGGCGGCGAACAAGACCAGGGCATTCTTGCGGCCGATACCGTCGGTCAAATAGGCGCTGGTCATATACCCGCAGAACGACCCGACGATGATGACAATCATGTACCAACCCGTGTTCAGGACTGACAAATGACGCACAGTCTTAAGATAAGTAGGCAGCCACGTGGTGACTGCGTAGTAACCCCCTTGGACTCCCACGCCGAGAATCGAAGTCAGAACCGTCGTCTTCAGCACCGCAGGAGAAAAAATCTCCAGGAAATGCGGGGCATTTCCTGCAGCCGCAACCTTTTCCCGAGTCTTGGCGAAGACCTCGGGCTCGGGCACGTTACGTCTGATATAGAAGACCAGTAAGGCCGGCAGAATTCCGATCCAGAACATGGCGCGCCAGGCGTATTCTTTGGGAAGCCAGGTAAACAGCACGACCGAAAAGATTGCCGCGATGCCCCAGCCAATCGCCCAGCCGCCCTGCACGGTGCCGACCGCCTTGCCACGGTGTTTGGCGCGGATCGCTTCGCCCATCAGCACCGAGCCGACCGCCCATTCACCCCCGAATCCGAGACCTTGCAGGCCACGCGTGAAGAGCAGGCCCCAGAAGGAGTTGGTAAAGCCGCTTAAGAAGGTGAACACCGCGAACCATAAGATGGTGAGCTGCAAAATTTTAGCGCGGCCGAAGCGGTCTGCCAACAACCCGGCCAGCCAGCCGCCGACCGCAGAGGTCAGCAGCGCCGCGGTAGCCAGCCACCCGGCGTCTCCGCTGCTGATGTGCCAGGCCGCAATCAAACTGGGAATCACGAAGCTGTAAACCATCACGTCCATCCCATCGAGCGCCCAACCGCCGAAAGTAGCGACCAGAGTGCTTCGTTCGGGAGGACTCAATTCCGAGATCCATGCCAGCTTACCTTCTTGAACCGATTGTTCCGTCATAATGGCACCTCGTACCTCGTATAATGGGATGAAATGATAAGATTGATCAGATTGCTTTCCCGGGGGCCGGCGCCACAGGCCCTGCGCTCCCTTTTTTTACCCCCCCCCCACCTGCGCTCCATCAGCAATAAATCTTCATGGTAGTCCTCCTTTGCCAGCTGCCTGGAATCGAGCCAGACCGCACTTCGGCCTACCGCTCATTCTTCAGAGAGCCGCGGCCGGCCGTATCCTCCGCCACCGGGGGTTTCAATGCGGACCAGGTCCCCCGCCAGCAAGCGCACAGAGAATTTCCCCGGCATGACTTGAGTCTGCCCCTTTTTGATCAGGGTGTTCTTCCCGGTCTGGCCCGGAGCCCCCCCGGCGATTCCGTAAGGGGCGTTGGTGCGCCGTTCGGAGAGCACGGTCACTTCGGCATCGGAGAGCAACCTGATTTCCCTGACCAGACCATCTCCGCCATCGAAATGGCCTTTGCCCCCCGAGCCTTTCCGGATGGAATATTCAGTCACCTGCAATGGGTAGGCGAATTCGAGAGCTTCGATGGGCGTGTTCAGGGTGCTGGTCATGTGGGAGTGCATGGCCGACTCGCCGTGGTTGCTTGCCGTGGCGCCGCAGCCGCCACCCAGGGTTTCGTAATAGGCAAAGGGGTTGCCGGTGCGCGGGTCGAGGCCACCGATGGTCACGTTGTTCATCGTCCCCTGGCTGGCAGCGGGAGCGATGTCCGGCAGCGCGGCCGCGAGCGCCCCCAGCAGGACGTCAACGATGCGCTGGGAGGTCTCGACATTACCGCCTGCGACTGCAGCCGGAAACCGGGCGTCCACAATGGTCCCCGGCTTGGTGATGACCTCCAGAGGCCGCAGGATGCCGGCGTTGGTCGGAACATCCTCGCGGATCAGTGAACGAAAGACATACAGGACCGTTGAGAGGGTAATGGCCCGCACCGCATTGACGCTCCCGGCCACCTGGGGGTCGCTCTCGCTGAAATCGAGGGTGGCCCGGTCCCCGGCCACTCGCATCTTAAGGCGGATGGCAATCTGTGTGGTGCCGATCCCGTCGTCGTCCAGCACATCGGTGAACTGGTAGCACCCGTCAGGGATGGATTCGATGGTGGCGCGCATGACCCGCTCGGCATAATCCTTGAGGCTCCCGGCGTATAAATTGACCTGATCCAGGCCGTATTTTTTCAGAAGTTCCAGGGTTCGCTGGATACCGGTGAAATTGGCCATTATCTGGGCGGCGAAATCCCCCTCCCGTTCGATGGGGGTGCGTACGTTGGTTTTCAGGAAATCGAGGATCTTTCGGTCCACGGCGCCGCGCTCGACTATCTTCAGGGGCGAAATGATAATCCCCTCCTGAAAGATAGAGGTCGAAAGGGGCATGGAACCCGAGGTCATGCCACCAACATCGGCGTGATGAGCCCGGTTGGCCACGTAGTAGACGGGCTCCGGGCCACCATAGAAGACCGGTGCGACGATGGTGATGTCGGGGAGGTGGGTCCCACCTTGAAAAGGATTGTTAAGCATCACCATATCCCCTTCCTCGAACTGGCAGCAGTCGATGGCGGCCCGGACGGAAAGGGGCATGGAGCCCAGATGGACTGGAATATGCGCCGCCTGGGCGATCATTTCACCGGCGGCATCGAAAATGGCGCAGGAGCAATCCCGGCGCTCCTTGATGTTGGGCGAGAAGGCAGTCCGGTTCAGGGTGACTCCCATCTCCTCGGATATCGAAGCAAACCGGTTCTTGAAAACCTGCATCAGGATGGGATTAATAATCATGATGGCACCCATCAGGTGTCCAGGGTGAGAATGATGTTGCCCAAGTGATCGACCTCAGCCGCGGCAAAAGGTGGTACGACAATGGTCGAGGAGTATTCGACCACGATCGCGGGTCCTCTGAAGATGTTCCCGTACCCCAGTCGATCACGGGCAATGACTTTCGCCGGGAGGGGTTCCCGATCGAAATAGACCCGATTTTCCCCCAGCAGGGCGTCGTCGGGAATTTCTCGGCCTGCCTGCGGCAGGCGGGGAAAATTGGGTTTCTCCTGGGCTCCCACCGCCCGCAGCCGCAGGTTGACGACCTCGACGGCCTTGTCCCGGTTGCAGTAGCCGTAGAGTCTTTCGTGCTGGCGATGGAAAGTCTCTCGAAAATCGAGGTCCACGGGCACGACGACTTCGAAGGACTGGCCGCGGTAACGCATATCCAGATATTGTTCAAGTCGAATCCATGCCGCAGAAACTCCCTCCGCCAGCAGTTCCTCCTTGCCCCGGTTTGCCAGCGGGGCGAACAGCGTTTCCAAAACCGCCGGGTCCACGCCCTCTTCCGGCAGCATAACGGTCTGGGAATAGTCCTTGATGATATCCGACATCAGCATTCCGAAGGCCGACAAAATTCCAGCGCTGCGGGGAATCAGCACGCGGGGGATCTCCAGGCCGCGGGCCAGATAGGCGGCATGCATGCCGCCGGCGCCGCCGAAGGAAAAGAGGGTGAATTCCCTCGGGTCGAAGCCGCGCTCCACGGAAATAACCTTGATGGCCCTCTCCATGGTGGTATTGGCCACCGCCAGGACCCCTTCGGCAAGTTCCGTCGGCTTGAGACCCAGCTTGTCCGCCATCTTCCGAAAATGGGATTCCAGTTCCGCGGTTTTCAGGCTCATGGAGCCGCCGAGAAAGTGGTCGGGAACCAGGCGGCCGAGAAACAGGTTGGCGTCGGTGACCGTAATCGCGGCGCCCTTCCCATAGCAGATCGGGCCGGGATCGGCGCCGGCACTTTCCGGGCCGACCTTCAGAGCGCCTCCGGCATCGATGGCGGCGATGGAGCCGCCCCCCTCGCCGACGGAGTTGATGTCGATCATGGGAACCTTCACCGGGTAGCCGCCGAGGTTTGATTCCGTGGTGAGTGGCAGCTTGCCGTCGATCAGGGCGACGTCGGTCGAGGTGCCCCCCATGTCAAAGGTGATCAACCGGTCAAACCCCGCCATCCTGCCGATTTCGAAGGCCCCCACCGCACCGCCCGCCGGCCCCGAGAGAATCGTGCGGACCGACTCGGTCATGACGGTTTCCGCGGAAATGCTGCCGCCATTGGATTGCATGATGCGAAAACGCTGGCTGCCCAGATGGTCTTTCAGAAAAGTGATGTAACGCCCCATCTTGGGAGAGACGTAGGCGTTGATAACCGTCGTCGAGGTGCGCTCATACTCGCGAAACTCTGCCAGGGTCTCGTGGGAGAGGGAAATGGGGATGCCCAGTTTCAGGATTTCCCGGCGAACCGTTCGTTCGTGTTCCGGGTTCTTGAAGGAGAAGAGCAGCGACACGGCAATCGATTCGACCTGGGCGGTTTTGAGCGGCGCCAGCAGCTCCCGGACCTCCTTGGGATCGAGTGCTTCGAGGATGTTGCCGGCCGCATCGACCCGGCATTTCAGCCCGAAACGCAGCGAGCGGGGAACCAGGGGAGGGTTTTTGCGATAGGAAAAGTCGTAAAGAACCTGCCGGTTCTGGCGGGCGATTTCGATCACATCCTCAAACCCGGAGTTGGTGATCAGGGCCGTTTTGGCCCCCTTTTTTTCCAGGATCGAATTGGTCGCCACCGTAGAGCCGTGCACGAGTTCGAAATCGCGGTCCCCGGCAATCTGGCGAATGCCGGCCAGGACTGCTTCGGCGGGATTGGCAGGGGTGGACAGGGTCTTGTATTCGCCCCAGAGGCTGCCGTCCTTCCAGATGAAGTCGGTGAAGGTGCCGCCGGTGTCAACACCGATGATGAGCATGGTTTCCTCGGGAGCCCAGTTATCCCGGAGCTTATAAATTTATCCGATCAGGCTGCCTAGGTAGTCCGGGCCCGCCTTGGTCGGGACTCGGTCGTAGGTGACCACCTCCGGGACATATTTGCACAAATTCGGGTTTTCCGAAAGATGAACTTTGAGGTCAAGATAAATTTTGTCTTGGCATCGAAGACTTGTCATCCAACATTTTATTGACCCTCAAGCCTTGGAATCGCGGCAAAAACTTGAGGCTGAGGGGTACATACGATTGAAGCGGTTTCCAGGGTCTTCGGAAATGGGGAAGCGGCTGATGGCAGTGTCAAGGGTAATCAAGGAAGAGTGTATGAGTCGTTCAGCCTTATGAGATACTTCTGGGGGGAATATCAATAGCTTATATGGCAAAATGGTAGTCCCAACGGGAATCGAACCCGTGTCTCCGCCGTGAGAGGGCGGTGTCCTAGGCCGCTAGACGATGGGACCGGATTGAGGCTTTTTATAACCAAAGGCCGGGGTGCTGTCAAGAGAGGCTGCGGCGGCCCGCCGGCGGGGCCGGGGGTTTCCCTGGCCGGCGGTCATCGGGGAGGTCCCGGCTCAATCCAGGCGACGGCCCGTTCCAAGTCCTCCGGGGTGTTGAGGTTGAAGAAGCTCTTCCCCTCAGGATCCAGCCGCATTACCTCCTCCGGCGGCATGACCTGGGGGCGGCATTTCGACACAAAGAGGCTGGCCCGCCGCTGGCTCTTGAGAAATTCGGTCAGGGAAGGCAGCAGTCTCACGTGGTAAAGCCCCGGGAAGGGCTCCAGACCGCTGGCGGACCGGCAGACCACCGCCGGCCGGGAGGTTCCGGCCAGCCTGGCCGTTAATCCCGCCAGCAATTCCGGGGCCAGGAAGGGGTTGTCCACCGCGGCGGCCAGCACCCAGGGAGTCCGGGAGTAGAACAGGGCGGTGCGCAGGCCCCCCGCCGGCCCCTGGAAGGGCCATAAATCCGTGACCAGGGGCAGCCCCAGGGCCAGGTGCGGTCCGGGGTGGTTGGTGATCAGCCAGCAATCGCCCACCAACGGCGCCAGGGCCTCGGCCACCCGGCGAGTTAAGGTTTTCCCCCCCAGCAACAGGGAAGCCTTATCCAGTCCCAGGCGGCGGCTGTTGCCCCCGGCCAGAATGGCCCCGGTGACTTGGGGAGGATTCTCCGTCCCGGCGGTCAGCCTCTCGTTCCTTGCCATACCCCAGTTGCCCCTTTGCCAACCTTAGCCATGCCCTGTTTGGAAAAATGCTTATCCTACCCCCTACCCTCATCGCTCCCGGAGTCGCCCGCCGGCCCTAGAGACCCAGATGGGCCAGGATAAAGCCGCCTATGGCCTCCAGGTCTTCGGGAGCAAAGACGGGCAGGTCCGTAGCCACTGGCGCCAGACCCACCATGGCGATCACCTGGGGGGAGATGGCCGGGGGCTCTTTGGGGACCACAGACAACACCGCGATCTTGGGCAGGGGCCCGGATTTATAACCTTCCACCAGAATCAGGTCCGCCTCCCGGGCCAGGGCCGCCAAAGTCTCAGAAAGGGGTGGCTCACCAATGACCTGGCGGCTGACCTGGAGCAGACCCGGAGCCGCCAGGGCCACCACCCGGGCCCCAGCCCGGCGAAAGCGCCAGGTGTCCTTGTCCCGGTCTCCCGGATCGCGATGGTGGGTATGTTTCAGCACCGCCACCCTGAGACCCCGGCGGCCGAACCACTCCAGCAAACGGCAGATGAGCTCGGTCTTGCCGGAGCCCGAAGGTCCCACAATGGCTAGGGCTTTGGCTAGGGAGGGCAAATTGCTCAGGGAGAATTCCGGGCGGTCAGGACCCCGGAGTAAATTGCTCCAAGATCTTTTCTTTCTTGACGTTCCGGTTGAGGTAGACGGCGCAGCGGGCGCAGGGACCGTTGCACAGGGTGTCCCGGTTTTCCCGTACTTCGTAGCAACGGCGCCAGGGAAGCTGGAAGGCCGAGCATTCCTCTTTATGCTTACAGTCAAAGATGTTCCAGCAGGGCGCCAGCACCATCAAATTACGCAGGCAGGCCAGGGTGAAACCCCGATCATGGATCAGGCTGTTGATCTGGTTGATCTGGGTGATGTCGAAAGATGAATAGAGGCGGTTGTTGGTGTTCTTTTCCCTGAGCGGCTTGACGAACCCTTCCTTTTCATACTCCCGAATACGTTTTTGAGAAAGGTTCACCAACCGGGAGACCTCATTAATGAGAAACAGGTCTGCGCCATCCTCTCCAGCTCTGATCCGCTTGTTCTTTCCCCGGGGCATATGCCATCCATTCTATAAGATAAATAGTATAAACAACTTTTACCTTAGGAGAATCCCATATACAAGTAAAAACTGAGCCCCAGAGTAAAAATTGTAAACTTTGCCTTTAGCTATTCCCGGAGGTCCCGCAACGAGGATTCGCAATCTTTTTGTCAACTCGGCAGCCGGCCATCTTCAACCGACCCGCCGGACTGCAACGGAGAGGCCGGTCCCCCCCCGGAGCCGGGCTGCGGCGCTACCCCCGGCACAGGCGATCTCCAGGTAACCGTGACTGCCTACCAGGGCCAGCAGCTCCCCCGGGGGAGCCTCCCCGTAGGTGCGCCCCAGGCGGGTCAGGGTGCGCCGCCCCACCTGCAATCGAAATTTAGGTTCTGCTCCCTTAAGCCAGGCGTGCAAGGCGCCGGCGGCAATATTGCTCACCAGGTTGCCGAAGTGGTCCACGTGGATAATTTCTCCCCGGAGCAGCGACGCACTGACAGACGGCTCCGGCCAGGGGAGCCGCACCGGGTCGGTGAGAGCAGGCCCGAGACGTTCCAGCGCCAGACCCAGGGAAAGGTGCGCCGCCACCGGGGCGAACACGTCCCGGCCATGGAAGGTGGGAGATACCCGGGGAAGAAAATAGTCGGGGTTTTCCAGGGAGACTATCTTAAACTCCGGCCGTCCGGCAAAGATAAGGTGGAACAGGCCGTTGTCCGGCCCCACCCAGAACTGCCCCCGCCCGAACGCCGCCAGCCCCCGGCGGCCGGTGCCCACCCCAGGGTCCACCACCGCCAGGTGAATGGTCCCCGGCGGGAAATAGGCCGCCGCCCCCGCCAGGACAAAGGCCCCGGAACGGATATCCTGAGGCGGCACCGCATGGGTCAGGTCCACCAGCACCGCCTGGGGGTTGAGACCCAAGATCACCCCTTTAAGGCAGGCCGCATACTCGTCCTGGACCCCAAAATCGCTGAGCAGGGTGATGACGGCCCGGGTTCCGGCTGGTCTGGGCATTGCCTCACCTGGTTCCGGCTGCACTTCTTGGCGGCTCATCGGTTGGGCGCATCTTTGCCGTCAAGGCTCGTAAGGTGGCTTGGGCGACCCAATCACAGGCTGGAAGCCTGTGCCACTTTCGCCCCTACAACTCAAAACTTGGCGCCCAAAGGCTCCTTCTCCGAGAATTCCATTTCCACTCTACGGATGTCGTCCATTTCGCCTCTGCTGACGCGGAACCCCAGCTTTTTCACCAACTCCAGCATGGGGTGATTTGCGGCCAAGACTTCACCATACAAGAGATTTACCCCATTTTCCCGGGCAATTTCTATGACCCGCTCAATCAATTTCTGCCCCAGGCCTTTGCCCTGCCAGGGGTCGGCCACAATCACCGCAAACTCGGCGTGGTCCCGCTCCGGAGTCATGACCAGCCGGCCCACCCCCATCATGATCTCCGGCCCGGGGGGCTGGCCAAACGCAGCCAGGCCGATCTCCCGGTCATAATCGTTCTGGGTGAAGCGGATCAGCATCTCATGGGTCCATCTCTTGATCAGGTGAAAATACCGGAAATAGATGGTATCGTCCGAACAGTTGTTCAGCAATTCCGCCACCAGGGGCTCATCTTCGGGACGCATGGGACGCAGCAACACTGGGGTGCCGTCTTCGAGGAGCCAATCGCTCTCATACTGGTTGGGATAGGGACTGATAATCAGATGGCGGGGCGCCGGCAAACTGCTTTCCTCGATGACCAGGCGGGCGTCCACCGCCACCGGTTGTCCGGCGGCGATGAGCAGGGGGTTGATATCCAACTCCACGATCTCCGGAAAATCGGTCACTAACTGGGAGAGCCGCACCAGGATTTCCTCCACCGCCTCCAGGTTGGCAGGGGGAATATTGCGGAAACCCTGGAGCAGCCGGTAAACCTGGGTCCTTGCCATCAGCCTCCGGGCCAGCAGCAGGTTTAAGGGCGGCAGGTCCACCGCGGTGTCCCGGATGGCCTCGGTGAGCACCCCGCCCAGGCCGAACAGGATGCTGGGACCGAAGTCGGGGTCCCGTTTGCTGCCGAGGATCAGTTCCAGGTCTCCTTTGAGCACCTGGGCCTGCACCGTCACCCCGTAGAGCCTGGCCTCGGGCAGCGCCTCCCGGGCCTTCCCGGTAATCTCCTCATAAGCGGCCAGCACATCGGCATCGGTGTGCAGGTGGACTCGCACGCCGTCCACATCGGATTTGTGGGAGATATCCGGGGAGTGTACCTTCAGGACCACCGGGAAGCCCACGGCCTTGGCGGCCTTGACGGCGGCCGCAGCCGAAGAAGCCGCCACCGTGTGGTTCACCGGGATGCCATAAGCCGACAGGATAGCCTTGGATTCGATTTCGGTAAGAATCTTCACTTCCCGCTTAAAACACTCGTCGATGAAGGTCCTGGCCTGTTTGCTGTTGACCGTCAGGTTTTGGGGCAGGCGGGGCGGCGTCTCTTGCAGAAGCTCCAGATTCCGGGAATAGGTGTACATCTGCATAAAGCTGTCAACCGCCTCTTCCGGAGTGTGGAAGGTGGGAATACCGGCTTGGGTCAGAATGTTGATCCCTTCCGCCACCTGCCGGCCCCCCATCCAGACGGCGATCACCGGCTTGGCCCGGCTGGTGACCTCCGTCAGGGCCCGGGCCACCCCGGTGGGGTCGGTCATGGCCTGGGGCGACAGAATAACCACCAGTCCCTGAAACTCCGGCGCCTCCAGGCAGACCTGCACCGCCTTCAGGTAATGCTCCGGCCGGGCGTCCCCCAAGACATCGATGGGGTTGGCGTGGCTCCACATGGGGGGCAAAAATTGGTTCAGGGCTTGCAGGGTGGCGTCGCTCAAAGCGGGGGGCTCCAGACGCCATTTACTGAAGGCGTCCACCGCCATCACCCCGGGGCCGCCGGCGTTGGTGATTATGGCCAGCCTGCCGCCGGCGGGGCGCTGCATCTTCCCCAGGGTCTCGGCGCAGTCAAAGAGTTGGGAGATGGTGTCCACCCGGATGATGCCGGCCCGCCGGAAAGCGGCATTGTAGGTTTCGTCCTGCCCTGCCAGGGCACCGGTGTGGGAGGCGGCGGCCTTGGCGGCCGCCTGGCTGCGCCCCGATTTGACCACGATGATGGGTTTGACCCGGGAAACGGAGCGGGCGGCGCTCATAAATTTGCGGTGCCGAGTCATGTTCTCCATGTAAATGATGATGCTTTTGGCCGTCTCCTCATTGCCCAGATAGTCGATCATGTCGGCGAAGTCGATGTCCGCCATGGAGCCAATACTGACAAAATGGCTGAAGCCTATATTCGCCACCGCGGCCCAGTCCAGGATGGCGCTGCAAATGGCGCCGCTCTGGGAGAGCAAGGCCAGTCTGCCGGGGGCGGCTTCGCTCCCGGCGAAGCTGGCGTTGAGCTTCTGGGACGGGCAGAGGATTCCCAGGCAATTGGGCCCCAGGTAGCGCACCCCGCTCTGATCCGCCGCGGCCTTGATCTCCGCTTCGATCTCGACGCCTCCCGCCCCGGTTTCCTTGCCGCCGGCGGAGATGATGATGGCCCCAGGCACCTGGGCCGGGCCGCAGTCTTTCAGGATAGCCGGCACCCCCTCGATGGGCACGGCAATGATAGCCAGGTCAATGGGGGCCTGCACCGCGGCCAGGGAGGGATAGGTCTTAAGACCCAGGATTTCCTCATGTTTTGGGTTGATGGGATAGATCTTCCCGGGGAACCCGCCCTTTTTGAGATTATCCACCAGGGTGCGCCCGATGCACGCCTCCCTGGGGCTGGCCCCTACCACCGCCACCGCTTGCGGTTTGAAAAAGTGATCCAGGAAAGGTTCCGTCACGTTCCCTCCTTGTGGCCGCTCCGGACCTGGGGCGGCAATGATTCCGCATAGATTTCCACCGCGTGGCGCACTGCCACCCGGGCCCCGGCCTGGGAGAGCATATCGGTAAGCTGCAGCATGCAGGCAGGGCAGCCGGTGGCCACCACGGCGCAGCCGGATTCGAGGACATGATCCCGCTTGCGCCGGCCGATGCTGGCGGAGATTTCATAGTGCTGCAGGTTGAAGCTGCCGCCCATACCGCAGCACCAATCCGCCTCGGCCATCTCCTTGAGGCGGTAGCGGGGATTGGCCCGGATCAGGGCCCGGGCCTGGTCCGCCACCCCCAGGGACTTCTTCAAGTGGCAGGGGTCGTGGTAGGTAATGTCGATGGCTTCGGCTCCAGGCGTTGACCGCGCCGGCCCCGGGTCCAGCCGCTCCACCAGAAACTGGCTGATGTCCAGGGTCTTGGCGGCCAGGGCGGCGGCCTTCTCCCGGTCGGCGGCGGGGAAATCCTGGGTCATCACCGGCCAGAGCTTCTTGATGGTGGAGGCGCAGGTGGCACAGGCGGTCACCAGGTAATCGCAGGGCTCCCCGGCGAACTGTCCCAGCGAGTGGCGCACCAGGGCCGCGAAGGCCTCGACATCGCCGCCGGCCAGGGCGGGAATGCCGCAGCAAGCCTGCTCCGGCGGCGCCAGCACCCCCACCCCGTGGTGCCTGAGGGCCTTGAGGGTCGCGTCCGCCACCTCCGGGAAGAGCTTGTCGATCAGGCAGCCCACAAAAAAGGCGACCCTCAGACCCCCGGGGCCAGGGGCGATATCCACCCTGCCCACCTGGCGGTGCCAGGGCACCGGGGCCAGGGGTTTGAGATGCCGACCCCTAAGCAACGGTGACATCACGCGGGCGCAGGAGGAACCGAGGAGGTCGTCCACCGGCTTGATGAAGATCCCCTGGAACCGGGCCCCCCAGTCCAGGATGCGGTTAAAGGTCCCCGGTTTGGCCAGCAGCCTCCGAAAGGCCGCCTTTTTCCAGGGCGGCAGACCCAGATAACCCGTCAGGATGGCCCGGGCCTTGATGAAGATGTTCAGCACCTTGACGCCGCTGGGGCAGTTGGCGGCGCAGGAGCCGCACAGCAGACAGCGGTTCAGGTGGTCCTGGACCCCATCGGGGTTTTTCAGGATCTCCTTGAGAAGGCCGTCCAGCAAGGCCAGCTTGCCCCGGGCCACGTCCGCTTCCCGGCCGGTTTCGGCGAACAACGGGCAGACCGCCTGGCAGAGGCCGCAGCGCATACAGACCACCAACTGGTCTTCCAATTCCTTCATCAGCCGGGCCAGCGCCGTAAGGCTGGGCATCTTCTTCTCCTAAGAAAGCAGTGAGCAGGGAGCAGTGGCCAGTGATCAGTAATCAGTAATCAGTAATCAGTAAAAAGGGTTTTTCTGTAGCCGCAGCCTTTAGGCTGCGCCAAAAGCTTCTGGGCAGAGGCGTCTACACCAACTGGTTCTGCAATTCCCCACGAAACCTATTAATTCGCAATGGCAATTTAGACCGGGGTGTGCCTCATGACCCCAATAAGGCGCGTAAGACGCGCCCTACGTAACTGTTCACTACTCACTGCTTACTGCTCCCTGCTCAATGACCACTGATTACTGATTACTGATTACTCCTCCCTGATCACTCCTCCCCACTCACTCCCCGATGCTCTGCCCGGGGTTCAAGATATTCTTCGGGTCCAGGGCCGCCTTGATGCTCTTGGAATAGCGGATGGTGCCGGGGCCCACTTCCTTTTCCAGGAAGCGGGCCTTGGCCTTGCCGATGCCGTGCTCCCCGGAGAGGGTGCCACCCAGGGCCAGGGCAACGTCGAAGATGGCCTCTACTGCGGCCTCCACCCGGCGCCATTCCTCCTGGTTGCGGCGGTCCGTGAGGATGGTGGGGTGGAGGTTGCCGTCCCCGGCGTGGCCGAAGGTGCCGATGGGCAGCTCAAATTTCCGGCCGATCTCTTCCAGTGCCCGGATCATGGCGGGGATCTGGCTGCGGGGGACGGTGGCGTCCTCCAGGACCACGGTGGGTTTCAGTTTGGCCAGGGCCGAAAGTGCCGCCCGGCGGGCGGCCCAGACCCGGTCCCGCTCCGCCGCGTCCTGGGCGGTGTGCACCTGGGTTGCCCCGAGCTTCCGGCAGAGGGCCTCCACCTGCTCGGCCTCCTCCGCCACCACTGCGGGGTGGCCGTCCACCTCGATCAAGAGCAGGGCGGCGGCGTCCACCGGCAGCCCCACGTGGCTGTAATCCTCCACGGTGCGGATGGTGAAGTTATCCAGAAATTCCAGGGTGGCCGGCACGATGCGGTTACTGATGATGGCCGCCACCGTCTCCGAAGCCTGGTCCACCTGGTCGAAAGTCGCCAGCATAGCCCGCCGGTCCTGGGGCAGGGGAATCAGTTTCAGGATGATCTCGGCGATCACCCCCAGGGTGCCCTCGGAACCCACCAGGAGGCCGGTGAGGTTGTAGCCGGTGACGCACTTCACCGTGCGGGAGCCGGTCTTGACGAGGTCGCCCGCGGCCGCGAAAAACTCCAGGCCCATGACGTAGTCCAGGGTGACCCCATACTTCAGGCCCCGCAGCCCCCCGGCGTTTTCCGCGACGTTGCCCCCCAGGGTGGAGACCGCCATGGAGCCCGGGTCCGGCGGATAGAAGAGGCCCTTGGCCTCCACCGCCGCGGCCAGCCTGGCGGTGACCACCCCCGGCTGCACCACCGCGTACTGGTCTGCTTCGTTGATCTCCAGGATCTGGTTGAGGGCGTTGGTCAGGACCACCACCCCCCCGGCGTGGGGGATGGTGCCGCCGCTGAGGTTGGTGCCGGCCCCCCGCACCGTCAGGGGCAGACCGTGGTCGTTGCAGAGGCGCACCACCCGGCCCAGGGCCTCGCAGGAGCGGGGCCGCACCACCAGGGCGGGGAGCACCGGCTCCAGGACCGCGGCGTCATAGGCATAGGTGAGCCGGTCGGCTTCGCTCACCATGACCTGCTCCCGGCCCACGATCTGTTGCAATTCTTGAATCAGGCCTTGGCTAATCATTTCTCCTCCGGACCAACGGCGTCTCAGGGAAGGTTCGGGTTTTTCCCTCAAACTCTAGCAAGTTAAAAGTTTGGTAGGGGAAAAACACTTAAGTTGTCAAGGTGTTATCAAAAAGAGGGATGACGTACGGTCCTTCAGGCACCACGGCAATTTCGCTATCATTCTGAGCCTTCATGCTGGCCAGCACCGCCTCAGTAACCGATGCCACCGGCTCGACGCAGACATCTTTCAGCATTGGTTCGTTGAGCCCCGTGGTGTATAACTGCACCCGCCCCACTCGCAGGGCCTTCACCAGCATCTCCGTCTGCCATTCATCAATGAGCGCCTTTTCCCGGGTTGCCAGGGCCGCCATGAAGGCCTCGGGACCCACCTTGCCCAGATGGCGCTGAGCCTCCACGAATTCGCGGCTGCCCATCCCTTCGGAACACTCGCTGGCAATGATGATGTTCCCGCCTGGCTCCAGCACCTCCAGGACGCCTACCATGCCCTTGATGGTTTGGTAATAAGTCTTGTCGAGGGGATATCCGGCGCTGGTGGTGACAATGGTCTTAAAACGCCTGGGAATTCTGACTTCGGCATATTTCCTCATGAAGGCTACCGCCTCCAGGTGGCTGGTCTCAATTTCACCAAAGTTGACAAAACCGATCCGTCTCTCTTCATCGATGACCACGTTCAGGGCTAAAATCCCCCCCAGCGTCCGGATAATTTCCATCTGTTCATTGTGCAGGGGGTTCCCTTCGATGACACAGTTGACAGCCTTGCAATGCTCGAGGATATGAGCGGTATGAAGCTTCAGAATGGTATCTTGATAGGCCACGCCCGGTACGATGACCTTCCGTCCACCCGAATACCCTGCCATGAAGTGGGGTTCCACCAAGCCGGTCACAATCTTCAAATCCGCCTCGACAAAGCGGCGGTCGAGGGCGATGGGAATCCCGGTGGAAGTCTTTCCCAACTCAACGTGGGCCTGTTTCTCCCGGGCAAAATGGTTCTCCACGCGCATAGAGTTAAAGATCTCATCCGAACCAATGATCTCCTTCAGTTCCTCCCCTTCGTTGGGCCGGTGCAAACCAGTGGCGACGAGAATCAGGATATTTTCCCTGGAAATGCCAGCGGCGCAGAGGGCATCCAGGAGGGGCGGCAGCAGAGTCCCATTGGGAACCGGCCTGGTAACATCGCAGATCAGAATGCAGACATTTTTTTTACCCCGGCCCAGCTTGGCCAGGGGATCACTCTGGACCGGTGCGGCGATGGCTTTCTTTACCGCGGCCAACGGGTCCGCCAAGGGGGTCATGGGATGCTTGCGGATCACGGTGGCGCGGGCCTCAGGAGGCAGATCGACTGTGATACCGTTCCGTCCATAGAGAAGGTCAACTTTCATAGCCAGTCTCCTCTCAAGTTAATGCCTTGCGGGCGCGTGTCGGTGCTGATTTAAAACAGGCGCGATTTTGACCCCAGACCCCTGATCATGTGACAATTTCCAAATTTCTAAAATCATAATTCATAATCATAATGCGTAACCCCAAAAAAGGGGAATTATATACTTGACTCCCGATTCCATCACGGCCGTAGGGGCGGCGTTTCAGTGGCACAGGCCTCTGGCAATCGTGGGTTTGCCCTGGGCGGGGAAACCCTGCCCCTACAAAGGATAATTGAGGGATTCAAATATATAATTCCCCAAAAAAGCTATCCGTGATCAGGCCTCGCGGCGACAGCCGGCAAGGTGTAATTTAACCTTTGAGTTTGCTAAGGTAAAAGGTTTGGCAGATGGTAATACCATTTTACTCGCTGGCCGGACCTTCCAAGTATTTCCTCATTGGTTAGTCACTCACTTACAAAAAAAACCTGAAAAGGACTTTTTCCTATCCGGATTTTTGCCGCCCCGGCCGCGCCCCCTATGAAACCCGGTGATTCCGGACAAAATCCAGGACAAAGCCGATGTGCCGTTTCATGGCCAGGAAGGCGGCTTCCGGGTCATGGTCTTTGATGGCCTCATAAACCTCCCGGTGGTGCCGGGAGATGATGGGGAGGCTCTTGGGTTCCTCCCAGAGGGCCTGCAGGTTCTCCTTGATGCCGTGGTGCAAGAGGTCGTAAAAATTCTTCATGATATAGACCTGGACCGGGTTCCTGGTGGCATAGGCCAGGGCCATGTGAAAGGAGACGTCGTCGTCAATCCCCAGGCGGCCGGCGGCGTTCTCCGCCTGCATGGCCGCCAGGTGCTTCTCCATCACCTGCAGGTCCTCGGCGGAGGCCCGCTGGGCCGCCAGGAGCGCCGCCTGGCATTCCAGGCCCATGCGCACTTCCAGCAGTTCCTCCAGGGTGGCTTCATGGCCCCCCATCACCGCGGCCAGGGGGTTGTGCTCCCTCTGGGCGGTGAGGGAGCGCACAAAGGTACCCGCCCCTTGCTGGTGGTCCAGCAACCCCATGGTCACCAGCCTTCTGATGGCCTCCCGCACCGTGGGCCGGCTCACGCCCAGGGCCTGGGCCAGCTCCCGCTCCGGCATGAGTTGGTCCCCCGGCTTGAGCTGCCCCCGGAAGACCAGGTCGCGGATCTGCTCAAAGGCCTGGTCCGAGACCCGTCTGGCCTTAATGGGCTTGAGTAGGATGTTCATGGCCCCCCCGGTTCATTTTACCCCCAAAAATTTTTCCTTGACAAGTTATTAGCGGTTTTTTAATATCATGTCAAGTGGTATTACCAATTCATTTCCAGGGAAAAATCTGCCACTTTTCGACAATTGGTTAGCTATCTCGCCCAGGGGCGCTGCTTTTTCAGACCATACCTGATCTTTGGGAGCCAATCATGGCCGCACAGAAACTGGTCGCCACCCTAAAGGAAAAAGCCGAAGCGGTCCAGGTGGTGGTCACCCAGGTGCCCAGCCTCGAGGCCGCCTTTGCCTACGCCGTCAAGGTCACCCGGGAGCAAGGCGGCGCCTCCATTGCCGCTCCCGGCTGGGACGCCGAGAGCCTGGCGACCCTGAAGGCCGACTGCCAAGAGGCCGGCTTGGAGTTGCTGGAGGAGAATCTGCGGGAGCGGGCCGCCGCCATCCATACCGGTCTCACCCAGGCTGATTGGGGCATCGCCGACACCGGCACTTTGGTGCTGGATTCCAGTTCCGAGGACCTCCGCCTGGCCACCATGCTCTCCGAAACCCACATTGCGGTCCTGCCCCTCTCCCGTCTGCGGGCCACCGCCACTGACCTGGAACCGGAGATGAACCGCCTCATGCAGTCCCCTCCCAATTATCTGGCCTTCATTACCGGCGCTTCCCGCACCGCCGACATCGAGCGGGTGCTGACCCTGGGGGTCCACGGCCCCCTGGAACTCCACCTCTTGCTGCTCAAGGATTAATCGTCATGATCGATACCGCCCAAGACCTGGAGGAATACCGGAAACGCTTGCGGCAGGCCCTGGATAACCAGTTCCTGCGCGCCGCCCAGGGCGCCTTCTTCGCCGCCTACCCCGAAGGCCGGGCCCGGGCCCTGAGCGGGATCGATTTTGAGGCCCTGCGGGAGGAGATCGCCCGGGGCAAAGACCAGGCCCTGCCCCACCTGGAAGAGCTTTATGAGGCCTTCAAGGCCAGGGCCGAGGCCGCCGGGGTCAAGGTGCACCTGGCCGGGACCGCCCGGGAGGCCAACGAGATCATCTGCGGCATCGCCAAAGACCGCGGGGTGCAGAAGATCGTCAAATCGAAGTCCATGACCGCGGAGGAGACCTTCCTCAACGACCACCTGGAAAAGGAAGGCCTGACCGTGGTGGAAACCGACCTGGGCGAATGGATTATCCAGCTCAGGCACGAAGGCCCCTCCCACATGGTCCTGCCTGCCATCCATCTCTCCCGCGGGCAGGTGGCGGAGTTATTCTCCCGGGTCACCGGGGAGTCCCTCGACCCGGACGACATCGGTAAGATGGTGAAGGTGGCCCGGCGGGAACTTCGCAAGGAGTTCCTGTCCTCCGGGATGGGTATCAGCGGCGCCAACTTCGCCATTGCCGAAAGCGGCGCCCTGGGAATTATGACCAATGAGGGCAACGCCCGCCTCACCACCACCCTGCCGCCCATCCACGTGGCCCTGGTGGGCCTGGATAAGCTGGTGCCGGACCTGGCCAGTGCGCTCCGCATCTTGAAGGTGGTGCCCAAGAACGCCACCGGCCAGGTGATCACCTCCTATGTCTCCTGGATCACCGGGGCCACCGAGTGCCGCCCCGGCCCGGGGGGCCGCAAAGAGATGCACGTGGTCTTCCTGGACAACGGCCGCCTGGCCCTGGCCCGGGATCCGGTCTTTTCCGAGGTCCTGCGCTGCATCCGCTGCGGCGCCTGCGCCAATGTCTGTCCCGTCTATTCACTGGTGGGCGGCCACAATTACGGCCATGTCTACATCGGCGCCATCGGTTTGATTCTCACCTATTTTTACCACGGCCGCCAAAACGACCGGGCTATCGTCCAGAACTGCCTCAACTGCCTGGCCTGCAAAGCGGTCTGTCCCGTGGGCATCAATCTGCCCCTGATCATCAAGGAAGTTCATGGGGAAATCCTGGCCGAAGAGCGAGAGAGGCCGCTGAAGAACCGGCTGCTGCGGAGGGTCCTGAAGAACCGCCGCCTCTTTCATTTCCTCCTGCGCCGGGCCTCCCTGGCGCAGCGGCCTTTTGCCCGGAAAGGATTTATCCGCCATCTCCCCTTTTTCTTCGGCAAGGAACACGAGTTCCGGAGCCTGCCCACGGTGGTCGCCACTCCCTTGCGGGACCGCTGGCCGCAGCTGGCCGGCAAAGAGGCGGCTCAACCCCGGACCCGGGTCGCCTTGTTCGGCGGGTGTCTGGTCGATTTTGTCTATCCGGAACAGGGCGAGGCCCTGGTCAAGCTGTTGAGAGACCGCCAGATCCGGGTGGACTACCCCCAGGACCAGACCTGCTGCGGCCTGCCGGCCAAATGCATGGGCGAGCTCGATCTGGCCCGGGAGGTGGCCATCCAAAACCTGCGGGCCCTGGACCCGGCGGATTACGATCAGATCCTGGTCCTTTGCGCCTCCTGCGGCTCGCATATCAAGAACACCTATCCCCTCCTCCTGGCCCGGGAACCGGGAGTGGGGGTCAAGGCGCGCCAATTGGCGGCAAAGTTGATGGACTTCAGCTCCTACCTGACCGAAGTCCTCAAGGTTAGCCCGGAAGAGTTCCTGGCATCGAACCGGAAGGTGGCCTACCATGCCCCCTGCCACCTGTGCCGGGGTCTTAAGGTGACCCGGCCTCCCCGGGAGCTATTGAAGATCGCGGGTTATCAGTACCTGCCCGCCCAGAATGAAGAGGTCTGCTGCGGCATGGGCGGCACCTTTTCGGTGGATTTCCCGGAAATCTCCGGGGAGCTGCTAAAAAACAAGCTGGACGCGGTGGCCGCCACCGGCGCCGACCTCCTGGTGAGCGACTGCCCCGGCTGCGTCCTGCAGCTCCGCGGGGGACTTGAGAAGCGGGGCGGTAAGATCAAAGTCCAGCACATCGCCGAGGCGGTGGCCGAGGCAGCCAAAAGGAGGTGATTAACCGCTGCCTTTCCGAACACCTTACGCTTTTGGAAGGATTTTCTGGCAAATCGATTGAGAGCACTTATTTTTCATAAAGGAGGGTGCATTGATGCCGTGGATTCAAAATTACATACCTTTGGGCCACTTGGGCCTCTCGGCCCTGGTAGCCACGGTTCCCATTATCATCCTTGGGTACCTGCTGGCCGTCATGCGCACCAAAGGGCATCCCGCCGCCTTCATTTCCGTCCTGGCGGCCGTCTTGTTGGCCATCCTGGTTTGGCGCATGCCCGTATCTCTGGCGATCATGGCCACCCTGAACGGCATGTTATTCGGCCTCTTCCCCGTGGTCTGGATTGTCATCACCGCCATCTGGATCTACAACATGTCGGTGGAATCCGGCGAATTCGAGATCATCAAAAACTCCCTGGCCTGCATCACCGATGACCGCCGCCTGCAGGCCCTCTTTATCGCCTTCGCCTTCGGCGCCTTCCTGGAAGGCACCGCCGGTTTCGGCACCCCGGTGGCCATCACCGCCGCCATGTTGGTAGGCCTCGGTTTTCAGCCGGTCTACGCCGCCGGCGTCTGTCTGATTGCCAACACCGCACCGGTGGCCTTTGGCGCCATCGGCATCCCCATCGTGGTGGCAGCTGGGGTCACCCATCTGCCCTTGATGCACATCAGCGCCATGGTGGGCCGGCAGCTTCCCTTTGTGGCTGTCATCGTCCCTCTCTGGCTGGTGGTGACCATGAGCGGCTGGAAATCCGCCATGGAGGTCTTGCCGGCGATCATCGTTACCGGGGTCTGCTTTGCAGTCTCCCAATTCGTGGTCTCCAATTTCGTCGGCCCCTACCTCCCTGATATCGTTGCCGCCATTGTCACCATCATCGGCCTGGGGGTCTTCCTCATGTTCTGGAAGCCGCCTACCATCTGGCGATTTTCCGGGGTGGCTCCCACTGAAAAGGTGACCTGTCTCTATTCCAGCAAGGAAGTGGTCCGCTGCTGGGTGCCTTACATCATCCTGGCCATCATGGTGTTTCTCTGGGGCCTCGATCCGGTCAAAAAACTCCTGGGACCCATCGGTTTCACCTTCCAATGGCCTCTGCTCCATAATCTGGTGATCAAGGCTGCCCCCATCGTGGCCAAGAATACCCCGATTCCCGCGGTCTTTGCGGTTAATATCGGCACCGCCGCCGGCACCGCTATCTTTATCGCCGGCCTGTTATCGGTTCTGTTCATTCCCAACTACGGCTTCGGCAAGGCCTTTGCCTGTTTCGGCCGAACCATCAATACCCTGAAGTGGGCCATCGTCACCATCTCCCTGGTCCTGGGCCTGGGCTGGATCATGAACTATTCCGGCATGAGTTCCACCTTGGCCCTGGCCGCAGCCGCCACCGGGGTTTTGTTCCCCATTTTCTCTCCCATCCTGGGCTGGCTCGGGGTCTTTCTCACCGGTTCCGACACCGCCTCCAACGCCCTGTTCGCCGGCTTGCAGAAGAGCACCGCCGAACAAATCGGGGTGAGCCCCACCCTGATGGTGGCGTCCAACTCCAGCGGCGGCGTGGTGGGGAAGATGATTTCGCCCCAATCCATCGCGGTGGCCACCGCGGCCACCGGCATGGTGGGGGAGGAGGGCTCCATCTTCCGGTTTGCCTTGAAGCACAGCGTCTCCATGGTCCTGATCATCTCTGTCATCTGCCTGCTCCAGGCCTATGTCCTGAAGTTCATGGTGCCCTAAGCCGGCGGTTATGATTGGGAGCATTATGAGATCTCTTATTTATCTCCTCTCCCCTCGCCGTAGGGGCGGGGTGTCCGCGCCCGGGCGGCGAGACGCCGCCCCTACCGGCGCGGGGAGAAGCGAAAGGTGGTTGGGAAGGTAATCTATTTTCGCCTCCCATTGATAAGATGCACCAGTGGCGGACCCGGTCCGCCACTTTTTTTTGGCCCTCGTCCATTTTGCCCCTCTAATGATTTGCCAAGGCCCGCCTCTATGGGTTAAAAATCCTTACATGAACGACTGCACCTCGCCGGAAAAGGCACACGCAACCCTGGTGATTATCGACACCCAGCAGGATTTTGTCGTCCCGGGCGCCCCGGGGTTCATCCCCGGAACCTTGGAGGCCCTGCCCCGCATGGCCCGGCTGGTTGAGAAATTCAGGCAAAAAGGACTCCCCATCATCCACGTGGTGCGGTTGTACCTCGAAGATGGCGGCAATGTTGATCTGTGCCGCCGGGCCGCGGTGGCCCAGGGATTAAAAATGGTGGCCCCCGGAAGCCCCGGCGCCGAAATCATGGAGGAATTGAAGCCTTTTCCGCAGGTGCGCCTGGACGCGGCCTTGCTCTTATCAGGCAAGCTCCAGGCCATCGGACCCAGGGAATGGTTCATGTATAAGCCCAGGTGGGGCGCCTTTTATCAGACACGTCTTGAGGAGCACCTGCGGGCCCTGGGGGTCAACACCCTGGCCCTGGGCGGCTGCAACTTCCCCAATTGCCCCCGGACCACCATCTATGAGGCCAGCGAACGGGATTTTAAGATTATCCTGGTACCCGACGCGGTCTCCGGCATCTATGACCAGGCGCTCCTGGAGATGCGGAATATCGGGGTGAACTTGATGACTGCCGGAGAATGCCTGGCCTGGCTGGACTGACAATAAAGGCAAAAGGCAAAAGTAAAAAGGTAAAATTAAAAAAATCAGGGTTTTGCCCTTTTACTTTTGCCTTTTTACTTTTTCATTTTGCCTTGGGGGGGTCTCATCGCCCCCAGCCATCTCACTGCGCCTGTAGCTCAGTTGGACAGAGCAACGGACTTCTAATCCGTGGGTCGCAGGTTCGAATCCTGCCAGGCGCGCCAATAATTTCACGGGTTGGCATTAAGCGTTAGTACCGATTTTTATGCCAAATGGTGCTGGGCGATGGCGGCCTTACTGTGATTTTTCCTTAAGGCTAAATTTTTCGAAGGCGGAGGTAATTTCTTAGATGCGAGAGAAGATCTTGGTTACCGGCGGCGCCGGTTATCTGGGCTCCACTCTGGTTCCGGCTTTGCTGGCCAAAGGATTTGCGGTGACGGTCCTGGACGGGCTGGTCTACCATCAGACGCCGCTCCTGGATTGCTGCATTAACCCCGGATTCCGGTTCGTCAAGGGCGACATCTGTAATGAGGCCCTGATGAGGCAATTGCTGGCGGAAGCAGATATCGTGATACCGTTGGCCGCCATCGTCGGGGCTCCTGCTTGCAAGGCCAATCCAACCCTCACCGGGATAGTGAACCTCGATGCCCAGCTGCGGATGGTGAGGATGCTCTCCAAAGGGCAAAGGGTGCTCTTCCCGACCACCAACAGCGGTTACGGCATCGGCGAAAAAGAGGGCTTCTGCACCGAGGCGTCCCCCCTGCGTCCGCTTTCCGATTACGGCCGGATGAAGGTGGAGGTGGAAAAGGCCCTCCTGGAAAGGGGGAACGCCGTCACCTTCCGGCTGGCTACGGTATTTGGCATGAGCCCCAGGATGCGCATGGACTTGCTGGTTAACGACTTTACCTACCGGGCCTATAAAGACGGGGCCATCATTCTCTTTGAAGAACATTTTCGCCGAAATTTTATCCATGTGCGGGACGTGGCCCAAGCCTTCCTTTTCGGCATCGAGCATTATGACCGGATGAAAGGGGAGCCTTACAATGTCGGGTTAAGCTCCGCCAATCTGACCAAACGGCAACTCTGTGAAAAAATTAAAGAGCATATCCCTAATTTTTACATTCACGCGGCCGCCATCGGGGAGGACCCGGACAAGCGGGACTATCTGGTGAGCAATGACAAGATCGAAGCCCTGGGGTGGAGGCCGCAGTATAGCCTGGATGACGGCATCAAAGAGCTGATCAAGGGATTTCAGATTCTCCGGCCCAATATTTACGCCAATGTCTGAGGCCTCATGGATGATCTTGCCGAAACTACGGCGGTGATTCTGGCGGGCGGGCGGGGCACTCGCCTGCAGCCGGTCCTGCCTCACCAGCCCAAGGTCATGGCGGAATTCCATGGCCGCCCTTTCCTTACGTACCTGCTGGATCAATTGGTGGCGGTGGGAGTCCGGAACGTGGTCTTGTGCACGGGATACCGCGGGGAGGAAATCCGCACCCACCTGGGCGATGCTTATAGCTCCGCGCATCTGACGTATTCCCACGAAGATCAGCCCTTGGGGACGGGTGGGGCCTTGCGGCTGGCGCTGCCGCTGCTGGACTCGGACCCGGTCATGGTCATGAATGGCGACTCTTTGATCGAGGCGGACTTTAAGGGCTACCTGGCCTGGTTCCTGGGGCGCCCCGCGGCGGCGGCGCTCACCTTGGCCAGGGTGGAAGATACCGCCAGATTTGGGCGGGTGGAGGCGGCCGCAGATGGCGCCATCACGAACTTCCAGGAAAAGGCCGTTCCCGGTCCCGGATGGATCAATGCCGGCGTCTATCTCGTGAAGAAAGCAGTTCTGGAACTGATTCCTCCCCGGCGATTCTTCTCCCTGGAGGGGGACCTGCTGCCAACTCTGGTGGGCCAGGGGCTTTACGGGCATAGGGTGGCGGGCCGGTTCATCGATATCGGCACGCCGGAGTCTTATGCCGTGGCCGCGGATTTCCTCCGGCAGCTGCGGGAAGAGGCGAAAATCCACTTTTAACCCGGCGATATTTTTGTTATAAAATCAAAGAGTGCTACCGGGGATCGCATAATGATAACTCTGGCAGGGGATTAAAGGTACGGCATGGTCATCAGCAGGACCCCCTTTAGAATCTCTTTCTTTGGCGGTGGCACCGATTACCCCTCCTGGTACCGTAACCATGGGGGCCAGGTGCTGGCTTCATCCATTAACAAATACTGCTATATCACCTGCCGTTATTTACCCCCGTTTTTTGAGCACCGGATCCGGGTGGTTTACTCCATAATCGAAGATTGCCAGAATTATGAAGAGATTAAACATCCGGCGGTGCGGGAGACCCTCCGCTTCCTGCAACTGGAACGGGGTCTGGAAATCCACCACGATGGCGACCTGCCCGCCCGGAGCGGCATGGGTTCCAGTTCGTCGTTTACGGTGGGCTTGCTGAACGCCCTTTATGCCCTGATCAACGTCATGGCCAGTAAGCACCAGTTGGCCATGGAGAGCATTCACATCGAACAGGAGATGATCCGGGAGACGGTGGGGTCCCAGGACCAGGTAACCGCCGCCTACGGGGGCTTGAACCAGATTGTTTTCAGCCCCGGCGGGGAAATCACCGTGAAGCCGGTGACCATCTCTTACGAGCGCCTGGAGAAACTCAGTTCCCATGTTATGCTCTTCTATACGGGGATCAAACGCACCGCTTCGGACGTGGCCAAATCGTATGTGGCGGATATTGAAGATAAAGCCGACCTCCTCAAGGCAATGGACGGCATGGTGGACGAGGCGCTTAGGATCCTTTGCGGCAGCGGCTGTCTCTCCAAGTTCGGGGAATTGCTGCACGAGGCCTGGTTGCTCAAGCGGGACTTGAGTTCCCAGGTTTCCAACCACGAGTTGGACGGCTACTATGCCAGGGCCCGGGCCCACGGGGCCATCGGCGGGAAGATCATGGGGGCCGGAGGAGGCGGGTTCTTGATGCTGTTCGTGCCCCCTGAAGCCCAGGAGCAGGTCCGCCTGGCCCTCAAGGAACTGCTCCATGTGCCGGTGCGGTTTGAATCCTCCGGGACCCAGATTATTTTTTACGGACCGAGCAAGGAGGATTTCTCGGCGCTGGATCGGGAAAGAACCATAAACTCCATCACGCCTTTCCGGGAGTTCCTGTCGTCCTAAGCTTCCTCGGATTTTGGTTGGTGTGCGGCATCCCTCGCTTATTTCCAGCGGCGCCCCGCCCACCCCAGGCCCAGCAACTAACGGCGGAGATATTTTGACCAGGCGTGGCGTGAATTTTCCAGGATAACGGTATGTTGCGATACGGCAAAGAAACCCTGGGGCGCCTCTATTACGACATGTTGCGCATTCGCCGGTTCCAGTTGCGCATCGATTCCCTCTACCTGGACGATGAGATGAAGACGCCGGTGCACCTCTGTATCGGCCAGGAGGCTGTTCCGGTAGGGGTGTGCGCCCATCTGGGCCCCGAGGATTACCTCACCAGCAACCACCGGGGGCATGGCCATTACCTGGCCAAAGGTGGTGACCTGAGGGCGCTGGTCGCGGAGTTATACGGCAGGAAGACCGGCTGTTCCAAAGGTCGGGGGGGCTCCATGCATCTGGTGGACGTGGCCGTGGGGCACTATGGGAGTTCTTCCATAGTCGGGGGCGGCATCCCCATTGGCACCGGCTTTGGACTGGCCATCAAGATGCGAGGCGAATCCCGGGTGAGCTCGATTTTTTTGGGGGACGGGGCCGCAGATGAAGGGGTGTTGTACGAGAGCATCAATTTTGCCATCCTGAAAAAGCTGCCCGTGTTGTTCGTGCTGGAGAACAACCAGTACTCCGTCTGTTCCCACGTGTCCGCCCGGCAGGTCGGGGAGATCGCCTTTCATACCATGCCACCGGATCTGCTGTTCACCCGCAAGGTGGACGGCAATGACGTGCTGGCGGTTTATGAGGCGGCCGGGGAGGCGGTATCCCGGGCCCGGGCCGGGTTGGGCCCTGCCTTTCTGGAGTGCCAAACCTACCGAATCCTGGGACACGCGGGGTGCGAGGCCCAGGATTCTGCCGGTTACCGGAGCCCCGAGGAGGTAGACCGGTGGAAACAGCGATGCCCCCTGGCCAGGTTGCAGCGGGAGCTGCTGGCGGCCGGGATAATCACCTTAGAGAACGTGGAGGCCTTGGAACAACGCATCGAAGCCGAACTGGATGAGGCCTTCGCCGGCGCCCAAAGAGACCCGCACCTCCCCCAGGCTGAGGAACTTCCCTTATACCTTTTCTGTGAGCAAGAATAGTGCCCTGGTCCAAGATCAAAGCCGAAGTTGAGGAGCCGGAATTTTCGCAGGAGACCGAGAGCGGCGGGCGGGTCCTCAGTTATCCCGAGGCGGTGCGGGATGCCTTCCATGAGGCCCTGAAGCACGATGCCCGGGTCTTTCTTATGGGCCAGGATGTGGATGCCCCCGGAGGGATGTTCGGCACCACCCGGGGACTCTATCAGGAATTTGGCCGCCGGCGGGTCTTCGATACCCCGTTATCCGAAGGCGCCCTGACCGGCATAGCCATTGGCGCCGCCATCGCCGGCCTGCGTCCCGTTTACCTCCATAATCGTCCAGACTTTCTCATGCTCTGCATGGATCAGTTGGTCAACCATGCGGCCAAATGGAGCTTCATGTTCGGCGGCGCGGTCCACGTGCCATTGGTAATCTGGACCTGCATCGGCCGGGGCTGGGGTTCCGGCGCTCAGCATTCCCAGGCCCTCCAGGGGTTGTTCATGCATATCCCCGGGCTGAAACTGGTCATGCCCAGCACCTGTTACGATGCCAAGGGGTTATTGCTGGCTGCGATTGCGGACCCGAACCCGGTGCTGGTCATCGACCACCGGTACAATTTTAAGCAAAAGGGCCGGGTTCCGGAAGGCCTCTACCGGCTCCCGCTGGGGCAGGGGGTCATCCGGCGGCCCGGGAAGCAGGTCACGGTGGTGGCCATCTCCCACCTGGTCCTGGAGGCTTACGAGGCGGCCCAGGAATTGAGCGCCGAAGGCATTGACGCCGAAATCATCGACCCGCGCACCCTCCGCCCGCTGGACGAAAAGCTCATCCTGGACTCGGTGGCGCGGACCGGCCGTCTGGTGGTCGCGGACACCGGCTGGAAGACCGGCGGGGTGACCGCGGAAATCAGCGCCCTGGTGGCCGAAAAGGGTTTTGCCTCCCTGAAAGCGCCCATCCGGCGGGTGGCCGCGCCGGATCTTCCCACCCCGGCTGGATTTACCCTGGAAGAAGCTTATTACCTCAGCAAAGAGGATATCAAACAGGCCATCCGGGAAATTGCCGCTTGCAGGCCAGGGGTTGACGGGTAGCTTGACTGGCGGCCCCCTGGCGTTTGTCCGGCGGAACTTCCCGGGAGATGGCAGCGGCCCAGAATGTGCTTGCTTTTTCCGGGCAATTATTGGAAAAATAACAAGGGGTAACGTCCATGGAGAGCGGTTTCGGCTCCGGGCTTCCCTGAAAATCGACGCAAGCATCGGAAAGGCAACATTTGGCCAAGAAGATTAAAATCCCCTTCGGCACCATCGAGATCCCCCCTGAGTCCAAGGAGTTAATCCTAAAGGCGTTGGATTCCACCCGGGTTTCCTGCGGCCGGCTGGTTCGGGAATTTGAGAAGAAGTTTGCCGCGATTCTGGGGTGCAGGGAGGCGGTGGCCGTCAGCAGCGGCACCGATGCCGACATCCTGGCCCTGGCCGTGTTGCACGATTATGGGGCCCGCCGGGATGACGAGGTCATCGTGCCGGCGCTCTCTTTTGTGGCCACCGGCAACGCCGTGGTGCACGCCGGCTTCCGGCCGGTTTTTGTGGATGTGGACCGGAAGTCCCTCAACATCGACGTGGGCCAGGTCGAGGCGGCCATTACCGACAAGACCCGGGCCATCATGCCGGTTCATCTCATGGGGAAACCCGCGGAGATGGACGCCATCATGGCCTTGGCCCAAAAATATGATTTAGTGGTGGTGGAAGATGCGGCGGAGGCCCACGGGGCCCAATACAAGGGCAAACCGGCAGGCTCCATCGGCCACCTAGGGGCTTTTAGCCTTTACGTAGCCCATATCATCACCACCGTGGAGGGCGGCGTGGTGGTGACGAACAACGAGGATTATGCCGAGATCCTCCTCTCCCTGCGCTCCCACGGGCGGGCCTGCAAGTGCGTCCAGTGCCTGCTCAATGTCGATCAGAACTACTGTCCCAAACGGTTTGACACCCCCGGCGGCGAAGATATCCGGTTTCTATTTGAACGCATCGGCTACTCGTGCAAGATGAACGAACTGGAAGCCGCGGTGGGCTTAGGCAACCTCGGCAACTATGAAGATATTCTCAACAGGCGCCGCCGGAATCTCTTGTTCGTGCTGGAGCGGTTCGGCCAGTTTGCCCCTTTCCTCGCCACTATTCGGGAAGACCCCTGGGAACGGATCGGTCCCCACGCCATCCCCATCGTCTTGCAGGAAGGGGCTTCGTTTACCCGGGCCCAATTCACCAATTTTCTGGAAGAGCACGGCATCGAAACCCGGACCCTGTTCGCGTCCATGCCTACCCAATGTCCGGGGTTTGCCTACCTGGGTTACCGGCTGGGGCAGTTCCCCCAGGCCGAGTTCCTGGGGCGCCAGGGGATCCATATCGGAGTCCACCATGGCCTCGAGTTGGCAGATATGGAGTACGTCCTGGATACTATCCGGCTGTTTTTGGAACTTCATCAAAGTTAACTAAATCGGGAAGATGCCCTTCTCAGGTCATCAGGCAATTTTAACCAGGCACAGACCCCCGACACCTAATCGTTCCTCCCCGCCCAAGGCGGGAGGCGCCTCCAAGGTCTCCAGGCCCTGCTGGTAAATCCCCAAGGCCTGGATCTGGTGCTGGTAAATCCGGGGGGGGCGGGACCGAATTCGGTCCTGAAACCATGGTGCCAATCAGGGAAATGAAGGCGCCGCCAATCTTGATCTCGCCCCCGGCAGCCGCGGGCGAAAAAACCAGCAGCCTGCCGGCGGAAATTCCGCCAGTTAAAGGATAGGAGTGAATGAAGGTAAGCCTGTTGGTAATGACCCTGAATGAGATCGAAGGCATGAAGGCCATCATGCCTTGCATCAAGCGAGACTGGGTAGACCAGATCATCGTGGTGGACGGAGGCTCCACCGATGGCACCATTGAATGGGCCCGGGAGCAAAACTACCAGGTTTATATCCAGCAACAACCGGGCTTCCGGCACGCTTACGTGGAGGTCTGGCCGCTGGTGGAGGGTGATGTCGTCATTACCTTCAGTCCGGATGGCAACTCGATCCCGGAATTGATCCCGGAATTGGTGGCCAAGATGCGGGAAGGTTATGACATGGTCATAGTTTCCCGATATCTGGGGAAAGCCAAAAGTGAAGACGACGATTTGCTCACCGGGTTCGGCAACTGGCTGTTCAACAAAACCGTTAAAGTGCTCCTCGGAGGCAACCTCACCGATGTGATGGTCATATACCGGGCCTACAGGAAACAAATCGTCGCCGACCTGGAGCTGGACCAGGATAAGTGGTACACCACGCCGGAAACCCTCTTCGGTTGTAAGGTCAGCTGGGAGCCTTTACTATCGTTCCGGGCGCTTCGCAAAGGGCTGAAGATCGCCGAGATCCCCGGCGATGAACCGCCTCGCATAGGAGGGGAAAGAAAGCTCCGCATCTGGCGCTGGGGGGCGACTTTCGCTTATCAGATCTGGAGGGAATATTTTCTGGCCTGCCTGGATGGTATTGCCAAGCCTCGTAAATAACAACGATAAATTTTAAAATTGCTCAGATCACGCCAGAAACCGGTTTTCTGCCAACGCGAAAAGGTAACGGAACCCTGAAGAATCTTGTTCCGACCAGATGCGATTCCGGTTTCAGGCGGAGTTGTGAAAATGGCTGAATCACCTGCTACTTCCTCCAAGTTGGGCGTTATTCTATCCCTAGGTCTCGCTTGCTGCCTCTTTCTATATCAATTTGGGGTGCACTGCCTCGACCCGACTAATATTGGCTACATATTTCGCGTGGGAGGCGATCTCGCCCAGGAATACCTTGGTTGGTCTTTTTTACGCGGTACACCCTGGTCCTTCCCTTTAGGAAAGATCACGAATTATTTGGCTCCCTTTGGGACTTATGCCGCCTTTACCGTTGTTAACCCCCTTCTCTGGATGCCCTTCAAATTACTGTCTCCTATTCTCCCGTTGAATTTTCAATATTTCTCGTGGTGGATTCTTGCTTGCAATTGTCTGCAAGCTTATTTCGGTTATCGCCTCATGAGGTTAATAACCCCCAATATCTTTGAACAGCTTCTTGGAGTCGGTTTTTTCCTGCTCAGTCCGCCACAGTTAGTTAGAATTCTGTCTGGTAGTGATTGCCTCTACACCCAGTGGCTCATATTGGCGTGCCTGGTTATATATTTCGAAAATTATTCCCGGATCCATAGTAAAAAGCTGATTTTATATTGGTCAATATTGATATTTTGCGGTCTTACCATTATGCCTTATTTTGCCCCCATGGTGATTGGCCTCGCCCTGGCATTTTATATCCGCCTTTTCATCTGGTCTCCGGCTTCTAGATCAAGAGCAATACTGAGTATATCTATTTTCCCATTGATAATATTTGCTTGTTACATCATTTTTGGGTATTATAAATCAGGAATTAATTATAATTTGACCGATTATGGGGTTTATTCTCTTAATCTCAATGCCTTTATCAATCCATTGGAATGGTCTTCTTTTTTACCGGCTTTGCGTTATCGCCTGGGTCAAGGATTTGCCGGTTATAATTATTTAGGCTTGGGAATAATAATGTTAATATGCTACGGAATCATCCATTCAATTATTTGGCCGCCAGAGATTGGGCGCATCAAATACTTACTACCATTACTTTTAGTCCTATTTGGGTTCTTTATTTTCGCTATTTCTAATAAAGTCCTTTGGTGTAATACAGTTCTTTTCAGATATTATCTTCCGGAGCCTTTATTGAAACTGGCTAATATGTTCAGGACATCGGGGCGGTTCGGATGGCCTTTGTTTTATGCTATACTTTTCGGATCGCTATTCTTGGTTACTGCGACGAAGCGAAAGAGCCTGTCGATCTCGGTTATGTGCATCTGTTTAGTGGTCCAACTGGCGGATATTCACCAATTGTTATCTGCCCCCGCTTTCCACACCACCGGACCGGTGGTTTCACCTCTAAAATCTCCATTATGGCAGACAGTGGGGAGCAAATATGATAAAATTATTATTTACCCTCCTTACCTTATAACAGTGACCAATGATGAGGATTGGAAGTATCTGGTGCTATATGCCTATAGACACCATATGGCAATCGATACCGGATTAGTTGCCAGAGATCCATCGGCTGAGATGCGCGCTTACCAAGAAGAGCTAAAATCTTCCTTTCAAAAAGGAGATTTTGATCCCCGGAGTATTTATATCTTCGCGGACCCACCCGATTCCGAGACGGTGCAGTCATTCCATCGCTGGAATAGATGCGCCCTGGTTGACGGCTTCATCGTCTATACGGCGGATGATCACTTTTTTAATGGGTCTAACCGAATAAAAATTGAACCGCTAACTCTTTATGATTTCTTTCAGAAGTTCCGGCAAGACACTATCCTGATTGCCGCCAGAGA
>JBAVAG010000119.1:0-12439 GCA_049585595.1 Desulfobaccales bacterium
CCCGTTAGTGCCCAAAACGTCAAACAAACCAGTGCTGACAAGATTCGTTTGCTCATTCTTCCTCCTAATTAATCGGCGACCATGTATTTGTAGCCTGTAAAGGGGTTATAGTTGCCAGGAGCGATACTCCCCGCCAATGGGAGAACGGAACCTCCGGGCCGCCTCCTCCTTTTTCCCAGGGATGAGGTGATAGTATCCTAAAGTTAGATAGCATATAGTATGCTAAAGTTAGAGTGCAAAAACTTAAAGTCAAGTAGTCAGGTTAGATCTGGCCGGAACTTCTGGACTGCGCCCATCATTTCCGCATATCCCCCCCGCGGCCCTTACCAGGTCTAGAAGAGCCTGGTAAGGCTGGGCTCCGACCACTAGCCGCCCCGCAATCATGAAAGTTGGAACCGCGGTAATGCCGGTTGTGCGGGAATACTCCCAGTCACGGTCTACTGCTTCCTTGAAAGTCCTCTCAGCCAAGGCCTGTTCCGCCATCCGGCCATCAAGGCCAATTGTCCCAATGATCCCTTTCAAGACCGAAATATCGGCGATGTTCCTGCCATCAGCGAAGTAGGCCCGAAATACCGCCTTGTGAAACTCATCCCCTTTCCCCAAGGCCTCAGCCCATTTCCCAAGTTCTTGCGCCCGGCGGCTATTGTAGGTTCTCGTGCGCCTGCCCCAGGGAAGTCCCAACTCGGCGGCGACTTCCTGCAGGCGCCCCATGGACGCAGCGAGATCAATGCCCCGTCCCTGGAAAAGCTCCTCGAGGCTCAGGCCCTCTTCCGGTGTTTCCGGATGCAGGGGGAAGGCAATCCACCTGATCCTTATCTCGCATTCTTCCTTTAGCCTGTCAACACGCCCGGTGCTGAAGTAGCACCAGGGTCAGACGTAATCGGAAAAAACCTTCAGGATCAATCCATCTTCTTGGTCCATGGTATGATACCTCCCTGGTGATATCCGATATTAGGCAGCATTGCCCCTCTTGGGCTCGCCGGCACTTAGGCAAAATGCCTTTTCCGCATCAGGCAAACCCAGGCTTTAGGCGGGTTGGGGCGGTTGGATGCAAAGAAGCTCGAAACGAGCGACAGGATTTCGAAGTGGGATTCCACCGCGTTAACAATATCTCTGGCGGTCCGCCGGGGTGGACCTGGCCCCTGACTTGGTTCATCGGCGCTGCCAACCAGACTCAGCCAGAGGCCGTCTTTTTTTAAATGGGCAGCCACATTTTCAGCAAAGCTTTTCCGTTCTGCATCCGAATTTAATGCATGAAAACAGCCTCTATCGAACGCCAGGCCAAATGGCGCCCCTTCAATTTGGTTTATGAGGAAGTCAATCACCATAAAGGTGCATTTGACCTTAGCTTTTGAAGCCTTCTCTCTAGCCTTCTGTATGGCAAGCTCTGAAGCATCGATACCCGTAACCTGAAAGTCTTTTTGGGAAAGCCAAATGGAGTTATCGCCGGTTCCGCAACCAATATCCAATGCGTTACACGGTTCTATGGCCGCCGCGGCCACAGTGTGAATAAGATTAAAATCGGGTTTGCCCACATCCCAAGGTGTATCCCCCGATTCATATCTTTTCTGGAAATACTCTTCTGTCGTCATGTTGTTTTTACCTCATACGGACATCTATCCTGAAGTTATGCAGCTAATTTGCCACCGAATTTATTTAGGGTGGGCACTGCCCACCACCGGTAACCAGTCCGATCACCAGTTGCCAAAATGAGCGCCGCCATCGACGTACAGGATGTGGCCGGTGACCGTCGTGGCCTCAGTCAGGTACATGACCGCCTCCGTGATGTCCCTGACCGTGGAAGGCCGGCCCATGGGCGACAGGCCTTCCATGACCTCCTTCGGAGTGTTTTGGTGAAGCGGCGTGTAGACGGCGCCGGGCGCCACGGCGTTCACGCGGATGCCGTTTTGGGCATACTCCATCGCCAGGTGCTGGGTGATCGTCTCCAGACCGCCCTTGGTGATCATCGCCACTGACGCCGTGACGCCCCGGATCGGGTTGCGGGCCAGGGCTGCCGTAATAGTGACGATGCTGCCGCCGGTCTGCTGCGCCAACATTTGCTTGATGGAGAGCTGGGTGACGTACAGAAAGCCCTCGAGGTTCGTCGCCACGAGTGACTTGAAGTCCTCGGCGGTGTAGTCCGTGAACGGCTTGGTGAAGAAGATGCCGGCGTTATTGACCAGTACGTCGATCGACTGGAAGCGGGACCGCGCCGTCTCGACGATCTTGGCGGCAGTGGCCGGTTGGCCGATATCGCCGTCCACCAGGGCGACGCGGTCGGAAGCCGCGATTTCGGTCGATTGGGTCACTTTCCGGGAATTGGCGACGACGTTGAAACCCCGTTCGACAAACCCTTTCACGATTCCCGCGCCAATCCCCTGTGAAGCTCCGGTTACGATGGCTGTCTTTTGGGGGCTGCTCATATGAGGAAAGGGGCATCTCTAGATGCCTTTAAGGTAAGGGCCCGAATCGGCATGTCAAGAGAACCGGCCCCTGGCGGCAGGCAAGGAGATAATAGTGGTTATATAGCAGTGATCCTCTATTGGCGAAATATACCTGTGGCCTCTGCTTTTCCTCTGGCTCACTATTACCGCGCGGCGCTGGCCCGAGGTTCCTATGCCGATATCCTCAACCATAATCTGCTCAAATGTTAATAGGATGTCGAGAATCTGGAAAAAGATGCTTTTTGAGGTATGGTTGTGCTATCCTTGGATCAGGCTTTGGCCCAATATGCCGAGGCCGTACCTCTTAAGTCCGATTTTGCCGAGGCCTATAATAACCTGGGGGCGGCATTGGCGCAACTGGGGAAACTAGATGAAGCTATTGATAGCTTCCAAAAAGCTATCCAGATAAAGCCCGATTTCCCAATGGCTTACTCCAATCAGGCATTAGCTTTGGCGCAACTAGGAAATATTGATAAAGCTATTATTATTTATCAAAATGCTCTCAAAAATAACCCTACTGATACCCTCGCTCAAAAAATGTTTAAGTATTTTAAAGGCAAGAAGGCCTCAGCATTGAGAAGTTGAATATCCCTTAACCATTTTTAGCATAGTAGCCGTAATCCGTTTATTGACAAAAATTCAAGATTACTTGCCATTATCCACAATTAAGGCTGGGCGCATCAATCTGAGGCCGTGCCCCGGTCGATGGCTTCCAAGGTGGCCCTGGCCAGGTCCTCCAGTTCCGCGAGGGAGATGCTCAGGGGCGGCATCAGGACGATGACGTCCCCCAGCGGCCGCAGGATGACTCCCAGACGGCGCGCCGCCAGGATGACCCGATGGCCGATCCGCTGGCCCGGCGGCCAGGGCTCCCGGGAGGCCCGGTCCCGCACCAGCTCGATTCCCACCATCAGGCCCCGCTGGCGGATATCGCCCACGTGGGGGTGGCCGGCCATCCCCGCCAGGAGCCGGGTGAGCAGCTCCACCTTCGGGACCAGGGCCTCAATCAGCCGCTCCTTTTCGAAGATATCCAGGCTGGCCAGCCCCACCGCCGCGGCCAGGGGGTTGCCGGTATAGGTGTGGCCGTGGAAAAAGGTTTTGAATTCCTGGTATTCCCCCAGAAAGGCTCGATAAATCTCATCGCTGGCCAGGGTGGCGGCCAAAGGCAGGTAGCCCCCGGTTATGCCCTTGGCCAGGCACATGAGGTCCGGACTCACCTGCTCGTGCTGGCAGGCGAACATCCTGCCGGTGCGGCCGAAGCCCACCGCCACTTCGTCGGCAATCAGGAGCACCTGGTGGCGCCGGGTCACCTCCCGCACCCTGGCCAGGTAGCCGGGCGGTTGCGGGATCATGCCCGCCGCCCCCTGCATCACCGGCTCCAGGATGACCGCGGCCAGCTCCCGGTGGTGCGCGGCCACCTGGGCTTCCAACTCCTCCAGGCACTGCTCCCGGCAGTCCTCCCGGTGGGGGCAGCGGTAGCAGTAAGGGGCCGGGGCCGACAGGGTGTCGAACAGCAGGGGATGGTAGATTTCGTGGAACAGGGGGATGCCCCCCACCGCCACCGCTCCCAGGGTGTCGCCGTGGTAGCCGTTCTCCAACTTCAAGAACCGCCGCTTCTCCCGGTTTCCCCGGTTCTGCCAGTACTGGAAGGCGAGCTTCAGGGCCACCTCCACCGCGGTGGAGCCGTCATCGGAGAAAAAGACCCTGGTGAGGCCGGCCGGGGCCAGATGGGCCAGGCGCCGGGCCAGCAGGATGGCCGGGGGGTGTGCCAGTCCCAGGAGGGTGCTGTGGGCCACCTGTTCCAGTTGGCTCCTCAAGGCCTGGTCCAACTCCGGGCGCCGGTGGCCGTGGAGGTTGGCCCAGAGGGAGGAGACCCCGTCCAGGTAGCGGTTGCCTTCCTGGTCGAAGAGGAAGCTCCCTTCTCCCCTGGTGATGATCAGGAGTTCTTCCTCCAGGAAGCCCTTCATTTGGGTGAAGGGATGCCAGAGGTGCTCCCGGTCCCAGCGCGCCAGGGTGTCGCGGTCGCATGTCATAGTGGGCTGCTCCGAGAAGGCAAAAGGAAAAAGTAAAAAGGCAAAATTTTTACTTTTTACTTTTTACCTTTTAACTTTTGCCTTTTACCTTACCTGGTTCACCGCAGAGACGCAGAGGACGCGGAGTAAAAAGGGAAAACCCCAGGCAACGTTTTTACTTTTTACTTTTTACTTTTGCCTTTTGCCTTCCCTCCCCCTCCGCCACCGCGGCGCCGTACTGTTGGCGCAGGAAGTCCCGATAGGCCCCGGAGCGCACCCGCTCCAGCCAGCCTGCCTGGGTCAGGTACCAGCTCACCGTCTCCCGGAGACCCTGCTCCAGGGTGACCTGGGGGCGCCAGCCTAATCGGGCCTCGATCTTCCCGGTGTCCAGGGCATAGCGCCAATCATGGCCGGGGCGATCCGGGACAAAGGTGATCAGGCGTTCCAGGTCCACAAGCTCCGGGCGCAACTCAGAGAGCACCCGCAACAGCAGGCGCACCAGCTCCAGGTTGGGCTTCTCCTGGCCCCCGCCGATATTGTAAGTCTCACCCGGGGCGCCCTGCTCCAACACCAGCAGCAGGGCCCGGCAATGGTCCGTAACATAGAGCCAGTCCCGGATGTTATCTCCCCGGCCGTAGATGGGGATGGGCTTCCCCTCCAGGGCCTGGCTCAGGCAAAAGGGAATGAGCTTCTCCGGAAACTGGTAGGGGCCGTAATTATTGGTGCAATTGGTGATGAGCACCGGCAGTCCGTAGGTGTGGAAATAGGAGCGGGCCAGGAAATCGGCCCCGGCCTTGGAGGCCGCATACGGACTGCGGGGTCCATAGGCGGAGGCTTCGGTCGCCGGCGGCTCCTGGGGGCCCAGGGAGCCGTAAACCTCATCGGTGCTGATTTGCAAAAAGCGGGGCCCGGACCCGAACCCGACCACCGTGCCTTGCCAATGCTCCCGGGCCGCGTCCAACAGGTTGCAAGTCCCCAGGACATTGGTGCGTACGAAAACCCCCGGGTCCAGAATGGAGCGGTCCACATGGGTTTCTGCGGCGAAATGCACCACCCGGGTGATGGGGTGCCGGGCGAACAGCCCGGCCACCAGGTCCCGGTCGGCCACGTCCCCTTTGACAAAAGTGAGGTGCGGGTCCCCCGCCAGGGGAGCCAGATTCTCCAGATTGCCCGCGTAGGTCAGGAGATCGAGGTTGATGAGGCGCCAGTCCGGGCGGTGGCGCCTAAGAAAATGGATGAAATTGGCGCCGATGAATCCCGCCCCGCCGGTTATGAGAACGACACTCATAGCTGCTCCCCGAAGATCTCCCAGAACTCCCGGAAGGCATCCTGCCAGGGGGGCATCAGGTCCAGGCCCTGGAGCGCCAGGAGGCGGTTGGCCAGCACCGAATTTGCCGGGCGCCGGGCCGGACGGGGATATTCGGCAGTACTGCAGGGAGCCACAGCCGCCCGCAGACCGGCGGTCTCGAGAATCAGGCGGGCAAACCCGTACCAGGTGGTCTCCCCCTGGCAGGTGGCGTGATAAGTGCCGAAGGCCTCGGTTGGGGCCAGGGCCAGGAGCTGCGGCGCCAGGGCCAGGGTGCTGGTGGGGCTGCCCCGCTGGTCATTCACCACTTTTAACTCCTCACCCGGCGGCAAACTCCTGCCCTTCGCCAGGATGGCGGTGACGAAGTTGGGGCCCGGCAGGCCGTAAAGCCAGGCGGTGCGAACGATGAAATGATCGGGGGCCTGCTGCCGCACCAGTTCCTCCCCCAGGAGCTTGCTCAAGCCATAGACCGACACGGGGCCGGTTGCGTCCCATTCCAGGTAGGGCCGGTCCCGGGTCCCGTCAAAGACATAATCAGTCGAGAGGTGGATCAATTTGCACCCGAGTTGCCGGCAGGCCACCGCCAGGTTGCGCGGCCCCAGGCCGTTGACCTTCAAGGCCAGGTCGGCATCCTGCTCCAGATCGTCCACCCGGGTGGCCGCGGCGGCGTTCACCACCACTTCCGGCCGGTGCCGGGCCAACTGCTGCCGGATCGCCCGGGGATCGGTGATGTCCATATGTTCCAAATCGACGCCCACCGCCTCCCAGTTCCTGGCGGCCGCCTCCCGGAGCAATGCCTGTCCCAACTGGCCGGCCGCGCCGGCAATCAATAATTTCATAATGCAGGTCTTCGGCTTGCTGATTGCGGTTTTCGGAATTTTCCTAAAGGCATGATGTCAGCCCCGCAGTTTGCCTCACTCCAGGTGGAAAGGTGAGTCGGGGGCGTCCTCAAAGCGGATCTCATCAACCGGCTCCTGGCGGCCCGGTCCCCGGTAGAGGCGGTTGGCGAAGTTGCACACCAGACCCGGCCGATCGCTCTGATTCCGGTAGCCGTGCACCACCCCCGGGGGAATGATGATGAGGCCCGGGGAGTTCTCCCCCAGGACAAACTCCTGGCGCAAACCGAAAGCAGGGCTCTCGGGCCGCTGGTCCCACAGGGTGACCCGAAACTCCCCCGGACCGGGAAAACAGAAGAGGTCGGTTTGCTGGCGATGGGCATGGGGGCCCCGTCCCACCCCGGGATGGGTCACGGAGATGTAGGCCATCACCGGGATATTGTCCGGGGGGAGCTCATCCTGGCGGAAAATTTCCGCCAGCCAGCCCCGCTGATCCTGGTGAACCTCAAGCAGCCGGCAGACCACCCCGGGGATCAGGGACTCGAATCCTGGCGCGTCGTGGTTATTCACAGGCCACCCTTAGCAGATCCCTGAACCGGGCCCTCGACCCGGAGCGGCAAACGGTCCGGAAACAGGTTCCTGCGGCCCCATTTGCCCAAATATACAGCCTAATGTTAAACCATTTTAGATATCTTGCACCTTAATCTACCAGAAGACCACGACCCTGGTCAACCGCGGACCCTGGTCCTGAAAGGCCGCGCTGCTAGGTTCGCAGTATTCTCTATCGGATTTACCGTGATAAAATAATGGGCTGGAATAAATCCAGCCCATTGCCGCTAGCTCCCGTTACCCGGCCGGCGCCGGGTTAACGTGGTTACATCCAGGCCTTGCCGAGAGGAAGGGTGATGCCCGCTTCCCCGCAGATGACGTGCCACATCAGATACCAGGCCAACAGGGCGCAAACGATCAGATCATAGGCGGCCAGCGTGCCTATCATTTCCATTTTAAAAAATTCCTTGAAATCGAGGCCGATGAAGCCCAGCAGCAAGGTGAGGAAAATCCAGGCCAACACGCCGTGATGCTTCATGGCTGGAATGAAGAGCAGGAACGTAAAGAAGGTCCACACCAGCAGGAACCAGGGAAGGCCCTCTTTCAAGGCCAAAGTTGGATAGGCCTTGACCAGGTCGGCGTTGGTGCCGAAGATCACCAAAAAGCACAGAGAAATCCAGAAGGCTCCGTAACCACTGAAAGCTGCGAAACCGAAATTATTGCCGGTGCGAAATTCGAGCATACCCGCGATCAATTGAGCAGTTCCGCCAAAGACGAGACCAAGCCAGAGGACCGGGCTAATGGGGCACCAGCCCAGGTTGTGGAACTGCAGGATCAGGGTGGTCATGCCGAATCCTCCCAGCCCCACTACCGCCGGATTGCCGATCATTACCTTAGTCCCCAAAAACTTTTCTTCTTGTTCAGGCATCGCGGAAACCTCCTTAGTCTCAGATAATGAATTTGAAAAAGGGCTGTCGATCAAAGGCAAAATGACCCGCACTTCGGTTTAACTGCGGACGCCACACCACCCCCTTTTTCGTAAAAATTCTTATCAGAATTTTTTGTGCAAGGGTCCTGCCAAAGCCATGATAGCCGGGAAATAATTCCTCTGTCAATTTATATTACTGTAATTTCTCAACAAATGAAAATATTCTCAAAGTTTGGCGCCTTGGTGGCCGGGAAGGCTCCGCGCCAGTTTCGGGACTTTTCCCCCAGCCCAGGGGTGCTTCACCCCAATAGTTCCATGTTAAAAATTCAAGAATCGAGGGTCCGCTGGGCCGAGTCAGGGAATTTCTGATTTTCAAACCTCTTAGAGGTTTCAACTTGGCAGGATTAATGGGGCCAAAAGGATGGGGGGCCGCCCGGAGCCGCAGTTCTCATTTAGAACTGGATCTCAAAGAGCGAGCTGATGGAATCTTCCTGGTGAATGCGCAGGATGGCCTGGGCGAAGAGGGGGGCCACCGGCCGCGGCACGATCCTCGGGCATTGCTTGGCGGCCTTGCTCAAGGGGATGGTGTCGGTGACCACCAGGCGGTTCAGGGGGGACTCCATGACCCGGCTGACCGCCGGCCCGGAGAGCACCGCGTGGGTGCAACAGGCGTTGACGTTGAGGGCGCCGTGCTGCAGAATGACCCCGGCCGCCTCGGTCAGGGTGCCGCCGGTGTCGATGATGTCGTCCATAATGACCACCTCCTTGCCCAAAACCTCGCCGATGAGGTTCATGGCCTTGGCCTTGCCCGGGGCATCCCGGCGTTTGTCGATCAAGCCCAGAGAGCCATTCAGGCGTTTGGCGTAGGCCCGGGCCCGGGGCACCCCCCCCGCATCGGGGGAGACGATGGCCAGGTCATTTTGGAAATTCTCCCGGATGTAAGGGATCATAATGGGGGAGGCGTAAAGGTTATCCACCGGGATGTTGAAAAAGCCCTGGATCTGGCCGACGTGCAGGTCCATCGTGAGGACCCGGTGCGCCCCGGCGGTGGACAGCAGATCGGCCACCAGCTTGGCGGTGATGGGCACCCGGGGATGCACCTTGCGGTCCTGGCGGGCATAGCCGAAATAAGGGATGACCGCGGTGATGCGCCGGGCCGAAGCTCGTTTCACCGCGTCGATCATGATCAGCAACTCCATCAAGTTGCGGTTGGTGGGGGGACAGATGGACTGGATGACGAAGATGTCACGGCCCCGGACATTCTCGCTGATCTCCACGCGAATCTCCCCGTCACTAAAGCTGGTGACCAGGGCCTCACCCAGGGGCATGGAGAGATGTTCGCAGATATTGCGGGCTAACTCGGGGTTGGAGTTTCCGGTGAGGAGATGGAAATTATTCTCGGGCATGGCGTCGTTTATCCAAGGGCATCCTGAGATTTAGGAAGTATCTCTTCCAAAAAATTATGTTAATTCAAAGGGCAGGGTCGAGGCAAGGGTAATTTCCGGGGGGTCAACTTTTTCTTGGAGCACCAGGATGCCGACCCCCTGGGCCGCGGCCGCGGCCAGTTCCCGAGCGTAGGCCGGATCCACTTGGACCGCCGGGCGCATGCGGCTGGCATCCTGCCGCTGAACCACGAAGACGTTCCAGGCCTGGTGGCCCTGGCGCACCAGGGCGGTCAGGTGCTCCAGGTGACGCCGGCCCCGGGAAGTGACCCCGTCGGGAAACAGGGCCACCCCGTCCTCCACCCAGGTGATGCTCTTCACTTCCAGAAACAGGAGTCCGGCCTTGGAATCCCGGCTGGAATAGACGAAATCGAGGCGGCTCCCCTGGGGCACGCTGACCTCGGCCCGCACCTCCCCGGGGCGGGGCAGGCCGGGAAGGCCGCCGGCGGCCAGGGCTTCAGCCACCAGGCGGTTTGGCGCCAGGGTGTCGATGCAGGTCCAACCCCCGGGAACCCGGGTGAATCGCCAGGTGTATTCGGTTTTGCGGCCCGGGCGGCGGTCATCGGTGAGCAGGATTTCTCCACCGGGCGGGGCGCATCCGGTAAGGCCCCCGGAGTTGGGAACATGGACCCAAACCCGGCGGGCGTCGGGCAGCTCCACCAGGGCCAAAAAGCGCTTGCGGCGCTCCAGAAAGCGGGCTGAGATCAGGGGGCCAGTAAAACGCACGGCTGAGAAAGACCTGGACCTAGAAAGCGTACCAGACCCGGAACCAGTTTTGCAGGTCGTTCCGGTCCCGGGCGTCCGTTTCCATCTGGGACTTCATGATGAAGCTCCAGCACCCCAGATCGTAGGTGAGGCCGGGACCCACGCCCATAGCCTGTCCGCCGAAGGGCTGGGCCGCCGCGAGGTTGTTCACGGGGTCGGAACGATACAGGTAGGCGTTCAGACCCACCTTGAGGTTGGGCAGGAGACGGTAATCGAGGGAGGACTGCATCAAAATGGACTCGCTTTGCTTCTGGGGCTCTATCCGGCCGGGATCGCCCGCGTAGAGCACGGAGATATGCATCTCCAGTTTATAAGGGAGTATGATGGCCGCCCCGCCGGCCCCGTCCAATCGCAGGCGGGAGCTCAGGGTGGAGAAGAGGGCGCTGGCATCCTTGGGGGTGGATTGGGACTGGGAGGGCGCCTCCCCCACCATCTGGGCTTCCAGGGGAGTTTGGGCCGCCGTCAGGGTAAAAGGCGGGTATCCGCCCGCCGCAAACGTATCCGCGGCCATCCCCAAGAAAGGGGCGCCAAGCAGGCCCAGGGCCAAGCTCACCACGGCCAGCCAGATTCTCCCCCGTTTTCCCCACATTCCGGCATTCCCCCAGAATTCGATAAGCCTAAATAATATAACACTTTAACTAGAAAATGTCAAGGGGTGCTTCGGCGGCTACTGAGGGTGAGTAAGAGACTCCCTTCAAGGAAGACCCCCGCAACCCCATGCTGTAGCCCTAGGCCGCTTAGGCGGTATAAAGGGCCGCAAGGCCAGGGCGGAGAAGCTTACCACGGAGCAGGGAAGGAAAATTGCTAAAAAAGCTGCTAACGCAAGGTGGGAGAAAAAGGAGACCTAATTATTTTGATAAAATCCTTTCTAACTTGTTTAGTAATTCAAGGTGCTTGTCTGTTGAGAGCGGTGCAGCTGAATAATATTTATTTTCAGAAAACGGAACATTTAATATTCTTTCAAAAATAAAATTAAATGGTTTATTCGTATATTTTTGATCCGGCCAAAATGTTAATCCACCAAGCTCAAATGAAATTTCCTCGAATCCCGAAGCATTATTTGATAGATATTTGGAAATTTCTTTTACTTTAGGGTTAATCAATTCTAACGCTTTATTAGTGGTCACATAAACTTGGCTGGCATAGCATATTTTTCTTAATATTTCCTTATAAAATGGTAATTGTAATTCTTGTGAAAGACGAGTTAATATCTCTGTCAAAAAAGCATCTGAGTCGTTCGTGGATGAACGTGTCTCTGCGGTTATGCCATCATTAAAAATAGTCATATTTATGATAAGCGCATTGCCACCTCTATTTATAAATTCACCATACTCAAATTTCACTCCCTTCGTTTCATCCACAACATCATTTACTGAGGGATATTGCTTAAATTTGTATGAATCAACCAATATTGGAATTATAATCGGATAGAGATTTAATCCTTTTGGATTAATCTCTAATAGGTTAAAGAACCACAATGATCTCGCAAGATTAATCGAGAGCAATTTCATTGTTTCATTCCTCCGATTAGAGAATTGCGGAGTGGCATATCTTTTTCTTCCTGAGATTCCAGTTTGTTTTCGATAGTCTTCCTTTGTCTTCCTTGCAAAAAATATAATTTGCCCATTTTCCCAGTCTCTTGAGAATCTTTCTGGGTAGGAGATTCTAACGACCCGGAAAAACCAAGTTGCAATTCCATTTGGCAAGGAATGTTTATTGCTTGAGGTTTGAAATAAGGGTCTTCGTCAAAGCTCACCGGCGTTAGTGATTCTGGGGATAACCGAAGTTCACTTTCCACCAAATTGCTTATCGGCACAAACTCAACTATTAAACCTACTTCAAAGACAGACGCCAACTTCAATAATGTTTTCAACGAAAATCCCGAATAATTAGGATTTTCAATCGTAGCTATCCATGATTGCTTAACTTTAGCGTAGTCAGCCAATTCTTGTTGGCTCCACCCTCTTTTTTCTCGCAATCCCCTAATTTGCAGTGGTATTCCTACCTGAATACGCGATGAAACAAAAGCATCCCTATGTTCTTTATCTTGTATTCTCGCTATCAAATTTTCTTTCTGTTTAATGATATTCATCTGTATATCTCCCATCTTCAAGGGGTAGTTTACTTCTTATGTCAGCCACCCTTCGAGCATTCTTGGGG
>JBAVAG010000120.1:0-10561 GCA_049585595.1 Desulfobaccales bacterium
GGGCAAGGCCGCTCAGGCTGAAGGCGATCTCAAAGTCAAAATGGATAAGGACATACATGAAATTGAAGAGATGATGGACGACCTGGAGAAAAAGCTTGAAACTATGAAGTCTGCCATCGGCAAGGACTGGGAAGAGCTGAAAGCAAAAGCCGACGCAGCCGTGGAAGGGGTGGAGAAGGCCGTGGAAAAGGTGGAGAAGCAGGAGAAGGCCTTTGATAAAGCGGCCTCCCAGAAATCACGGTGATATGTCGTAACCTGCTGCCATCCCCATCTCCAGGTGCTGTTTGCCAGGTCGAAGGCACCAAAAACCGTTTTGAACTGCGCTGGACAAGGCTGCCGCGTAATCTCAGATAACTGCATAATCTTGGCAAATTAAGGAGGTCAGGCATGTTTAAAAAGATTTTGGTGCCGCTGGACGGTTCGGATCTGGCCACTAAGATTATCCCCCAGGTGGCGGACCTGGCCAGGAGCCAAAATGCCGAATTGGTGCTGCTCAATGTCTATAATCTCTATTCCGGTTGGGGCGAGCCCATTACAGACAAAGAAAAGATAGGCAGCGAGGAAGAATTAAGCGAACTAATGAAAATCAAGAATTGCAAAGCGTATTTAACCAGGAACGCCCAGGACCTGGAAGGGGTAAAGACCTCCGTTGTCTGTATCAATGGTACCCCGGCGGAGGAGATCATTGCTTATGCCGATAAGCATGGCGTAGATCTGATCGCCATGGCCACCCACAGCCGGAGCGAAGTGGCCTGGGTCCTGGGTAGCGTGGCCGAAAAAGTGGCTAGTCGCGCCACCATCCCGGTGCTGCTCCTCAGGGTGGTGGATATTAAACCGCCGAAAGCTAAGGTAGTTTTTGATCCACTCTAAATTCGACCTAAACCTGTTGGGAGTCATTGATGTGAAGCCCTTCAGTCTTTTACGTGCATCAGCGTTTGCAAGTTGCCAGATGATCTTTGATTGCCGGTCGTTCCGGTCATTCTCCCATGCGGCATTATGGCTCTGCGATGAAATAAATAATGTTACTTGGTACTAATAGCATTAAATAAAGTGAAAATCCAAGTCCAAGGGTATTAAAGTTACCCTTTGGAAAAAAGGACTTAGGAGGATTTCAGAAGGTTATTTAAATCCCAGCTGCCCCCCTTTCCAAAGGGTTGTAAAAAACCGTAGTTTGGAATGTCAATAAGGCAATTGTGATTTTGCAATAGCTTCTAGTAAGGTGAAATGGGGGTGGTGGAACTGACGCTATAACGGAAAAGCTAAATGATTTGTGTAAAAGCAAAGGAGGCTGATCGGATGCATCTTTTAGAGTTCACTTTTCTCATCTTCTTTGTGTCGTTCCTGGCAGGTTTTCTGGGCTCGCTTACAGGCCTCGGTGGGGGAGTTGTGATCACACCTGTGCTCGTGCTCTTGTTTGGGATTAACTTGCGGTACGCCATCGGCGCGACGCTGGTTTCGGTGATCGCCACCTCTTCCGGAGCGGCATCGGCTTATGTAAAGGAAGGCTTTTCAAACATACGTATTGGCATGTTCTTGGAAATTGCCACTACGGCGGGGGCGATTATAGGCGCAGCTCTTACCACCCGCTTACCTGCATCACCAATTGCGATTGTGTTTGGAGTTGTCCTGATTGTCTCCGCCTTCCAGTCAATCCGGCCGAAACCGGTAATCGCCCCCACGGCAGAGCCAAACCGCCTGGCGACCCTGTTGAAGATGCACGGCAAGTATCCGGTCGGTGGTCAAGATGTGCCTTATCTCGTGCAGGGCGTTCCCAGCGGCTTCAGCGTGATGTTTGGAGCGGGAGTGCTTTCCGGACTGCTTGGAATCGGCTCCGGCGCAGTCAAGGTCATTGCCATGGACCAGATGATGCGGCTTCCTTTCAAAGTCTCGACGACGACCAGCAATTTCATGATTGGCGTGACGGCTGCGGCGAGCGCCGGCGTCTATCTGTCCCGCGGCTATATTGACCCCGCCTTGGCGATGCCGGTTTCGCTGGGCGTGCTGGTAGGGGCCTTGTTGGGAGCACGTGCTCTCACGGGAGCTCAGACGAAAACCTTGCGATTGCTCTTTGCAGTGGTGATTACCGTAATGGCCATTGAGATGATGTACCACGGTATAAGCGGGCGGATGTAGCGCTCAGAAAGGACGGGACTGATATGCATGCAAAAAAGGAAAAGTGGACAGACCAGAAAGTGGAGACTATCATCGGAAATATCCTGAGGGATGGCGTGCTTATCGCTTCTTTTGTCATCCTCGTGGGTGGAATTTTTTTCCTTACCCGCTATTCTGGAAAGATTCCTCACTATCGGGTCTTTAGGGGCGAACCCACCGATCTACGGAGTATTCCGGGGATATTTAGAGATGCCTTTTCCCTTAGCAGCCGGGGAATAATCCAGTTGGGTTTGCTCTTGTTGATGGCTACGCCGATCGCCAGGGTCGCTTTCTCCATCGTGGCTTTTGTTATAGAGCGCGATCGCATGTATGTCATCATAACTCTCATTGTTCTCGGCATATTGATCTACAGTCTGATGGGTGGCATTACCTGAGAGCGGTGTGGCAGGGAGCAACGCTTCAAGTAGGGTAGGGTTATCATCATCATGCATAAGGTTGCTAAATGGAATAAAATAGTCAATAGGGAGGGGAGGAAATGAGCTTGACCTGCCCCCCAAAAAGTGATCCACATCTTAAGTTATCAGCACGTGCGTTGGTTTCATCTGGTTGCTTTCCTCTGTCCACCATTATCGGACGGCTCTCCTTACAGCGAAGCGGCCTGGAGGCTCGCTCTGGCAATGGCCAAAGGTTTAAATCTGTCAAGCTTTTTTGGTGGTGTCCTAGGTCACTAGCGCTTTTTTGAGGAATTGTTAAAAAAATTTAGGCTCATTATCAAAACTCTGCCACGGGTTTTCCGTCCCCGCCTCGCGACGGGCCTGGCTTTTTGCATAAATTCCTTTAATCATAAATAATTTCATGTCACTATCACAAACTTTTGTATAAACAGATTTATTTATTGAAGCCAGATTCATGGTCGATTATCCTGGGTTACTCATCTTCACCTCGTGGGCATCTTGTACCTGGATTGTCAGTTCTGGCGGTTAACCAGGGAGAGCATTAAGGAGGGATTTGCTCTCGAAAAAGTTTCAAGTATTGCTATATATATGCATATTTAGTTAAATAATCTAATATGTTATATGGATATCATATCTTCCCCTCATTCTTCCCTTAACTTTTAAATTTCGCTCTTATCTGTCAGGCGTAATCTGATATAGATATGATTGTTGTCATCTTAAATCTTGGCCATGTTCTATAAAGATACTATAGGCGGATCTGCTCCTCGAAGCTACTCTATTAGCTTATATTTGGGGGTATTATTTGGGGTATGGTAGGGATAAGATAGTAAAAAGTCATGAAAATACGATATAATGGCCAATGATGTGGTTCCGGCCCCCCAAGAAAATCACTGACTTCCGGGTCAAGAATTTTTACGCCGCTGGGCGGTGAGCAGGTCGGTGATTAGTGGCATGGCCAGGAAGTTCCTCTTCTTCATCGCAGCTATTCCATGACTTACTTCATTCACCGTTTAGAGATTGCCTCCCTGACCGCCGAAGCCAGTGAGTTAAAATCTGGAATGTGATCAAATGCGATCCTCTCGTCAATCACAATAGAGGGAACAGGAGGTCTGCGCCCACACAGTCTTGTCAGCTCATTATGCCTTTGGATACCCTGCCGGGCACCCAAATCCACGACATCCCAGGCCAGCGGGTCTCCCTCTAAATCCTCGGATACCTCCTCCAGAATCGCGATAGCAAGATCACAAAGGACGCACCCCTTCTTTTTGGCCACGATTTCTACAAAGACCTTTTGACAATTCATGCTGTTAACCTGTGAGCGACACGCGTCTGCGACGAGCGAGCCGAGTTGGAATGGTTGTTAGGTGCACCTTGTCGCAGCCAGACGAGCGTCGTGCTCAAGAGGTGCGGCATTGTGCCCATGGGTAGTAACGATCTGCAAGAGGTATTCTTGCAAGAAAGCTGAAATTGATCCTGCTTGTTCATATTGATAAACATGCCTGCACTCCTGTGCAATCAGATTGCGATTACGGGCAGCATGCTTGCATATGAAAATACGTAGAAGAGAGTTAGTCCAGCCATTTTTGGGCCGAGCAACCCAGTTTGAAGGGCTGCGGTATCAAGCTCTTGATCCTGTGGCAAGGGAAGCTTATCTACAAATGGGATGCGAATTTTTTCGGGCCGAGCTACGCCGACTTTCCGAGCAATATCCATCTGCTCGGGCGGCAACGAAAACCCAGTCTCAAGAATGCCAGCCTGCTGTGTTTCGGCCCAAGAAACAGCTCTTGGCGACAACCGAGGCAATTCTATTTAGTCTGAGGTCATTTGCCAAGGGCCGCATTGCTCCTGGCTTCCGTCACTCAATCAAGACCAGAGCAAAGTAGTTCCATCGGCCCCAGGTCTCTTTGCGAGTGTCGATGTCAAAGCCGTTGTGCCTGGCGGTCTTGAACACATCGATGCCGCAGGCCTCCATCATGGGCCTGATCCTGAGTGTGGTTGGCTCTCCCTTCTGAGGCCCAGCCTGAGCCTCTGCTGCTGCTGGGGGTCAGACGCCGCCAGGGCAGCAGGGAGTTGGTTCAACTTCTTCGGCTTTCAGAGGCTCACCCGGAACCTCTGTCTGCCCGGAGGGTCAGCAGCCGCCGGGGGTTGGATCTGCCGGTTTGACTTCCGCCACCTTCCCAGGCTCCGCCGGAGCCTGGGTCTCACCGCCGGGTCAGGTGGCTCCCGGAGCGGAGGCCGGCGCGAAAGCAGCCAAACCACTGGGCACCAGGGCGACAAGAGCGAAGGCCTTATAGTAACCCCGGTGGTAAGCTTCCCCTTCCAGCTTGACCGCCGCTTCGTTGAGGGTCTGCCCATTGGGGCCATTGAGAAGGATGGCCTTGGTATATTCCCCGAGAACCCTTTTTGTGCTTGCCGCATCTGGGGCAAAAGGGGGACGAAAAGGGTCTTTCTCGAAAAGAGGGCAACCATACTGGCACTTCCATCTTACCCATTCCTCCACCGCCACCGTTTCCGCGTCGATGATTTTGGCTTTCTCGGCCCCCAACTCCAAGGCTCGCTTTAGCAGGTATTCCATCTTACCCTCCCGCATTTCCGCCTCTCCGGTTGGCTTTCGCTCCCAAACACCCACCTCCACGGGCGGCTTGACTGCCCGGAACAGCACCCCTTTGGTCACCGGGGAGCTCTTGCAGCTGGTTTCCCTTACCAGTTGCGACTCTGCAAAACCTGCCTGTTCCAACAATGCCAGGAAAACCTTTCCCGGTATGGCTCCGCCTTCTCACCTGGCCCAGTTCTCCACGCGGGTTTTGGTTTCCTTGGGCAATTCCCCGGCCAGCACCTGGTCGGCCAACATGAACCGCCCCGCGGGTTTCAGGACCCGGAAGACTTCGGCCAGGGCCTTGAACTTATCCACCACCAGATTAAAGACGCCATTGGAGATCACCAGGTCAAAGCTGTTATCAGGGAAGGGCAACTGTTCCGCGGAGGATTCCCGGAAAGTGACGTTGGCGAGGCCCGCCAGGCTGGCATTCTCGCTCGCCCGGGCCAGCATCTCGGGAACCAGGTCGATTCCGGTCACTGACCCGGAAGGCCCTGCCAACCTGGCGGCAATGATGGAATCGACCCCGGCGCCGCAACCGATGTCCAGGATCGCCTCGCCTTCTTGGATAGGACCTAAAATGAAAGGGTTGCCCACCCCGCAGTAGGAAGCGGCCACCACCTCCGGAAGGTCGCGGACCAATTCCGGAGCATAGCCCAGCGCCTCCAGCCCGGCCCGCCCGGTGGGGTACCGGAAAAGTCCTTCCGGGCTGGCTGAGGCCCTGAGGTATTTCTGCCGGATGCTCTCCTCGATGCGGTGCTTGTCTTGGAGGGTTAGCTCATTTCCCATCTTGATCTCCTGTTTACTACTGTGGATATTCCTATTTTATCATGTGAACCGCTATCCCGATTATAGCCCCGCCCAGCAGGAGCCACAACGAATTCCAGCGAAAGCGCATCAGCAGCACGGTGCTGGCTGCGGCCGCCAGCGCCGTGGGAAGATCAATGATCGCCTCCCGCCCCAGGCGCCAGGTGACCACCGCCATGAGGGCCAGGGAAGCCACGATGACTCCGTCCAGGAAGGCTCCGGCCACGGCCGACTTGCGTAATCGCGGGATAAGAGGGCTGCTGACCGCCACCAGGACAAAGGACGGGAGAAAGATACCGGCGGTGGCAATCAGGGCGCCCGGCCATCCGGCCAACAAATAACCGATGAAGGTGGCGGTGGTAAAGACCGGGCCGGGAGTCACCTGCCCCACTGCAATGGCGTCCAACAACTGAGTGCTCGTGAGCCAATGCCAATGCGCCACGAGATCGGCCTGCAAAAAAGCCAGGAGCACATAGCCGCTCCCAAAGACTAGGGAGCCGACTTTGACGAAGAAGAGAAAGAGAGGTAGCAAGCCTAACTCCACCCGGCTCGTGGAATATAACCCCGAAGCGACATAAGCTGCACAGACAAAAGCCCCGGCTGCCAGCAGCATAATCAGCAGCGCCCTCCGGTCTTGGAAGCGGTCCCGAATAATGCCCCGCTGCAATCCCGAGAGCAAGCCGGCGCCGAAAAGCACTGCCAGTATGTTGATCCCCAGGAAATCCAAGACCAAAGCAATTATGGCCACCGCCCCGAGGAACTGCCTTTTTACCGCGGTGCGCCCCAACTGCCACAGCGCCTGCAGGATGATGGCGATTACTACCGGTTTGACCCCGTAAAGCAGCCAGGTGATTTGGGGAAGGTTTCCGAACCGCACGTAGGCCCAGGCAAATGCCGTGACGATCACCATGGCTGGAGCGATGAAGCAGACGCCGGCTATCAAAAGACCGGCCCAACCCTGGCACAGGTAGCCGATGTAGATTGCCATCTCCGTCGAAGTCGGGCCGGGGATCAGGTTGGCGGCCCCCAATAAATCGAGGAATTTCTCCCGGGGGACCCACCGCCGGCGCCGGACCACTTCGTCCTCCATCATGGCGATGTGGGCCGCAGGTCCGCCAAACGCGGTAGTTCCCAGACGCAGGAAAAACAGGGCTAATTCTCTTAAGTCTGGTTTTCCGGCGTTTGCGGTTCGACCCCGGAGCGAATTCCCCGCCTCATCCATTGGGCCGTGTCCTTTTGTGGCCGTGAGCGCCTAGTCCCGATTTGCAGTCTTTAAGTTTCACATTTTTGAGTTATCCGGGTCTTAGGAACGGGGATGCTAAATTTTTGAAAAAATTACTATGTCCTGGTAATGGGTCGATAAATTCTTTGAAATCTATAATATAATACCATCACTGAATGGAATGGTCTTCAAGAACAGAAACTTGGGGAGATTTTTCCAGGGGTCAGGTCCCATTGGCCTGCGGTCCAGTGCCAGCCTGGCGGGCTAGCTCCCTGCATCTGCTCCTCCGCCTGGGGCTGAAGACTGATTACCCAATGCACTTCGGCGGCCGGGCCCAGGCCCTGCGGCCGCAGGGGCAAGCATAATGACGGCTCGGGTTGCTTGAGGGTCTGGTGAATGCGGACTTGTTACTGAATATCGACGCCTTGAGCGGTTCGCAAAAGTCATACCATGAGGAAATTAATAAACACTTCTTCCATTTCAATATAATGGATCTAGATTTTTCAGACTGCAACATACCGCAGAGATATTATACAGACGCAGACAAAGCCTTCTTCGCGGTGCTTGAGGATAGGGTTCATAGCCTTCTTTTATTGAGTGGATATTCTCAGGAACAGCATACTCACTTGCAGGGGTTGAGGCAGTCAAGCGAACCTAAAGGTAGACTGTTGGGCAGTACCTCGTAACAAGCTGCCATGATCCGGTCATATTTTCCAAGTCGAACAGCGTCAGGCCTCTAGCCATGGGAAAGGCGCTCCTGCAATTCCGTAGAGCGCACGCGGCAACGGATCGGGCACGCGGGCAGGGTGGCCAAAACGAAGACCTGGTTTATCGGCAATGAAGCTGGACTTGCGAACCCAACTGCATGTTGACCGGTTGCCGCGGCATAAAAAAAGCGGCCCGAAGGCCGCCTCATCCTGGTTTTAGCGGTAACGGCCGCCGCCCCCGCCCCCGAATGAGCCTTTCTGCTGCGGCCTGGCTTCGTTGACGGCCAGGGGCCGCCCCTCCACCGCGCGCCCGTTGAGCATGGAAATGGCCTTCTGACCTTCCAACTTGGTTTCCATCTCTACAAAGGCGAAGCCCCGGGGCTGGCCCGTCTGTCTGTCGGTAATGATCTTGGCCGAGGCCACGTGGCCGGCTTCCGAAAAAAGAGTGTTCAGTTGTTCTTCGGTCATTTGGTGGGGCAGATTGCCCACATATAATTTCATAGCCATTGCTTCTCCCTTATGAACCCGGCTGGAGGCTGGCTCCGGCAGGGTCGGTCCTATCCAGCCTTTTTAGGAATCGATTATCACTTCCGGCAGGTCCTCCGCCGGCGGGGTAATAGTTCTGCCCTGGCGACGTTTCATTTTGTCGTCGTTCTTCTCCCTGCGGGCCATCTCTTTAGCGCGTTTCTGCCAGCCGTAACGATTTTTAGCCAAGTTGAACCTCTATCAGGTCGAGGCGCCGGAACTCCACGCTCCCAAGACCAGCGGAGTGGAAGGCAAAAGCAAAAAGTAAAAAGGCCAAAGGAGACTACCCCCCTTGTTTTAACCTCCTGCCTTTAACTTTTGCCTTCCCCCTCAGGCGGTTTCCCGCCTAAATTTTTACCACGTTTTGGGCCTGGGGCCCCTTGGGACCTTGGGTAACCTCAAATTCCACGTCCTGTTCTTCCGCCAGAGAGCGGAAGCCTTCGCCCTGGATGGCGGTGTGATGCACAAACACATCCGGACCGTTTTCCCGGGTGATGAAGCCAAAACCCTTGGAATCGTTAAACCACTTTACCTTACCAGTTTCCTTCATGATGAAACCTCTTCCTTTGATACTGCCAGATATACCTGCCAAAAAAGCAGGGCGCACAGCAGTCAGCAAAAAAAATCGGAAGGGAATTAGCATCCCCGTCCGATTCTTGCCCAGGATTGGTGGCCCTGGTTTCAGTCTGACATGCTAAACTAAAACGAGTCTAATAAAAAAAATATCTAATGTCAAGTTTTTATCTTCCTATAACTAATGGCATAAGGCGGCCTGCGATTCTTAAAGTCCACCGCATTGGGCTATCCAGGTGCTGGGGGGCGGGTTGGCTGACCAATTCTTTGAAAATTATGCTATCATCGCGGTGGTTGGACAATTCGGCTAAAAAAAAAGAGGAACCTGGTCGCTCTTAGGGATCGTTGAGAGGGCTCACCAAACCCTTATCGACTGCGGTGGCCAAAGTCTGTAGCCTAATCTTCGGTTAATGGCAAGGAAACCTGAGCGGATCAGGAGGAGCCGCAGCCTGTAGAGATATCTCAGAAGCCGCAGTCTATGAATCCTGCAAAGACCATCAAAGAGAAGATCAGGCACAGTCTGCACCTGGAACGCTCCCTGCGCCTGGTCTGGCAAAGCGCTCCGGGGTGGACCGCAGCCAATTTCGGACTCATTTTCATCCAGGGTCTGTTGCCGCTTGCCTCCCTTTACCTGATGAAGTTAATAGTCGATGCGGTCACCTCCGGAGTGGCGGCACCGGCGAAATCCGAGGCGCTCCGGAGCGTGCTGCTCTTGGTGGCGGCGGCGGGGGGGGTGGCCCTGTTCACCGCGGCCTGCCGCTCCCTGGCGGAGATTGTCAAGGAAGTGCAAACCCAGGTGATCACCGACCACATCGCCGATGTTGTCCATGGCCAGTCGGTGGAGATGGATCAGGAGTATTACGAAGACCCCAAGTACTATGATACCCTGCACCGGGCTCAACAGGAGGCCGCTTACCGGCCGGCCAGCACCATGGACGGCCTGATGCAATTGGGCCAGAGCGGCATCGCCCTGGTGGCCCTGGCCGGGTTATTGGTCTCTTTCCGCTGGTGGGTGCCCGTCATCCTCTTTGCGGCCACCATTCCCGGGGTGTGGCTGCGCTTGAAATACTCCGACCAATTGTATGATTGGCAGCGCCGGTCCACCCAGGACCAAAGGCGAGCATCCTATTTCCACTGGATGCTGACCACCGGGGACCATGCCAAGGAAGTCAGGGTCTTTGCCCTGGGGGCGCTCTTTCGCGATCGGTTCCGGGGCTTGCGCCAGAAGCTCCGGGTGGCTAGGCTCAAGATCTCCGCCCGGCGCTCCCTGGCGGATTTGACCAGCCAGGCCAGCGCCACTGTGGCAATCTTTGGGGCGCTCGCCTATATCGCCTGCCAGACAGTGGAGGGGGCCATCACCCTGGGGAGCATGGTCATGTACTACGGAGCCTTCCAACGGGCCCAAAGCTCCCTGCAGCAGGTCTGGAGCAGCCTCACCCGCCTTTATGAAGATAATCTGTTTCTGGCCAATTTTAATGAATTTCTGGATCTCGAACCGAGAGTGGCGGCCCCCACCCACCCCGCGGTTTTTCCACTGCCCATCAAGGAAGGCATCCTCCTGGAC
>JBAVAG010000121.1:0-18022 GCA_049585595.1 Desulfobaccales bacterium
GGCCCCGGCCACCCGGGCGGCTGCCGCCGCCAGGCCATCCCAGCCCGCACCGGTCACCGGCTCCATGGTCCCGCTCCCTCCGCCGGCCGCCGCCGTCTCCGCCAGGAAGAGAGCGGCCCGGGCCGCCCATGTCCAAGAGCAAAAGGCCCGGGAGGAGCAATTGCGCCAGCATCAGGAAGTGGCCAAGAAGCTGACCTTTCTCAACAGCTTCGATAGCAACCCCAAACCGGCGCCCCCCCAGATAAAGGTGGCTACCTACCGGGACGGCAAGACGGCCCGGGCCAAGGTGGCCGCACTGGAAAAGCAAGGGATCAAGGCTAGCCTCCGGGAGGGGAAGGATGACCAGGGCGCTTACTATACCGTATACCGCCCGGCGCCCAACCCCAAAAAATCCGAAAAACTGGCGCAAGACAAGGAGACTGCGAAGCCTGTCAGCCCCGGTTCCAGCCACAAACCGCAAGATTAGCCGGGAGCCGCGGCCCGCGGGCCGCCCAGGCGGGGGGCTGCCCGGTATCAAATAACGGCGCTTTATGACAACTTAATCCCGCCGAAAAAATACCCCCCTGCAAGGATTCGACTACGCCCGGGAAGGTGCATCCTTCGTCACCATTTACACCCATGATCGCCTATGCCTGCTGGGGGAGATAATCGATCAGGAAATGCGGCTGATTATATACTTGGGGAAGGGTAGTCGAATCAGAATGGCTGCAAACCGCAAAATTGCGCCCGTATGTCTCGTTGGATCCCTCAGATCAGGCCCAATCATTTTCACGCCGTATTTTTCTTGCGGAACGATCTAGGGGCGACCCAGCGGGTCAGGGCGACCCAGCGGGTCAGGGCGACCCAGCGGGTCGCCCCTAGGAAGGGAACATCGCCAGGCGGTCCTTCTCCCTACTCAGTGGGGGCCATCGTTGCCCAGTTTAAATCGAAGGCAACCAAGCCAATCAGGTTATCCAGGAAAATCCTAATTGATCATCTTTGGCAACGCAATTATTAGGAACATGTGGTCCGGGACGAAGCTGATTTGAATCATATTCGCCAATACATTGAATACAACCCGGCCAGATGGCTCGAAGATCAATATTATTCCTCGTAGGGGCGACCCGCTGGGTCGCCCCCCTGGTTCATCAATCCTGCTTCGTGAAATCGGTTCGGGTATTTGAGGGTAACTCAGGAAAGGTCCCCAGGGGCAGGCTAAAAGGAGTCCTCCGGTTCATCCGGGGCGGATGAACCAACGCCTGCTTCCATGGCCTCTTCCACCATTTGGTCCACTTCGCCGGGGGTGTCCTCTCCCATCTCCTGGGTCATTTTCTTGAGGACGCGGGCCACGCTCTTGGGGTCATTTTCATCCAATCCGCCCCAAACGCCGGGGTCGGCCAGCTTCTCCAGGCGGGTCTCCTCGGAAAGGCGGACGTGCACCCGGGACAGCACCCGGGTCAGGGAAGTGCTGCCGCACCGGGAACAGCGGGGAGCAAAGGGCTCTTTGGGGTTCAGGATCAAGAAACCGGAGATCCGGCGGCAATCCTGGCACTGATACTCATAAATGGGCATGGCTGCGTCCGTTACAGAAAAACAGAAGAAACATCAAATAGCGGCGAATGGCGTTCCTAAGCCCCGCCCCTTTGAGCCAAATTCGCAACTCAGGGCGGACACACGGGTCCGCCCCTACACCTTGAAACCCGGTAAGGCGCCCGGAGCTTTTCCTCTCTTCCAGGCGGCCTACGGCTCCCGGGCCCCGGTTTAGGGCATAGCCACGGGAGACAGATTTCCTTGACCCCAATTGGAAATGGCGCCTCCACCTTCCTTGACCTTCATGTGTCCCAGGCGGGTCATTTGTTCCTTGGCATCGGCATAAAGCCCATCCCCGGGGGACAGGTTTTTTAACGCCAATTTAAAATGGAACATCGCAGTGGGCAAGGCTTTGGCCCTGAGGCTGTACATGCCCAGGTAATAGTGGGCCGGACCCAACTGCCCCTTCCCCCCGTAGAGGGTGCCCAGGTTGTAATAGACCTCGGCATAAGTGGGATTCAGCCGGTAGGCCTTTTCATATAAGGATATTGCCTGATCGGGTTGCTTCCGCTCCTGGCAAATCCTTCCCAGATAATAGAGGATGACCTCGTCCTGGGGGGCCTGGTGCGACAGCTCTTCCAACAACTGGTTGGCCTCCGGGTAGCGGTTCTGGTCAAAATAAAAGAGAGCCAGTTCCCGCTTGATTAGAAAATTCTTCGGGTCCAGTTTCAGGGCCAGCTGAAAGGCGGCTTCGGCTTCGTTGGCCTGGTCCAGCTTGGCCAGGGCCAGGGCCCGGCCAAAGGCTGGGACCGGATTTTGCGGTTCCCGGATGGCGTCTTGGGTCGTACCCCGCAAAAGTTGATGGGGGTTGCCGCAGATGGAGTTCAACTTGAGGACGAAGTATTGGAAGTTGGGATAATTTCCATACGGCGGCAGCTCGTTCCGATGAATCTCCACTTTATTCTCGAGCACCACGATGCGGTCATTGGTGTAAGGATGGGTGCGCAGGTAGAGGGGAACCGTGCCTCCCTCATACCAGCGCTGCTTATTCATCTTTTTGAACATGTTTACCATGCCCTCGGGGTTATAGCCGGATGCGAGCATCCACCTGAACCCCATGGCGTCCGCCTGGCCCTCAAATTCCCGGCTGTAGGCCAGCATGCCGGCTTGCCCCCCGCCCATGGCGCCCATGATCAGAGGCTGGGCCATGGCGCCGCCCAGGAACACCGAAGCTATGGTGCCCAGTAAGGAAGCCACTGTCATCACCTTGGCTTTCTCCATCATCTGGGCCATGTGCCGGCAATAGATGTGGGAAACCTCGTGGGCCATGACCCCGGCCAGCTCCTCCTCCTTATCGGCCATCAGGATCATGCCGGTATTGAGAAAGATATAGCCGCCCGGCACCGCAAAGGCATTCATGGTCGGGTCTTTGACGATGTAAAACTTATACTTGAAAGGCTGGGGCCCCATTTGGGCTACCAGTTTTTGGCCGATGTGATTGACATACGAGGTGAGGAAGGGGTCTTCGATGAGGGTGGCCTCTTGCTGAAACTCCAAGAGAAACTCTTCGCCGAGCTGTTTCTCTCTCTCGATGGTCATGGCCTTAAATTCATCGAAAAGCGCCAGGGAGGCGTGGGTTTGCGCCAAGACCAGGCAGGCTGCCAGGAAGCAGATGAGCCCCGTTTTCCAGATACTTGAACGCAATCTATTTTTCATGGCTGGAGGATTCCGATCCCGATTCCGGTTTGGGCGCCGGCTCCGGGCTGGTCCCCAGAGCTTCGGCCCAGAGACCTTCCAAATCGTAGAAATCCCGGAGTTCCTGGAAAAAGATGTGAACCACTACGGCGTTATAATCGAGTAAAACCCAGAGTCCTTCGTTGACCCCTTCCACCCCCAGGGGCTTGACCCCGGCCTTGGCCAGCTCTTCTTGCAGGTGCTCCGCCTGGGCCTGCACCTGGCGCTTGGAGGCCCCGGAGCAGATGATGAAATAATCCGTAAAAGAACAATGCTCTTTCACGTTAAGGAGCAGCGGATCCAGGGCCTGGAAATCCGCCAAGGTTTTGAAGGCCAGCTCCGTCAGGGCGTCCGGGGTGGGAGGGGCTGAAGGGGCCGTGTAAGCATCTCCTTATCGGTAAAGTTTGTTACTTATTATATAGCTTCGCACCGGCTCCGGCAAGAGGTAGCGGAGAGAGCGCCCCTGGGCTGCCAGCCGGCGGATGCCGGTGGCGGATATGTCCATCAGGGTGGTCTGCTGCCATAGCACCTGATGCCCGGAAGGATGCCGGAACCCGCGGCCACCCGCCAGGGGCTCAAATTGCGGGTTAACTTTCCGGGTGAGGATCTCCGAAAGAAGGCCGCGGTCATATCCCGGCCGGTCCAGCACCACAAAGTGGCACAGATTGAAGAGCTGGCCATAGTCCTTCCAACTGGGGATCTCCAGCATGGCGTCCAGCCCTAGGATAAAATAAAGCTCCCAGCCGGGACCGAACTCCTCCCGGAGCAACCGCAGGGTTTCGACCGAATATGACTTGCCGGGGCGGCGCCCCTCGATGTCGGAGACCTCCAGGAGCGCATGGTCCCCCACCGCCAGCCGGGCCATGGCCAGGCGCACTTCGAAGGGGGTGAGCTCCCCGGGGGACTTATGAGGCGGATGCGCGGCGGGGATAAACCAGAGGCGGTTCAACGCCAGGGCCTCGCAGACCTCTTCCGCAGCCCGCAGGTGGCCGAAGTGGATGGGGTTGAAGGTCCCCCCGAAGAGGCCCAGCCTTTGCTGCGCCTCAGGTTCTGACCTGGCCGTCTCCATAAACGATGAACTTGGTGATGGTGAGTTCCTCCAGGCCCATGGGCCCGAAGGCATGCAACTTGGAGGTGTTGATGCCGATCTCCGCCCCCAGGCCCAACTCGCCGCCGTCATTGAAGCGGGTGGAGGCGTTCACCAGGACCACCGAGGAGTCCACCTCCTTCAAAAAACGCTGGGCCCGGTGATAATCCCGGGTAATGATGGCCTCGGTGTGCCGGGAGCCGTAGCGGGCGATGTGCTCAAGGGCCCCGTTAAGGTCCGGCGTCACTTTGACCGCCAGGATCAGGTCCGCGAATTCGCAGCCCCAGTCCGTCGCGGCGGCCGGCGCCACCCGGGGGTCGAGCTCCCGGGTGCGGGGACAGCCCCGCAGCTCCACGCCGGCTTCCCGGAAGCGGGCCAGCATCCGGGGCAGAAAGGCCGGCGCCGCCTCCCCATGCACCAGCATGGTCTCCATGGCGTTGCAAACCCCGGGGCGCTGCACCTTGGCGTTGAAGCAGACCGACTCGGCCATCTTAAGATCGGCGCCCGCGTCCACGAAGATGTGGCAAACCCCTTTGTAGTGCTTCAACACCGGGATGCGGGAGTGCTCCGTCACAAAGCGGATCAGACCCTCGCCCCCCCGGGGGATGATGAGGTCCACCAGTTCGTCCTGCTTCAGGAGTTCCAGGGTGGCCTCCCGGGCGATGCTGGGAATGGCCTGCACCGCGGCCTGGGGCGCCCCGGCCTCTTCCAGGGCCTCTTGCATCAGTTCGGCCAGGGCCATATTTGAGTGGATGGCCTCCTTGCCTCCCTTGAGGATCACGGCGTTGCCGCTCTTGAGACAGAGGGTGGCGGCGTCCACCGTGACGTTGGGCCGGGACTCGTAGATAAAGCCGATCACCCCCAGGGGGATGCGGGCGCGCCCCACCCTGAGGCCGTTGGGGCGGACCCACATGCCGGTCACCGCGCCCACCGGGTCAGGCAGGGCCGCCACCTCCCGGAGGCCCTGGATCATGGAGGCAATCACCTTGTCGGACAGGGTGAGGCGGTCTAAGAAGGCCTCGGGATAGTCCTGGGCCCGGGCGGCCTCCAGGTCGATGCGGTTTTCCGCCTGGAGGGCACGGCGGCGCTCTTCCAGGAGTTCCGCCACCCGCAGGATGACCCTGTCCTTGACGTCCCGGGGAAGATTGGCTAACTGCCGGGCCGCGTCCCTGGCGGCCAGGGCCAGATCACGAACCAGGTTGGGGATGTCCATGTTTAGCTCCGAGCTTTCAGCTTTCAGCGGTCAGCTTTCAGCCAAGGCAAAAAATTGTTCACCGGCAAGCAATCCCAAAGGGCGGCGCCTTTACCCTCCCCTGAGAGGGGGAAGGGTATGGGTGGGGGTGGTAGCGATTTTTTATGGTTTCCCCTCAAGACGCCGCCCCCCTCCCCCCAACCCCCTCCCACCGTGGGGAGGGGGAAATAAAACTGCAAAAGCGCCCTTCAAGGCATCACTCCGTGTCTGCGTCCGGGGGTTCCTCCATGGCATCGAGGATTTCCCGGGCCCGGTAGCGGTCCTCGGCGGCCACCATGAGGCGCACTCCCCGGAGGAACTGCAGCGACGGGTAGGCGCCGCCGGCGTCGTCGGCCATGACCATAGCCGGGATGCCTTCGGACTCCAGCAAGCCCGCGGCCATTTCGGCCTCGATGCGGCTGTAAAAGGTTTCCAAAACTACGGCGTCGTCGAGGTTCATAAATTAAATTCTTTTAAATTTGCTCTTTATGAGTTCTGAAAATAGAATCAGCTAATCTGCTGCCTGCGCCAACGAGTCTTGCTAAAACCCGAAGCATCTCTCGACATGCAAGTTTATTCGTGGGGGTAGGATAATTGATAGTGTGGTCAATTTCTCCCCATATTTCTTCAAATAACGTCCTGACTTGAATTTCGCAGGTTAATTCAGAATCTGGTCGGGGCTTCACAACATAATGGATACTGGTGTAGAAACTTTCTTTCACTTCTACCTGCAACTCAAAATTCCTGAAAAATTCCATAGACTCCGGGTCCCAGGTATAAGCTACCGGCGGTTCAAATAAAACCCAATCTTTCCTGGTTAACTGCTCGTTAATACATTCATGTATTGCAGTGAATTGTTCTTGATAAAGATGTAAAACGCGCACTCCCGCAATATCGGTGATTTTCTCATAGCAATTTTCGGTATTAACGCATTCTCCACTACTTATCTTTCTAATTAATTTGTCACGGATGTGTGATTCTTCTTTTATTCTACCTTTCACTGAATGTATAATAGGAGGCGGACAGGTTAATCTTGGATGTTTTCTAAAAAAAGACTCAACTCCATCTCTGAATAAATCAAAATTATGGAGATTACCTCTTATCAATCGAAGAATATCGTCGATAAGTCCAATATCATTCATTTTTATTCCCCAAATAATCTAACCTTTTCAAAAGATCATCAGCAAATTCCCTATATTTACCGCGGGTTGCCTCATAGTTTTGTCTATTGCCCCTTATTGTGTTCCTATCTTCGGAGTCGATATGAGGGTTACTCGGCACTAGCCATATAGGGCAATGATACTTCTGAGCCATATTTGGTAAGGTGCTATGAGAATGCATAACAGAAGTGCCCCCGATAGGCTGTTTCAACAGATCATTAGGAAGATGCTCATGTACCTCAGGTTTAATATATTCATCTATCGTTCCAGGGATTTGTTCCGCATAATTATAATGGGCTTGTGCTAAATCCCAATCATTACTTACTCCAGTATATTTCCTGGCATTATAAATAGTGTAACCTAAAAATTGAACAAATTTCGATGGGAAATTTCTGCGTTTTTGTTCCGACAAAAGTTTAAACATCGTATCAAATTCAAACTTCCATTTACTTAAGCTTTTTCCGATATTTTCAATACCATATAATGAAAACATATCAGGCATGCATGGTATTATAAATCCATCTGTTGTAGAAATGATAACCCTATTAAGCATACTGAGACTTGGAGAAGTATCGACAAGGACAAAATCGTATCCATATTGCTTTCCATAATCATAGCATAAGTTACGGATTTTTGTTATCGTCCTTATGGCCAATGGGTCACCTCTATAAGCGTCACTCCATCTTCTAGATATAATATCTTCATAGGTATAAAATGTAAGTCTTCCAGGGATTAAACCGAGGTTGTCATGCAACGGGATAGGAGGAGATAGTGTTTGTAAGTCATCTATTCCATCTTCTGTTGGTTTAACAAGAAAATGAATTGACCTATTGTCTTGTATTATAGATTCAAAGTTTGTGGGAGTTTGAGATTGTTTTGATAATTTGAAATCATCAATAAAACTATCTTCTTTATTCCATATAGTATTGAGGCTTTCAGCCTCTATTCCAAATATAGTTAAATTAGATTGGGGGTCCAAATCAATTAGCAAAGTTTTATGTCCCATTTCAGCTAGTGCAAAAGCGACATGAAATGTAAGAGTTGTCTTTCCGACACCACCTTTATTATTAAAAATCGCGATCGTTTTCATTTTTATTGCTCCTTAGCTATCAAAAAGTCAAATATTGTTACTAGAAAATAAAAAACCACATTACTTAAATCTCCGGGAATATTACCAAATTATCCCGGTGGATCACTTCGTCGTAGCCTTTTTGGCCCAGGAATTGGGCGATTTCGCTGGTATGGCGGCCCTTGATGCGGTTCAAGTCCCGGGCCGAGTAGTTGCTGAGGCCCACCGCGAAGGCCCGGCCCTCCGGGTCCAGCAGTTGCACCGCGGCACCCTTGCCGAAGCCGCCCTTGACCTCGACGATGCCCGCGGGCAGCAGGCTCTTGTGGTGCTTAACCAGGGCCTGCCAGGCCCCCGGGTCCAAGCGGATGGCCCCTTTGGGGTTGACGTTGTAGGCCAGCCAGTACTGGCGGCTCTTCAGTTTCTGGGGCTGGGGCAGGAAAAAGGTGCCCACCGGCTCACCATTGAAGAGCCTGGGCAGGATGCCGGGGATCAGGCCGTTGCCGATGAAGGTGGGGATGCCCGCGGCCGCCGCCTTTTTGGCGGCCTGGAGCTTGCTGCCCATGCCGCCCCGCCCCAGGGCGCCGGGCCGTCCGGAAGCGGCCTTCTCCAGGCGGGCGTCGAAGACCGAAACCAGGGGCACCAGCCGGGCGTCGGCGTGTTCCCGGGGGTCCTTATCGAACAGGCCGTCGATGTCGGTGAGCAGGATGAGCAGATCGGCCCCCGCCAGGTTGCAGATGAGGGCGGCCAGATTGTCGTTGTCCGCGAACCTGAGCTCCTCGGTGGCCACGGTGTCGTTTTCGTTGATGATGGGCACCACCTGCCACTGGAGCAGGGCGAACAGGGTATTCCGGGCGTTGAGGAAGCGCTGGCGGCTCTCCAGGTCGTCGTGGGTCAGGAGGATCTGGGCCACCTTGTGGCCGAAGAGGGCGAAGGCCTCTTCATAGGCCAGCATCAGGGCGCTCTGGCCCAGGGCGGCCACCGCCTGCTGCTGGGGGATGCCGGTGGGGCAGGTGCTCATTCCCAGCTTGCGGCAGCCCGCGGCCATGGCCCCGGAGGAGACGATGATGAACTCCAACTCGCCTCCCTCGCCCCGGAGGGCGCTGATCTCCCCCGCCAGCCGCCGGATCAGGGGCTGGTTGAGCCCTTCGGCCGCGGCCAAAACGGCGCTCCCCAGCTTGAGCACCACGCGGCGGGCCTTACTCAGGTATGGACGTCGCACCATCGTCATGGCTAAAACGGCTGAACTCTTCCCAGATGGCCCGATTCAGGGCCGTAAGGCCCAGGCTGGCCTTGGCGGAGACCAGCAGGCACTGCCGGCCGGTGTCCGCGTAGGCATGAAGCACCTGCTCCCTGGGAAATTCCGGGGCCAGCAGATCGATTTTATTTAACGCGATCAGGCGCGGTTTGTCCAGCAAGTTGGGGTCAAAGGCCTGAAATTCTTTTTCCAGTTCCTGCAAAGGGGCCAGGGGCCGGGCCGGGTCCACCTCGCTTAAGTCAATGACCTGCACCAGCAAGCGGGTGCGCGTAAGGTGCCGCAAAAACCGGTCTCCCAGGCCCTTGCCCAAGTGGGCATCCGGGATTAGGCCGGGAATCTCCGCTAAAATCAAGGGCTCTCGCTCCTGGTCGTCGCTCTCCGGCGGGGCCAGGACCAGGACCCCCAACTGGGGGGTCAGGGTGGTGAAGGGAAAGGCGCCCACCCGGGCCCGGGAGGCGGTGAGGGCCTTCAAGAGGGAGGTCTTGCCGGCGTTGGGAGCGCCCACCAGGCCGACGTCGGCCAAGATCTGCAATTCCAGGCGCAGGCGGTGCTCCTGGCCCGGCTCCCCCGGTTGGGCGAATCGGGGGGAGCGCAGCCGGGAAGAGACGAAATGGGCGTTGCCTTTGCCGCCCCGGCCGCCCCTGGCCACCACCAGGCGCTGGCCTGGCGCCAGCAGGTCTTGGAGAAGCCTGCCGTTGGCGGCGAATACCCTGGTCCCCAGGGGGACCGGGATGATCAGGGGCGGGCCGGTTTTGCCGTGGCGGTCCTGGCTCCGGCCCCGGCCGCCGTTTCCCGCCTGAAAGACGCGGCGCCGCCGGAAATCGACCAGGGTGCGTTGGGTGCGGGAGGTCTCCAGGATGACGTCGCCCCCGTTGCCGCCCGAGCCGCCATCGGGGCGGCCCACGGCCTGGGAGCGGGTCCGGAGGAAGCTGACACAGCCCGGGCCGCCGTTGCCCGCCCGGACCGTGATCTCGGCTTCGTCAGGAAAGGATTTCAAGTTGGGGGATAGACGCTGACCCGCTTGCGATCTTTGCCGAAGGGCTCATAGGCCACCACCCCGTCAATCTTGGTGAACAGGGTGAAATCCTTGCCCATGCCGACGTTCTGCCCCGGATGAATGCGGGTGCCCACCTGGCGCACCAGGATGGTGCCGGCCTTGACGACCTGGCCGGCGAAGCGCTTCACTCCCCGGCGCTGGCCGGAGCTGTCCCGGCCGTTGCGGGAACTGCCCCCGGCTTTTTTATGTGCCATGGTATCCTCACTCGTGCAGGGTGCGCGGCTTGGCCCCCTACTCGTGCTTTAAGGGGCGGCCGGACCGTCCCACCCTTAATTTTCCAGGATTTCCTGAATTTGCACCGCGGTGAACAACTGCCGGTGCCCCTGTTTGCGGCGATAGCCCTTGCGGCGTTTCTTTTTGTAAACCAGGACCTTTTTGGCCTTGCCCTGGAGCAGAATCTGGCCTCGCACGCTGGCGTTCGCAACCAGCGGGGTGCCCACCCGGGTGTCGCCACCGTCGCCGGTCACCAGGAGCACCTGGTCCAGCTTCACCTCATCGCCCCGCTCGCCTGGCAAGCGCTCCACCCGGAGCACGTCGCCCGGGGAGACCCGATATTGTTTCCCGCCGGTTTTTATGATGGCGTACACGTATCCCTCCGTAGAGGCGGGGTTACCCCGCCCAGGGCGGCGAGACGCCGCCCTTACAAACGCAGGCTTCCAGCCTGCGGCCTTAGAAGGTTTATTTTATCTTCCCTCAACTTCTTGTCAAGACCCAAACCGGGACTTATCCAAAAAGGCAGCCCGTAGGGCGCGTCTTACGCGCCATTGAGGGAAAGAGCGGGAAGCGGCGGCGGCGCCGACAGCCAGGGTGGGCGCGGCCCGTCTTTTCCGTAGGGGCGGGGTTTCCCCGCCCAGGGCAAACCCAAAGGCCAGAGGCCTATGCCACTGAGACGCCGCACCTGCAAGCGCAGGCTTGCAGCCTGGGATCGGCCCGCGCGCAATGGTGCGTGAGACGCACCCTGCAAAACTGCAAATTCGATGATATTTCTTTTCTATCCCTGCCACGAGTCCCAGCCGTAGTTGACGGAAGCGGCAGGGCAGATTAATATGCCTAAGAAATCAGGGAGCGCCAAGGAGCCTCAATGGACCATTTGCCGGTCAAGGCCGGACCCGTCGGATATGTGGTGATCCACGGCCATTTCTATCAGCCGCCCCGGGAGAACCCCTGGATCGAGCAGATCGAAGTGGAGAGCGGCGCCCAACCCTATCACGACTGGAACGCCCGCATCAACGCCGAGTGCTACAGCCCCAACGCCGCGGCCCGCATCTATGACGGCCAGCGCCGGATTATAGATATTATCAACAACTACGAACATATCAGTTTCAACTTCGGTCCCACCTTGATCAGTTGGCTGGCGGAGAACACCCCGGAGACCTACGGCAAGATCCTGGAGGCGGACCGCCAGAGCTTGATGGCACTGGGGCACGGCAACGCCCTGGCCCAGGCTTACAACCATGCCATCCTGCCCTTGTGCCAGGAGCGGGACCGGGAAACCCAGATAATTTGGGGCCTCAAGGACTTTGAGCACCGCTTGCAGCGGCCGGCCGCGGCCATGTGGCTGCCGGAAACCGCGGTCGATTTCCCCACCCTGGCGGCCCTGGTGGACCACGGGATGAAGTTCGTCATCCTCTCCCCTTACCAGGCCAGGCGGGTGCGCCCCCTGGCGGGAGGGGAATGGACCCTGGCGGCGGGCCCCAGCCTGGACAGCACCCAGGCCTACCGCTGTTTCCTCCCGGGGGCCTCGGCCGCGGCCCGCAAACGGCGCCATATCGACGTCTTTTTTTACAATGGCGAGGTTGCCGCGGACCTCAGCTTCGGAGATCTGCTCACCGACAGCTATCGCCTGACCAGCCGGCTGGTGGAGGGCTACTCCCCCGGGCGTTCCGGGCGGCCCCAGATCCTGAACGTAGCCACGGATGGGGAAAACTACGGACATCACAAGAAATTCGGCGACCTGGCCCTGGCCCACGCCCTGTCTCAGGTGCTGCCGCAAAAGGGCTTTCATCTCACCAATTACGCGGCTTTCCTGGAGTTGGCGCCGCCTGTTAAGGAGGTGGAACTCTATCTGGGCCCCCGGGGGGAAGGCAGCTCCTGGAGCTGCCCCCACGGCGTAGGCCGCTGGAAGGAAGATTGCGGCTGTTCAACCGGGAGCCAGCCCGGTTGGAACCAGCGTTGGCGCGCCCCCCTGCTGGAGGCCTTCAACTGGTTAAACGACCGCCTGGCCGGGATTTTCGAAGGCGAGGGACAGAAATACCTGAAAGACCCTTGGGCCGCCCGGAACGCCTACCACCAGGTGCTCCTGGACCGCAGCCCCGGGGTGCTGGAGGAATTCTTCTCCCGGCAGGGAGTCCCGAAACTAAAGGAGGCCGATTGGGTGCCGGCCCTGAAGCTCCTGGAGATGCAGCGCCACGCCCTGCTGATGTTCACCAGTTGCGGCTGGTTCTTCGCCGATTTGGCTGGCCTGGAGACCCTGCAGGTGCTCAAGTACGCTACCCGGTCCCTGCAGTTGGGCCAGGCCTTTACCCGCGGAAATCTGGAGCAGCCCTTTTTGCGCCTCCTGGAGCGAGCCAAGAGCAATATTCCCGAGGAGGGCAACGGCCGCACCATCTACTTCCGGCGTATTAAACCGGTGGTGGTGGATTATCCCAAGGTGGCCAATCAGTGGGTCATCTCCTGGCTCCGGGAGCGGCAGCGGCAAGCTCCCCAGGACCGGGTCTATCATTACCGGGTGGAGCCCCTGGACCAGGAGGACCAGACCCAGGGGAGCCTGCTCTTTGCCGCCGGCCGGCTTAGGCTCACCTCCGGGGTCACCCTGGAGACCGAGGAGTTGGCCTATTTCACCGCCTTCCTGGGCAGTTACCTCTATCGCACCCAGGTCCAAAGCGGGCCTGACCCCCAGGAATACCAGGGCTTGAAGGTGGAGTTCTTCCAGGTCCTCGAAAAGACCCCGGAAGATTTGATTCCGCTGATGGTGCGCCGCCTGGGGGAGAGTTATTACAGCTTTCAAGATCTCTTCCGGGAGGAAAAGCTCCGGATGTTCCAGGATTTGATGCGGGACAACCAGGAGGAAGCCGTCTCGCTGATTTCCCACCATTTTGAGAGCGCCGGGGCCCTCCTGAAGGCCATGGCCGCAGAAAAGCTGCCCCTGCCCCGGCTTTACCGGGCCCTGGGGGAGATCACCTTGAACCGCCGCTTGGTGGAACTCCTGCGCCAACTGGAGCCCCAGCCCTCCCTGTTGGCCACCTCCCAGGATATCCTGGATCTGGTTAAGGAGGCGGAATTCCTGGGACTAAAGCTGGAGTCGGGGGAAGGGGCCCAAATCCTGCAGCGCATGCTGAAGCGGCACCTGGATGACCTGGCTGCCGGTTTTAAGGGGCAAAACGCCACCCATCTGCGCCATTTTCTGAGCCTGGTGAGACGTATCCCCATAACCCTCGACTTGACCGGGGCGCAAAATTCGATGTTCCACCTGATGAAGGAACACTTCCCGGAGGTGGCTGCCAAGGCGGCCAAATCTCCCGAGGCCCAAGTCCTGGCCCGGGAGTTGGTGAAGCTGATGGAGGACCTCTCCTTCAGCCCGGTACGCTACTTAAAGCTATTGGGATGAGGACTGGCGCCGAGTTTCGGCTTTAGGCATTTAAAAGGTAGCCGCAAGCTTTAGCTTGCGAAAATCCTTATATAATGAGCGCAGGCTAAAGCCTGCGGCTACCAGTAAAAAAATAGGGATCATGGTTTGGGGATTAGGGGTCAGTAAAAAGTCCTGGTCCCTAACCCGTAACCCCTAACCCCTGGCCCCTGTATTTTCAGGATGATTGAGCCATGATGATCTTGCTGACCCGATTTCAAGAGGCCATGGCGGAGTCCAGCCGCCTCAAGCAGCAATTTGCCGCGGAACAGGGCGAAACGGTGGTGGACGCGGCCCGGAGGCTGGCTGAGGTTCTGAGGACCGGCGGCAAACTGCTCCTCTTCGGCAACGGCGGCAGCGCCGCCGACGCCCAACACCTGGCCGCGGAGTTCGTCAACCGCTTCCAGGTGGAGCGGCCCCCCCTGGCGGCCCTGGCCTTGACCACCGACACCTCCATCCTCACCGCGGTGGCCAACGACTACGATTTTCTGCAAATTTTTGCCAAGCAGGTGCAGGCCCTGGGCCGTCCCGGAGACCTGGCCTGGGGGTTCAGCACCAGCGGCAACTCCCCCAACGTGGTGGAGGGGCTTAAGAAGGCCCGGGATCTGGGCCTTTCGACCCTGGCCCTGAGCGGCCGCAGTGGCGGACCGGTGGCGCAGGCGGCGGAACTCGCCCTGATCGTGCCTTCCCAGGCGACCCCCCGGATCCAGGAGGTCCATATCACCATCGGTCATGTCCTCTGCGACCTGGTGGATTTTATTCTCTACCCGGATAAATTTGCTGATCAATGAAAGTTTAAGGTTCAAAGTTCAAGGTTCAAAGTCAAGAGCACAAAGTCAAAAGCAAATGCAGGTATTACCTTTTTGAGGTGGGCCAACGGCCCCTGAGCGACCGTTCCGAAAAGGACCTCTGGGAAAGTACCCATTTTGGTCATTCTGAGGGAGCGAAGTGACCGAAGAATCTCATAAATACAATGGAAATACAAGATCCTTCGCTTCGCTCAGGATGACAAAGTTGGTTTTCGCAGAGGTCTCAAGTTCAAAGTTCAAACAATTATCTGGGATAGAATGGTGATGAAAAAGATTGAACCCCTGATCCTTGAGGAGATTAAGACTTCTAGTTTGCCGGGGCGCCACTCCAAGGTGAACCGCCGGGACTTTGGCCGCGCCTGGGAGAAGGGCGGCAGCTTCCGGGATTTCGTGGCGCGGCTCCCGAAAATCCTGGCGGGGGATACGCTGCGGGCGGTGGCCGCGGCCTGGGTGGCTGCCAGGCGCCAGGGCCGCCAGGTCCTCCTGGGCATGGGGGCCCACCCCATCAAGGTGGGGCTCAGCCCCATCCTCATCGACCTGATGCGCCGGAATCTCATCACCGGGCTCGCCCTGAACGGGGCTGGCGTGGTCCACGACGTGGAGATCGCCATGGTGGGCTGCACCTCCGAGGACGTGGACCAGGTTTTGGGGTGCGGCCAATTCGGCATGGCCCGGGAAACCGCAGAGTTTATCAACACCGCCATTTCCTGGGGAGCGTCCCAGGGCCTGGGCCTGGGCGAGGCGGTGGGGCTGCGCCTCCTGGAGTCGGACTTTCCCTTCAAAGAAGAGAGCCTGCTGCGGGCGGCCGCGGAGTTAAGCCTGCCTCTGACAGTGCACGTGGCGGTGGGCACCGACATCGTTCACCTCCACCCCTCGGTGAACCCGGAGGCCCTGGGGGCTGCGACCCATTACGATTTCCGTCTATTCGCCGCCCTGGTCAGCCTTCTCACGGAGGGGGTCTATCTCAACCTGGGGTCCGCGGTAATCATGCCGGAGGTCTTCCTGAAGGCCCTCACCCTGGCCCGCAACCTGGGCCATCAAGTCTCGCCCCTGACCACCGTCAACCTTGACTTTATCCAGCATTACCGGCCCCTGACCAATGTGGTGCGCCGGCCCACCGCCGCCAGCGGCCGGGGCTACGCCCTGACCGGCCATCACGAACTGCTCTTGCCGATGTTGGCTGCCCTGGTAATCGAAGAGATGGAGGATGACCATGCCCACGGAAATCGTGATTCTGGTAAATGACCTGCGTCTGGAAGGATTTCTCAACGACTCGGACACCGCCGCCGCCCTGGCCCAGGTCCTGCCTATCGAGGCGGAGGCCCACCGCTGGGGGGACGAAATCTACTTCCCCGTGCCCCAGGTGGTGGCTGATCTGGACGACACCGCGGCGGTGGTCGTAAACGTGGGGGACCTGGGCTACTGGCCCACCGGCCGGGCCTTCTGCATCTTTTTTGGGCTCACCCCCGCCAGCGTCCCGGGGGAGATTCGACCGGCCAGCGCCGTCAACCTGGTGGGCCGCCTCGGGGGCGATCCCTGCTGCCTGAAACTGGTCCTCGAAGGGGCCACGGTGCGGATCGAGAAGAAATAGGTTATAATATTTTTCTAGGGAAGGGGAACGAGGGCAGGAACCTGTGCCTTTGTGAAAAATACGAAAAACTCCCTGGCCCTACCCCGGAAAAATTCGATCCAGGAGATCTTACATGCCGATCTTTGAGTTTCATTGCCAGGCCTGCAACCAGGATTTCGAGAAGCTGGTTATGGGGAGCGACCCGCAAGTGGAGTGCCCTTGCTGCGGCCAGAGCCAGGTGACCAAGTTGATGAGCCCCTGCGCCGCCAAGGTGGGTTATAAGTTCACCGCAACCTCCAGTTCCAAGGGAGGGTCCTGTTCCAGTTGCTCCTCTGGTTCCTGCAGCACCTGCGGCTAAGGCTCGCGGGAGCCTAAACAAGATGCCTGCCCCGCCTCCGGAAACAAAGATCCGCCTCGGCACCCGGGGCAGCGCCCTGGCCCTGGCCCAGGCGCGTTGGGTTAAGGAGCAGCTGACCGGACGCCATCCCCACTGCCGGGTGGAGTTGGTGGTTATCAAGACCACCGGAGACACCATCCGGGATGTCCCCCTGGCCCAGGTGGGGGGCAAAGGCCTGTTCATCAAGGAAATCGAGGAAGCCCTGCTCTCGGGCCGGGTGGACCTGGCGGTGCACAGCCTCAAGGACATGCCCGCCCAGGTGCCGGCCGGCCTGATGTTGGGTGCGGTACCGGCCCGGGAGGATCATCGGGACGCCTTCATTTCCAACCGCTATGCCAACCTGAAAGCCATCCCGGCGGGCGGGCGCATCGGCACCGGCAGTCTGCGGCGCCAGTCGCAGATCCTGCACCTGCGCCCCGACCTGGAGGTCGTGCCTCTGCGGGGCAACGTGGACACCCGCCTCAAAAAGATGGAGAACCTGGGGCTGGCTGCCCTGATCCTGGCTGCCGCAGGGCTTCACCGCCTGGGGCTGGGCCAGGCCTACCGGGGCCTGCTGCCGGAAACCGAGATGCTGCCCGCGGTGGGGCAGGGTGCCCTGGGCCTGGAGGTGCGGGCCGATGACCGGCGGCTTAATGAGCTCCTCGCCTTTCTGGATCATCCCCCCAGCCGGGTCGCAGTAACCGGGGAGCGGGCCTTCCTGGCCCGCCTGGAGGGAGGCTGCCGGGTGCCGGTGGCTGCCCTGGGCCGGCTGGCCGGCGACTCCCTCACCCTGGAGGCCCTGATCTGCGATCCGGAAGGCAAGCGCTGCCTCAGGGACCGCGCCTCGGGCCCCCAGGACCAGGCCTGGGCCTTGGGGACGGAACTGGCCGACCGCCTTCTTTCCCGGGGCGGCCGGGAAATCCTGGCGGCGATCGAGGGGACCCTCCCTTAATCCGTGTCAAGAAAAAAATTGACATTCGTTAAAAAAATTATTAATAGTCAAAAATAGGTGGGCCGGGGCGGATTCGAACCGCCGACACAGAGCTTAGCACGCATGTCCTCTTTCCACTGAGGTACCGGCCCCCAAATGGCTTACCGCTAGGCCCCTAAACCTCGGCGGTAAGCCATATTTTTTGGATTATAAGAAAATTCTGATATCTCGTCAATCAGTTTTTTCTTGATTTATCATAATTTTCTTATAAACTATGGAAACCAACTGGACATTCAGGTTTTTTAAGGATTCAGGGGTCAATGTCATAGAAGAATGGTTAACTAGTTTACCTCCAAACATAGAGGAGAGATTTAGAAGCCTTTTGGCTCGTATGAGAAAGATGGAGAGGTGGGGGAGGCCATTTTTTGATAAGCTGAAGGGACATAAAAACCTCTATGAAATCATTGTCAAAAGTAATGTCCAATATAGATTATTAGGATGCTGCGGCCCAAGGAGAAAAGAGTTTACTTTATTGATCGGCTATTAAGGGAGGGGCATCAAAAGGGAAACATGCTACTTGGAACCCCAAGAATGCTCGAAGGGTGGCTG
>JBAVAG010000122.1:0-14808 GCA_049585595.1 Desulfobaccales bacterium
CCCTCCCCTCTCAGGGAGGGGGGGTTATCTCAAATCTTTTGGTAAGATAATTGTAGGGGCATAACACTAGAAGTCATTTCAAATCCCCTTCATTCACTGGTGGGGCGGCCGTCCCTGGCCGCCTCAAGTTGGCGGGCACGGAGGCCCGCCCCACTGGCAAGCTCCTTGAGGTTCAGCCGCCGTTCTCCGTCTTCCCTTTTTCCTCTCGTTCCCAAGCTCCTGCTTGGAACGTACCTTTGGCGCCAAGCTCTGCTTGGAGAAAGCCGGCTGGCAACAGGACGGCTGGCTTCTGAGCAAAGCAGGAGCTTGGGAACCAGATAAAAATTGTCATTCTGTGCGAAGCTAATAATCTCGTCTTTTGAAATACTTGAGACCATTCACCTCGCTCAGGGTGACAGAAAACTGGTTTTGAAATAGCTTCTAGTAGTGAGCCGCAGGCCGGATTCGGCTGCGGCCAGGATTTTCCCTAGCCTGTGCGCCCCTTTCCGGGCAGAAGCGCTGACTGCGGCGAAAGCCACGGCCGCGGCCATCAGCGCCGCCCGGTACTGTCCCTATCCCAAAGGGGCCGGGGCGCCCCCGGGGCCCTGGTCTCCACCTGCCGCCGGAGTCGGAAGAGCAGCCCCTGCTCCTTCAGATAATCCCCCAGCATGATTTGACAATACTCGCAGTAAGCCAGGTTCTTCTGGTCCAACTTTTCCAGGTTGGAGGAAAAACCCATCAGGCAGCCGGGCTGCCGGCAGTGGCCGAGGCCGAAGGTATGGCTCAACTCGTGCAGGCTCAACAGGAGGAGGCGCCTTAACAGGAGCTCTTTAGGCGGCCGGACGCCGCCGGCGTCCCCCCGGGGGCGAAAGAGGGAAACCACCGCGGCCTTCCCGTCCACCTGGGCTTCCCCGAAAACAAAGGTAAATATCGGGATGTAGAGGTCCGCCGCGGTTATGCCCAGAACCCGCCAAGGGCCCCCGGAGCCGTCCAGCAGGTATTCCAGCAGCTGGGTGGAGAGGTATTGGTTACGCGCCAGATGGTAGCTAGGGGAGGGCAGGGGTCGGGGGCGCAGGATGCGCACCGGCAGCCCTAGCAGCTTGGCGATGGCCCTGCGTAAATGACGGAGGATCTGCGGATCCACCGGTCCCAAGGGGACCAAACCCAAAACCGGAAGGCGCGGCATGGGCTTCAAGGCCCTAAGGCCGGGAGGCTGTGGACCCAGCCGTATTCATGGCGCCAGGCCATATTTCTTGATCTTGTGGTAAAGCGTGGTGCGGTTGATCTGGAGGACCTTGGCGGCGTTGGAGATATGGCCTTTGGCTGAGGCCAGCACCTGGGCGATGTAGCGGCGCTCCACGTCCTCCAGGGACAGGCCTGCCGGCTCCTCCGCCGCGGCCACCACAAATGGCAGGTCCTGGGGTTTGAGCTGCCGGCCTTTTCCCACCACCACCGCCCGCTCGATGGCGTTTTCCAGCTCCCGGACGTTCCCCGGCCAGGAGTACCGCCGCATGGCCTCCATGGCCTCCGGATGAATGGAGTCCATCTTCTTGTTGGTCTCGGTGGCATAGCGCCTCAGAAAATGCTGGGCCAGCAGGGGGATGTCTTCCGGTCGCTCCCGCAAGGGCGGCACCTGCACATGGATGACGTTCAGCCGGTAATAGAGGTCCTCACGGAAGGTTTTCTTACGGATGCCTTCCTGGAGGTCCTGATGGGTGGCGGCGATGACCCGAAAGTCGCTGTGTAACGGGGTGGTGCCGCCCACCCGGGTGAATTCCCGGGTTTCCAGGACCCGCAGCAGGTCGATCTGCATTCTTAAGGAGATGTCGCCCACTTCATCCAGGAAGAGGGTGCCGCCATGGGCCATTTCCAGCCGGCCTTTCTTGGTGTAGCTGGCGTCGGTGAAGGCTCCTTTCTCGTGCCCGAAGAGTTCGCTCTCCAGGAGATGTTCGGTGAAGGCCCCGCAGTTGGTGGCAATAAAAGGGCCGTAGCCGCGGGAGCTCTGGGCGTGAATGGACCGGGCCACCAACTCCTTGCCGGTGCCGGTTTCCCCGGTAAGCAACACGGTGGCGTCGCTTTGCGCCACATCCACGATGGTCTCAAAGAGCTGAAGCATGGGCGGCGATTGGCCCACCAGGTTTTCAAAGCGGCTAATGGTTGCCACCCGGTCTTTGAGAATCAGATTTTCCATGGCCAGGGTCTGCACCTGCACCAGTTTCTCGATAATGAGACTCATTTCCTCCAGGTCGAAGGGTTTGAGCAGATAATCGTGAGCGCCCAGCTTCATGGCCTCCACCGCGTCCTGGATGGCCCCGTGGGCTGTCATGACCACCACCGCAGTATCGAGATTGCTTTCCCTTAGATTTTTGAGCACCGTAAGCCCGTCCATCCCGGGCATCTTGACGTCCAGGAGCATGATGTCATAATGGGTTTCCTGGGCCTTGGCGAGGGCCGCGGGCCCGTCGGCCGCCCTTTCCACTTCGTAGCCGTCCTGTTGCAGCCAGCCGCTCAAGGATTCCCGGATACTCAGCTCGTCATCCACCACCAGGATGGAGATCTTTTTATGAGGCAACATAATCAACTCCCGGTTTATAGGCGGGCAGACGGATGGTGAAACTGGCGCCCCGGCCCACAACGCTTCCCACTTTGATGACGCCCTGGTGGTCCCGGACGATGCCTTGAACCACGGAAAGGCCCAGCCCCACCCCGGAGCCCGCGTTCTTGGTGGTATAGAACGGTTCAAAAATTTCGGAAAGCATTTCCTTGGGGATGCCCACCCCGGTGTCGCTGATCTGGACCACCACCTCCCGGCCCCGGGAATTTCTGGTGGCCAGGGTCAGGGTGCCGCCTTTGGGCATGGCATCCTGGGCATTCAGCAACAGGTTCAAAAAGACCTGCTTCATCTGCCCCGGATCCGCTCGTACCGGCAGCAGGTCGAGAGCCCACTTGGTTTCCACCGTGATTCCCTGCAACCGCAGCTGATACTCGGTGAGGGAGAGGGTCTCGGCCAGCAAGGTGCTGAGCGAGACCGGTTTGAATTCCGGCTTGGACTTGCGGGCAAAGGGCAGGAGATTGGAAACAGTTTTGCTTACCCGCTGGGTTTCATCAAATACCGTATCCAGGTATTCCTGCATCTTGGCCAACTCAGGCTGGCCGGGCGGCCCCTTCTTCAGCAGGCGCTGGATTAATTGGACAAAATTGAGGATGCCGGTCAAGGGATTGTTGATCTCGTGCATGACGCTGGCGGACAGCTTTCCCAAAGAGGCCATCTTGTCGTCGTGCATGATGCGGGTGCGGGTGATTTCCTGGGTAATGTCCCGGGACAGATCGACCACTTGATGGACCCGCCCTTCCTCATCAAACAGGGGGTGGTGGACCACGTGCACATAGCTTTCCCGGCCGTCCTTGTCGAAGTGGATGTGGACCGCGGAAGCGGCCTTACCGGTGGCCACGGCGTCTTTTAAGGGACAGGGATGATCGGGGCTGGCGCAGGGCTCTTTCAGGTGATGCGACATTTCGTAACAATGCTTGCCCACCACCTCTCCCCGTTCCACGCCCAGCATTTTCAACAAGGCGCGGTTGACTTCGACTATATGATAGTCCAGGTCGATCACCATCATGTGGTCTTCGATGCCGTTGAGGATGGTTTCCAGGAAGGTCTTATCCTGGATGGCCTCCTTCAGCAGGTGCCGGCTCTCTGCCTGGGATTGCCGAAGCGCCTCTTCCAGTTGTTTGCCAGGGGTGACGTCCTTGACGACCTCCACCACCCTTTTAGTGGTCGTCTCCGGTGAAAATAAAGGCGACATGGTAATCTCGCAGCAATGCATCTTTCCATCTAATCCAGGATAGCGCTGCAAAACCTGGTGAGTCTGGCAGCTATCCAGGACCTCTGGTAAAGGACAAGCCATTCCCTTGAGGTTGCAAGGCCCATCAAATTGATGAAACACCTCGTAACAGGGTTTGCCAATCACCTCCACCGCTTTTTTTTGAAAGCGGTCCAAAAAGGTATGATTGACTTCATCCACCAGATAATTAGGGAGCAGGACGAGTACCGGATCAGGCAGGTGGTCAAAGATTCTCTGGAAACGGCTGCGTTGCCGTCCCAACTTGATTTCGTTTTCCACCTTGGTGCGCAGCCGCTCTTCGTCTTTTTGCAGCAGTTCCCAAACGAGACGGGCTTTAAGGTGGTCGATAATCTGGGTCTGGGGTTGCTTCTGCCGCAGGATTATTTTCCGCACCTGTGGGTCACCGGTGAGTTCCAGGATCAGGTCCGGGGCCTTCGCCAGGAGAGGCGCCCAGTGGTCAAAGGTCGGAATACCCATCTTATTTGCCAGGACCATGCCCTGAGCCCGGGGATTGGGATCGGCCACCCCGAGGACCTCGATGCTCTTTGTGTGCCGCTGGTCTCCGGAGATTAACCGGAGGACCTCATGACCTCCCTTGCCGCCGCCCACAATACCGATTTTAATGGGCGCCGTCTCTTTTCTAGAGAACAGGTCCGTGCTGATCAGATCCCAGAAATCCTCCCAGGAAAAGGGCTGATCGACATTGAGGATGGTCAACCCCTCAGGGGCCTGCTCCTGTAACTGCTGGTAGACCTCGGGCCGGCCGGTGGCGTTGATGATGACGTCTAATTCCGGGAGTTGGAAGAAATCCACGAAATCGACGGTCACCAAGAGATTATTCCGGTAAGCGTAGGAGAGACCGCAGGCCTCCGGGTTCAGATCCGCTACCCCGACCACCCGCAAGGCTTGATCTTCTTTACGGAGCGGGGCCAAGGCCTCCAGGAGGGCCAGGCCTTGCCGGCCTGCTCCCACGATAGCCAGGTTATAAAAGGGTTTGGCAGGACTCAAACTGAACTCCGGAAGATTGGTGGCAATTTTTCCCGCCCCCAGCCACCAGGGCTAGCGAGGCCCCGGGAGGTCGGGGAGGGTCTTTTGTCTAATAATTTAACATAATTTTCCAGAATTGCCCAGGAATAGACCAAAATCGTCTTTCTGAGCAAAGCGCCGAATCTAGTGGAGTGTTTCATTATTAGATTGACAAAATACAGGACTAGAAGGCTGGATTCGGCAAGGTTAAATCCCCCTTTGGAAAAGGGGGATTTAGGGGGATTTCAGGAGGTTATATTAAATCCCCCCTGCCCCCCTTTTCCAAAGGGGGGGGGTTAAAATCAGTCATTTTCAATGGATAAGCAATTACAGAAGGACCGCTAGTATTTTGAATGACTTAAGGTCCTTCACTTCGCTCAGGATGATGGTGAAATCAGGTTTGGCAGCAGCTCTCAGAGTTCCACCAGGCGGTTTTGGATGGCAAAGAGAGAGATTTCGGCATTGTTCCGCAGGTTCAGTTTCCTGAGCAGCCGCAGCCGGTAGGTGTGCACCGTATTGGTGCTCAGGTGGTAGGCCTGGGCAATCTCCCGGACCGTATGGCCCAGGGCCAGGTGCCGCAATACCTGAATTTCCCGGTTGGACAGGGTGTCCAGGGGGGTGCGGTTACGGGGCCCGGCGGCCATGTGCTGCGCCAGGGATTCGGCGGCGGAGTCGCTGAGGTAGCGGCCGCCGGCGTGGACCTTGCGGATGGCGTTCACCAGTTGCTCGGGGGCGGAGCGCTTGGTGATGTAGCCGTTGGCTCCGGCGCCGATGGCCCGCACCACGTACTGCTCCTCTTCGTGCATAGTGAGGATCAGGATGGGCAATTTCGGATAGTATTGCCGGAGCTGGCCGATTACTTCCAGACCGTCCAGGCCCGGCATGGAGATATCGATGATCGCCACATCCGGCGAAGTGCGGTGCACCTGCTCAATGGCCTCCTGGCCGTCAGCGGCCTCGGCCACCACCTCCATATCCCCGGAATCTTTGACAATGCGGGCCAGCCCGCCCCTGACGATGCTGTGATCGTCGGCCAACAGGACTTTGATCATGGCAAGGCGCCTCGCTGCTCATTCAGGGGCAGCCGGAAATAGACCCGGGTTCCCTTCCCCGCTTTGGATTCCAGTTCGAGACGGCCGCCCAACAGGCCGGCGCGCTCCCGCATACCCGCCAGGCCCAGGCAATGGGACTGCGACAAGTTCTGGGGATCAAATCCCCTGCCATTATCAGCCACCGAGAGAGTCAGCACTCCCCCCCGCACCTGCAGGTTGATCTTTACCTGGGTGGCGAAGGCATGCCTGGCCACATTGGTCAAGGCCTCCTGGGTAATCCGGTAGGCGGCGGTGGCCACCAGGTCGTCCACCGGGGGCATATTGACATGTTTATAGATACAGGAGATGCCGGTCCGCTGGCTGAAATATTTGGAATACCAATCCAGGGCGTCAATGAGCCCGAAATCATCCAGCACCCCGGGGCGCAGCCGGGTGGCCAGGGCCCTCACCTCGTCGATGGTCTGATCGATCAGGTCGCACATGGTCAAGGCCCGGGCCGCGGCCTGGGCCTCCTGGCCTTTCAGGCGTTCGCCCAGCCACACCGCGTCCATGCGGAGCGCGGTGAGCACCTGCCCCAGTTCGTCGTGCAGTTCCCTGGCAATAGCGGCCCGCTCCTTTTCCTGGCTGGCCATGATGCTGCCGGACAGCAGCCGCAGTTGCTCCTGGGCCTTCTGCAACTCGGTGATATCCGTGGAAATGCCGCACAGGCCGTCGACCCGGCCCTGCTCATCATAAAGGGGGAATTTTACCGACAGATAGGTATGCACCCCGTCCTTTAAGGGGAGCCGTTCCTCTCCCTGCCAGGGCCGTTTCTGGGTGAGGACCGTCAGATCGTTGCTCCGGAATTGGCCGGCCACCTCCGGGGGAAAGATATCATGGTCCGATTTCCCTTTAATATCTTCATTCTTGATACCCAACAATTCTTCGTAGCGGGGATTGACCAGCCGGTAATAACCGTACTTGTCCTTGATATGGACCATGGCCGGGGTGTAACGGAGAATACCGTTGATTTCCCTGGTTCGCTCGCGCACCTGGCGTTCCAGGTCCCGGGAATAGCGGCCCAGTTCGTCCCGGGTGCGCTTCAGCTCCATTTCATATTTTTTCCACCGGGAGAGATCGCGGGCCACGCAGACGCTGCCGATGGTCTTCCCCTGGTCGTCCTTGAGAAGACTGATGGAGATATCCATGGAGACGATGCTGCCGTCCTTTTTCTTCATGGAGATCTCATGTTCCCGCACTACTCCGTCCTGGCGCAGCTTCTGGAGCATGGTTTTCAGCGTGGCGGGGTCGGCGTAGAGCTCGAAGGCGGTCTTGCCGGCCAGTTCCTGGAACGAGTAGCCATAGATCTCTTCGGCCCGCCGATTCCAAAGGAGGAAGCGGCCCAGCCGGTCGACGATGCCGATGGCGTCCACCGAGTTATCTATGACATTTTCCAGGTATTCCTTGATTCTCTTCAGCTCATTTTCGGTCTTCTTGCGCTCTTCGATCTCCTGCCGCAGGTGTTCATTGGCCGTTACCAGGTCGGCGGCGCGCTCTTCGATGCGCTGCTCCAGGGTGTCGTAAGCCCTTTGCCAGGCCTCCCCGGCGCGCTCCCACTCGGTTTTCAGTTCGGCCATTCCGGCGGGGTTCGGCGGACCTCCGGCCAATTTATCGGCTAATTTAACGCTTCTCTTGTTCACTGGACTCAGCTCCGGCCCCGGCGTGTGGATCAATGCGGTGGCGTCCCAGGTCAGAGCGGCGATTGTAACCCAGGCGGTAACAGAGAGCCGTCAGCGGGCCTGTTAATACCCTCTACTGAGCGCTTCCCGGTCTATAGGGCTGCTCGTTTTTGCAGCCGAAGGTTCATGGTCAGGCCGGGCCTTCCTGGCGTGGTGGCCTGACCGCTAATAATATCTGAGATTATGCGGCAACCCCTCACTTGAGCAAGGCAAATAAGGAAAGGACCGCTGCGGCGAAGGCAGAAACGCAACCAGCCCTAAGCCACAAGGCTTCTACATCGGCCTTCCATTTGAGCCAGTCCTCTATTTCACCGCGTTGAACCTTGACACTATTTCCTAAGTCGAATGAGGTCGTTCGCGCTGTGCCGCTATACCCATCCGTCGAGCTGGCAAGTATGCCACGCAGTGAATCGGCTCCGCGCAACTCAAGCACAGCAATTACATCCGGGTGCATGGATGGCCGCTTAGGACATCTAATGAAATTCATGGGAATCCACCTTTAGAAAAGAATGTTGTCGACCATTTGGATGATTAATGGTTTAAGGCTAACTCGCTGCCTAAGCGGTGAGAAAAGCATCTGCGATGAGCCGCCTGTTACCTGCTCCTGCCCAAGATCAGTCCCAATTGATGTCCCGGCGGAAGACAAGATTTGTTGATAATGCCTTCGAGTCAAAGGCCACAAGACTTTCTATCCCAAAGCGCCTCACCCGAAAAGGTGACTGAAGACTCTCTTCAACTACGGTCACTGGATCTGGATTGCCGGGATACTCGACCCTGACCTCCATGGTTGGACAGCTGTTCTGCCATCTCGCAATCCACAGACACTCCTTGACATCCTCCCACTCTTTCGGAAGCAATATGATTTTAAAGTCTAAGGCTGGAATAAGAGCCTTTCCCTTATAGAAGCCATTGAAGCAAAATCAGCCGAAATTTTTCCGATATCGCAACATATCTGGATTTTCTGGCTCTTCACATTTCGTCATATAATAGAAGTCTTCGCCAGACGTTATTACAAATTCAACACCAACAAACACATTGGCATCTGGGCATTTCATCTGTAAATTGCCATACCCTTTTCGCTGAACTTCATGATCTTCGTATAGCTTTTGCGTAAAGCCATCTATTGTGAAAGCATAGCCTTTATAAAAAATGGTTTTCTCTAATGAATCTTGCTTTGCATTGTCAACGAGCCTCCGGACAATGTCAGTTTGCCAACCATCTTGGTCACTTGTTATAATGTCTTTTTTAATCCGGCGTGTCTTGAACATTGTGTTTTTCCTCAGATGCCTTCTTCTTCGCACCTAACAATGATTCTATAAAGAAATGTAGGAAAGAAAACCACCCCCCCAAAAAAATTAGAGAGGCGTTTGGCTCAACCGCCGGATTGCCAGACGGTTCATAGTTCACGGGGGAAAGGAAGTACCCCTGGTTTCAGGAGGGGGGCTGGGACCGCGGGGGCGGAAAACCGGAAAAATTCTGGGACCCCGCCTGGACGTCAGCCCCCTGGGTAATTATAACCCGATTTTTTCACAACCGGACAATATTTAGACGGCCGGCCCCTGCCTCATGGCAGCCCCACCCTGCCGTTTCAGTCCTCAGTCCCGGAAGCAGCCACGGGTTCTTCCCGGGAGGCCAGGGCGGCCTTCATGAATTCCCGGTTGAGGCGGGCGATGTTGGCAATGGAGATGCCTTTGGGGCACTCCGCCTCGCATTCCTTATGGTTGGTACAGTTGCCGAAGCCGAGGGCGTCCATCCGGGCCACCATGGACAGGGCCCGCCGCGCCGCCTCGGGCCGCCCCTGGGGTAGAAGCGCGAATTGAGAGATCTTGGCGCTCACAAACAGCATGGCCGCGGCATTGGGACAGGCGGCCACACAAGCCCCGCAGCCGATGCAGGCCGCCGCGTCCATGGCCAGGTCGGCGTCTCTCTTGGGGACGGGCAGCGAGTTGGCCTCACGGGCCTGGCCCGTATTCACCGAAATGAAACCGCCTTCCGTAATGATCCGGTCCAGGGCGCTGCGGTCCACCACCAGGTCCTTGATGAGCGGCAGGGCCCGGGCCCGGTAAGGCTCGACGACCACGGTGTCGCCGTCCTTAAAATGGCGCATGTGCAACTGGCAGAGGGTGGTTTCCTTCTCCGGCCCATGGGGGCGGCCGTTGACCACGGTCCCGCACATGCCGCAAATCCCTTCCCGGCAGTCATGGTCGAAGGCGATGGGGTCGCGGCCCTCCAGGGTGAGCCGCTCATTGACGATGTCCAGCATCTCCAGGAAGGAGGCAGCCGTGGGAATATTCTCCGCCCGGTAGGTTTCCAGACGCCCCTGGCTGCCGGGCCCCTGCTGCCGCCAGACCTTCAGGGTGAGATTGATGGTCTTGCCGCTCACTTGTAACTCCTTGTTGCTAATTTGACGAATTCGAACAACAGCGGTTCCTTGTGGAACACGGCCTCCCGGTCTTCTCCGGCATATTCCCACACAGCCACGTGACACATGTTCACATCGTCCCGCAGGGCCTCGTGCTCTTCGGTCTGGAAGGCCTCATTGAAGTGGCAGCCGCAAGATTCCCGGCGGGCCAGTCCATCCAGGAGCATGACGTCGGCGAACTCCAGGAAATCGGCCACCCGCCCCGCGTTCTCCAGGCTTTGGTTGAAATCCCCCTGGGAACCCGGCACCTTCACATTCTCCCAGAATTCTCCCCGGAGGTTGGCCACCAGGGTCCTGGCCTTGGCCAGGCCTTCGTCAGTCCGGCCCATGCCGCAATGTTCCCACATGATATTGCCCAGTTCCCGATGAAAGCTCGTCACGGTTCGCTTCCCCTGGATCTTCAGAAGGCGCTCGACCTTGGCCGCCACCGCCGCCTCGGAATCCTGAAAAGCCGGGTGACTCTCATTCACCTCGGGGAGAGGAGTCCCGGCGAGATAGCCGCTGATGGTGTTGGGAATGACGAAATAGCCGTCGGCCAGGCCCTGCATCAGGGCGCTGGCCCCCAGGCGGTTGGCGCCATGGTCGGAGAAGTTGGCTTCCCCCAGGACAAACAACCCGGGCAGGGTGCCCATCAGGTTGTAATCGACCCACAAGCCGCCCATGGTGTAGTGGGAGGCCGGATAGATCATCATCGGGGTCTCATAAGGGTTTTCGGCCACGATCTTTTCATACATCTGGATGAGATTGCCGTACCTGGCCTCGATCTCCGCCTTTCCCAGCCGCTTGATGGCGTCGGCTAAATCGAGGTAGACCGCCCGGCCGGTGGGTCCCACCCCCTTGCCCTGATCGCACATGGCCTTGGCGGCCCGGGAGGAGATATCCCGGGGGGCCAGGTTGCCGAAACTGGGATACATGCGCTCCAGGTAGTAATCCCGTTCCTCCTCCGGGATGTCCTCAGGCCGCCGCTGGTCTCCGGGCTTCAGGGGCACCCAGACCCGGCCGTCGTTGCGCAGGCTTTCGCTCATCAAGGTCAGCTTGGACTGGTAATCCCCGTGCACCGGGATACAGGTGGGGTGGATCTGAGTGAAGCAGGGGTTGGCGAACCCCGCCCCCCTTTTATAAGCTCGAAAAGCTGCGGTGACGTTGCAGCCCATGCCGTTGGTGGAGAGGAAAAAGACATTGGCGTAGCCGCCGGTGGCCAGGACTACCGCATGGGCCGCGTGCCTTTCCAGCTCCCCGGTCAGGAGGTTCCGCACCACGATGCCCCGCACCTGGCCCTCCACCAGCGCCAGGTCCAGCAGCTCCCGGCGGGGAAACATCTGCACGCCACCCCGGGCCACCTGCCGCATCAAGGAACTGTAGGCCCCCAGCAAAAGCTGTTGGCCGGTCTGGCCCCGGGCATAGAAGGTCCTGGACACCTGGGCTCCGCCGAAGGACCGGTTGGCCAGCAGGCCGCCGTATTCCCGGGCAAAGGGTATCCCCTGGGCCACGCAGTGATCGATGATCAGGTTGGACGTCTGGGCCAGCCGGTAGACGTTGGCCTCCCGGGACCGGAAATCACCGCCTTTGATGGTGTCGTAGAAGAGGCGCCAGATGCTGTCGCCGTCATTGGGATAATTCTTGGCCGCATTGATGCCCCCCTGGGCCGCAATGCTGTGGGCCCGCCGGGGGCTGTCCTGGATGCAGAAGGTCTTGACCCGGTAGCCCAATTCCGCCAGGGACGCGGAGGCCGAGGCGCCGGCCAGGCCGGTGCCCACCACGATGATCTCAAATTTGCGCTTGTTGGCCGGGTTGACCAGCTTCGACTCGAACTGGTGTTTCTCCCACTTCCCCTCCAGGGGCCCGGACGGGATTTTGGCATCAAGTTGCATTAAATGGCCTCCCTATCTTTGCCACAGAATGACCAGGGGAAGGGAGCCGAAGCCGATCCCGACGATCACCGCAAAGACGATGCTCAACTTTTCAATAAAGGGCATGTACTTGGGATGGTTGGCCCCCACCGTTTGCAGGGCGCTCCAGAGACCGTGCCGGACATGAAGGGCGACGATGACCATGGAGAACAGGTAAAATGCCAGATATTCCTTGTGGGAGAAGACTGCCACGGCAATTTGAAAGATGGTCCGGTGGGTTTGATCCACCAGGTGGTGGGAGAAATTGCTCAGGTGGACCCCGATGAAGCCCAGAATCAGCAGGCCGGTATAGGGCATGGTTTGCGAGCTGAAAGTGCGGCCGCCGCCGCTCTTATCCATGTTGTACCTAATCGGCCGGGCGCCCCAATTCTGGATGAACAGGATCAGCCCCAGAGCCACATGAACGATTAAAGCCCCCGCCAGCACCACTTCCGCGGCCGCCAGCAATTTTCCCAGGGCGTGCAGGTGGTGGGCGTAGGCCACGAAGGCCGCGCTCCCTCCATAGATGCTCAGGTTGCCCAACAGATGGGTCGCCAGAAACAGCAGAAACATGAGGCCGGTAACGGCCTGCAACTCTTTTTTGCCCACCGAGGAGGCAAAGGTGCGGTAGATCCAATTCATTTTCGTCTCACCTGTGGCTTTAAATCCTGGCCTGAATCAGTAGTGTCGGCAGGGGCTTTTGCTATGAGACATGTAGGGTGGCACCGCCCGCCAAAACCAGAGATCTTTTTGAACTTAGGCATGCCGAATAGCTAATCATCTCCTGGAATTTACAGGCTCTTTCCCTCGCCCCCTGGGGGGAAGAAGGCAGGGTGAGTGGGGGGTGAAATGGCCGCTGCAGCCACCCCTCACCCCAATCATCTCGCCTCGAAGGGAGAGGGGATTTAGTTACATCGGTATAATATGGTGATATCGCTGAAATTGCCATGTTCTAGAGCTTAATTGTGAGATAATGTAACCTGCTCCATGCAATTTTGTTGCCGGACACTACTGGGCCTGAATTTTTTCCAGAGGACCATGGGGCTGGCGGCCTCGAAGGCTGCCGCTCATAGCTTCAGGTCATCCCGGGTCCTGGCCACCGCCGCCGCCGACTTCCGCAGCATAGCCTCTTCCTCCCGGCTCAGCTTCAGGGTGATGATCTTCTCGATGCCCCGGGCTCCCAGGATCACCGGCACCCCGAAATAGAGGTCATGGAGGCCGTATTCCCCGTTGAGGTAGGCCGACACCGGCACCAGCCGCCGCTGGTCTTTCAGGATGGCCTCGGCCATCTGCACCGCCGCGGCCGCCGGGGCATAAAAGGCGGAGCCGGTCTTCAGCAGGGCCACGATCTCGCCGCCCCCGCCGCGGGTGCGGGCCACCAGGGCGGCAATCCGCTTTTTGGACAGCAGACTGGTGAGCGGCACCCCGGAGACATTGGTGGCGCTCACCACCGGCACCATGTCATCGCCGTGGCCCCCCAGCACCATGGCCTGAACCTCCTCCACCGCCGTCTTCAGCTCCATGGCGATGAAGCAGCGATAGCGAGCGTTATCCAGGATGCCCGCCATGCCCATGACCCGCCGGCTGGGGAAGCCGCTGACCTTCCGGGCCACGTAACACATGGCGTCCAGGGGGTTGCTGACAATGATCAGAAAGGCGTTGGGGGACCTGGCCGCCACTTCCCGGGTCACCCCGGCCACGATCTCCTTGTTGGTATTGATGAGATCTTCGCGGCTCATGCCCGGCTTGCGCGGGATGCCGGCGGTGATGATCACCACCTGGGAGCCCTTGGTGGCCTCGTAGCCGTTGGACCCCACCACCTCTGCATTGAAGCCGAAGATGGGCCGGGCCTGCATCAGGTCCAGGGCCTTGCCTTGGGGCAGACCCGCCACCACGTCCACCAAAACGACGTCGGCCAACTCCCGGGACGCGGCCCAGTGGGCGCAGGTGGCCCCGACATTGCCGGCTCCCACCACGGTTATCTTTGGGCGAGCCATGAAATATTCCTCCTTGTGATGACCTGCCTGGTTCAGACACCTAAAGGCGTTGGTCTTGCAGGGGCGCACCCATGGGTCCGCCCCTACGAAAAACCATGCATAGCCACCCCTCACCCGGTTCGCCCCCTCTCAGGGGAGAGAGGATTTAGTTGCATCGGTATAATATGGTGATTTAGTTTAAATTACCATGGTCTAGAGTTTAACTGCGAGACCTTTCCGGGGAAGCCGACCGGCTAATAGGTATAGACTCGGAACCGGGTGGGGGCTTCCATGTAACCGTCAAGCTCGGACTGGAGTTTCTGGCGCTCCTGATTGGCAAGCCAGGCTTGCCAATCCTCCCGGGAGTACCAGGCGCTGATCACCAGATAATTATTGGGAGCGTCAATCTCGTGGAGGGTCTCCCCGCTTATATATCCCGGCTGCTGCATGGCCAGGACCCGGAGCATCCTCAGGAGCCGGGTTATTTCCTTGACATGCTTGCCTTTAATGGTTCTCTCCAACAATACTTTGACCACCGCTGCCTCCTAAGGAAAGCGGGTAGAGGCGGAGGGCCCTTACCCGCTCCTCGCTTTATTTGCCGATGACCAGGATGACGGTGTCCTTGGCCACGGAGGCGCCGGGGTCGAAGTTGATGGCCTTGACCACCCCGGCGGCTGGGGCCGGCAGGGAGTTCTGCATCTTCATGGCCTCGAGAACGCAGACCAGGTCGCCGATGGCCACCTTGTCCCCCACCTGGACACTGTAGCTGATGATCATCCCAGGCATGGGGGCCCTGAGGGGCACATCCCCCGCGGCCAGGGCCTGCTGGGGGGCTGCCGCCCCCTTGGACACCGGGGCGGAGGTCGGAGCCGGAGCCGCAGCCGCAGCCGGTGCCGGGGCC
>JBAVAG010000123.1:0-19261 GCA_049585595.1 Desulfobaccales bacterium
GCCTCTCACCGCAACCCCTGGTAATCAATGGTAGGCACGCGGGGATTTGAACCCCGGACCCCTACCGCGTCAAGGTAGTGCTCTCCCCCTGAGCTACGTGCCTGTGATTTTCATATAACCCCTGGCCGGGGCGCCGTCAAGGGGATTATTGGCCGCCGGCCCCGGCCGGGCGCCTGAGCCTCGAGGCAGCCGGCGAAAAGCTGCGCTTGCCAACAGTCTCTTAAGGTGCGCGGTGCGCACCCTACACGGCGGGCCCGGAGGCCCGCCCCATCGAATTTCCATTAGGCATTGCCCCTTCGTCCGCCCACTGCGGGACGCCGTCGCCGCCCATTCCAGAAACTTTCCGGAAAGACAACAATTTAGACAAGAAAGAAAAGCCCCAAAAGGGGAAAAGGGCGCGAGGCCACGGCCCGGGGCCTTCCTTGACAACCTGGGGCTCAATTGGTAGATTAGCCAGATATTTGCACTCCGGGAGGGGGGCATATGACTTTTCAGGAACTGCTCATCACCCTGCAGCGTTTCTGGGCCGACCAGGGTTGCCTCATCGGGCAGCCCTACGACATCGAAGTGGGGGCCGGCACCTTCAACCCGGCCACCCTGCTCCGGGCCCTGGGACCCGAGCCCTGGAACGTGGCCTACGTGGAGCCCAGCCGGCGCCCCACCGACGGGCGCTACGGCGAAAACCCCAACCGCCTGCAGCACTATTACCAGTACCAGGTGATCATGAAGCCCTCCCCCAAGAATATCCAGGAACTCTACCTGGCCAGCCTCAAGGCCCTGGGCCTCGACCCCCTGGACCACGATATCCGCTTCGTGGAGGACGACTGGGAATCCCCCACCCTGGGGGCCTGGGGCCTCGGTTGGGAGGTCTGGCTGGACGGCATGGAGATCACCCAGTTCACCTACTTCCAGCAGGCCGGGGGCATCGACCTCCATCCGGTGAGCGTGGAGCTCACCTACGGCTTGGAGCGCATCGCCATGTACCTCCAGGGGGTGGATAACGTCTACGACCTTAAATGGACCGAAGCGGTCACTTACGGCGACGTCCACCACCGGGGCGAGGTGGAACACTCCATCTATAATTTCGAGCAGGCCGACGTGGACATGCTCTTCCGCCTCTTTTCCATGTACGAGGCGGAGTCAACCCGCATCGCCGGCCTGGGGCTGGTCCTGCCCGCTTACGACTACTGCCTCAAGTGTTCCCACACCTTCAACCTCCTGAACGCCCGGGGGGCCATCAGCGTGGCGGAACGCAACAGCCTCATCGGCCGGGTGCGCAACCTGGCCCGCCTGTGCGCCGAAGGCTACCTGAAACAGCGGGAAGAGATGGGTTTCCCGCTCTTGAAAAAATAGCTTTGAGCTATCAGCCGTCAGCTATCAGCTTTATTAAATGACTCGGGAGAATATGATCGGCGTTCCTAATATACCGTCAAGAACAGAAAACTATCCTTATGCAAATAGTAAGGAAAAGGGCTTTGTTTAAGGCTTGCCGCTGAAGGCTGAAGGCTGAAGGCTGAAAGCTGATAGCTACCAACGAGGGAAACCCATGGGAAGCGAATTATTATTGGAGATCGGCACGGAGGAGATCCCGGCCCGTTTTCTGCCGCCGGTGCTCGCCGAAATGGCGCAGGGCTTGCGCCACAGGTTGGAGCAGGCCCGCCTCGGGGGTGGCGAGATTTCCGCCTGGGGCACCCCCCGGCGGCTCGCCCTGGTGGCCCGGGATCTGCCAGCCAGCCAGGCGGTGTCGGTGCAGGAGATCATCGGGCCTCCCAAGGCGGTGGCCCTGGACGCCCACGGCAAGCCCGCCGCCGCGGCCCTGGGCTTTGCCAGGGGCCAGGGGGTGGCGGTGACCGACTTGGTGGAGCTGGACACCCCCCGGGGGGTCTATCTGGCCGTGAGCAAGAGTGTCAGCGGCCGGCCCGCCCTCGATTGCCTGCAAGAGATCCTGCCGGAGTTCATCACGGCCTTGAGCTTCCCCAAGTCCATGCACTGGGGGGAGCTGCATTTCACCTTTGCCCGGCCCATCCACTGGATTCTGGCCCTCTTCCAGGGAGAGGTGGTGCCTTTCTCCCTGGCGGAGGTGGCGAGCGGCCCGGTAACTTATGGCCACCGCTTTCTGGCGCCTCACGCCATTGGGGTAAAGGACGCGGCCACCTATCTTGCCGGCCTTGAGGCAGCCCACGTCCTGGTGGACCCGGCGGCTCGCCGGGCGCACCTGGAGAGGGAGTTGGCCCAGGCCGCGGCCGGGGTGGGCGGCGAGGTGGCGTCCAACCCGGGGTTGCTGGAGGAGAACACCTTCCTGGTGGAATATCCCTCGGTGGTGGTGGGCAACTTTGACGAAAAATTTCTGCAGCTACCCGATGAGGTCCTCATCACTTCCATGCGGGAGCACCAGCGCTATTTCTCCCTGCGGGGCCTGGACGGGAAGCTCCTCCCCCACTTCATCGCGGTGAACAACACCCTGGCCCGGGACCCCAACCTGGTGCGCCGGGGCCACCAGCGGGTGCTGCGGGCCCGTCTTAGCGACGCCATGTATTTCTACGAGGTTGACCGCAAGATACCCCTGGAAAATAGGGTGGAGGCCCTGCAAGGGGTGATGTTCCACTCCCTGCTGGGCACCTCTTATGAGAAGATGGAGCGCTTCCGGGAGCTGGCGGTCTCACTGGCCCGAAAGCTGGCCCCGGCCCTGGCGGACCAGGTGCACCGGGCCGCAACTTTGGCCAAGGCGGACATCACCACGGAGATGGTGGGGGAATTCCCCAGCCTCCAGGGGGTGATGGGCGAAAAATACTCCCTGCTGGACGGCGAGAACCCTGCCGTGGCCACCGCCCTCTTTAGCCATTACCTGCCCCGCCACGCCGATGATATCCTGCCTCCAGACCTGATCGGTTCCTTAATCGGCATAGCCGACCGGCTAGATACCATCTGCGGCTTCTTCGGGGTGGGTCTCAAACCTACCGGCACGGCGGATCAGTATGGTTTGCGGCGGCATGCCTTAGCCATCATTAATATCATCGATGCGAACGACCTCCATATCGACCTTCAGGACGCCATTGGCCTGAGCCTGGAACTACTAAAAGACAAATTAAGCCGTGAACCCCAGGAAGTCCTTGGAGAAGTTCTCGATTTCTTCCAGACCCGATTACACCATCGGCTGGTAGGGGAGGGTCTCGAATTTGAGACTGTGGCCGCGGTTCTGGCCACGGGGTTAGGCGATGTCGAGGAAGCAGTCGCCAAGGCCAGGGCGCTGGAAGACTTTCGCCGCAGCCCCGATTTCCCCGCCCTGGCGGTGGGTTTTAAGCGGGTGATCAACATCTCCCGGGGGTGCGAGGCCGGCGAAATTGACGAATTGTTGCTGGAATACCCGGAAGAGAGGCTGCTCCTGGAGGCCACCCTGGTGATGGAGGGCGAGGTGGCCGAGGCCCTGGAGAAACGGGATTACCCCGCGGCCTTAAAGGCCCTGGCTAATCTCAAGGGGCCGGTGGACGTTTATTTCGATAAAGTCCTGGTGATGGCTGAAGACGAGCGTCTGCGCCAAAACCGCTTGAGCCTGCTGGCCCGCATCAGCGCTACCTTTTTGCGGATAGCCGACTTCTCCCGGATTACCACCCAATAACCATGGGCCGCTGGTTTCGCCGTCAAGACAAGGACCGGAAAAAGGGCCAGGAGGAAAACGAGGCCCCGCCGCCGGCAGAAGTCCCCGCCTTAGAGTCCGGAGGGGCTGGTCCCTCCCCCCCGGAGCCCGAGTTTCTGCCGGAAGCCCCAGAAGAAGCAGCCGCGGGTTTTAAACCCGCCGTTGCCACGCCAATCGAAGAACCCGCCGAGGAACCCGAAACCGAGGTAGGCGAGCCGCGCCGGCGCAGGTTCCACCGCCTGCGGGAGCGGCTAGGCCGCACCCGCGAGGCCCTGTCTGGAGGCCTGGACCGTCTCCTCAAGGGGCGGCGGCAGGTGGACGCCCAGCTCCTGGATGATCTGGAGGAATTGCTGATCTCCGCCGATCTCGGGGTGGAGACCACCCTGTCTCTCATCCACTCCCTTAACGAGAAGTTGCGGCGCCGGGAGCTTTTGGACGCGGACCGGCTGAAGGCCGCCCTGAAGGAGGAGATGTTGGCCCTGCTGGCCGCGGCGCCACCGCCGCCGCAGGTCGGGACCCGTCCCTGGGTGATGATGGTAGTGGGGGTCAATGGCGTGGGCAAGACCACCACCATCGCCAAGCTGGCCCACCGGGACCTGTCCCGGGGCCTCACCCCGCTGCTGGTGGCCGCCGATACCTTCCGGGCCGCGGCGGTGGAGCAACTGGAGACCTGGGGCCAGCGCCTGGGGATTTCCGTGGTCAGGCAAAAATCCGGGGCCGACCCCGCGGCGGTGGTCTTTGACGGAATGGCCGCGGCCCAGGCCCGGGGGGTGGACACGGTCTATATCGATACCGCCGGGCGCCTCCATACCAAGGTGAACCTGATGGAGGAAATGAAAAAGATGCAGCGCACCGCGGCCAAGAAGCTTCCCGGCGCCCCCCACGAGGTCTTCCTGGTCCTGGACGCCACCACCGGCCAGAATGCCCTGAGCCAGGCCCGCCTGTTCCACGAGGCGGTGGGGCTCACCGGCCTGGTGCTCACCAAGATGGACGGCACCGCCAAGGGCGGGGTGGCCCTGGGAGTGGTCCATGAAACCGGCATCCCCTTGCGTTACCTGGGGGTGGGCGAGGCCATGGAGGACCTGCGGCCCTTCGAGGCCCAGGCCTTTGTGGAGGCTATCCTGGGCTGAGGCAGCCGGGGTCCCACCTCTGCCGGCCCCAGCCCCAGGCGCCGTGCACCCCGTGCTTTCCCGGCACCCCACCTTCCTTGACGACCTCAATCCAGTGAATATCTTAAAGTTAATAAACAGGTTGGTGGGTACTTATGAACCTGAAGATTGAGAACAAACTGGCCCTGGTGACCGGCTCTACGGCCGGGATCGGCCTGGCTATTGTCAAATCCCTGGCGGCCGAAGGGTGCCGGGTGATCGTCAACGGGCGCACCGAGGCCCGGGTGGCCGGGGCCGTCGCTCAGATTCGCCAGGCCCATCCTCAGTCGCAACTCGAACCCCTGGTGGCCGACCTGGCCCAGGCAGAGGGGGCCGCGGAGACCTGCCGCCGCTTTCCGGCGGTGGACATCCTGGTCAACAACCTGGGGATATACGAGCATCGGCCCTTCGAAGCGATCAGCGACGCCGACTGGCAGGCTATCATCGAGATCAACTTCATGAGCGGGATGCGCCTGTCCCGGTGCTACCTGCCGGGCATGAAGGCCGCCGACTGGGGCCGAATCATCTTTGTGTCCAGCGAGTCCGGGGTCAACATTCCCGTGGAGATGATCCATTACGGCGTCACCAAGGCCATGTACCTGGCCTTGAGCCGGGGGCTGGCAGAGACGACCAGGGGCACGGGAGTGACAGTGAACGCGGTGCTCCCCGGTCCGACCCGCTCGGAAGGCGTCGGCCGTTTCCTCGCTGAACTGGCCCAGGCCCAGGGAATTACCCCGGCGGAGGTGGAAAAGGAATTCTTTCAGTCTGTCCGTCCCACCTCCATTCTGCAGCGCTTCGCCAGCACCGAAGAGGTCGCCAACCTGGTGGCTTATGTGGCCAGCCCCCTGTCCGCGGCCACCAATGGCGCGGCTTTACGGGTCGACGGCGGGGTGGTCAGATCCATCGCTTAAATTCAGCGCTTTACCCCGGGGATCAGGTTCCAGGATCAATTTCAAATAGGAGCACACTCCAGGCAGGCGCCGGGCCTTCTTCTCATAACCGGCAGCCTCTAACCCTTAGTGATCCGAAAAGTTGCGGCCTTACCTGTGATTTGGCGGTCAACTAAATGTAAAGAGCATCGGGCATGGGGATTTCGCTTCCGAAACGCAATAAATTGCTGAGGTACTGGCTGCCGGTCCTGGTTTGGTGCGGGGTGATGTTAACCCTCTCCGGGGACCTGGGGTCCTCCAATAATACCGGAAGAATTTTGCACTGGCTGCTCCCGAACCTGAGTGAGGCCGACTTCAATGTGATGCACTTCTATGTGCGCAAGGGTGTGGGGCATGTCTTTGACTACGGGTTCCTCTATTTTTTGTGGTTCCGGGCCTTCCGGGGCGGTTTGGGTTATCAGGGCGGCCGCGCCTTTCTCTCGTCCCTGGGGCTCTGCCTGGCCGTGGCCCTCCTGGATGAAGGCCACCAATCCTTGTTAACATCCCGCTCCGGCAGCCTCTGGGATGTGGGCCTGGACCTGGCCGCCTCCTGCGGCGCCGCCCTGATCCTGGCGATTTTCCATATCCTGAGGCCGGGAGCCGAATCCGGGGCGGAGACATAATATTCCAGCTCGTCCCTTGAATTATTTCCGGGAAATATATAATTTAACTTATCAAAGGAATGAGGGTTTCGCCTCCTCCCCAGTCCCGGAACGAGCCCATTTGCTTTCCGGCCGCTGGGCCCCGCCAAACCCCAAAGGGATGCAGACCCAAAACTCATGACCTTATTCTCCCGCATCTTTGCTGGCGGCAGCCGCCCCGGAGCTGCCGCGGCCTTAAGACGAGTTCTCATCGTAGCCGTCCTTACGGCCATCGGCCTCAGCCTGGCCGCGCCCGCGGCCCTTCGGGCCCAGGGGGAGCCCAACCTCTTTGACCAGGTGGTGGAGCACAAGCTCGATAATGGGCTGAAGGTGCTCCTCCTCAAAGAGAGCCGGGCGCCCATCATCACCGTCCAGCTCTGGTATCGGGTGGGGTCCCGCAATGAATGCCTGGGCAAGACCGGCATCTCCCATGTCACCGAATACATGATGTTCAAAGGGACTGCCAGGTATGGCCCCAAATACTTCTCCCGGGAAATAGGAAGGGTGGGAGGCTCGGATAACGCCTTTACGTCCCGTGACTATACCGCCTTTTTTGAAACCGGCCCCAAGGATCAGCTCAAACACTGGCTGGAGATGGAAGCCGACCGCATGAAGGGCATCAACGTCAGTGAAGAGGGCTTCCAGACGGACATAAAGGTGGTCCTGGAAGAGCGGCGAGTGACCACCGATGATGTGCCGCAAGACTTCATGGAGGAAGCCGCTCTGGCCGCCACCTTCGAGGCCCACCCCTACCAGTGGCCGGTGATAGGCTGGCAGCACGACATCGAGAGCACCAGCCTGGAGGACTATCAACAGTATTACCATCGCTACTATCAACCCAACAATTGCACCCTGGTGGTGGTAGGGGATATCGAACCCAAGGAGGCCTTGAAAGAGATCGAGGACACCGTCGGGGATTTGCCGGCCGGGCCGGAACCCCCAAAAGTGACCGCCCTGGAGCCGCCGCAATACGGCGAACGCCTCGTCTGGGTGCACCGGGAGGCGCAATTCCCCTATCTCTTGATGAGCTATCATACCCCTAACTGGCAGACACCGGAGGATGCCTATCCCCTGGAGCTGCTCTCCCGCGTCCTCTCTGCGGGGCATAGCTCCCGTCTTTATCACGACCTGGTTTATGAGCAGAAGCTGGCCCTGGAGGTGGGGGCGGACTATGACCTGTATACCTGCGATCCCTTTCTCTTCATGCTTTATGGCCAGCCCATGCCGGGCAAAACCCTGGCTCAATTGGAGGCGGGCCTGGACGCCGAGATCGAGCGGCTGCAGACGGAACTGGTGAGCCCCCGGGAGCTTCTTAAGGCCAAGAATCAGGCCAGCGCCGCATTTTACCTGCACCAGGACTCCATCTTCTTCCGGGCCATGTTGCTGGGCCAAACCGAGACTGTGGCCCGCTGGACCCTTTTAAAGGAGTATATCCCCAAGCTCACTAAGGTGACCGCCGCCGACGTCCGGCGGGTCGCCCAAAAATACCTGGTGCCCATGAACTGCACCCAGGGCCTCCTGGCGCCGGTCAAGACCAGCAAGCCCGAGGGCGGCCATTCCCATCCAGGCGAGGCCATCAGATAGAAAATAGGGCAGGGTTCCCTTGACGGGGTAGCCCTTCTTACGTGTTATAATTCCAGGATCATTTTATGGGTCTAAAGTCGGAAAATTGGCTGTGCCTGGCCAGGGGCCGGTTAATCGTGCCGGTCCTGGCCCTGGCTTTGCTGACCGGGCTCTTGGGACAGGGACCAGCCGCAGCCTCCGAAGCTGTTTTGGGGGTGCGGGAACAACTGCCCAACGGCCTGGTCTGGCTCTTTTCCCAACAGTCCGGGTTGCCCATGGTCTCCCTGCAGATGTTCATCAAGGCAGGCACCCTGGAAGACCCCAAGGGGAAGGAGGGTCTGGCCAACCTTACGGCTTCCCTGCTTGCCAGTGGCGCCAGGGGGAAGAGCGCTACCCAGATCGCCGAGGAAGCCGATTTTATCGGGGCTCGCCTCACGGCCGGGGGGGGCGACGATTTTGCCACCATCAGCCTGGTCATTTTGAAAAAGGACCTGGACGCCGGCCTGGGGCTCCTCCAGGACGTCTTGTTGAACCCCGCCTTCGCCCCGGCCGAAGTGGCGCGAAAAGTGGCGCAATTCGAGGCCACCCTGAAAAGCGAGGAAGACGACCCGATGGTGCTGGCCCGCCGCACCTTCGCCAGGGACCTCTACGGAAACTTTCCTTATGGCCATCCGGTGCTGGGCACCCCCCAGGGTCTGGCTGCCATCACCCCCCGGGACCTGGCGCAGTTTCACCGGACCTACTATCGCCCCAACAACGCCGTCTTATCCGTGGTGGGGGATTTGACCCAGGATGAGGCCCGCCAGTGGGTGACCAAGATCTTCGGAGCCTGGGCTGCAGCGCCGGTGCCTGCAGCGCAACTGCCACCCATGCCGCCGCTGGCGGAACGCAAGGTGGTGCTCATTGACAGGGACATCAGCCAGGCCAACATCGTTTTCGGGAACCTGGGCATTAACCGGGCCAACCCGGACTTTTACGCCTGCCAGGTAATGAATTACATCCTGGGGGGCGGCGGCTTTTCCTCCCGCCTGATGGACGAGATCCGGGTAAACCGCGGCCTGGCCTTCAGCGTCCGTAGCTCCTTTGCCCCTGGGCTGGAACCGGGTCCCTTCACCGTCTCCCTGGAGACCAAAAACTCCAGCGCCGCCGAGGCCATCTCCCAGGTGCGGGCGCAGCTCCAACTGATCATGAATCAGCCGGTGAAGCCCAAGGAACTTGAGGATGCCAAGTCTTATTTAATCGGCAGTTTCCCCCGGCAAATGGATTCCATGACCAAGCGGGCCCAGCTCATGGGCTATGTGGAAATCTACGGGCTGGGGTTGGATTATCCCTGGAAATATCCGAAGCTGATCCAGGACCTGACCCCCGCGGATATTCAGAGGGTAGCGCAAAAATACCTGCAACCCGACAAATATCTCCTGGTGGTGGTAGGCAAACAATCGGCCATCCCGTCTTTGACCGGGCAGCCTGATTTGAAAAAAGAGGAGAATCGGAATGAAGAAAAGAAGTCTATCCCTTAGTTTGTTGATGCTTATCCCAGGATTGCTGTTCCTGGTTGCCTGGGGGTTGTCCCCCAGTCCGGCCCGGGCCCAGCAGCCGGCCCCGCAGGCCATAACCTCTGACACCTTTGCCAATCTGGCCAAGGAAACCGGCACGGCCGTGGTCAACGTCAGCACCGAAAAAAAGATGAAAAACCAGACCACGGAATTTTTCCACCACATGCAACCTGGGCCGGGCGGGGAACAACCCTTCGGGCCGGGGGAAGACCCCTTCCAGGAATTTTTTAAGAAATTCTTCGGGGAAATGCCCAAAACCTTCAAGAGCCGCAGCCTGGGGTCCGGTTTCATCATCGATCCCTCGGGACTCGTCGTCACCAACAACCACGTGGTGGAGGGCGCCGATGTGATTACCGTCAAGCTCTTCGCGGGCCAGGAATTCAAGGCCACCATCAAGGGGCGGGATTCCAAGACCGATCTGGCCCTGATCCAGATCACCAACCCGCCTGCGAACCTGCCCTTCCTGAAGCTGGGTGATTCCGACGCGGTGCGGGTGGGGGATTGGGTCATGGCGGTGGGCAACCCCTTTGGCCTGAGCCACACCGTCACCCAGGGGATCATCAGCGCCAAGAGCCGGGTTATCGGCGCCGGCCCCTATGACAACTTTCTGCAGACCGACGCCTCCATCAACCCCGGCAACAGCGGCGGTCCCCTCCTCAACCTCCAGGGCGAAGTAGTGGGTATCAATACCGCCATTCTGGCCAGCGGCCAGGGGATCGGCTTTGCCATCCCCAGCAATATGGCCAAGTGGGTAATCCCGCAACTGAAGGCCAAGGGCAAGGTGACCCGGGGCATGCTCGGGGTCGAAGTGCAGAATGTGACCCCGGATCTGGCCAAGTCCTTCGGAATGTCCGAAGCCAAGGGGGCCCTGGTGGCGGAAGTCAATCCCGGCTCTCCCGCGGAGAAGGCGGGCATTAAGCGGGGAGACATCATCATAGAATTCAACGGCCACCCCATCCAGGAAATGAATGATCTGCCCCGTCTGGTGGCCGACACCGCCCCAGGCAGCAAGGCCAGCGTCAAGGTGCTCAGGGACGGCAAGGAGAAGACCTTCACCGTGACCGTCGCCGAACTCACGGAAGAGGCCCAGGCCACCGAAAGTAAGGAAGAAGGGGGCGGTGAGCAGAACCGCCTGGGCTTGGTGGTGAAGAATATCACCCCGGAGTTGGCCGCGCACTTCCATCTCCGGGACACCAAGGGTGTCCTGGTGGAAGGGGTGGAGCAGGACAGCGCTGCGGCCGACGCCGGTATCCAGCCGGGAGATATCGTGCTGGAGATCGACAACCAAGCCATCAACACGGTCAATGACTTCGATACCGCGGTGGCCCGGCTGAAGAAGGAGAGCTACGTCCGTCTCCTTATCAAACGTCAGGGGCGTACCCTGTACCTGATGCTGGAAGTTGCGAAATAAGAGGATTTGCGGATAAAAAACCAGGGGCCGCAGGCGGTGTCTGATGCCTGCGGCCCCTGTGCGATTGCGGCAATGAGATCATTGATACAAGAGAAACGGTGATGTCATACCGGGAGGCTGGGGCCGGTCCTGCAGGCGATTCAGGCAGCAAGCGTGAAGCGGTGCTACGTGTAATGTCGGCAGCGGCCTTTCTCATATTCTTCCAGGCGTATCTTGTAGCTCCGCTCATCCCGACGCTCTCAATCCAGTTCCACGAGTCAACGGATTTCCTTGGTATGCTCGTCCCTGCGTACATGCTGCCCTATGGTATATCGACCCTGTTCTATGGACCGATTTCTGACCGGGTTGGCAGAAAACCGATTATTCTCGCATTGCTGGGACTGATGGTCGTGACGATAGCCGGTGTGGCGACAGCTTATACTGCGTCTCAGATGCTGATATGGCGCCTACTAGGCGGGATCGCAAGCGGGGGAATCATACCCATCGCTCTTGCTCTTCTCGGGGATCTCTTTCCTTATGAACAACGCGGCCGGCCCATAGGGTGGATGTTTGGCGCGATAGCCGGAGGCATGGCTTTCGGGTCAAGCCTCGGGGCCTTGTTGAATCCCATCATTGGCTGGCGCGCAGAGTTCCTCATAACAGCCGGTCTTTGTGCAGCCATTCTTGCCTTCGCAATTCGCCTTCGTCAGTTTCTCGATGGCGAAATCGCCGCACATCCGCTAAGCCTTCGGAAGGCGATTGCGGGATACTGGTCGCTCTTTGCCAGTTCCAGAGGAGCAAAAACGTATGCCTATATTTTTTTCAACGGCATGTTCCATTCTGGAGTCTTCACCTGGCTTGGTCTATATTTCTCGGAACGCTATCGTCTCGGCGATAAAGGGATCGGCCTGGCCCTGCTGGGCTATGGCGTACCAGGAATGCTGTTTGGGCCAGTGATCGGACGTGTTGCGGATCGGGCCGGGAGAAGGCGCATAATCCCATTAGGCATCCTGATTGGCGCCCTCTGCGGTGCAGCACTCATTCTACAGGCGCCGCTACTCTGGCCGGCAGTGTTCATTGCTATTCTCTCTTTGGGATACGACATGAGCCACCCCCTCTTGGCTGGAATCGCTACCTCGCTCAATCCTTCTCGGCGGGGCCTCGCCATGGGCATGAACGCCTTTTCCTTATTCAGCGGTTTCGGTTTGGGCGCTCTGGGCTTTGAGCTACTACTAAAGCACGGATTCGATATGGCGCTTGCGGTCTTTTCGGGTGCTCAATTGTGCCTTGCCATACTGGCAGTGCATCTGTTTCGGGGCGAAGATTCTTCAGCAGGAGATCATTCAAGGGGGCAGCTCACGAAACAGGAAAAAATCGCACGTTAAAGAATTAACCACGGTAAGCAAGGTCGAAAATCAAAGCGCCGGTTAGCTTTCGAGAGATCGCCTGGCCAGTTTTAGCGCGGTTTGGATAACGCTGGAATTGTCCAAAATCGTTTAAAGCAGCCTAAAATCTACTCCCGCTCGCGTGCCAGGGTCTGCTTTGAGACGTTTAGGAAACTTGTGGGCGAGAAACAGGCCAATCTATGACCCGCCGGGCGCCAGGTGGACCGAGGTCCCCTGGGCGAAACGCCGGCGGCAAAGACTGCTGGTCAGGGCAAACAAGAGATTGTATACTGGTCATTTATAATGTGCCTTGGAACAGGGCCGCCTCCCCGGGCCCTGTTCCAGGCTTGCCAAACCAGGCTGCCGGCGGGGCGCCCCGGGAGCTATTGCTTCTCGATGACCACCAGGGTCTTCTGGGTCACCAGTGGGTAGATTTCCTCCAGGTCATGGTTCTGCAGGGAGATGCAGCCATGGGTCCAGTTGACGCCCTCCAGGTTTCGCCCCGGGTCCTCAGTGCCGTGGATGCCAACATCGCCGCCGATCTCGGCATCCGGGGGCAGACGCCCAGCTTGCTTGGCCCGGGCGAACTTCAGCCAGTTTTGGGTGTTGGGATAGTTCAGCCAGATGAATTCGTCCCATCTGCTGTGGGGATACTTGGCCTGCACCCGGTACACTCCTTCAGGAGTGCAAGTGTCACCCTGGCACAACTTATCGTTGTAGGGATCACTACCTAAAACGACAGGATAGGTTTTAAGAGGGGTAATCCCCTGGTAAAAAGTGAGCTTGCGGCTAAGCTTGTGGACCACGATCACCGTGGGTGCGGGGCCCTCGCCGTCATAACCGTTTTTAGCTAACAGGGTTTTAACATATTTTTGTTCTGCGGTGAGGTTGACCGGCGGCGGATACTCCGGCAGCGCCGCGGCCTGGATGGCGGCGGGTTTCTCCGGGGCTCCGGCGCAGCCCGCCAGCGCCGCCAGCAGCGGCAAAATGAGCAAAGCATATCGCCAGTTACCCATTTTGTATCCCTCCCCCGATTATGTAATAGTGCATAATCGGTTGCCACTTTAGCAGAAATAACGCTTTTTGGCAAGCAAGTTTTTATTAGCCGCTATCTTTAATAAGTACCATAATCTTATATGGCCCTGCATCTCATTATCGATGGCTACAACTTGATCCGCCAGTCCCCGGAGTTGCAAGAACTGGACGCACGGGACCTGGAGGCCGGAAGGGCGGCGCTGCTGGCGCGGCTGGCAGCCTACCGGGAGCGCGGTCCCCAGAAGATCACCGTGGTCTTCGACGGCTGGCTAAAGGGCCACCTCAAAGAGAGCAGGGACCGGGAGCGGGGGCTCTCGATCATCTTCTCCCGGCGGGGAGAGAAGGCCGACCAAGTCATCAAGCGCCTGCTGGACCTGGAGGGGGCGCGGGCCGTGGTGGTCACCTCCGACCGGGAGATCCAGGCCTGGGCCCAAGGGGCGGGGGCCGCCTGGATCAGCGCCGCCCAGTTCGAGAGCCGGTACCTGTTGGACCGGGAACCGGAGGCCGGAGGGGAGCCGGAGGAATCCCGGGACCGCCGCCTCAAAAAAGGCCCGGCCCGGCGCCTGCCCAAGGACCAGCGCCGCCGGCAGCAGCGGCTGAAAAAGTTGTGACCGGCCGTAGGGGCGGGATCTCCCCGCCCGGGCAGGTCCACAGGCCGGAGGCCTGTGCCACTGAGACGCCGCCCCTGCAACCACAGGCTTCCAGCCGGTAATGGGGCCGCTCCCCGGGCCTGGCTCGATTCTACCGCGCTTTTCTCGTTCCCAAGCTCCTGCTTGGGAACGGCAATTTCGGCCCAAGCTCTGCTTGGGCTCACTTCTGCCCTAGGACGATAATTTCTGTATTATAATCCTTGCCAGGCGGAGCCTGGCACAAAAAATGGGCCCCCAAGCAGGAGCTTGGGAACCAGAGAAAAGGAATTGCAGCCCCCGGGCGCAGTCAGCGTAGGGGTGGCACTGCCCACCTTTTCCGTAGGAGCGGGGTTTCCCCGCCCAGGGCTCCTCAGCCTTGACCCTGCATCTTCCTGCTTGCCTCCCTTCCGTTCTCTTTTTTGGGGAATTATCTATTTGCATCCCTCAATTATCTTTTTAGGGGGGCCCCGCCCAGGGCAAACCCAAATTGCCAGAGGCCGGTGCCACTGAGACGCCACCCCTAATCGGGAGTCAAGTGTATAATTCCCCTTTTTTGGCTGCGCCGGGCGGCGCCGCATCGCTGGCCAGGGCAGGTTTGCCTCCGGATTGGGGGCCCGCCAACCCTTGCGCCCCACGCCTTCCGTTTTTTTATAAATTTTGCGAAGGGCTAACACTATCCGCTTGACAAGTATACATTTGTATAGTATCTTAGGCTCATGAAGCTCTTGACCGAAAAACAGCAGGCGGTGTTGGAGTTTGTCGAGGAGTTTTGCGCCCGCCACGGTTATCCCCCCACGGTGCGGGAGACGGCGGCCGCCTTCAGTATCCAGCCGCGGGCAGCGGCGGACCACCTGGCAGCCCTGAAGCGCAAGGGCCAGCTCCGCCGGGAGCCGGGGCGCTCCCGGGGGCTGGTCCTGGCGGCCCGCCCCAACTCGCGGGTGGTGGAGGCGCCGCTGCTGGGGAGGATCGCCGCCGGCCAACCGCTGTTGGCCGCTGAAAACGTGGAAGACACCCTGCCTTTGCCTCGCTCCTGGGTCCGGGACGAGGAGGTCTTTCTCCTGCGGGTGGCCGGCGAATCCATGGCTCCTTTGCTCCTGCCCGGCGATCTGGTGATGGTGCGGGTCCAGTCCCGGGTGGGCCGGGGCGAGATCGCGGTGGTGCTCATCGACGACGAAGCCACCCTGAAGCGGGTCTACGAGGAGGCCGGCGGCCTGGTCCTCAGGGGCGACAACCCCGAGTTCACCCCCCTGCGCCTCTCTCCGGCGGAGACCGCCGAAGTCAGGATTCTGGGCAAGGTGGTGGGGGTCTATCGCAACCTGGAGGGCCGGCGAAGCTAAGGCAGCACGGGCGTGCCGGCGCCGTCGGGGCGGGTTTTAAACCCGCCCTACCCGGTAGTGTCCAGCAGGCTATTGCCTAAGGGCTGACGAATGAAAATTGAAAAATGTTGCTGCAGACCTTTAGCCAGAGACGACGGGGGCAGCCCGGAAGCGCCAAAACCCCCTCTCCCCTGTGTAGGGGCGGGGTTTCCCCGCCCGGGCAGCGAGACGCCGCCGCTACCTCAGATACGAAGCGTTGGGGTGAGGGGTGGCTACTGATTACTCCCCCCTCACCCTACCCTCTCCCCCATTGGGGGAGAGGGGGAAAACTAAGAAAATCTATAAGTTAATCCAGATGGAGATTTGGCAGCCTAGATTACTTGGCAAATTAGCAAAAACCTTGCCGGACAATACTGGTCCCTTACCCGGAAAATCTCGTTGTGGCTTAAACACAGGCTCAGGAATTATGGAAAGGCAAACAGGAAATTTTGAGCAGCGCTCGGGGCCGCTTGGCCGGCAGACCGCCCTGAGCCGTTGCTTGGCGCCCCTTTCGCCGGGACGGGGGATTCTGCTCTGGGGCGGGCAACTGCGCCCCCTGGCCGCGGCTGCGGCCGCCTGGGGCGCGGCCCGCGGCGCACCGGTACTGCTGGTGGACGCGGCCAACCTTGCCGACCCCTACGCTCTGGTGCGGGAGGTCCGGACCCTGGGCCTGGCGCCCCGGGAGGCCCTGGCGCAGGTAAGGGTAACCCGCGCCTTTACCTGCCACCAACTGGTACGCCTGCTGCGGGAGATTCTGCCGCCCGTCCTGTCGCCCGGCTGCCTGGTCCTGCTCCTGGGACCGGTGAGCCTGTTCTACGACGAACAGGTGCCGCTTCCGGAACGGCGCCGCCTCTTTCAAGAACTGACGCAGCTCCTGGGCCGGATCAAGTCCCAGGCCGCCCTCCTGCTGCTGCAACCCCTGCTGCCCAAGGAGGCCGACAACCGCCACTTCGGGAAGCTGCTGGCGCCGCTGCTCGACTACTTCGTGGAAATGGAAAGTCCGGTGGCGGGCCGGGGGGAGAGCCGCCGGGTCCCCCCTGTTACCCCCTGCGGACTCCAAAATGGGAGACTTGAAAATGGACGTATTGCTACCTGAATGCCGGTACCTGCAGCCCAGGCTGAGATTTACCGCCCGCTACGGACAATGGCGGCAAGTCCTGGATCTCCCGGAGGACGCCGGGATTTATCTCCAGGAAATCTTAAAATTCCTGGTTAGCGGGGCGCTGATTCTGGCCACCGGCGCGCTCCTGCTGCTGCTGGGGTAGTAAGCAGTAAGCAGTGAGCAGTGAGCAGAAAAGGCAGGGGTTAGGGGTCAGGAAATGTAGCGCCGCCGCCCTCGGCGGCGGAAAGATGTAGCCGCAGGCTTTAGCCGGCGCCAGAGGAGCATTTGCCCGCTTCATCCAGAAGTTTTTGCCACGCTGCCAGCGGATTCCCTAAAAAATAGTGAGCAGCTAGCAGCGGACAAGCAGACGCCCCTTCGTTAGGAACGTCTTGGTGGCACAGGCGTCCCGCCTGTGCCTTAACATGCCGAAAGCCGGTGGGATTAGGGTCGCGGTTAACTCCTTCCCCGATCCGGGTAAGTCAGTTTAGGAAATCCCCATGGGACGCACGGTTTTACCATACAGCCACGTCTGGGAGGAGGAGCGGGGTCGCTGGCAGAAGTTCCGCCGGGCCCTGCGCCGGCATGACCAGGAGCAGTTCGACCGCCTCTTTGAGCTGGCCCGGCTGCACCTCCAGGCCGGGGTCTACGCCGCCAATCCCTGGCCCCTGGAGTCCATGCTGCTGTCCATGCTCCTGGAGCATCAGAAGGCCCTCAGCGCCTTGGAGGAGCACTTGAGGATGCTCACGCGCCGGGACCGGGAGGTGCAGGAAATCTAGGGGCGGCCCCATCAAGCCCGGAAACCTCTGCCACTTTTTATAAGGCCGGGGAAGGAGAGCCGCAGGCTCGCCCTCCCCGGCCAAGTGTCTTAAGGACCTGGCGCCTAGTGATAAGTAGAGGATTACTGGCTACTGACTACTGACCCATGGAAACCAACGGCTGGCTGTTCGATCTCTATCCCCTGGGCAACCGTCTGGTGTTGTGGTTCATCACGGACTCCGGGGAGCGCTTGCGCCTGGTGGATGATTTCCCCTACTGCTTCTATCTCGGGGGGCCGCCGGCGCGCCTTAGCGCCATAGCTCGCACCCTGCAAGGCCGGGGTTGGCTCTCCCGTTCTTATCCGGCCCGGGGCCGGGACCTGTGGACCGGCGAGGAGATCCCGGTATTGGCCCTGGAGGCCCGGGCTTACAGCCTGCTCTTTCGGCTCCGGCACTGGCTGGGGACGCTGCCGGCGGAGGTGGCGTGCTATAATTGCGACCTGGACGTGGCCAGCTACTACCTGTACGCCCGCCGCCTTTATCCCTGCGCCTGGTATCATCTGGAGGCAGGAGAAGGGAGGCGGCTCCGGCGGCTCGACCCCCTGGAGGATGCCTTTGCCCTGGAGTTCTCCCCGCCGCCCTTCCTCACCACCCTGACCCTGAGCCTCACCCGGGACCCCCTCATCCCTTTGGAGGCGGGGAACGGCCTGGCCCTGGACTGGGAGGGCCGGACCCTGGAGCTAATAGCTCCGGACCGCCCCGGGCTGCTGGGTGATCTGGCCCGCCTGCTGACGCGGCTCGACCCGGACCTGGTGTTGAGCGATGGGGGGGACGAAACGATCATTCCCACCCTCAGCCGCTGGAGCCGGGAAACCGGGACGCCCCTGCCCCTGGACCGGGAGCGCGGCCCCGTGGACCGCAAGTTCGGGGCGCCGCGCAGCTATTTCTCCTATGGCCGCATCGTCTACCAGGGCGCCGCCGTCCCTTTTTACGGCCGCTGGCACCTGGACCGGCGCAATTCCTTCTACTATCGGGAGTCCGGCCTGGCGGGACTCAGGCAAATCAGCCGCATCGGCCAGATGCCCCTGCAGCGGGCGGCCCGGGCCTCCCCCGGGACCCTGATCACCTCCATGCAACTGTCCCGGGCCCTGGCCGACGGCATCCTCATCCCCTGGCGCAAGGGCGAACCGGAAGGCTTCAAGACCGCGGGGCAACTGCTCACCATCGACAAAGGCGGCCTCAGTTTCATGCCCCCGCCGGGCCTCTACTTCAACGTGGCCGAAGTCGATTTCGCCTCCATGTACCCCACCATCATGGCGCGGCATAACATTTCCCCGGAGACGGTGAACTGCACCTGCTGCGCGGGAACGGCAGAGGTCAGCGGCAGTTCTGTAAGGGCACAACTCGATGTGGTCAATGATTTCGCAGGCCAGGTTTATGTAGAACCGCCGCCCCCGGCGGTTCTAGGCTTGACCCGGCCAGCCCGCTCTGGGAACGGGGTTACCCCGCCCCTGCAAAACTCTCTGGTTCCGGAGGCCGGCTATCATCTCTGCCACCGACGCCAGGGGCTGGTGCCCAGGACCTTGCGGCCCATCCTGGCCCTCCGGGAGCAACTCAAGGCCCGGGCCAGGGAGGTTGGGGGTGAGGCGGCGGCCCCTTACCGGGAGCGCCAGACTGCCTTGAAGTGGATGCTGGTCACCTGTTTCGGCTATCTGGGCTACAAGAACGCCCGCTTCGGCAAGATCGAGGCCCACGAGGCGGTGACCGCCCATGGCCGGGACAAGCTGCTCACCGCCAAGGAGATCAGCGAGGCCGCGGGCTTCAGGGTGCTCCACGGCCTCACCGACTGTCTGTGGCTGCAAAAAGATGGGGAGACTGATACCGAATTGCGAGAAAATGACCTTTCTTTTGGTGGCACAGGCGTCTCGCCTGTGAGTTTCGATAAGGTCGGCGCAACTTCGCTCGCGCCAGCGCACTCGCCGAACGGGCAAGATGCCCGTGCCACTATCAAAAACCATTTCACCGTCGGCATCACCGACGACGTTTCCCACACCAGCCTGCCGGTGGACCACGAATTCTCCACCGAACCCGACGACGTGATCCGCGCGTTGTTTTATGGCCTGGGCGCGGACGGCACGG
>JBAVAG010000124.1:0-1580 GCA_049585595.1 Desulfobaccales bacterium
AACTTATGGAGTTATCGTGCTTTTCCCCTCTCCCCCAATGGGGGAGAGGGCAGGGTGAGGGGGAATTAAACGGACGCCTTTACAGGCGGGATGCCCATGCTACCGATAACTTTCGGGAGAGGGGAGAGAGAGTTTTGGCGCTTCCGGACTGCCCCAGGCCTCTCTGGATTAAGGCTTGCAGCACATTTTTCAATCTTCACTTGCCAGCCCTTATGCGAGATCTCTGCCGGACAATACTGAGTCCCCATGGGCATTACCGTTTAGCCCCTGATCACGAAAACCGCAGGCTCTACTTCACCCTGACATACTTGCCGTTCTCGACCTCCAGGACATAGACCCCTTCGGTGCCGGCCCGGACGATGTCGTGGGTCTTGTCGAAGGAGAGTTTGCCGGTGACTCCGTCGAAGTCCTTCACGTCGTCCAGGTACTTCTTGATGCCCTCGGAGGTGGGCCCGTTTTTCTTCATGCCCGCAAGGATCATGGAGGCGGAGTCATAGCCGAGGGCGGCGAACATGAGATTGTAGGGATCGCGATTCTTCTGGGTCAGTTCCTGGTAATTCTTCTTGAAACTCTGATTCTTCGAGGTGGCGTAGGCCTCGTCATACTCGCCGCCGATGACGTGCCCCTCCGCGGCCGCTCCGGCCAACTGGATATAGGTGAGATCATAATCACCGTAGACCCCCAGGATCTTCTGGGTCATCCCCAACTGCCGGGCCTGGGCCGCGGCGGGCGCGGTTTCGGGGGTGTAGCCGGGAATGAACAGGATATCGGGGTTGGCGGCCTTGATCTTGGTGAGCTCCGCCTGGAAATCCCGGGCCCCGCGATTGAAGGATTCCGTGTCCACCACCTTGATCCCCAATTTTTCGAATTCCTCGCTGAAGAATTTATCCGAGCCCTTGCCGTAAGGTTCGTTGGAGTAGAAGATGGCCACGGTCTTGGGCTTCCAATTGTCGGCCACCCATTTGGTCAAGACCTTGGCCTGGGTGTCGATGCGGGAGCAGCCCCGGTAGAGGTAGGCCCCCAGGCCGCTGAGCTGCGGGGTGGTGGCAGTGGGGGAGATGTCCACCACCTTGGCGTCCTCCGCAGTCTTGGCTGCGGCCATCATGGCGCCGGAGGTCATGGGACCGACGATGGCTATCACCTGGTCCACATTGATGAGCTTCTGCACCGCGTTGACCGCGGCCGCGGGGGAATCTTTCTCGTCTTCCACTATCAGCTCCACCTTACGGCCGTCGATGCCGCCGGCCCGATTAACCTCCGCCACCGCCATCTCCACCCCGCGGCAACAGGGAATGCCTTGCTCGGCGCCGATGGACAGGCGCATCACCGCGCCCATTTTGACGGTTTTGGAGGATCGTCCACAGGCCGACAGGGCGATCAACATTAGCATTGCCAGGCCAACCACCAGAATCTCGCGAACCCTTGCCATTTCTATCTCCTCCTAAGATGATTACCTGAGTTTGTTTGGATACCGGCGCCGAGCCAAGACTGATCTTTTGATATTTACCCCACATCTGCCATCTCTTTCAAGGTAATTCGGGCATCGATGCCCAGGTTTTCCTGGAGGTGGCGCCGGGCCC
>JBAVAG010000125.1:0-9236 GCA_049585595.1 Desulfobaccales bacterium
GGAGTATCCATGAGTAACTCCTCCTTCGCCGGATAAGCCGGCGTTTGTTTCCCGTGGGGTTGTTGAATGCTAAAAGGCGAAGCAATCGCAACCCAGGCTCCACAGCCCGGACTCGCTGAGCACCCACCGGTGCGCTTTCGCTCCGGGGGTGTAGGTCAGCAGCCCTTTTTCGCTCCTCTTCGTCCGACCACTTTTGGGTGACATGAATTCCTCCTTCTTGAGGTTAATTAACAATGCTGTTGAGACCGAGGGGTATGAAAACCCTGGTTCATCAAGTCTGCGGGCCCGGTTAATTTGATGGTGGGCTCCGGATCGCGGGGCCTTTGAGGAAAAGGATCAGAGAATGCTTATAAGGTAGGTGCCAGGGGAGCCGTGTCAAGAGCAGCCATTAAGGCTGGGGGGACAAGCAGGCTGAGGGCAGTTAGAATTACCGATTTCTAACCCCCCTTTGGAAAAGGGGGGCAAGGGGGATTTAATATAACCTCTTGAAATCCCCCTAAATCCCCCTTTTTCAAAGGGGGACTTAACCATGCCCATCGAGCTTCCAATCCTGATATTATGTCCAGCTAATTGTGAAACACTACACTAGGTGCCGGCCGGTTCCGGCTCCTACTCCCCCTGCCTCTAGTTGGCCTCTCCGATGGCTACCTCTCCGATGGCTTTAACTGACAGGTCCCTGATAAAATCCGGCAAAGTAATATAGCCCAAAGATTCGGCATAATTCTGGCCTTCGGTAACCCCCCATCTAACGAAGTCTTTGACCACAGCGCCCTTTTTGGCATCCGGATAATTGCCGTAAAGCAGAATCCAGCTATAGGTCACCAAGGGGTACGAGCTTTGCCCGGGGGGATCCGGGAAAAACATGCGCAAATTGGCAGGCATGTCGGCCTGGGTATTCAGCAAGGTATCCCGGCCACTCTCGGGGGTCGGCTGGACGAAATTCCCGGCCTTGTTCTCCAGCCAGGCCATGGGCAACCCGGCGCGCTGGGCATAGCCGTATTCCACATAGCCGATAGCGCCGTCGGTGAGCTTGATGCGGCCTGCCACCCCTTCGTTGCCCTTGGCCGTCATGGAATTTTTCGGCCATTGGACCAACGTGCCGACCCCTGGCCCCCGGTCGCGCCAGGTGGGGCTGATGGCGCCCAGGTGGTTGGTAAACGCAAAGGTGGTGCCGCTGCTGTCCAGCCGGGTGACCAGGATGATGGCGCTGTCCGGAAGGTTCAACCCGGGATTGGCTTGAGCAATGAGGGGATCGTTCCACCTCGTTATCTTGCCTGAAAAGATGGACACATAGACCTCCCGGGGCAGCTTCAAGAGACCGTCCAGGCCCTTCAGGTTATAGAGCAGGACAATGGTGCCGGCAGTGGCGGGAATGAGTTTTGCCCCTCGGGCGACCTTGGCCATCTGCTCATCGGTCAGGGCGGCATCGCTGGCCCCGAAGTCAACCTCCTGATTCAGGAAGCGCTTGATGCCTTCACCGCTTCCCACCGAGTCGTATTTGATCGCCACATCCTTATGGGCCTTTTGATATTCTTCGATCCATTTCTTAAACAGAGGCGCATCAAACGTAGATCCTGCCCCCAAGATTTTGATTTGCGGCGGTCCGGTCTCTTTAGCTGGCTCGCAGGAGGCGAGCAGTCCTGATACCAACACGATCATCAAGACAGCCGCCCAACGGTTGGCGATCATGGAATTTACCCCGCAGTCTAGCTGAATTGCCCGCTGATGTACTTCTTGGTTAATTCCTCTCTCGGGTCATCAAAAACCTGGGCGGTGGGACCAAATTCCACCAGGTAACCGGTCCGCCCACCCTGGGAGATATCCACGGAAAAAAAGGCCGTCTCGTCCGCCACCCGGGTTGCTTGCTGCATATTATGGGTGACGATGGCGATGGTATATTTTTCCTTGAGCTCCAGCATCAGTTGCTCGACGACCCGGGTGGCGATGGGATCGAGGGCCGAGCACGGCTCGTCCATGAGCAGCACCGGAGGCTCAGTGGCAATGGCCCGGGCAATGCAGAGCCTTTGCTGCTGCCCGCCCGAAAGCGACAAACCGTTATTCCTGAGCTTGTCTTTGACTTCGTTCCATAATCCGGCCCGCGTCAAGGCATGTTCCACCTTCTCCTCAATGCTCCCTTTGAACCGGTTCAGACGCAAGCCAAAGGCCACATTGTCGTAAATGCTCATGGAGAAGGGATTGGGCTGCTGGAACACCATCCCGATGTTGCGGCGCACCGCCACGGGATCGATGTTGGCGTTATAGATATCTACGCCGTAAAACAGGAGCTCACCCGTAAATCTAAAAGTCCGGATCAGGTCGTTCATGCGGTTGATGCACCGTAAGACGGTGCTTTTGCCGCAGCCGGAAGGGCCGATAAACCCGGTGATCCTTTTTTGGTTAATATTGACGTGGCTGTCGCGTACCGCCAGGAAATCACCGTAGAAGAGCTGGTTAATCTTACAACGGATCGCCACCTCGGATGCCTCGGCATCCGGAGCAGCAGCCCCACCATTCGTTTTGGCCTCAATGGGCGCCATCATTGGATCTCTCCTTTGGCCTTATCCTTGACTATCATCTTCTTGACGACCAGAAGCATCGTCACGATGTAATTCTGCCGCTGGCCTATGGCCCTGCTTACCAGGTTCAAGACGAGGACCAGAAAGACCAGGACCAGGGACGCGGCCCAGGCCAGTTCAATCTGGTTCTCATAGGGCATGCCGGAAAAGTTATAAATCAGGACCGCCAATGAGGCCGTGGGCTTCATCAGGCTGATATTGCCTCCCTGAAAAAGCCAATATTCACTGAACAGGGCGGTAAACAACAGGGGCGCGGTCTCCCCCGCGGCCCGGGCCACCGCCAGCATCACGCCGGTGATGATCCCCGGCATGGCGGTGGGAATGATCACCTTCGAGACCACCTGGCTGTGGGTGCACCCCATCCCGTGGGCCGCGTCTTTCATGATGCGCGGCACCATTTTCATGGCCTCTTCGGCAGTCAGGATTACGGTGGGTATCATGAGCAACGACAGGGCAATGCCGCCGGCCGGGGCCGAATAGGTGCCGGTCACCAGGACCACCGCGGCATAGGCGAAAACCCCGGCCAGGATGGAAGGCAGCCCCGTTAGGGTCTTGATGCAAAATCTGGCTACCTGGGAGACCTTGCTGTCCGGTGAGAACTCAGCCAGGAAAACCGCACACAAGATGCCGATGGGCACGCTCACCAGCATGCCGATTCCCACCATGACCACGGTTCCCAAAATGGCGTTGCCGAAGCCGCCGCCGGTATCGAAAGCCGTGGGCGGCAATTGGGTGAAGAGTTGCCAGGAGAGTCTTTTGCTGCCCCGGATGATCAGCATGATCAGCACGGAGAATAACGGCAAACAAGCAATAACGGCCATGATCCAGGTAGCCAGGCTTAAAGTGCCGCTTATCAGAGAGCGCCGCTCCCAAGGCGATCGTTCCAAGTTCGGGATAACCACGTCAGCCGATTCCTTGAGGGCCTCTTGGGTCTGGCTCATGCTTTTAACTCCCTTCCTGGCTGGTCAGGGTAATAATGGCCTGCCCTACCACATTCACGATCAGGGTGATAACGAGGAGGACCACTGCGGCGAACATCAATGCCTGGGTTTCAATGGTGCCGGCTTCGGGAAAGTTCAACGCCAACAAGGCTGCCAGGGTATTGGCCGGTGAAAATAGGGACAGACTTATCTGATTCGAATTGCCCACCAGCATGGCCAGGGCCATGGTCTCCCCCAGTGCCCTGCCGAGACCCAGGATCAGGGCCCCGAAAATCCCCCGGGAAGCAGTGGGCAGCAGGACCTTCAAGATCGCTTCCCAGCGGGTGGTGCCCAGGCCGTAGGCAGCCTCCTTGATTTTGGGGGGAATGGCCAGGAGCGAATCCTGGGAGATGGCGGCCACCGTCGGCAGAATCATAATCGCCAGAACCAGCGCGGCCGGCAGCATCCCCGGGCCCGCCAGGGAGCTGCCGAAAAACGGTATCCAGCCCAGCTTGTCGTGGAACCACTCACAGAAAGGCCTGATGAGGGGAATCAGCACGAAAATCCCCCACAAGCCATACACGACGCTGGGAATCGCGGCCAGCAGCTCGACGATGTTCTTGAAAACCGCCTGCAGGCCGGCGGGCATAAAGTCCTGGGTCAGAAAGATGGCGATGGTGACGCCCAGGAAACCGCCGATGACCAGCGCCAGGAATGAACTGTACAACGTTCCCCAAATCTGCGGCAGGACGCCGAACTTTCCCTGGTGGACGTCCCAGGATTGGTCGGCCAGAAATTTCACTCCATAATGGCCCATGGCCGGCACGGCCTTCCGCCCGATCTGCAATAAAATCAGAAATAACAAGAGAATCACCAGCCACGTACAGGCACGGGTAAGGAAATGGAATCCCTTGTCCCAGATCTCTTCACTTTTGGTGGGGGGAGACGATATCCGCTCGCCTGCAATAATCACCCGCACTAATTGTCTCTTCGCCATCAATCTCCCTCCCAGGAAAATGAATATGGGGCAATCCCTTAAACGAATGAGGCTGCAGGCGCCTCTAGCAACCTCCCGGTCCGGGAGAGACGGGCGCCTGCACAGCCCGTCGAGGGTTTGCCCCCTTAGGCTGGGTTCGAGGCCGCGGCCTGATCACTTAATGTTTTCAGCCGCCTTTTGGACCTGTTCCACCACGTTGGGCGGCAAGGGAATATAGCCCATCTTGTCGCTGATCTTCTGGCCATCGGTGAGACCGTAATTGATCATGTCATGGATGGCTTTGAGCTTACCCGCGTCATCGTATTTCTTGTAGAAGAGCATCCAGGTGAAGGTGGCGATGGGATAGGAACCATCACCTTCCGGGTCGGACAGCCACACGCGCATGTCCGCGGGCAACACGGCGTGCGACAGGGCCGCGGCGCCGCTCTGGTCAGTAGGCGCCACAAATTTGCCGGCCTTGTTCTGCAGCTCCGCCATATTCATTTTGGTCAGCTTGGCATAGCCGTATTCGATATAGCCGATGGCGCCGGGGGTCTGTTTGATCGTGGCCGTCACTCCGTCGTTCTTGGGGGCCGCCACGATTTTGTCGCTGTTGGGCCAGACCACCGTGGTGCCGAACCCGGGGCCTTTGGCCCAAGCTTCGCTGATGGCGCTTAAGTGCTTGGTAAAAACGAAATTGGTCCCGCTGGCGTCAGCCCGGCGCACCACGGTGATGGGCAGGTCCGGAAGCTTGATGTTCGGATTGTCTTTGGCGATGGCCGGGTCGTTCCAATTCTTGATCTCGGCCAGGAAAATCTTGGGATAGACTTCCCGGCTCAGCTTCAAGCCTTGGGGATTGCCGGGCAGATTGTAGCCCAGCACGATGGTCCCCGCCGTCATGGGCAGCAACTGCACGCCTTCTTTCACCTGCGCCATCTCGGCATCAGTCATGGCCGCGTCGCTGGCGGCAAAATCCACGGTGTGATTGATGAAATCCTGGATCCCGGCGCCGCTTCCTTTTCCCTGGTAATCGATCAGGATGTCCGGGTGCTGCTGGTTATAATTCTTGAACCAGGTGCTATAAAGGGGAAAAGGGAAGGTGGCCCCGGAGCCCACCAGGCGGGTCTGGTCGGCGAAAACGGTGGCCGCGGCAAACGCCACGATCAGGGCTAACGCCAAGAGGGTAACGAGAAAGCCTGAAGCGCCTCGAAAAATTTTCTGCATGGATTCCTCCTTAGGTGAGAAGAGTTGAATGCTTGACCAATCCTAAGCGCCTGGCAATTGCGTAACGTTAATTTTTCTTTAGAATCGGGTTTCCCCCAGTTCCTTCCTGATGAGAGGACCTTGCGAGGCTGGGGTCTGGGAAAGCGAGGTCCCGGGCTCTTGCCCAAATATCGGGACCCGCTGGCGGAAAAATTTGCTTTGGTAAGGATTTCTGGTTTGGAACATATTGCCGAACCCAAGCCCTACCCTCAGAGAACCGCTATTTCTCCCGAACAAAGTTTATTTATAGATCGAATGTTAGATTCGTATTAGGTTCGGGTGATTTTTTCCAAAAGCAGCCCTTGGGAGGAATTCACATAGGATCGGGGGACAAGCCCCTCGGGGTTTGGCGGGCCGCGACCGGCGCCACCAGGGTGAGACTAGGGGGAATGAGAGCGCCGCTAACCGGGGTGGCCACCCCGCGGCTTGGATGCCCAAGTGCTGGGGCCCAGTTGGACCGGGAGGGCTTTTTAATCCGAAGGGGAAGGTTAAGGCAGAACTGCCGGCGACCGCTTTGGGGTTTTTAAGCCCGGAATAGCGACTTCAGCTTCATTAGCAGGGCCATATCGCCCTCAGCCCTGAACTTGCCTGCCATGAAGGCCTGGCCGCCATCCAGTTCCCCCCGGGAAATTGCCAGCCAGACCTCCGCCGGAGTCCTGATAATCACCTGGGGATTTTCCGCCGGACCCTCCTTAAAGGCGGCTTTCTGGTTGTCGATGCGCAGATAGGCGGTAAAATTTTCGCTCCCGCTCACTTCGAATTGATAGGTGGCTGACAATCCAGTGGCGGCCTCGGGGTTCAAGGCCTGGGGCATCATCTCCAACAGCTCCCTCACGGTTCGGACCTGTTGCCGTCCGGGTTCATCCGCGGCCTTGCTGGGACCGCCTCCCTGCTTCTGGGTCTCCATCAGATTTTTGAGCCAGGCCGCCCTCATCTCCGGGCTTCCGGTTCCCGGAGAAATGCTCTGGCCCAGGTAAGCCTCGAAGCTCTCAAACAGCCCCAACTTCTGCCAGTGGTCATAATCGGCTTTCATGACCTCCCGGTTTTTCTTGATCAGGTTGCCAATGAATTGCCAGTAGGACAGGTCCTGATCGGTAGCCGGGTAACGCCGTCCCTCCTGCACCGCCCTGGCCAGGTCCCGGGCCAGGTCCGCAGCCCGGGCGGCCACCGCCTCCCGGCCGACAAATTCGCCGGGGCCCACGGCAATGGCGGTGAGTTGGCCCACCGCGAAGGCCCCGAACATTCGCAAGGTCTGGCTCAGGTACTGGGCCGTCTCGGTTTCCCCCCATCCCGCGGAAACGCTCAGGGCCAGGCCTGGTTTCCAGGCGCCCCGGGGGCGGTGGCCATAGCCCAGGGAACGGTCCAGGAAGGTCTTCATCTGGCCGGTAATGTTGCGGACATAAACGGGGGAGGCCAGAATGACGGCGTCGGCCTCCAAAACCCGCTTTACCACCCCCTTGAAGTCGTCCCGGATCCAGCAACTTCCCTTCTCCAGGCACAGGGCGCAGCCGCTGCAATACTCGATGTGTTGGCCGCTCAGGAAGATCTCCTCAAGGTCCAACCCCGCGGGCGCCAGATTTTCCTTGAGCATGGCGATCATTTGGGAAGTATTGCCCATCCCCATGTGGGGAGAGCCGTTAACGGCCACTACCAGGCGTTTTTCGGACATTTTTTCATACCCTTTCTTTGGGATTGCCACCACCATCCGGGGCTCGCCGCCGGGAGCAGCCGCCATTACTCCGGAAGCGGGAGGCGGCGAGGCCTCCCCCGGAACCAGACCCAGCAGCCGTTGACGGTATCCTGGATACCACCGGGTCACCAGCCGGCCGATGCCAGCCAGCAGGGCCGTCGGCAAGACATAGGCGCAAGCAAATCGGAGCCGGGGGGAACCAAGGGCCGGCCAGAAGTGCGGGGCCAGGCTCGACAGAAAACTGATGGCGAAAAGTCCAGACCAGAAAAAGGTCAGCCGTCGATTGATGTCTTTGAACACGCCAGTCCCCCAGGCACTTGCGGGGGTTTTCCGGCGGGCGAAATAGCTGGTAAATGGGTCTCCACCCAGCAGAGGCGGCACGGCCGCCATGAGAAAGAAGATACCATAAAGCGCCGCAGCCGGATACGCCGACATCAGAAGCCCAAGCCCTCCCGGCATCAGCCAAAAGCCCAGGACCGCCAGGGCAAGGTAGGCGGCGATGGCCACCTCCAGATCCGATGCCTAGCTCTGGCGCCGCCGGTACGAAATAATCGGGGCCCCGGCTATCCATAGGCAAAGAGACAAGGGCCGCATGACGGCGAGATTAAAACCCGCAGACTTAGCGCCAAGCTGGTAAACCAGGATAAGTATCCAGGGGGCTATAGCCAGCAGCCTTGGCATAGTTTTGCGGCTCCTTAAACCTCATCTGTTCGGCAAATTAATCCGCGATTACAGAGATTAGGCGGCAAACTTTGCTGTGCCCGGTGCTGCTCCACATTTGATCAGCCCTTGCCTGCCCGGATCAGGTCCACCGAAGCCAAAAGGGGCTGGAGGCCAGCCTCGCAACCACGAAAAATTCACAGGCAAGCCCCGTTAAAAATTGTAACACACCGTAACGGTCGGGGTGATGTAGCGATTGCCGTATTTGCCGATGGCGTCGACGGCGCAGCCGGCCGAGAAATTCCATTTTTCGGTGGGGAGATATTCGATCCCCGGCAGGAAGCCCAAAAGGGTGGTGGGGGTTTGGAATCCCAGGGATTCCGTACCGAAATTTTGCCAGTCCCAGGTGCTGAACATCTCGAGCAGCAGCACCCATTGTTTGTTAACCGGATATTCCGCCGCCAGGTTAAAGGTCACATTTTCCCGGTTGCGGACGTCTTGGGGAAAGTCGCTGCCACTCAGTTTGAACACGTTAACCGGGCTGTTCAACCAGATATTGCTATAGAGCAGGAAGGGCTTAACCCATTTAAACAGGTTAACGCCGGTGGTGAAGTTGAAGGACCCGGTGCCGATGGCATCCACCCCCAGGAACTGCGGGTTGAGATGCGAGGCGTGGCCGCTGGGCCAGCCCACCCCCCCTTCCAGGCTGACCCCCGGCCGGATATCCCCTTCCTCCAGGACCAAATATTTGGCCACCGTGGTAATGTCACCAATCCCGGCGTAACCGGCGGAGCGCTCGCCGTTCGGGCCCTCTGCCCCCCGGTCCACATCGTTGGCCCAATAAACGAGGAAGGGCGCCACGATGTAGGTCTCCAGGTTTTTGACGGGGCCATAGGTAAACTTAACCGGCATATTGAGGGTGTAGAAATCCCCCCTGGCGCTCACGGCTCGCCAGTTGCGAGTGAAATCGGCCGCATAGATGTTCAGGGCCCCCTGGACCGACAGGCTGGCCTGATGCTCCCCGATGGGAATGCAGGTGTCGGTGATTATGGGGCCGCAGGTGGTGGGCGTCTCTTCCTTCTTTTCCGCCGCGGGCGGCGCCGCCGGCTGGTCGGCCCCAGCCGCGGCCCCGGCGTCCTGGGCCGCGGCCG
>JBAVAG010000126.1:0-23440 GCA_049585595.1 Desulfobaccales bacterium
GTGCTACCAAATCCATTATTAATTTTGCCAAATTAGTAATTGACGATGAATACCCGGCAATGGCAAATATGAGGATGAGCCCAACCACCGAACACGCAATGAACAATCTTAGGAATGCTATACATAACATTAAACCGCAAAACCGTCAGGAACAGATCCTTTATGCTAATATATTGAATGATCTTGAGAATCTATCTAAATTAAGGGATGATCGGTTGTCAGAGATGGAATCAAGTTTACCAGGCATCGTCTGGGGTGCATTAATCGTTGGTGCCTTTGTTGCAATTTTGTTTTCAAGTTTACTTGGCGCGGAAAGATTTGGGTTACATGCATTACTGATATCTATGGTTGCAGTAATATTAGCTACTGCTTTTTATTTAATTATAGAATTAGACTATCCATTTATGGGTGAATTGCGTGCCAAACCGACTAGTTATATTAAAATGCTGAAGACAATTGAAATTAAGTGAGCAACGATCCCCTACGATTTTTGATGAACATTTCGCTGTGCGATTAACTTCCGCCCTACGGCTTCTCTATGATGACAGGGGCCCCCCGAAAAAACGCTCCTGGATTATCGGCCGCCATTTCCGGGCCCCTTCCAGGTCCAGGCTGACGGAGATGATCTCTTCCTGCTCGCTTTTTTGCAGCGTGACCCAATCCCAGAGGTCATCCCAGGGTCTGATGATGTCCGCCAGTTCCTGGTAGCTGGCCGGAGCTGGAGGCTGGATGGCGAAAGACCAGCCGCCCTGCAGGGGATAGGTGCGCCCCCCAATCTCCCCCCTGTAAGTTGCGGTATTGATGCCCACCACCGGCAGATAATATTCAAAGGCCCGGGCCAAAGAGGCCATGACCCAATGGCGGCGCAATAAGGGAAAGAAGGAGGGGTTGACGATGAGGTCCACCCCTTGGGCAACGAGTTCTCTGACCCCTTCGGGGCGGCCCCAAAAATCGATGCACACCACCAGCCCGACCCTGCCAAAATCGGTGTCCAGGGCTCGCCAACCCTCCCCGGGACTGACGCCGAAGGCCCGGCGTTCCAGTTTCCCGGGGTTGACCTTGGGTTGGCGGCCCACCAGGTTCCCCCGGCGGTCGAACAGAGTGGCGGTGTTGTACCGTTTTCCAGAGGCCTCCGCCACCAGGCCGGCAACCACATAGGCGCCCAGGTCCTGGGCGGCTCGGGCCAATTCCGCCTCCCCCCCAAAAGGGAAGTATTCCGGGAAGCAGATGAGATCGGCGTTCTGTCCCTGGCAGCGGCTGAGAAGCTTGAGGGCCAGTTCCAGGTTCTCGGGGCTTTCTAGCCGCGCCGCGGGAAGGGGCTGAATCAGTAGGATTTTTACCATGCGGATTACCTGATGGAAAAAGGGACTTTGCCCTTCTATCTGATTAAAAATACAAACTTTTTTCCATTAAATCAATATTAAGTTTTCTTGAGTCCAGGAGGCCCGGCCTTGAAGTCCGGCAGCAGGAACCGGTTAGGGCCGCTTGCTTGACTTGCCTAACTGGACTGAGTAAATTTGGCTCACCATCGCGGCGTGGGTTGGTCTCAGGCAACTGCCAAAGGTAAGCCCGGACGCATTCTAGAGATGGAATAATGCTAATGGCGAGAGGCGCTTCGCTTTCCCGCCCTACGCCCTATTCCCGCAGGAGTTTCCCCATGAAAGTCTTCTTTGAGCCGCGTTCGGTGGTACTGATCGGCGTGACCCGGCAGACCGGCCCCGGCGCCTTCAACAATTTGGAAACGCTGCAGCGCTATGGCTATTCGGGGAAAATTTTCCTGGTCCATCCCCAGGTCCAAGAAATCCTGGGCCAAAAAACCTTTCCCCGGGTGGCCGACCTGCCTGAGACTCCCGAGTTGGCTGTCATTTCCCTGGGCCGGGATCGGGTCCTGCCGGTATTCCGGGAATGCCTCCATCGGGGCATTAAACGGCTGGTGGTTATCAGCCAGGGCTTTGCCGACGCCGATCAACGGGGAGCCGTCTTGCAAGAGGAGATGGTGGAGCTGGCCCACAAACACGGGGCGCGGGTCGTGGGCCCCAATACCATGGGCGTGGTCAACGCCTTTTCCGGTTTCAGCTCCGCTTTCATCGATATCCACCGGGAGATGGCTCCGCCGCCCCTGACCCTGGTGCTCCAATCCGGGGTCTTCCAGGCGGGCTACCCTACCTTTACCTGGCGCCTGGGGAAATCCATCGACATCGGCAACGGCTGCGACGTGGACTTTGTGGATCTGCTGGAATTCTTGGAAAATGATCCTCAGACTCAGATTATTATGCTCCACATGGAAGGCCTGAAACGGGGCCGGGAGTTCCTTAAGATCGCGGCCCGCGTTGCCCCTCAAAAACCCATCCTGGTGTTGAAAACCGGGCGCAGCCCCGGGGGGGCCCAGGCCGCTTTATCCCACACCGGCTCCCTGGTGGGGGAAGACGCCATCTTTGACCTGGCCTTCGCCCAGGCCGGGCTGATCCGGGTCCGGAACCTGGTGGAACTGCGGGCCGCGGCTAAGGCTTTTCTCCATTTCCGGCCTATGGCCGGGCCGCGCCTGGGTATGGTGACGGCCGCCGGCGCCTTTGGCACCGTGGCGGCGGACGCCTGTGCAGACTATGGTCTGGAATTGGCGCCCTTCCCGGAACAGATCCGGGGGGAACTGGAAGATCCCCACATCCCCTGGCACCACCTCCGCAACCCCGTAGATATCTGGCCCCTGGGCATGGTGGCCGGCTCCTTTAGCCGGGTGTTCGCCAAAGCCGCCGAGGGCTTGCTCCGGGATGAACAGGTGGATGCCGTGCTGGGCGTCGCCCCGTCCTGGGGTTCGCCGCTGCACGCCGATATCGACATGGTGGCCGCGGTCCGGAAAATTCAGGCTGCCAACCCCTCCCAAAAACCCCTGGCCCTGTGCCCTTACGGCGACGATACCTGGCGTGCGAGCCGGGCCCTGGACCAGGAACCCGGGGTCGCTTGCTTTGATACCCTGGACGAGGCTATCCTGGGCCTGGCCGCCACCTGGCGGTGGCGGAGGATGGCTGGAGCGCTGCAGGGAGAGCCGGGGGAATTAGCGGCTCAGGCGGGGAGACCTGCGCCCCCGGCCCTCCCCTCAGAGATCCCGCCCTATCCCCGCCGCCAGGTTGAGGTGGGTGGTTTGGAAGCGGACCGTAAGACGGCCCCCGGCCCCCGCCCCCCTCTCTCAACCTCTTCCTCCCCAATCCTGGTGGGGGAGGAGTCTTTGACGTTGTTGGGTCGCTATGGCATTCCCCTGGTCCCCGGGCGCCTGGCGCAGAGGGAGGAAGAGGCCCTGGACGCTGCCCGGGAGTTCGGCTTCCCGGTAGTTCTGAAAATCGTTTCGCCCCAGTGGCTGCACAAATCGGACCTGGGAGGAGTGCGCCTCCACCTTGGCGATGAGGCTGCAGTACGCCTGGCGTATCAGGAAATGCTGGCCCTGTTTGCCCATAGGACCCCCAAGGGAGAATTGCAGGGCGTCCTGGTGCAAAAGCAGGTTAAGGGAACCGAACTGCTTTTCGGGATTAAGTTGGACCCCCAATTCGGGCCGGTGCTGGTGGCGGGCCTGGGCGGAATTTATACGGAAATTCTAGAGGACGTGGCCCGGGCCTTGGCCCCGGTCAACCGGAGAATGGCCGCGGCCATGCTGCAATCTTTGAGGATTTACCCCATCCTGCGCGGGGTGCGGGGCCAGGCTGGCGTCGCCCTCCCTTGCCTCGAGGAGATCATCCTCTCCCTGTCCAGGCTTTCCCTGGACTACCCGGAAATCGAGGAGATGGACCTCAACCCCGTGGTGGCGGACGCGCCAGGATGCTGGTGCGTGGACTGCCGGGTGGTGGTCGGAGCAAAGAAGTGATTTTCGGGAAGATATCAGGCCGGAAAGAGGCGAAGTGGAAAACCGGGTGGCCTTGGTACGACGCCCGCCCCTGGGATTTTTGACTCGTGCGTCGGCAGTGACTTTAAAGTTGACAACCTGTCCAAAAGGGGCCTATGATCAAACTTTGCATAGTTAGGAATGGCGGTTTCGTGCTCGAGTTCGGCCGGCTGCGATTTTCTCTATCCATGGAAGGAGGCTGTACCAATGCCGATTAAAAGAATTAGCAAGTCTTTCATTGCGTGTCTGACAGCCGCGATATTTCTGCTGGGAACTATGGGTGCTGTTGCCAGTGCAGCCGACCAGAATGAAAAAGGAAAAATTCCGGCTGGCCCCATACTTATTGGTTTTGCGGTTCCCATGTCAGGAGTTGCGGCTACGCTTTCTCCCAATGCCGGAGTAAACGCTGAGTTAGCGGCCGAATATATGAACAAGTATGAAGGCGGGATACTGGGTAGGCCAGTAAAAGCCATTGTATATGATACAAAATCAAATGCCAAAACAACGGTCGAGCTATTTGGAAAATTGATTGAGAATGACAAGGTGGAAGCCGTTTTGGGATGCCTTTCCTCCAGCACCGGAATGGCCGTTGCTCCCAAGGTGGAGGACCAATGGAAAATTCCGACCCTGCTCCTGGAAGCAACTACCATGGCAATGTTCACTACGGTGGACCCGAAACCGAAATACGTATATAGGATAGGGCCAGATGATGTAATGCAGTCTATTGCCCATGTGCTTGCGGTTCTGAAGGAAAAACCCGATGTCAGGACGATAGCTATTGGAGCTCCCGATTATGAATGGGGACACGACGTTGTGGCCCGATTCAAGCAGATAATGCTGAAATTCAAACCCGACGTAAAATTCACTTACGAGTTTTTCCACCCCTTTGGAACAGCAGGTCCTAACTTTGCTCCTTATATCACCCATATCATGCAAGAAAAACCGGATGTTTATGTGGGATACTCCTGGGGGTCGGATGGAGTGGCCTGGCATAATCAAGCCGAGGCCATGGGGTTGTATAAGAGCGTACCTTTGGTATTTGATGTCTTTAGCGGCACCGCCAAAGGAGAAATGGCGAGGGAAGGCGCCTTGGCTGAGACCCGGGCGGGTGATGGCACGTTCCCCCCTTATGCGTTGGGTTATCCCGATAGCAAGTTCACTCCCATGATTTTGGAGAAAACCGGTGTCCTACCCACTTATGGAATGGACATCCATATGCTCACCGGCCTGCTTTACCTGAAAAAAGCCTATGAGAAGGCTTATGATTTGACTGGTCAATATCCTTCTCCGGAGACAGTGGCAAAACTTTTGGATGGATTATCCATTATCGGCCCGGATGGGGTAGCATCCATGCTTAATCACCAGTCGACTGCTCCCGGCATGGCTGTCGGCAAACTTCACCAGGAGAATGGCCACTGGGTAATGAAGGATATGATGTTTGTCCCTGATTATCTTAGAATTGTGCCGCCCTGGATGACTGTTCCACAGTTCATCGAGGCGTTGGGTAAACTGAACCAATAACTTACGCAGGCGATAATTGTCTCTGCCTGGGCATTAGCCCAGGCCCAGATACATTGGTAAAGTCGGAGGCCTGCTGTGTGGGCCTGCTGCCTTTGCGCCCAACCTGCCGCGTGCGGGGCCGTCAGGCCTTTCCAGTCCTGGGGAGGCGATGACCTGTTGCTTTCAAGGACAGCCCCCGGACATCGCCTGGATCACACACGCCTATTCTTGATCCCTGCGATCAAATAAAAATGCTAAGCAATAGCCTCACATACGTCTTTAATGCCTTACCAATAGTATCCTACATTATCATCCTATCCTTTTCCCTAAATTTCCTGCTATATATTTCCGGCCGAGTGTCGCTCACTTTCGCCGGAATATATTTGTTGGGAGCATATTTAACAGTCTCACTGGGCACGTTGTTGTCAGGCAGCAGTTTCTCTCTTTTCCTTTTTCTGGCGATTCTGATTGTTGTAGGTCTGCTGGGAGCGGCATTATCAATAATCATATACGAGATATTTGAACGCTTCTTAAAAACCGACGCCCACCGGATGATAGCTACTTCCTCGTTGCTCCTGGTTTTTAGCGGTGTAATCAAACTTATCTGGGGAACTACCTCGGTAACCTTCTCAGCTCCTTTCTTGAAGCTGGGGATGACCGAAGTATTTGGAAATATCGTTCCCAACTATTACTTTTTTATGTTAGGGGTTGCCATAGTGCTGATGCTGGCACTGGCCTATTTTTTATATAAGACCTCCTGGGGCTTACGATTCCGGGCAACTTCGTTAGATGGCGACCGGATCATGGCTCAAGCTTGTGGTGTTAACCAGAACCTGGTTACCATCATAACTTTCGGGATATCCGGGATGTTAGCAAGTCTGGCTGGAGGATTGTATGCTCCCATAGCGGGCGCCTCTTACGGAATCGAGTCCAACGCCCTGCTCCTGGCAGTACTGACGATAATCACAGGTGGAGTTGGCAGCATTCAGGGGGCGGTCTTGACTGCGTTCATCATCGGGATAGCCGGAGGGGTTACAGCTATTCAGATACCCTTGCTCGAACTGGCTATCCCCTTCATCATCGCCTGCGCCACCCTAATGCTCCGGCCCTACGGCATATGGGGTAAGGAATTCAAACACTGAATCCTCTTGGGTGAAACCAACCAGATGAACGCTGCAGTCGACAGGAAGATTCTCTCCCAGGGCCAGAGCGCCTTAATTGCGATACTGATATTGGCAGTAGTAGGCATGGTAATCCCTTTTTTGGTCAGCGGCTATCAACGAACCTTGATACAAAAAGGCCTGCTTTGGATCCCGGCCACCTTTGGGGTCTATATTCTATATAACCTGCTGCGCCAGGTTCACTTCGCCCAGTCTATTTTTATCGGCTTAGGCAGCTACGTTACGGCCTTTCTCGCCGGAAGATACTATGTTACCAATGAACTCCTGATAGTCCTCCCAGCAGGCTTGCTCATCAGCATCGTGGTCGCCTATATATTGGGAATATTCCTCACAAAAAGAACGGGCTTCTACTTTGCAGTGATGGGCATCGCCGTGACCATGGTCTTCTGGTCACTCATTTACAAGGCTAGAGAAATAACCGGCGGCAGTGACGGTATTTCAGGCATAAAAACACCGACTCTCTGTACCATACAGTTGAACGACTTGGGTCTCTATTATGTTTGCCTGATAGTCTCCGTGGCTATAATTGTGCTAATGCTGCGCATCCTCAATTCGGGCTTTTCCCTCCAGCTGCGGGCCATTGCCGGAGATTTGGAAAAGGCGGAATCAATAGGCATTCCAGTGAAGAGCATGCAGCGACTAGCCTTCGTCATCGCCGGAGCAAGTGCCGGGGTCACTGGAGTGCTTCTCGCATTCTCATACAACTACGTGGACCCATCGACCTTTGATTGGGAGTATGGAGCCGACTTCGTTCAAGCCGCCATCATCGGAGGAGTCAATAGCTTTGCGGGTCCCATCGTCGGCACCTTTGGTTTCATCAATTTGGAATTCTTGATATCTACGTGGTTCGCAAACCTTTGGGAGATTATCATCGGGTTGACGATAGCCATCATCGTGGTGACTGTCGGGGAGGAAGGGATCACTGGCATAACCATTGCCCTCTTCAACAGAATCAAAGGTAAGTTGAGAAACCCACCGGAGAGCACCTAGAAGAATGTTAAATAGGGCACAGGAACCGCCTCTACTAATGGCGACTAAGCTAAGAAAATTTTACGGAGAAGTAAGATCCGTTAATGACATTTCTCTGGAGATTGCTCAAGGTCAAGTACTCATGCTGGTGGGCGCCAACGGAGCCGGCAAGACTACGCTTTTAAACCTGCTTACGGGGCTGGTAATGCCAGACCGGGGAGAGATCAGGCTCTCGGGCAGGAAGATCACCGGCCTGCCACCCGATCATAGGGCCAAGAGAGGGATAGTGAAGACTTTTCAGCTGGAGCATATATTTGAAGGAATGACGGTCTTCGATAACATCAGGACTGCTTGCTTATCAGCCGCAGGAAAGCATTACTCCATGTTCAAAAACCTCGACGATGAAAAGGAAATAAATGAGAGAACTGAGCAAGTATTGGCGCTATTTGATCTGGCAGGCGTAGGATATAATTTTGTCAGGAACTTGGGACACGGGTATAAGAAAGTCATTGACATAGCGATGTGTTTTGCCATGAAGCCTAAGATACTGTTAGTTGACGAACCTACAAGTGGACTGAGTGAAGAAGAAAAATACCTTATCATGAATCTCTTAATGAACCAGATAAAAGCAGATAATCTCGCCGCGATAATCGTTGAACATGACCTGCATCTCGTAAAGGATCTGTCAAAAGAAACCATAGTAATGTACGAAGGGGAGTTCATAGCCAGAGGAACCCCAGAAGACGTATTCAGCCAGGAGAAGGTCGTGGAAATTCTGGTCGGGAAGGGATTCTAATTGCTTGCCATAGATAACCTAACAGTTTTCTATGGGACTGAAAAAGCTGTTAATAATGTGTCTTTGCAGGTTTCGGGTGAAACAGTCTGCCTCTGCGGCCGCAACGGGGCTGGCAAATCCACCGTGCTTAGAGCAGTTGCGGGGCTGGTTGAGGTGGCTTCTGGTCAGATATTGTTGGATGGTCAGGATTTATTGCCCATACCCCTTTATAAACGGCTGGAGTCCGGTATCGGTTATGTTCCGGAAGATAGGAAACTCTTCAAGGAGATGACGGTTAGGGAGAATATCGAAGTAGCCAGAATCGGGGTAAGCCCCTCCCAAAGGAGGGAGATGAATATTGACGAACTATTGCCGGAACTGGCTTCCCTCTATAAAAGGAAGAGCAAGCTTTTAAGTGGAGGGCAACAGAAACTAGTCAGTATTGCCAGGGCTATTGTCACCTCCCCCAGTGTCTTGTTATTTGATGAATTACTGGAAGGACTCGCACGGTCAATGATGATCAAGATTGCCGAAATTGTGAATAAACTAAAGTCAGAGGGCAAAGACATTCTTTGCGCTGAGTCGAGCTTGGATAAGGCGAGTCTTTATGCAGACAGCATTATCTGGCTGGAAAAGGGTCAAATCATCGCCACAGGAACCTCTGGCGAAATCAAGAGGCAGATGGCGGCTGCCATAAGAGGAAAATAAAATACAGGAGTTCTAGAATTCTGCAGCCTTGATTTAGCAACACCTCCCGGCTGGGACTTACGAGGCCTTGATGGGCAGCCCCGATCCCGGGGGCTCAATCCCTGCGCCTGGGGCCCAAGTTGTGGCAGCGGTTCCAAAAGATAACCTAAAGTCGATTATTTCTTCTCCCCGGTTTTCACTTCATGCCCTGCCATCATCCCCTGGCGCCACTCCTTGATCACCAGCAGATACTTCCCTTTCTGCACCGTGTTCAGGAGGGCCAGCTTCTCATCCCGCTCATTTTTGAAGGTGGCAAACAGCTTATCCTGGCCGGAGGTGACCGCGTCCACCAGTCCCTTGATTTTCGCCTCATCCGGGGTGGGGGCCTTTAGCGCAGTTTCCAAATCGGCGCCGGCTTTCCTTAAGCTGGCAATGATCTCCTGGCGCTCCGCCGCAAACTTTTTTTCCACTGCATCCATGGCCTTCTCTTGGTCCGGAGATAATTGCAAATCTTTCGCCATCTTGGCTTTGAATTCTTTTAGGTATCTATCATACTGAGCCTGGTTTTGACCCAGGGCGGGGACCACCAGCAGGGCGACCACGACTGCCGCGAGCGCCGCTAACTTGAAGAAATGGAACTTACCTTGCATTTTGTCCTCCCGTTGGAAGAGTTTTAGACCTGGATAATATGCGAGTATGCACCCGAAAACCATTGATTCATATAGGTATAAAGATTAAAGCCGCGCTGATGGCGATCTTGGGCCGCCAGTTTCCTCCAGGCCAGCGGGCCGGGTCCGCGCTGGCCCGGACGCCGGGTTAGGAATTCATCGGCGTCCGCCGCCGCCGGACCTGGGGGCGCCGCCGCCTCCGCCGCCGGGCCGGAACCCACCACCCCCGCTCCCGCCGCCACCGGGATTGAAGCCGCCCCCGCCGCCACCGGGATTGAAGCCGCCCCCGCCGCCGGGCTGGAAGTGTTGCTCATGCCCACCCGGGGCGAAATAACGATGGTATTGGTGATACGGATTTACATAGGGCGTGGAATAAAAGTTGTAGTAACCATAAGGTTCCCCGAAATAAAAAGGTTCCTGCCAGTAATAGGGATAATCGTAAAAATAATCTTGATCGTAATAGGGATAGCCGTAATCGCCGTAGTATCCTGCCCCGTAACAACCTGCCAGAATAAGGGCCAGTCCCAGCGATAAGCAGAATTTCATCTTCATAGCGGGTCTCCCCGACGATTCTTGCTAAGGGTCCCTCAAGGCAGGAGGGGACTTGAACCCAAGGCTTATCCGAAATTATGTGGCAACCGAAGTTCAAAAATGGTTTTGGCGGCCTCCCTCCCCTGGTTTAACCTGGAAGCTGACCTGCCTGCGCCAATTATTTTTGTTAAGCATAATATTGGCGTAAGTCAAGGTTCGGCAGCCTGCTAAAGGCTGGCGGCCGTGTAATACCCCTGGCTTTCCCGCACCTGAATGGGCGCGCCAAACATGGCGGACAGGTTACCTGAGGTCAGCACCGCTTTCTTGGGCCCGTCCAGCAATACCCGCCCGTGCCGGATCAGGATAATCCGGTCGATTTCCGGGAAGATCTCTTCAACGTTATGAGTAGCCAGAATGATGGTTTTCCCATTGCGGGCGATTCTGCGGAGGGCGCTGAGGAAACGGTACCGGGCCAGGAGGTCCAGCCCCGCGGTGGGTTCATCCAGCATCAGGGCGCGGGGATCTGAAACCAGGGCCCGGGCGATCAGAATCCGCCGGGCTTCGCCGGTGGACATCTCCTCGATAAACTTGTCGGCCAGATGACCGGCCTCTATCATGGCCAGGGCCTTCAGGGCCCGATCCCGCATCGGTGCGGTTACCCGGTGGTGATCGAAAAGTCCGTAGCTGGCAAAAAAACCTGACAAAACGGCATCCAGGCCCCGCGTCCGCCCCGGCAGCGTCCCCCTGAGGAAGGAAAGGTGCAGGTCGGTGGAGACAATGCCCATAATGGAGCGTAATTCGAAGACATTCCAAAGAGTTTGTCCAAAGATGGAGAGCGTTGTGGTGGCGTCCGCGTGGGCCAGGGGATATTCCTGGTAGGTAATCAGTCGGATAAGTGCGGATTTTCCAGCGCCGTTGAGGCCCAGGATGGCGGTATGTTCGCCCTCCATAACCTTCATGGTCAGGCTATCCAGGAGGCACTTGCCATTTTTGATTAGGGTGGCATCCTGAATCTGCAGCAGGGGCAAACGGTCCGGCCGGGGCTGGCCGCAGTCAATTTTTTTCGATTTGGAGGTGGTCATGCCCGTCCAGGTAAAGGTTGATCCAGTGTTTGCGGCTTCTCCCTAAATTTAACATATTCGCCGGCGCGCCGCTATACGCCCACTCCCAGGGGGCCGGGGCCAAAGGGTGGCAACCGGGATCAGGCAGCAGACTAGAAGGCCAATCCAGAAAAAGGTTTGGGAACCCCTCGGTCCGAGGGATTGGCAGGGAGCATTAAAGCCGTCACTTCTGCATCAGGCGGGACCAGGCCCCGGGGTTGTCGGTCTCAGCAGCGACCGCACCAGCCCCGCAAACGTCAAAAACCAGGCCGTTAAGGCGAGATAAATGAAATATCGCGATATTTCCCAGAGAAAATCGAGCCGGGCAATCTCAGCCAGGCGAATGGTGCAGACGGTATACATGCCCAGGGGAAATACCAGGCCCCAGTAATCCGAAGTGTAGGAAATCTTGACTCCCCGGATAAGATAACGCCAGATTTCCAAGATTGCCAGCAGCGGTATCCACCAGGTGGCACAGGCCCAAAAAAGGATGGTGCAGCCCAGCAGAAATGGACCTGTGGACTCGATCAAAGGCAGCCCTTGACCGTTCGCCAGAATATCGGCCCCGGCCAGGGTCGAAATGGCTGCTGCCCCGGCATTGATCCAAAAAGTGGGATCAAAGGCCTCAGGCTCAAGCCGGCAAAATAAGAAGCGGTAGGAAATCATCACCATAATAACCAGGTAAAGCATGCCGCCCAGCAGGAACATACTGAGGGCAAAGAATAGCATCTCTGCCCGGTGGACGGGAACCCGGGAAGCCAGCAAGGCCCCGAGAATTGCGATGGATTGGGTGCCCACCGTGGCAACCAGCCAGGTGCCGTTGATCCCTGCCGCCAGGGCAGGCTTATCGTCTTTGGCGATCAGGGCGGCCAACACGCCATAAGTAAAAAGCAACCACAGAAAGATTCCCAGCAGCCAGAGCCAGGCGGCAGGGGTATAAGCCTCCAGGAGAAGATAGAATTGGGTTCCCAGGATGCAGGTCCCGGCAATCATGGTGAAAAAACCGACTCCCCGGGTATGGCTGGTTAAGTCAGCGAACATTTGCGAGGGGTAGAGGGCCAGGCGCGCCAGAGTGAGCAACCACAGGATCAGGTACAGTGCCAGGTTGAGCCAGAAAAGAGGAACCGCCAGGAACCAGAACCCCAGGAGATGACAGGCGATGGAGACAATGCCCGTGGCCATGGTCATGGCGAAGCAGGCCGGGGGCATGGCCGCGATGAGAGGGCCTGCTTGGCCCAGGAGCAGATGCCATCGATTTTTCTGAGAGTTGGGTTGAACGGTCATGCCATTCACGAGGCGACGCGCAGGAAATCGGGCGCCGGGCCAGGACTAGTGCTCCTACCGCCCTCCTAACAGACTGAATAACAGGATCCCCAAAACAATGAGGGTCACCATGACGTAGAGGCGGTCCCGTTGCAAGGCAAAGGCCACCACGCTGAAAGCGACCCGCGCCACCGGAGTTGCAATCAGAAGCAGCAGGCCGAATTGGATTATGCCCCGCCCCTTGAAGGCCATGGCGTCCCGGATAATTCCCGGTATATGGCGTAAGTCGCTTGGCTCTCCGTGAAAAACCCGGTAATAGGGTTTATCGAAAGCGAACTTATGCAGATAGATGACTCCCCCCAGCAATACCACGAGGGTGGAGATAATAACTCCAGTCCTGAGTATCACCCCGATGACTATGTCCATCTGCTGATCAGTCCAGGCCTTGGGCAAACGCATGCTAGAGCCTGCCGGTCAAGCCGTTATAGATCATCTCCAAACCCACAAACAGGATGACTGCGGCAAAGGTCAGGCGCAGCCAGCGGCTATGCATTCCTATCAGGAGGCGAGCTCCCAGCAAGGAACCGATGGTCACCCCCAGCGCCACCGGCATGGCCAGTCCCGGATCGATATAGCCCCGGTTGAGGTAAATTCCGGCACTGGCCGCGGCGGTTACCCCTATCATGAAATTGCTGGTGGTGGTGGAGACCTTAAAAGGGACGTGCATTTCCTGATCCATAGCCAAAACCTTGACTGCGCCCGATCCAATCCCCAGCAGTCCGGAAAGGGAGCCTGCCAGAAACATCAAACTGAACCCGGCTGGGATGGCTTGCACATGATAGCTCAGCGGAGCCTGGGGGCCAGGATAGGAGGCGTCCATATGCAGACGGGTGGCCAGCCGATCAGGCTTCCCCTCGTCAGACCTGGCAGGCGGGGGGTGGGTCGATAAATAGGCGGAATAGATGAGAACTACGCCAAAAATCACGGCAATATAGGAGGGGGTAATTAGGGCCGCCAAGGCCGCCCCAAATAACGCCCCCATAGTCGTGGCCATTTCCAGAAACATGCCGATCCGAATATTGGAAAATCCTTCTCTCACATAAGCGGCCGCGGCCCCCGACGAGGTGGCAATCACTGACACCAGCGAGGCGCCGATGGCATAGCGGATATCTATGCCGAAACCTAAAGTCAGGAGGGGTATGATCACCACCCCGCCACCCATTCCCGTCAAAGATCCCAGGAATCCTGCCACCAGGGACGCGCAGAAGATGGTGCCTGCAAGTTCGCCAATATTCATGATCGACGTCGGGAGAACTGGAAATGATCTTAATTTGTCTGTGGACCCCTTACTGAGGTGAGACTCCTGATAAGTTCACGGGCCTTTAAGGCGAACCGCTCTCCGGACAGCCCACTTCAATAAAAATCTGCACCTCGACAGCCTTTGTCAAGGCAATCTCCTGGCAGATTTGTAACCTTTACTTCTGGACGCTGGCGGTGTCTGTATTAATAATTGCGGAAAGGCGGAAGGGTAATGATCATATTTGGAAGCGGGATAGATTTTATGTCAGCAAATTCACATACTAATCGAACGGCAGCGGCTCTTAACACCGGCTACCTCTATTCGCCCTTCATTCCCATCTTCGAAAACCCAACTTGGTCAAGACTTCCGCGTCGAGTGGTTCTTGCAAATGCTTCGCCACCAAGACTGCCAAAGGGAAGGGGTAGAGGTCCAGGGAAAAGGCCTTTTTCTCATTACCGGTTTTACCCTTAATCATAACCTGGATGCCGTTGCCATCCACTACTACCGTTGCGGTCAAGCCCCTGTAGTCCGGCGGCCGGATCTTCACCTGGGCAAGCATCGGGACAATGGTGCCGGCAAGGGCTTCGACATAGGGCCAGCGCTTGAAGTCGCTTTGCTCGAACTCCTTTAATTTCAACATTGTTTACCCCTTTTGAGCATCATTATATTTTACCAGCGTAATTACTTTCCCGCCATAGGGCGGTCGGGGTTCCACCAGCCGCCACCCAGGGCGACGAATAACGCCGCGGTATCCTGCAAACGCTGCGCCTGGGCCCCGATGAAGCCGAGCCTGGCCTGCTGGTATTGGTTGTCGGCCGTGAGCATCTGCACATAGTTGACCAGCCCGGCCTGATAGTTTGACTGCGTCAATCGCAAGGCCTGCCTGGCAGCGTCCAGAGCGGCGGATTGGGCCTGCAAGGCTTCGGCATCGTGTTGCACCGCGCGCAGGCTATCGGCTACTTGCTGGAAGGCGCTTACCACCACCTGGCGATAATCGGTCAGGGATGCCTGATAGGCATCGATGGCGGCCTTCCTCTGAAACCATAAGGTCCCGCCGCGCAAGAGGGGTTGGGCCAGGGCGGCGCCCGCACTCCAAAAATTGGCGCCGGTACCCATGAGCGTGGAGATATCGGTACTCGTTTGACCATAGCCGGCGCTCAGGGTGAAGCTGGGGAACATGGCCGCGGTGGCCACGCCGATATTGGCGCTGGCAGTGTGCATTTGGGCTTCGGAAGCCAGGATATCGGGGCGCTGGCGCACCAGTTCGGAAGGCAGGGTCACGGGCAGTTCCCCGGGCAGGGTGATTTCTGCCAGATCGACCCGGGGGGGCTGCCACTCCGCCGGAGTGCGTCCCACCAGGGCGGCCAGCAGATGCTGAGTCTTGTTGAGGTTCTGCCTGATGGGCGGCAGGGTCGCTTCGGTGGCGGCGAGCTGCGATTGCACGCTAACCACGTTGGCATACGGCGCCGTCCCCGCCTGGAACTGGGTTTCGGTGATGCGCAGTTGTTCTTTTTGAAAAGCGATGAGGCGTTCCGTGGCGTCGATGGAGGCCTGGTAGCCTGCTTGGGCGATGGCGGCGTTGACGACGTTTCCCAACAGGGTTAGATAGGTGGCCTGGGTGGTGTAATTCTGATAATCGGCTTGAGCCGCCAGGGCCTCCACGGTTCGCCGCGTGCCGCCGAAGACGTCCAGCAGGTAGCTAACGGAGACCGAACTGGTGTAGAGATTGAAGATGCTGCTCTTGGCGGAACTGCCGAATTGGGCGGGGTTAAACTTCTCCCGGCTGTAGGAGAAGTCACCGGAGGCTTGGGGGAAAAAGGAACCGTAGCCCGCCCGGAGGTTATCCTGGTTTTGCTGCAGCCGGCCTGGGCCGATTGCAGGTTAGGATTCTGGGCCACTGCTTCCTTGATCACCTGGTCTAGCTTGGGGGATTGGAACAGGTGCCACCAATCTTGGGCGATTTGGGCGCCGTATTCAAAGTGCTGCGACCGGCCGGCCGCGGCCACCGTCTTGGCCGGTTCCTCCCCTTGGGTATATTGGGTCGCCGCCGGGGGCTGGGGAGGGACGAAGTCGGGTCCCACGGCGCAACCCGGAACCAGCAGGCCGGACAGGATTCCCAGGCAGAACCAGGCCAGGATCTGCCTGTAACCGGCTTCGCAGCCAGCCAGCGCCGGTTGCCGCCGCCTACAGGTGTCCCGGTCTCCCGGCGGCTTATTGCGTTTCCACATAGATATCCACCAGTTGCCCCGGATAAATATTCAGGTTGGGGGGCGGCTTGAAGCGGAACAAGACCGGCAGCACTCTCACGTCCACCCTTTCGGTCCTTTCATCCGACAGCTCGATCTTGGGGCTCACGTAAGGCTGGATACGTTCGAACTCCAGGGGGATGCGCTCGGTCGTCCCTCTGATTTCCATTTGGGCGTTCATCTTGGACGGCGGCGGCATCCTGGGAACGAGAATCTCGTCAATATAACACCGGACCTCAAGATAAGGCTCCTGGGGGTGGCTCATGACCATGACGGGATCAGTTCCCTGGGTGTAGGTGTCATAAATCCCCTGGGGCGACACGAAACTGCCTGCCGCGGCGTTGATGGCCAGGACCACGCCGTCAACCTGCGCCCGAAGCCTGTATTTAGCCAGCAGGGCGGCCCCGCTGGCATAGGTCTTGGACAAGGCTTCATACAGATGCTGCTGATTTTGGATGTCATAGATCCAGGCCCCGGCCTTGGTCAATTGGTAGTTCCGCTGCGCCACCCCGAGATTGGCCTGATTCGCCTTGACCGTGTTATCCGCGGTGTCCAACTGGTCCTTGCTCACCGATTTGGGGTCCATGGTGAAGGACCTCTTTAGCTTTTTCAGCGTATCCAGGGAAGTTCTAACCTGGGCGGCGGCATAATCGACCTGGGCCTTGGACACCCTGAGGACCTCTGTCCTCGGCTCGGCCTTGAGTTCCCGCAGCATGGCCAGAGCGGCTTCAGCCTGGGCCTTTTGCTGCTCCACGGTGGCCTTTTGAATGGAATCGTCTATCAGCAGTAGCGGGGTCCCCGCAGTTACCTTGTCCCCTTCCTTTACCAGGATCTGGGTGACGGTTCCCGAGACTTCGGGATAGATATTGATGTTGGCCCCGTTCGACTGGTAGCTTTCAATGATGCCGTTGGCATAAATACCCTTGGCATAAGGGTTCTGGGCCGGATTAAAGGCCGGTGGCAGCGGTGGCTTGCGGATGCCGTAAACGTAGGCGCTCACCAGGCCGGCCACTATTCCCAGGATCACCAGGGCGGTTAATATTTTAGTCCTCACTCACACCTCCCACTCCCTTGCCTCCGCTGACAATCTTCACAATCCGGCCATCTTCCATCTCGAGGTTCCGGTCGGCATATTCGAAGATCCTGGCGTCGTGGGTGACGATCAGGATGCATCGGTGCTCGTTCAATAGGTTTTCTTTGATAAACCCGATAATTTTTCTGCCGGTGGCGCCGTCCAGGGAGGCGGTGGGTTCATCAAAGATTAAAATGTCCGGACGGCTGACGATGGCCCTGGCCAAGGCCACGCGCTGCTGTTCACCGCCGCTCAACCTGGAGGGGGGCAGCTCCGCCCGGTCCTTGATTCCCACTACATCTAGAAATTCCAGGGCGAGGCGCATCGATTCATCCCAGTCCTGCTTCTTGAGTATCAGGGGAAGCGCCACGTTCTCCGCGGTGGTCAGCTTCGGGAATAGGTGATAGTCCTGAAACACGAAACCGACGGTGTGCAATCTAAAATCGGCCAGTTCGTTGGGACTGAGCTTCCAGATTTCTTTACCCTCCACCACCACCGTGCCGGCATTGGGTCTCAGAATCCCCGAGATAATGCTCAACAGGGTGGTCTTGCCGCTGCCCGAGGGGCCGGTAATATAGAGCATTTCGCCAAAATTGACCTCAAAACTGACCTCTCGCACCGCGTAGGTCCTGATATCCTCGGCTCCGAACCATTTCACCAGGCCCACGGCCTGCACTGCCGCCTCGCCCATGCTTAACCTCTGAAAATGTCGAACGGCTCTATTTTGATCACTTTTCTCACCCCGATGAAACTGGAAATTCCGGAGATGATGAGCACCATGATGAAGGCCATGCCGAGATTGAAATAGGTTATGTCCGCGGCGTAATTCGGCACCTTGCTTTTGGCCACAGCGACCAGCAGGGAACTGAGGCCAACCCCCAGGCCGTACCCGGTCAATCCGGTGAACAGGGTTTGAAAGAGGATCATGTAGACGAGTTCGGAGCCCTTGGCGCCGATGGCCTTTAGGGCCCCGAATTTCTCCAGATTTTCCAAAACGAAGGTGTAGAAGGTTTGGCCGCAGATGGATAGACCTACCAGGAAACTGATGAGGGTCATGATCAGGATGTTGGTGCCGATGCCGGTTTGGTATTTGTAATAGTTGGCGACCATTTGCTGGAATTCACTATTGGTCAGCGCCAAATAACCGGCCTTGGCCACCTGAGCCTTGATATAAGGGATGTCTTTGTCATTTTTCGGTTCAACCAAGATATAGGCAATGGTGAAACGCGTGGAAGGGATGTACTCAATAGCCCGGGTGAAGGTCGTGTATAGGGTCGGGATGCCGAACAGGGTGCTGCTGGTCACTTTGGCGATCCCGACGACGACTCCCCGGTGGTCATTGATCTCAAAGGTGGTGCCGACCGCAGGGTCTTCTAACTTGGAAAATTCTTCGTCTTTTACCACGATAAATCCATTATCGGCAAAAATATCGTCAATTTTCCCGGCGATCAGTTCGGGGCGGCCCACCAGGCTGGCGTCGTCCAGTCCGAGAACGGTTGCCGGCTGATAGGTGCCGTCATGGAGTTTGACGAGGGCCACCCCGGAATATAACGGCACCGCGTATTTGACGCCGTTGATACTCCTAACCGCGTCCAGGATGTAATCAGGCAACTGGATACTGTTGAGCGGATTATTGACGGAGGGGTCCATGACCCAGACGCTGGCGCCCACGTTGATGATGGTAGCCGAGGCCTTGGTCAGGATGCCGGAAAAGACGGAGGTCAATTGCACCATCAGAAAGACTGCGAAGGTGATTCCTACGATCAGTGCGACAAACTTGCCACGGTCATCCACTAGCAATTTGAAGGCGACTCGCAGGATTCCTTTCATGGTTGGCATTCCTCGCCCCGAGGCAGGTCAATATCCTCATTCTCTCCCTTTGCCAAGCCTCTCAGGGCGCCCAAGGAAAACCGGGTGATGTGGTCGGCCAGGGCGGCAATGTCTTCCGGTCCGTACTGCTGCTGGGGAAAAAGCCGTTGGATCACCGGGCGGGCATTACGGGGATGGAGACATTGACCGATGATGCTCATTTGGCAGAGGCGAATCCGCTCAGCGGTCCCCCCGGCTCCCAGCAGTTCTCCCACGATGGCCGCCAACTTTTCTGACATCGGGCGAATCATCTTTTCCACCAGGGCATCCAGGCCAGCGGTGGGTTCGACCATTTCCTGGGCCATCAACTGGCCGGGCCAGGACGGCACCCCCTCAGCGAAGAGGCTGAACACAACATGATGGATAAAGGCGTGCAGACGCTCTTCCGGGGGGAGATCCGCACCCTCGTCGGAGGCCAGAGGGTATTGCTCCCGGCCGCGGGCATGGGCGTATTCCAGGACCGCGGCATACAAACGTTTTTTATCACCGAAGTGATAGTTCACGGCCGCCAGGTTGGCCCTGGCCCGGCGGCAGATTTCGCGGATAGTGGAGTTGCGAAACCCCCGTTTAGCAAAGACTTCCCCCGCCGCGTCCAGAAGGCGCTGGCGGGTTTCGGCGCCGGAAGAGCTTTCTGAAGGGATATCCGTAAATGGAACCTCTAAAAAATTAAACAGACGTTTAAAATTCTTGTATCAATCATTTGTTTTAATGTCAAGCAAAAAAATTAGTCATGGAACCTATGGCCTTTTCCGGTTAACTTCCCAAGGTCCACGGCAGCCCTGAAATCAAAAAACCCCTTGAGACCCTTAAGGCAGGGGTTAGGGGTTAGGGATTAGGGGTCAGTAAAAAGCCCTGGTCCCTAATCCCTGGCCCCTGTAAAGATCTCAAGGGGTCTTCTTATGGTTCACATTTCGGGTCAATCAAGGACAGGTAATTTGGGCTGGCGGGCGCTGGCCGGCCGCTAAATCCACTTCCCGAGGAATCTTGAAGAAGCCTAGGCAGCCCCATAAAGAAGGCGGACACGCAGGTCCGCCCCCAGGGAATATTCCACGCTCCAGGTGAGAATATCGGAGAAATGAAGCTAACTTAGCCGTTTTCCGCGGTTATTTGGGTTTGGCCGCCTTATGATGGGTGCCCCGCTCACCAAATCCCCGTTGTTTGGCCATCTCGCTGCGCTGCTTAGAATATTCCTTGCATACCAGAGGATATTTCTTGGGATCCAAGCAGTATTTCTGGAAATATTCTTTGGGCTGCAGCTTGTGGGCCTTGCGGATATGAGCCTTCAGGGTGCGCATCTTATTCCCGCACTCCAGGCAGACTACGTGTTTCTCCGCGACAATCTCCTTCAGGGGCACCGGCGGTTTCTTAGTCAGGCCAGTTTCTTTGCCCTTTTCCGGGACCAAGGCCTCCGGCATAACAGCGCCGCCTTCCATGGCACCCAGGACTTGGTAAACCTCTTTAATTTCCTCCACCAACTCTTGGGGAGTCAATTCGCTCATGGAGGCGTGGGCTATCACAATCTGCGACGTTAACCTTAACACTTCGCTGGCCATGGGAACCTCTCTTTCTTCTCAAGTTAGTTAAGACCCCTGTAAAAGTGCCTGGTGGTCATCCGATAAGATTCTTCGGCCGCTTCGCCCCCTCGGCATGACCTGTTGGGATTCTTTTTTCAGACGTCTCTATTGGTGACGTTTGATTATTAAATTTATTATTTATAATAGTCAAGGATTTTATTCGCTTTTAATTTAATTTTTTACTTTTTTTGGGATGAGATGCTTTGAGCGGTTATCGACTCCTTAACGGGCGGGGGCACCGGCCCCATAGAAGACCGCCCCGCCTGGTATTTTCATCATAAAGTAATGAGGACTAATTAACAAAGAATGGCTCAAACCGCACCGGGGCTCCGCGGACCATTTCCCGCTTACCCCGGCCGAGATTGACATACCCATCCTCCTGTGGCATGGTGACTTGGAAAAGCTGATACCGGAAAGCTCAGGTCCAGGTTGGGACCGGCGGCTCGACTCACCCGAGGTGCCGCCTGCGCCTGCGGCCAGGTTGGGAATGGCGCCCCGGGCGAGGGTTGTTTTATCGGGTTTTTAAAGAGAGGGGAATGAGACGATGAGGATTTTCGCCATTGCCAACCAGAAGGGCGGCAGCGGTAAGACCACCACCAGCGTCAATCTGGCCGCGGCCCTGAGCGAACTTAAGCGCCGCGTCCTGGTGATGGATCTGGACCCGCAACACTCCAGCACCGACTGGTTTGGCGTCAAAAACACCGGCAAAGAGGTGCTGGGCATCTTCACCGAAAACGGCGACCCCGCGGATTTCATCCGGGAGGCCGGGGCTCCGGGGGTGGACCTGATCCCGTCGTCCCCCTGGCTGGTGGGGGCGGAGAAGATTCTGGCCGGGGAAGTGGGGGCGGAAACCATTCTGCGGCGCAACCTCCAGCGCCTGCCGCCGGACCGCTGGGACTACCTTCTCATGGACTGCCCCCCCACTTTGGGGATTCTGACCGTCAGCGCCCTGGCGGCGGCGGAAGAGCTGCTGGTGCCGGTGGAGGCCCATGTCATGGCCCTGAGCGGTCTGGCCCAACTCCTGCAAACGGTGGAACTGGTCCGGGAGCGCCTCAACCCCAAGCTCAAAATCTCCGGTATCCTGGCCTGCCGGGTGGACGCCCGCACCCGCCACGCCCGGGAGGTGGTGGAGCAACTGCGGGTGCGGTCCGGCCCTTTGGTTTACCGTACCGTTATCCGGGAAAATATTCGCCTGGCCGAATGCCCCTCCTTCGGCCGCCCCATAACCCAATACGATCCCAAGAGCGCCGGGGCCGCCGATTACCGGGCCTTGGCCCGGGAGATCATCAGCCAGGAAGGGAGTTAAGCGATGGCCAAACGCAGCACCATCGGGGAAAATCCCCTGGATGCGCCGGTGGCGGATAATCCCCTGGACACCGTGTTGCCCGGAGCGGGGATGGCCAACCGGACGGCCAGGGTGGAAGAGCGCCTGGATCTGCTGGAAGCCGGGCTGGCGGGATTGCAGGCGGAGGCGGCCAGGGCCAAGAGGCTGGGGCCGGAAATTAGCTTCGATGCGGCGCAACTGAAGACCGAGATGGCCAGCCTCAAAGGAGAGATGGCGCGGCTGCAGGCGGCCTGGCCGCTCCTCCAGGCGGAGATAGCGCCGCTTAAGGCCGAAGTGGCCGGACTGAAAACGGAATTGGAGCAGCTCCGGGCCAGGATGACCCCTTCGGACATCCCCTGGTGGATGGGCGGCAGAAAGAAATGAGGCGCGCCGCTTGGGTTTGGCTAACAGAAAGCTGTATAGTTAACCAATTGGAGATGGTCCCGGAAGAACCAAGATTTTTATCCGGGATCAATTATTGACTTTGCCGTGGGAAGCGAGGCCAAGGCAAAGCAACCAATGCCGTAGCAACCAACCCCAGAGAATCTTCAATCCTTCATGATCCCTATCAGTTAGGTACCAAGCCTGTGGCAGATCATTTATATCCACAGATAAATTTTTTAAAAATTCCCTAAAGTCCTTGATTGCCGATATTACCGATTTATAATTTAATAAAACCCTAACATGCGTGGAAATTGGTTGGAGAATAAATTAGTATAGATATTACGCCTTATTCCAGGTGGCAAGGATGCCCGCATGACCCCTCGGGAGCGGAGACGGGATTTCTGATGCCAGCCACCTCAATTGTACGGCCCTCTCCCCTAGCCAACCGCCGGACAGGCGATTTTCCAAGATCCCCCTTAACCGGACCTGCTCGCAAGTATCCCTGTCGCGCCTTGCCTTTGGCAGGCGCCAACCTCCGTAAGCAACGGCAAGTGGCTGCAAGGCCTTGAGGATATCCAGGGCGGGCAATGAATAGAGATCATCATTATAGAATCGTTCTCGCTGATGACCATGCGCTGGTGCGCCAGGGGATCAGGAAGATCATCGAGGAAGACAGCAGCTTGAAGGTCGTGGGGGAAGCCGGCGATGGCGTGGAACTCCTGGAGATTCTGAAAACCAGCCACCCGGACCTGGTCATTATCGATATCGCCATGCCCAGGCTCCGGGGCCTGGAGGCGACCAAAAGGATTAAGCAACTTTATCCCAAGGTCAAGGTCCTAATTCTCAGCATGCACCGCAGCAAGGAGTATCTGCGGCAGGCCGTGGCCGCGGGAGTCAGCGGCTACCTCCTCAAGGAAGACGCGGATACGGCCCTCCATACCGCCATCATGGCGGTCCGCGACGGCAAGGAATTCTTTTCCCCCCTGCTCGCCATCTAGCCCCCTTTCCGTGCAGCCCGAATCCCGGGCGCCAGCCAAGTGAGCCCATTTTTCTATCCCAAGCTGCCAATCGCGGTCAGCCGCCGGAATAACTTGCGTCTTCCGATAGTTAAGGCGAAGGTCAGCGG
>JBAVAG010000127.1:0-4253 GCA_049585595.1 Desulfobaccales bacterium
AGACGGGGCCTGGTGCTCTTCGTACTCCACCTCCGCCTCGGCCTGGGCGGTGCGGCAGGTGGCGCACCTGTGGATGGGCTTTTTGTTGCGCTCGATGGCCCCGCTGAAATAGACGCGGCCGTATTCTTCCAGGATTTCAGCCACGTAGGCCTGGTCCATGGTGAGATAGGGGCGGCTCCAATCCCCCAGCACCCCCAGACGCTGGAATTCGCCCTTCTGAATGGCTATGAATCTTTTGGCATAGTCCCGGCAGCGGCTCCGCACCTCTCCCTGGGACAGGCTGAGCTTTTGGGCCTTCATCTCTTTGTCCACCTGGTGTTCGATGGGGAGGCCGTGGCAATCCCAGCCGGGCCGGTAAGGGCAATCGAAGCCGGCCATCTGCCGGCTCTTGATGATGATGTCCTTGAGGATCTTGTTGAGGGCGTGCCCCAGATGGATATGGCCGTTGGCGTAGGGCGGGCCGTCGTGGAGGACGAACCGGGAGCGTCCCCGGCCCTGGCTGCGGAGCTGGGCGTAGAGGTCGGTTTCGGCCCAGCGCTGGAGCATCAACGGCTCCCGCCGGGGCAGGTCGGCCTTCATGGGAAAATCGCTCTTGGGCAGGTTCAGGGTATCTTTATAATCCAACAGAACGGCCTCCAGGCCGATGGTATCCATATATTTTATCCCAACACCACAGAAAATCAAGCCGGTGTGTATGCTCCCGGACAGAAGCGATTAGAGACGGTTTTCTGTTTCCGGTTTTCTGTTTTCGGTGAAAGGCAAAATGAAAATCAAAGGCCCCTTAACGCCACAGAAAACTGTAACCAGTAAACAATAAACAGAAAACGGAACCTGTAGGGTGGGCACTGCCCACCGATTCCTTATGAAGGCGGTTTTCGGTTTTCTATGAAAGGAAAAAACCAAGTCAGGAGCCCTTAGCAGAGACAGCAAACAGAAAACAGAAAACAGCAAACAGAAAACAGAAAACTGCCTCTCCCCATCCCCCGGCTCCCTTGACCGCCCCGGGAAATTTCGGATATGATAAGCCATGCGCCCGCAGATGACCGCCTTCCTCCTTTCGGCCCTGGTCTTCCCGGGATTAGGGCAACTCTATAAACAAGACCGCCGCAAAGGGGTGCTCCTGGTGCTGGCGGCCAACTTTCTTTTGGCCCTGGTGGTGCTCCTGGCCGCCATCCTGGTCTCCCAGGAATACACCGCGGTCTTCTATCCCCGGCCCCTCACCTGGGAGCTGGTCCGCCTGCTGCTGGCGGACACCGTGCACCGTCCCCTGTTCTGGCTGCCCGGCGGCCTCCTGCTGGCCTTGTGGGGTTATGCCGCCCTGGACGCGGCTCTCCGGACCCAGCCCCCGGCCAGCCCTGAACCCTGAACCTGGTTTCAAGGTTCAAGGTTCAAGGTTCAAAGTCGAGAGCCGGTGCCGGTATTACCTTTTCAGGTTTTTTGGAAGAATTGGTGGCGCAGGCGTCTCGCCCGTGCGGAATGGGGGGTGCGCACTGCGCACCCTAATTATTCATAATTTGTCATCGTTTAGGGCGAGCCGCAGGCTCCTCAATTACTGCCATGAAACAGTATTTATTGGATGAAATCGCCAGGGCCGACCTGCCCCGGGTGCGGGAATATTTGTCTGAGCACGCCCTCACCTCGAGCCTGGAAGACGTCTGGTGGGTGGACCTGCCGGAGGAGCTGCTAAGTCCGGAGCAGTTCGAGCACCAGCAGTGCCGGCCCTTCCGCTTTGCGGTGGAGCTGGGGGATGATTTCGTGCGCTTCGAATTCTTGATCCGCAGCCGCGAGACCATGCGCTGCGCCTGCATCGGCTACGCCACCCGGCAGCAGCGGGACTTCATCCTGGCCTGCGCCGACCGGCTGGTGGAGGAATTGTCCCTACGGACCTAAATAAAATGGTGGGGAATTCCGCTTTTTTCAGGAGCCGTAGGGCGGGAAAGCGAAGCGCATCCCGCCTTGACCAATTGGGTTAGGTGTACCATATGCCGGAATATATTCGCGCCTTTGTTCCGGGCGGCACGTTCTTCTTCACGGTCACTCTGCTGGAACGCCGCCGGAAACACTTGACCGAAAACATTGACCAACTTCGGGAGGTATTTGAGGCGGCCCACCGGCGCCGGCCATTCACCGTCGAGGCTATCGTTATTTTGCCTGATCACCTCCATTGCATCTGGACTTTGCCTTCCGGGGATGCGGATTTCTCCACCCGCTGGCATGATATCAAAGCACGATTTGCCGCAAAAATTTCCAGAGGGGAAAGACTTTCACCACGGCGTTTGCAGAAGGGAGAACGGGGCATTTGGCAGCGGCGCTTTTGGGAACATGTCATCCGTGATGAGGGGGATTATGAGCGTCATGTAGATTACATCCACTACAATCCGGTAAAGCACGGTCATGTTGCGAGAGTCGCGGATTGGCCGCATTCAAGCTTTCAGCGATTTGTGGAACGCGGCGCTTACAACCTGGAATGGGCGGGAGATGATGACGTTAGAAGGCTAGAAATGGAATAATGCTGAAGGCGGGATGCGCTTCGCTTTCCCGCCCTACGGGCTGAATTTTTTGTGGCAAATAATTTTTCTAGCGAAATTTGTGTTATCATGCTATTAGAAGACACTTTCGCGAGCCCCTGCGAAGCATTTTAACCAATGATGTGAGAGGTCAATAGGAGATTCGATATGTGGAAATCCTCTAGAGATATATCAAAATTAGTCAGTTCATTTTCAGGATTAGATAAATTGCGGTCTTTATATTCTCTTAGTCGTTTTTGGGAAAGTGCGATTTATCCAGAAAATTACCATGCAAATGACAAATTGCCTTCCCTGCTTGTTCCCACAGAGGCCGGCAGGAAATATATAGAAGATCTTAAAGACATCATTACTCATTATCCAAAACCCGATTTCTATTTGGCACTCTTTGCATTCTTCTCTTATCATGAAATAATATTTGATTGGGAATTGTCAGATCATGGAGCGATACGTTTACTTTTTGAGGAAGAATTGCTAAAGGGCCAAATCCAGCTTCCATATCGTTTTGGCCGCCTACTCTATGATCGGTTCAACGACCATTTTTACAACGACGGCATTAACCATATCCCGCCACCAGATGTGGCAAAACTTTTGCGAGGCACACCCGTAGGTATATACCAGCTGGGAAAGTATCTTTCAGGCCCATTGGGTATATTAGAAAGTCAGGAGGCAAGATACCTACCTCCTGAGTTGAGATTGCCATTGTGGCACTGCTCGGATACAGGCTGCAGGAGTCTTCATAGAGTGACTCTTCTCCCACCGAGAATACCTTGCGTGATCGCATACGATAACATATCAAACCTTCTTTTCGATAAATATGGACCTGCTTCTGAATGGCTTATGCCCTTAAGACGTATGTTGAGAGGAGATTATGGTGGACGTAAGTATGTAGATCTTCCAATCTTAATTGCCGATTCGATCATCGGCTCCGAAAGGATACGTCTTGTTAGTTTCGCCCTTAGTGGTAAACGCGGTCAAGTCCTACGGGAGACCCTTTCAATGGCACCAAGAAAGAAAAGTTATGGGATAGGGTCTGCTAAAGATGTGGCGATGAAATTGACTCCTGAAGGACAAGTTCAAATCCTCCTTGTTCTTCCTGACCAAGACTTGGTTACATTAGTTGACCAAATGGTTCAAAATGGTGATATCCGAATGTCTATAGGCGAGGTTAGAAAAGCTCGTCAATCGCCACCTCATCATTCAAAAGATATGAGAACAGAGCTCTCATCTAATGGCTTAAGATCCGAAAGCAGAAACCCAGTTTTAATTTTAGTTTCAAGTATTTTGAATGCTTATGACAAAGGGAACATGACTAGCGAGCTCAATTGGCGTCTCCGCACCGCACCTGAAGTCAGTCCTCGTGATGGCCTTGCTGAATTTATTAGGAGAGTTGGTCCTCAAAGGGCGATACAGGACTTGATTCTCTCAAGTCAAATAATTACTGAGCATATTTGTCAAGAAATCTTGCTTCCCATGGAAGGAGTGATGTCTGTTGGCCAAAACATTGCAACTAATAGAATTCTTTGGAAAATGGGATTCGACCCTCCCCAATATGATGAATTCTTCCCCCGCCTTGAATCACGCCTTTCCCTTTTTAATGAAATAATTCTCAGTTCAACACCAATTGTTTCGGAAGATGAGCGGGAGCGGATACGCGCTGCCGGGGTTAATTTATTTGTTTCTGCTGAAGAATTTATTGACTTACTTATATCATATAACATATGGTTG
>JBAVAG010000128.1:0-1577 GCA_049585595.1 Desulfobaccales bacterium
CTACCTCTGCTTCCCGCAGCTTCCCGATGATCTGCTCCGGAGCATAACGCCTCCTGCTCATCTCCCTGCCTCCCTTCGATCCACTACTCTAACATAACTTGTGGATCAGTTTTTGGGGGGCAGGTCATCTATAGCTTGAATTGAATCCCATCCTAACTTAAAACTTGGTATAATTATTGAAGGCAGGTCAGCAGAAGTAATGGCAGCCTTGATTGTTTGGGTGATCCCTGAGGGCGTCAAGGGAGAGAATTTATGAAAAGAGTGGCCTGCATCGGTAAGAAAGAGACTTCACCGGAAGAGCAAAATTTGCTCATCAAGATCGGCGGTTGGCTGGCTCTCCAAGGCTTCACCGTCTCCAGTGGCAATGCTGCCGGCAGCGAGCGGTTCTTTGCCCTGGGGGGTAGTATGGTGAACCCCCGCCTGGTGGAGCTGCATCTGCCCTGGGAGGGCTACAACCCTGAGTTCATCTTCCTGTTGAACCAAGTGATTGTGGAGCCCGACACGCATGAGCGCCAGATGCTGGTCAAACAGCTACATCCGAAGGCGGAAACCCTAAACGACCGAACGGTCAGGTTGCACTGCCGCAATATCGGCATCATCGAAGGCACCGAGTTTGTCATTGCCCTGCCCAACTGGGACAAGCCCGAGGGCGGTGGCACCGGCATAGGCATCAAGGTGGCCGAGCACTTCGGTATCCGTATCTTTGATCTCAGCAAAGAGGAAGACCGCCAACGTATCCTGGCCAAGATCGATAATTAACCTCAACCCCTGGGAAAGATCTCGCCACCACCAGAAGGTGACCTGCCCCCAGTAGTTGTAACAATCGCCGAGCTAATCAACTTCACATATCCAGAGCATATCGCCTCCTTTCGACCTGATGGCCCCATCTCTTTCCCTGCGGTATTCTGGCCTCCTTCTATCACGGACACTTGAAATCGTCCTCCCCATAAATCCCCTCGGATGATATGGAAATCATATATGCAGTTTTTGTTGGCCTGATGATAAGTGAGAGGTTTGGCAAGATATTCGTTATTCTTGAATACCAATTTTAACAGCAGGGTTTTTGCCATTACGGGGTTTTGCCGGCGGGCCCTTTAGGCGGAAACTGAAAACCGAAAAACTGAAAACTGATAACTATCTTTAATCCTGCTTTCTCCAGCCCACGATAACTACCAGGGTTCTGCCCGTCTCCGTCCAATCATATAACCATTTGATGTAGGGCTGCTGTACGTGCACGCAGCCATGGGTGGCTAATCCTCTTTTCTTCTGCGGCGGCGGTACTACTCCTTCGTGAATCGCTTTTCTCTCTTGATAATTGAAAAATATGGAGTAGGGCATGGGGGTCTGGTATTGCCGCGAATAATAGTCTTCCTCTTTCACTCGCACCAGATAAATGCCCGGTTCGGTGGTAGTTTCATCGTCGCCAGTTATCACCGGAAACTCCAGAACCATTTTCCCCCTTTCATAAGCTGTGCCCACTTGCTTGAGTTGATTAATCCAAATCACTTTTTCATACTCCTGGAAGATGTCTGCCGAGAGAGTTGGAGATACAAGAAGATTAGTTAATAATGCTACTG
>JBAVAG010000129.1:0-36316 GCA_049585595.1 Desulfobaccales bacterium
TGGAGGTAGCGCATGGCGGCCCAGCCCTCGATATTCCGGCGCACATCCAATACCCGCCCCCAACCGTCTTTAGTTTCCAATAGCTGCACTTCGTCGTTCCACTGCAGAGTGGAAACCTCGGGGTCGGATGTGGTGGGCCCCTTCCTGAGGGGCAGGCCGGCGATATTCGCATAATAAATGGGGGCTGCCCGTTGCGATGCCGGCCTTTCTTGCTGCAACATTTGGCGGGGCCACACAGCCGGACTCGGCTGGAGGTAGCGCATGGCGGCCCAGCCCTCGATATTCCGGCGCACATCCAATACCCGCCCCCAACCGTCTTTAGTTTCCAATAGCTGCACTTCGTCGTTGAACTGCAGAGTGGAAACCTCGGGGTCGGATGTGGTGGGCCCCTTCCTGAGGGGCAGGCCGTAGATATTCGCATAATAAATGGGGGTCGGAGGAGACGCCTCTGCTGCAGAGGGAGGCGAGGGCGGTCCCATATCCGCACAGGCCGCGAGCATGAACAGGGTAGCCCCAAACAGGGCGAGAACAGTCAGCATGCGTCTCCGGGTCATGAACATCTCCTTGGCTCAGATTCTGCGGCAAACCTGGGCGCCCCTGGACCACAGGGTTTTGCGGAGACCCCGGTGTTCGCCCACCGCTTGGGGCGCATATAAGCCGAGATTAGGCGCCATCCTTGACCAGACTCGGCCAAAAAACGGTTTTGGGGAGCCCGGTCCCCAATTGTTAACCCGACAATAATCATCTTCTTCAGCCGGGTTGTCTGATGGAAGCGATGTTAGCATAAATTTCAAGGGAATCGTCAATGCCAGATTGCTGGGCTGAATATTTTGTCCTAAATTTGCAATATTCCTCTTAGAACCCTTGGACCTCAATACTTGGAAGTTTAAAGGATAAATAAAAAACTGGCAATCTAAACAACCCTGGCTGGAAGGAATGCCCTGGCCGGAGCTGGTTTGGGGAGCGAGAAAGCAGACAGGGGCAGCAGGCAGATCTCTGCTATTAAGCGAACTTTTTGCGGATGTTAGAATCTTTCGATATCTACTCGTTATCTGTAATCGGTTTTGGGTATTTTTTCTCTCATCCCAGGGCGGCGGCCAGGCGCGGCGTTAGGTGGTCGAAGTCGCCGTTGGACATGATCAGCACCAGGTCGCCGGGCCGCAGCAGCTCCAGCAGTCCCGCCAGGAGCTGGTCGGTGTCGGGAAAATAAAGGGCGGTCTGGCCCCGGCGGGTTAGGTCGGAGGCGAGTTGCCGGGAGGAAAACTGCTCCTCCGGCTCCACCTTCCACAAATCCGGCGGCTCCCGCACCAGGACCAGGTCCGCGTCTTGAAAGGCCGCGGCGTAAGGCTCCTGAAAGACCCGGTGCCGGGAGGTGTTGGTGCGGGGCTCGAAGACCGCCAGCAGGCGGCGTCCCGGATACCCCTGGCGCACCGCCGCCAGCGTCACCGCCACCGCGGTGGGATGGTGGGCGAAATCCTGGACGATGAGCACTCCCTGAAATTCCCCCACTACTTCCTGGCGCTTGTGCACCCCCTGAAAGCCCGCCAGGGCTTGGCGCAAGTTGCCGGGCTCGCCTCCCACTGCCGCCAGGGCCGCCAGGGCGGCCAGTCCGTTTAAGGCGTTGTGGGTCCCCAGCATGGGTAGGAAAAATTCACCCCAGGCCTTGCCTTCCCGGAGGACGGTGAAATTCAGGCCGCCGGCCCGGGGCGCCAGGTCCGCCAGCCGCCAGTGGCAGTGGGGGCCCTGGCCGTAAAAGGCGACGGCCGCGGCCGCGCCCCGGCAGACCTGCCGCACCAAGGGCGCATCCCCCCAGGCCAGGACCCGGCCCTCGGCGGGCACCTGCGTAAGAAAGGACTCGAAGGCCCGGATGACCTGGTCCAGGTCGGCGTAAATGTCGGCGTGGTCGAACTCGATGGAGGTGAGCACCCCCACCTGGGGCCGGAAATGGACGAATTTGGGGCGCTTGTCGAAAAAGGCGGTGTCGTATTCATCGCCTTCCAGGACCACGTAAGGGCCCCGGCCCACCCGGTAGTTGGCCTCAAAATTCCGGGCCAGGCCTCCCACCATGAAGCCGGGGTCCAGCCCCAGGGCGTAGAGCAGCCAGGCGATCAGGGCGGTGGTGGTGGTCTTGCCGTGGGTGCCGGCCACCACCAGGCTCCGGCGTTCCCCTACCAGGAAGCGGTTCAGGGCCTCAGGCAAAGAGAGGCGGGGGATGTCGCTCGTGAGCAGGGCCTGGGCCTCGGGGTTGTCCCGGCGGATGACGTTCCCCACCACCGCCAGGTCCGGCCGGGGGGCCAGGTTCTCTGGCGCGTAGCCGTTTTGCACCGCAATACCCAGCCCAGCCAGATAGGTGCTCATGGGCGGGTAGGCGTGTTCGTCGGAGCCGCTGACCCGGTGGCCCTGCTCCTTGAGGATGCCGGCCAGGGCCGCCATGCCGGTGCCGCAGATGCCCAGAAGGTGGATGTGCATTTTAGTTTCGAGTTGTAGGGGCGGACCCATGTGTCCGCCCCAAGTTGTAGGGGCGACCCGCTGGGTCGCCCAGTTTCGAGTTTTGAGTTTTGAGTTGTCAGTTTTTAAGGAATTGGTGGGCAGTGCCCATCCTACATTTTCCTCTCGTTCCCAAGCTCCGGCTTGGGAACGCCCTGTGTCTTGCCAAGCTCCTGCTTGGCCATGAGCGGCTCTACTGCGGGAGCCACGTGATCCCCCTATGGTGGGCAGTGCCCACCCTACAACCCCAGGAAGAAAATGGTGGGCAGTGCCCACCCTACAATTTGGAATTAGCGGGCCCGGCCAAACCCCAGGGCCAGGGAGGCCGCTTCGTGGAAGCGGGGCCGAAAGGCCTGGATGCCGGCCAAGGCGTCCCGGCCCATATGCACCCGGTTGGTGAGTAAGACTACCATCTGCCCCACCTCCGGGTCCAGCCAAAAAGAGACGCCGGTGAAGCCCAGGTGGCCAAGCGCGGCGGGCGAGAAATAGCGTCCCGCGGAGCGCCGGGTGGCGTCCGAGCCGGGGGTGTCGAACCCCAGGGCCCGGGCCCCCGGGGCCACCGGGGTCAGGAAGCGGCGCACCGAGGCGGGGGAGAAGGGCAAGCTGCCGGCCTCTCCCAGATAAGCCCGGTAGAGGGCGGCCACCAGGCGAAAAACCTCGATTCCCCGGCCGAAGAGGCCGGCGTGCCCGGCCACACCCCCCGTGGCCCAGGCGTTCTCGTCGTGCACTTCGCCGGAGGTGTGGCGCCCGGCAATGAGGCCGGTTTCGGTGGCGGCGTAGGAGCGGTTTTCTGTTTTCTGTTTTCTGTTTTCTGTTCTTAGGTCCGTCTTCTCCGCGGTAGGCAAAGGGTTGAAGCCCAAGATTTCCAGCCCTAGGGGACGGTAAATTCTTGTTTCGCAGAAATGGTCCAGGCTCACACCGGAGACGGTTTCCACCACCGCCTGCAGGAGCATGAACCCCAGGTCGCTGTAAAGGGTGGCGGTGTCCGGGGGGTGGACCAGCGGTACGCCCGCGGCCAGGCGAGGCAGGAGGCCGCGGCGGGCCTGCGGGGCGTTCTTCAGAATTTCCTGGTAAAAGGGCTCCCAGGCCGGCAGTCCGGCCCGGTGGGCCAGGAGGCTCCCGAGGCTCAAGGGGCGTTTGTCCGGCGGCAGCCAGGCCTCGGGCAGAAACTCCCCCAGGGTGGCCGCGAGTGTGAGCCTGCCGTCGTCCATCAGCAGCAGCAGCGCCAAGGCAGTGGCCAGGGGTTTGGTGAGGGAAGCCAGATCGAAGACGGTGTCCGGGCCGACAGCCTGGGCCTCCGGGTCCCGGGAGACCCGGCCCATGGCGGCCTGCCAGCGGAGCTCGCCAGCCACCCCTGCCAGGGCCACCGCGGCGGTGTAAATACCGCCGCTTAAGCCATCTTCCAGGAGCCGGGTCAGCGGGGCGAACATGGTAGTGAGCAGTGAGCAGTGAGCAGTAAGCAGTAGGCAGTGAGCGGTGAGCAGTAAGCGGTGAGTAGTGAGCCGTGACCGCTCGGCGATAAAATCGCTGCAGATGCGAGAGCTATCTGCCGACCTACCTCCCAGACTCTCATTCTGACGGAGCGGAGCGACCGAAGAATCATAATTTGACAAAAAAGAGTTTTAGAAAGGGTCCAATTAATTCCCCTGGCATGCCACCCTGCCTATTTTCCATTACCATACTACTCACCGCTCACTCCCTCTCCAGGGCCAGGCTGATGAGACGGTCCAAGAGGGCCGGAAAGTCCAGGCCAGCGGCCTTGGCGGCCTGGGGGAAGAGGCTGGTGGCGGTCATACCCGGGATGGTGTTGGTCTCCAGGACGAAAATTTCCCCCTCCCGGACGATCATGTCGGTGCGGGAATAGCCCCGGCAGCCCAGGGCGGCGTGCGCCGCCAGGGCGCACTGCTGCGCCTGTGCGGCGAGCCCCGGTTCGAGCCTGGCCGGGCAGATCTCCCGGGATGCCCCGGGCTGATACTTGGCCTCGTAGTCGAAAAAGCGGTAATCGCTTGAGGGGATGATCTCCACCAGGGGCAGAGAAACAGGGTCCCGGTTGCCGAGGACGCCGCCGGTGACCTCGACGCCCTGGACGAACTCCTCCACCAGCACCCGGGAGTCGTAGCCAAAGGCCGCGGTCAGGCCTGCTTCCAGTTCCGACAGGCTGCGCGCCAGGGTGATACCGATGCTGGAGCCTTCGTTGGCCGGCTTGATGACCACCGGCAACCCCAGCTTTCCTTCGATTTCCCGGGGGCTGGGGGCCTGCTCCCGGGGAAAGGCCAGGGCCGCGGGTACCTTTAGTCCGGCCCGTTGATAAAGGGCCTTGCTCAACTCCTTGTTCATGGCCAGGGCCGAGCCCAGGACTCCGGAGCCCTGGTAGGGAATCTCCAGGAGATCCAGCAGACCCTGCATGGAGCCGTCTTCTCCGCCCCGTCCATGCATGATGATCAGGGCCGCCTGCAGCTCCGGGGCGTCCGCCACCAGCCTCCCCAGGTCGGTGAGAGGATCGTAGCGCCGGATATCATATTTACCCTTATCCAGGGCCTCGAAGACCTGGGCGCCGCTCTTTAAGGAGACTTCCCGCTCTGAAGATTTCCCCCCGGCGATCAGGGCCAGCCGCATCTTGGCCATGCTTCCCTCCGGCGCCTAATGGCTGTCAACTACTCTAAAACCGACACCACCCCCACCCGATGTCACCCCTTCCCAGGGGGAGTAAATTTTGCTGATTTTACAGGGCGTGGAGATGCAAAAGTATTTTTATCGTTAGGTATAATATCGAGAAGATCTGCAGGGTTGTACGGCAGGGCCGCAAACAATTTTTCTTCCAGGGCCAGGCTTTTCACCTCCATGGCATTGATCCGGACCAGGGCCTCCGAGGTGCGCCCGTAGCGCACCTTCAGGTCGGCGAAGCGGTCTGCCAGGCTTACTACCCGGGTGTGGAGCACCCGCTTGTCGGCATAGTTGACCACCTCGGCCTCCCGCAGCGGCCGCGGGTTCTCAACCAATTCCTCTTCCAGGCGCACGTGCTCCCGCACCACCTGGGCCAGTTCCGGGTAACCCAGGGCGGACAGAATCTCAGCGCCCCATTGGGCATGGTTCTGAGCGGTCCCCAGGCAAGGGGTCTTCCCCAGGTCGTGGAGCAAGGCCCCGGTGCTGATCAGAGGCAGGTGCAGCTCCAGGCCCGCGGCCGCCAGGGCCTGCCCCAAAAAAGCGGCTACCTGCATTACCCGGTAACTATGCTCCCGGACGTTGGGCAGCATGCCGTGGGCCGCCATCAGGGCCAGACAGTCGTCGTAGGTGGGGAGGGATATGGTAGTGATCTGCGAATTCCGAGGGACAAGATCAGTTTTCACTTAGACACCTGATGGCGCCACGGCAAGAAAGGCAGCGCCCACCCTAAATTTTCTTCACCAGGACCGCGGCGTAGGCGGCGATCCCTTCCCCCCGCCCGGTGAAGCCCATCTTTTCGGTGGTGGTGGCCTTGAGGTTGAGGTCCTCCGGGGGAAGGCCCAGGATGGGCGCCAGCCTGGCAATCATCTCCTGGAAATGCGGCCCCAGGCGGGGGGCCTCGCACACCACCACGGCGTCAAGGTTCACCGGCTGGTAGCCTCGCTGCCTGACAATTTTCATGATCTTCTTAAGCAGCTCCAGGCTGGAGATATCCTTAAAGGCCGGGTCATGATCAGGGAAGTGGCGGCCCAGGTCACCGGCCCCCACGGCGCCCAGGAAGGCGTCACCGATGGCGTGGCTCAGGACGTCGGCGTCGGAGTGTCCCAGGAGGCCCAGATGATAGCGAATAACCACGCCCCCCAGGACCAGGGGGCGCCCCTCCGTAAAGCGGTGGGCGTCATAACCCAGGCCGATTTTCACCCTGTCGCCTCCTCCTTCGCATCAGGTGCAGAATCGCCTCCGCCAGGGCCAGATCTTCGGGGGTGGTGATCTTCAGGTTCAGGGGCGAGCCGGCCACCACCACCACCACCGGCTGCAGGAGCTGCTCCACCAGGGAGGACTCGTCGGTGCCGTAAAAATTGCGGCTGTAGGCCTCGGTAAAGGCACGCCACAGCAGGGCCGCCTGGAACGCCTGGGGGGTTTGTATCTGCCAGATATCCTTGCGCTCCAGCGTATGGTGAATGTCCCCCGCGGCATTGACGGTCTTCAAGGTATCATGGGCCGGCAGTCCCAAGACTGCACCGCCGTGGCTCCGGGCCGCCTGGATCACCTTCTGGACCTGATCCGGAGTGACGAAGGGCCGCACCCCGTCGTGCACCAGGACGATTTCCAAATCATCTTCGTTTTGCAAGGCCTTGAGGGCATTGTAAACGCTGTCCTGGCGTTCCTTGCCTCCCGGCACCAGGCGCAGGACCTTCTTGAAGCCATAAGGGGAGATCACCTTTTCCTGGCAATAGTCCAGTTCATCGGGGTGCACCACCAGGGTGACCTCCCGGATTTCCCGGATCTGCTCGAAGACCCCCAGGGTATGGGCCAGGATGGGTTTGCCCGCCAGCAGCAGATAGGGTTTGGGGACTTTGTGGCCCATGCGTTCCCCGACCCCGGCGGCCGCCACGATGACGGCAATCATGGGAGGCCCTCCCCCCGGCTCTGGCAGGATACGGAGCCGGCCCGCCCGGGCAGGCGGCAACTAGCCACCCGGGCCACCGGAATCTGGCTCCGGTCCCTAAGGAGTCCCTGGGCCCAATCCCCCAGGAGGCAGAAGGCCACCCCTTGCCGGCGGCAACTCCGTAAGAGGCCGGCGAATTCCTCCAGGAACGGCCCGCCTTCCAGCTCGGCGTGGATGGTGAGCACCTGGGGGTTCTCCGGGTTAAGGCGGGACAGCACCAACTCAGAAAAATCCCCGGGGCGGCAGCCGTCCACTCCCAAAAGCTCATCCAGGGTGGGCAAAGTTGTGGGGATCTCCAGTACCGGGGTGATGGTCTCTGCGAATCTTGGAAAATAAGGGGTAAAGCCCCTGGTGTCGCTGGCATAAAGAAAATCTTGGGCGTACAAAGCTGCCCGGCTGGCCGGGCTGCATTGCCAGCCCGGGGCCGCAAAGGATTTGGCCGCCCGCCGCGTCAGTGCGACCAGGGTTTGCTGGGCCGCAGCAATCTCCTGGGAGATCTCGTCGAAGGTAAGCCGGAAAAGCTGGTCGTGCCAGCGCACATGGTCATAGCCGTGCAGCCCCAGCTCATGGCCGGCCGCAATAATCAGGCCGGGGATCTCCGGGGCCGCGGCATGGATCAAGGGCGCGGGCAGCAGGGTGCCGTAGCACATGGTCTTGAGGCTGTAAATCGCTGGAGCCCGGGTACGCCACATCTTCTGGAAAAATCCCCGTTGCCGGAAAACCCTAAAGATAGCACGGCCGGAGTTGTCCGGCCCCAGGGCCAGAAAGAACGTGGCCCTGACCCCCTCCCCCTCCAGGACCTTAAGCAGGGCGGGCACCCCGTTTCGATACCCTTCCAGGGTGTCGACGTCCACCTTGAGGCACAGGCGCGGTGGAGAATCGGTCTTGGGTTTGATCTTTCCGGTTTTGGGCGATGACGTGGTGGCCATATCTTAATCGTTGCTGTTGCCAGCACCTGCCAGAGCCGATGCCCTGGCTAACCTAGTGGTCTTTTCCGCAATTGACTATCTATTTAAAATGACTGATTTTTAACCCCCCTTTGGAAAAGGAGGGTAGGGAGGATTTAGTATAAGCTCTTGAAATCCCCCTAAACCCCCCTTTTTCAAAGGGGGACTTTAATACCCTTGGAACTTAGATTTTTTTGATTCAATGCCATGCTGTATGCGAAGCACAAAACTAGTCGATTTTTGCCGCTAATTGCTTATCCCTCCGGGCCTCCTCCAGGAAGGCGTCCAGGGTGATCTTCAAGGAGGCGTCGAGGTCAGTCTTCGGCTCCCAGCCCAGAAGCTGGCGCGCCTTGACGATAGAGGGCTTGCGGCTGGTGATGTCCTGGTAGCCCTGGCCGTAATAGTCCTCGTGCCGAGTTTCGACAATCTCCGAATAGACCCCGTCATCCTTATGGTCCGGATGCTGCCGGAAGAGGTCGCGCAGAAGGTGGGCCAACTCTTTTACCGAAGCCTCATTATAAGGGTTGCCGAGGTTGAAGATCTGTCCGTCGGCGATCCCGCCGGGGTTCTCGATGATGGTCATCAAGGCATCGATGCCGTCTTCCACATAAGTGAAGCAGCGTTTTTGATGGCCGCCGTCCACCAGCAGGATGGGTTCCCGCTGCAGCAGGTTGAGGATGAATTGGGTCACCACCCGGGAACTCCCCTCCTTGGCGGCGTAGAGGTCATCCAGCTTGGGGCCGATCCAATTGAAGGGGCGGATCATGGAAAACTGCAATTGTCCCGCCTGGCCGTAGGCCCAGATAACCCGGTCCAGGAGCTGCTTGGAGCAACTGTAAATCCAGCGCTGCTTGTGGATGGGCCCCAACACCAGGCTGCTTAAGTCCTCTGAGAACTCCTGGTCCGGACACATCCCGTAAACTTCCGAGGTGGAGGGGAAGATGATGCGGCTGTGGTACTTAACACATTGGCGCACGATCCGCAGGTTTTCTTCGAAATCGAGTTCAAAGACCCGCAGTGGGTCTTTCACGTAGGTCATCGGGGTGGCAATGGCCACCAGGGGCAGGACCACTTCGCATTTCTTGATGTGGTATTCGATCCATTCCTTGTTGATGGCGATGTCGCCTTCCAGGAAGTGGAAGCGGGGGTGGTCTAGGGCCTGGTCCAGCTTGTTGGAGTAGAGGTCCATGCCGTAGACCTCCCAGTCCCGCTCCATGAGGATGCGCCTGGTCAGGGCGTTGCCGATGAAGCCGTTTACTCCCAGGATCAGTATCTTCATTATTTATCCGCTAAGGTTTAATGGATCGTTTTCCGTTTCCAGTTTTCCGTTTTCCGTGAAAGCCAGTTTTAAAAATCTGTTTATAGAATTATGTCCATTCGTTACTTAAACTCTTTATCATCTTTCGGAAATCATCTAATTTGAGTAAGAGAGGGTCGAGTTCATCCTGAGACAGGTATTCTATTTTTTCGGAGATAATCAAGTGAGTTTCAAGTTCACTTATGGAGCCAAGAGCAATTCCCAAAAATTGTCGAAACTCCCCGGGAGAATGCCTCCCTTGCCCTTCGGCGATATTGGCCGGGATAGATACCGCCGCCCTTCTGATTTGATTGGTCAAGCCATATATTTCTTTTCCAGGAAATTTGGCGGTAATTAAATATATATCGCTAACAAAATTAATGGCTTCTTTCCATACCCTTAGGTCCGGGTACGACCCGGATTTCTGCAAATCCACCCCCAATCCTTTTCACAGAAAACGGAAAACGGAAAACGGTCTTTTCTCACCCCAAAACATCCCCCACCAGATAATCCCAAGTAGCAAGGACAGGCCCCAGGAACTCCGGCTCTCCCTCCCATTGGGCCCGGGTGATGAGGAAGTTTCCCTGGCCGGTGGTCACCAGCAGCCCCTCTCCAGGCACCTGGGCCGCCACCAGCCCCGGCCTCCTGGGACCGGCGCCTGCGGCCTGGGGATCCGCTGATGCTGCCAGCGCTTTGCCGGCCCAGATGTAAAGTTTCTTGCCTTTTTTGCTCTTTTTCCCCCTAAGGTGGGTGAAGGCTCCGGGATAGGGGTGGGTGACGGCCCGCACCAGATTATATACCGCCACCGCCTCTTTGTCCCAGGAAATGAGGCCGTCTTCGGGCCCGCGGCCGCCGCAATAGGAGGCCTGGCTCTGATCCTGGGGGGCCCTGGGGGCGGCGCCGGCCCGCAACAGCGGATAGGTCTCCCGCATTAAGGCGCCGGCGGCCGCGGTCATGCGGGCAAACAGCGTCAGGGCGGTGTCCTCCGGCTCGATGGCCACGGGTTTCTGCCCGACGATGTCGCCCCGGTCCGGCCTTTCCTCCATGTAATGCAAGGTGACGCCGGTTTCACTCTCCCCGTTGACCAGGACCCAATTCAGCGGACAGCGGCCCCGGTAGCGAGGCAGCAGGCTGCCGTGCAGGTTCAGGGCCCCCCGCCGCGGCGCCTCCAGCAGCGGCCTTTTCAACATGAGGCGATAGTAGCAGGAGAAGAGAAAGTCCGGCTTCAGGGCCCGCATGGCCGCCACAAATTTGGGGTCGTTGGGGTCCCGGGGCTGGTAGAGCGGCAGGTAATTCTCAAAGGCCAGGTCCCGCACCGAGGCGAACCAGCAGGCCTCATTGGGGTCGTCCGCATGGGTGACCACCGCCACGATCTCGTCGCCCAGTTGGCGGCAAAGGTCGATGAGCACCTGCAGGCAGGTGTAGCCGATGTTGTGGTATCCCATGAAGATGAGGCGCATAAATAGAGCCTTCGGCCTTCGGTTAAAGAATTTCCTATGACTGTTCTGGGCCCGGCCCCAGGGTCTCCCGGATGACGTAGCGCGGCCGGCAGCGGACCTCCCGGTAGATACGGCCCACGTATTCCCCGATGAGGGCCAGCCCCAGGGTGTTGAGGCCCACGAAGACGAACAGAATGGCGAACAGGGTGAAGATCCCTCCCACCTCCGGGCCGACGAAGATGCGGCGGATGAAGAGGAAAAGCCCGAAGAGCAGCCCCAAGGCGGCGATGGCCACCCCCATGAATGCCACCGCATGGATGGGCAGGTTGGAAAACCCGGTCACCAGGTCGAAGTTGAGGCGGAGGAGCTTGATGAGGTTGTATTTGGACTTGCCCCGCTCTCGCTGGGAGTGGCTCACGGGTATCTCCGCCACCCGCCGGGAAAAGATATTGGCTAGGGCGGGAATAAAGCTGGAGGATTCCTGGCACAGGTTGATGGAGTCCACCACTTCCCGGCGGTAGGCCCGCAGCATGCAGCCGTAGTCCCGGAGCCGGACCCCGGTGACCCTGGACATGACCACGTTCATCAGATGGGAGGGAAGTCTCCGCAACAGCGGGTCGCGGCGGGACTCCCGCCAGCCCCCCACGGTGTCATAGCCCTCTTCCACCTTGGCCACCAGGCGGGGGATCTCCTCGGGAGGATTTTGCAAGTCAGCGTCCAGGGTGATCATCACGCGGCCCCGGGAGGCCTGGAAGCCGGCGAAGATCGCCGGGTGCTGGCCGAAATTACGGTGAAACCGCAAGGCCCGAAGGTTTTGCGGATAACGCCGGTTAAGTTCCGTGAGGATTTCCCAGGAGCGGTCAGTGGAGCCGTCGTCCACCAGGATGATCTCGAAGGGGCGCCCCATGGCAGTGAGAGTGCTCATCAGGCGTTCCCCCAACTCCCGCAGGTTCTCTTCCTCGTTGTAAACGGGGATAACGACCGAGACGTAAGGCTCCGGGGAGGAGATATCCAGGGATTCGGCCTGGTGGGTCATAAGGATGATGCCCTTAACTATTAATTAGACTGCTATCCTGGCTCCGCCCGGGAACCTGCCGCGAAACAAAGCCCCTACCTTGAAAAGTCGTGAAGAATTGATGGCACAGGCGTCCCTCGAAAAAAACCTGTGCGGACTGAGTGGCGGCGAGACGCCTGCCAAAAACTGACAAAAAAAGCCCACCGCCATTTAAGGGCGGTGGTCCCAAAGAAACCCGCGGAGCAGGCCGTAAGCCGAGTTCTGTCCCGGGTCGCCCCGGTGATGATCATTCCTCTAGGACCCTGGTTGCCCGGGGTCTCCAGCGACCTACCCGGGAGCTTCAGGCGGGCCACCTTCAAGCGCTCCCCTATTTGGTCTTGCTCCGGGTGGGGTTTTCCAAGCCGGCGGTGTCGCCACCGCCGCTGGTGAGCTCTTACCTCACCTTTTCACCCTTACCGTGGGCGAACCACGGCGGTCTGGTCTCTGAGGCACTTTCCCTGGGGTTGCCCCCGCTGGGGATTACCCAGCACCCTGCCCTGTGGAGCTCGGACTTTCCTCCGGCGGCTGATGAGCTCGCCGGCGATCATCTGGCCTGCTCCGCGGCCCTTTGGGATTTTTACTGGTCCGGGCGGGCCCGGCCCGCCGCCACTTATTTTACTGCGGCTCGGGTCTTTGGTCAATGGCTTGATTGGCCAGACGGTCGGCCTGCTGGTTCATTTCCCGCGGCACGTGGGAGACCTCAAAGCTCTCGAATTTTTGCAATTCCTGTTGGGCTTCCCGCCAGAGAGCCAGGAGATGAGGTTGCCTCACCCGGTAGGAGCCGTTGATCTGCCGAACCAGCAACTCGGAGTCGGAGTAGACTTTGATTCTGTTGATGCCCAGGCTCCGGGCCAGTTTCAGTGCCAGGAGCAGGCCCCGGTATTCCGCCACGTTATTGGTGGTCTGCCCCAGGAATTCGTGATGTTGTTTGTGAACCTGGCCGTCCGGGGCCACCAGCACCACCCCGGCCCCGGCCAGGCCCGGGTTGCCCCGGGAGGCGCCGTCGCAATAAACGGACCAGATACCCTCCTCCAGGGAGCCGTAGTGGTCGGCCGCCTCCTGGAACAGGGTCCGGAGCTCGTCCTCAGCAAGGTGGAACGATTGGCGCACCCGGTTTTGGTCCAGACCCTGGGCCAGGGCCCGGAAGATGGCGGCCCGGCTGGCTGCTCTCGCCATTTTCCACCTCAGAACCAGGCTTAGGCGGCCGTCTCCCCACCGCTTTCCGCTTCTTCCTGCCAGTAGAGGATGCGCTGGCAATGGGGGCACTGGAGGATCTCTTCCCCCTTCTGCAGGTCGATGAACTGCTGGGGGAGAATGTTCATGTGGCATCCGAAGCAGACGCCGTCCTGCACCGGGGCGATGGCGGTGCCGTTGCGGCGCTGGCGGATGAACTCATACCGTTTCAGGAGCGGCGCCGGTACTCCCTTGCGCAGGCCTTTCCGCTGCTCCTCCAGGACCTTGAGGCGCTGCTCCAGGACCTTCACCGCGGCGGCCACCTCTGCGGCCCGCTGCCCCAGGAGGGCCTGGCGCTCTTGGATCAGGGTTTCCGCCTCCTCAAGGAGCCGTTTCCGCTCCTCCAGAAGTTCCATGAGTTGCAGCATGCGGGTTTCAAACTGGTCCCGCTGATCCTCCTTGAAGGCGATTTCCTTGAGCATCGCCTTGTATTCGATGTTGCTCTTGATCTCCATCAGGCGGCCGCGGCTCTTTGTGATGCCGTCTTCCATTGCCGCGATCTCTGCCTCCGTATCACGCCGCTGCTTCTGCAGGTCCTCCAGTTCCTGGAGGCCGGCGGCCTGCTGGACCCTCAGGTCCTCCAGGGCCGCTTCCTCGGTTTTGAGTTCGCCCGGGAGCTGCGAGAGCTCTCCGGTGACCTCCTGAATCACCTTATCCAACTCCTGGACTTCGATGAGCCTGCTTAACTCCGGTAACAAGTTCGACCTCCGCAATAACGGTTTTCGGTTAAAAACAATGGAATATCGATTGATTAAAGTCCAAGGTGGCCCTCACCAAAATGCAAAGGGAGCAGTGTCCGATTGCGCCGCTTCCACCCGCAGTGACAGCCCGGCGGCCTTAAAAAGGCCCCTGAGTTCTTCAGCCCAGGGGCCCATAAAAACCGCTTCACTGGCATAATGACCCACCTCCAGGACGGCAAAATCGGCCAAGCCGCCGGCCGGGACCTGGTGGTGCCGCACCTCCCCGGTTATATAGACCTGGGCCCCTTTTCCCCTGGCTGTTTGAATAAAATCGCCGCCGCTGCCTCCCATTACCGCCAGGCGCTGCACCTCTTGGGGCGGGCGTCCCCAGACCTTTAAGGTGGCCACCTGAAAGATCCCCTTGACCAGGGAGACCACTTCCGGGAAAGGCCGGGATGCCGGCCAGCGGCCCAGACGGCCGAAACCCCGGGGCCTGCCGGGATTTTGCAAAGGGTACAGGTCGTAGGCCACTTCTTCATAAGGGTGCGCCTGCCGCAGCCCGGCCAGGGCGGCGGGCAGGAGAGACTCGGGCGCCAGGAGTTCCAGGCGGACTTCCTCCACCCGGGAGAGTTTTCCCGCCTCCCCCACGAAGGGATGAGCCCCCTGAAGGGGCTGGTAACTCCCCTGGCCCCTGGCGGCAAAGGAACAATGGGAGTAGCGGCCGATGCTCCCCAGCCCCGCCTCCGCCAGGGCCAGACGCACCGGGTCCTCATAATCGAGAGGCACAAACACCGTCAGCTTGTACAGGGCCTCCCGGCCGGTCGCCACCAGAACCTCCACCTCTGTGAGGGACATCCTCCGGGCCAGGTACTCGTTAAGGCCCTCGGGGGCCACGTCCAGGTTGGTGTGGCAGGAAAACGAAGCCAGCCCAGCCCGGATCAAGGCGCTGAGCAACTGGCCACCGGGCTGGTCTTCACGCACCTCCGCCAAGGGCTGGTAAAGCAAGGGGTGATGGGTCAGGAGGAGCTGGGCCCCCAGGCCCTGGGCTTCCTGGACCACCCCGGGTGAGGCCTCCAGGGCCACCAGCACCGTGGCTACCTGGCTATCCGGGTGCCCCACCTGGAATCCGCTACGGTCCCCGGGCGCCATCCAGGCCGCGGGATAACGGCTGGCCAACACCTCGATGATCTCTTGCAGGCTAGCGCTCATGGACATAAAAAAGGGGTGCGCAGAATGCACCCCCGGGGCCAGGCCCCTCAGGAACTGCCGCTCCCTGTCGGTCTCGGATTATACCCGTGTCCCCCTGATCAATGGTGGGCCCACCCGGATTTGAACCAGGGACCGTCCGGTTATGAGCCGGTTGCTCTGACCGCTGAGCTATGGGCCCGCTAAGCATTGGCTCAGTAACTTGGCAGGGGCGGCTCACCCCGCCCCTGTTCCTATTATAACCCTACAATCCCCAATTGTTCAATAGGCCCTGGAACCCTCCAAAGTCAATTCTCGATAAAGCTTTTCAACCGGGTGCTCCGGGAAGGGTGCCTCAGTTTCCGCAAGGCCTTGGCCTCGATCTGGCGGATGCGCTCCCGGGTGACCGCGAAATCCCGCCCCACTTCCTCGAGGGTGTGGTCGTTCTTTTCACCGATGCCGAAACGTTTGCGCAACACCTTTTCTTCCCGGGGGGTTAGGGTGCTCAGCATCTTCTGGGTCTGATCCGCCAGATTGAGGTTGGCCACCGCCTCCATGGGGGTGGAAATCTTTTTGTCTTCGATGAAATCGCCCAGGTGGCTGTCCTCCTCGTCGCCAATGGGGGTTTCCAGGGACAGGGGCTCCTTGGCGATTTTTAGCACCTTGCGCACCTTGTCCAGGGGAAACTCCATCTTTTCGGCAAGCTCTTCCGGGGTGGGCTCCCGGCCAATCTCCTGGACCAGATAGCGTGAGGTGCGGATCAATTTGTTTATGGTTTCGATCATATGCACCGGGATGCGGATGGTGCGGGCCTGGTCGGCGATGGCCCGGGTGATCGCCTGGCGGATCCACCAGGTGGCGTAGGTGCTGAACTTGTAACCTCTTTCGTACTCGAACTTTTCCACCGCCTTCATCAGGCCGATGTTGCCCTCCTGGATCAGGTCCAGGAACTGCAAACCCCGGTTGGTGTATTTCTTGGCAATGGACACCACCAAACGCAGGTTGGCCTCCACCAGTTCCCGCTTGGCCTTCTCGACCTGGTATTCCGCCTTTTCCGCCTTGACCAGGGCTGTCAGCAGCCGGCCGGCGGCCATCCCGGTTTCAGCCTCTATCCGCCGCAGGCGCCTGCGGGCCTGATTCCAGACCTCTTCCAGCTCTCCCAGGCGCTCCGGCGCCGTGGTGGCGGTGAGCGGGCAGTCTCCATTTTCTTTGCGGCTGCGCTTCAATTGGCGGAGCTTGGTAACCGTCAGCCCTTCCGCCGCCAGGCATTTCTCCTGGCGCTGCTGGTTTTCCCGGACCAAGCGGCCATAGAGGCGCAACCGGTTGAGGACCAGTTCCAGGTGGTGCCGCTCCAGCCGTAAATCCTTCAAGATTTCCGCCATCTTGCGGCGCTCTTTGGCAATCTTTTGCTCCGCCTGGGGACGGCTCTCATCGGAGCGGGCCAATCCGGCGGCTTCCTTCTGCAATTGGCGAATTTTCCCATCCTGGGAACGCAGCCTTTGCACCAATTTCAGGACCCGGGATTTTTGGGTGGGCAATTCCATGGGGTCCACCTCGTCAAAATCATCCAGGCCGTTCTGGGGCGCCAGCCTTTCCTGCTCCAGCCTCTGGGTCAGGTCCATGATCAACTTCAGGGTGACGGGCACTTCCAGCAGGGAGTAAAGCACCTCTTTCTCCCCTTCTTCGATGCGCTTGGCAATCTCTACTTCCCCTTCCCTGGTGAGCAGGGAAACGGTGCCCATCTCTTTCAGGTATAAACGTACCGGATCATCCAGTTTGGCGCTGCCATCGCTCTCCAGGCCAGGGTCCCCCTCGCCCCCCTCACTCGTTTCCAGGGGACGGGCCATGGACAGACTGCTGACCTCCGCAGACGGCAAATCCAATTCTTCGAAGATCAGGATGTCCCTCATCTGCTCATTCAAGAGAGACTCGGGAGACAATGAGTCATTCAGGTTATCCACGCTGATCAAGGTATCGTCTTCCCCCATGGGCACCTTTTCCTTAAACCCATCCATTCCGATTCCCTTGTTCATCCATTTTCTCCTTTTGCTAAACAGCCGCTAGTTCTTTCAGTTGACCGTCGATTTCACCCAATTTGACTTGCAGTGCCGCCAACCCTCCTTTGTCAATGGCATTCCTCATTTCTTCCCGCAGTTTGGCTCGGGCCTTCCTCAAGCGTCTGACCTCCAGATCCCGGCGCCAATGATCGGCCAGGAGATCGGGACTCAGTCCACTCCCATCCTCCTCTGTGAAGGTTAAGGCGCAGATTAGCTGCCGCAGGTTCTCCCTCTCCACCCGCTGCACTAACAGGCCGTGGTCCAATTTTCCGTGCTCCCGGTAACACTCGATGATGAGGAGCATGACTTCCTGCAGTTCCCCATCCTCGAACTCCGGGGCCCACTGTTCCAAATCGTCAAGGGCCACCGTCAGGGGATGGCCCAGGACCCAGCGCAGCAGGCCCTTTTCCAGGCTGATGGCCACCGCCGCCCTCGGCGAGAGCCTGCTGGCGGTGATGGTGGCGAAGGAGGCGAGGCTCCGCCGCAGGACGCTCTCATCTACTCCCAGGCGTTGGGCCGCGGTCTTGAGCCACAGGTCCTGTTCCACCGGATCGGCGATGGCCTGAAAGTAGGGCCGCAGCTCTTCCAGGATACGGACCCGGCCCTCCACTTCCAGGCCGTGGCTACTGATGAGCCCCTCCAGCATAAAAGTGAACCAGGGCTGGGCCGACTCCCAGGCGGTCTTAAAGATTTCCACCCCGCGGCTCTTGGCGTAGTCGTCCGGGTCCTGCCCCGGGGGCAGCGCCAATGCCCGCACCGGCAGGCTCTCCTGGGCGAACAACGGGAAGGCCCGGTGCATGGCCTTGATCCCGGCGGCGTCGCCGTCATAGACCAACACCACCTTGGGCGCCAGGTTTTTCAGGAGGCGCACCTGCTCCCGGGTCAGGGCGGTGCCCAGGGAGGCCAGGACGTTGGCGATCCCGTGGGTTTGCAGGGCGATGAGGTCCAGGTAGCCCTCCACCACCAGGGCCACCCCGGTTTGGCGCAGGGCCTCGGCGGCCTGGGGCAGGCCGTAGAGGGTGCGGCCCTTGTGATAAAGCTGGGTCTCGGGAGAATTGAGGTACTTAGGCTCCCCCTGGCCGATGATGCGGCCACCGAAGGCCAGCACCCGGGATTGGCGGTCGAAGATGGGAAAGATGATACGATTGCGGAAACGGTCGTAGAAGCCACCGCCGCTGCGGGGCGCCAGCAGGCCCGCTTCCTGCGCTGCCTCCAGGGAAAGGCCCCGATTCTGCAAGTGGCGGCGCAGGCTGTCCCATTCATCCGGGGCGTAGCCCAGATGGAAGGCCTGAATGACCTCCGGGGTGAGCCCCCGTTTGGCCAGGTAGTCTCGTCCGGGCTGGCCGGCGGCGCTTTTCAGGGTGGCTTCATAAAAACCCGCCGCCACCTGGTTGATCTCATAAGCCAGGGTGCGTTTCCTGGTTTCCCTGGAACCCTCCGGCCCCAATTCCTTGAAGGTCAGAGGGATGCCGTAACGCCGGGCCAGCTCCTCAACCGCCTCCGGGAAGCTCAAGCGCTGGTGCTGCATCAGGAAGGAGAAGACGTTGCCCCCGGCCCCGCAGCCGAAGCAATGAAAAATGCCCTTCTCCGGGGCCACCGTGAAAGAAGGGCTGGTGTCGGCGTGGAAAGGGCACAGCCCCAGAAGATTCTTGCCCTTCTGGGTCAATTGGACGTACTGGCCCACCACCTCTTCGATGCGGGCCGCATCCTTGATCTCCAGGAGCTTGTCTTCCGGGATAAACGCCATGGTAGTAGCCAGTGGTCAGTAGTCAGTTATCAGTTGTCAGTTTCGGGTAACTTATTCCTTTGTCGGTTTTCGGTAGCACAGGCGTCCCGCCAGTGCATCTTGTAGGGTGGGCACTGCCCGCCACTTTCCTGACGATGCAAGCTAAACCCTGGGCACCAAAGCTGTCGCTTATGTAGAGCCGGCGCCCCGCCGGCTCTAGAACCGCCGAGGGCGGCGGTTCTACATTTTTCTTCTCGTACCCAGGTCGATCAGCTCTTCTAGGGCGGCCTGTGCCCGCCGTCAATACGTTAGCCTAGGCGTCCCGCCCGCGCATCTTGTAGGGTGGGCACTGCCCACCACTTGCTTAATCCTCGTTCCCAAGTTGCGGCTTGGGAACGCCCCCTCTTAGAGGTGGATACTTAAGGCTTAATGTTACCACGCGAAAAGTCTTTTTAATACTTAATATTCGACAACTTAACTATTTAAAATAAATCTTGGAACCAATCTTGCGGCCTACTAATTTATTGGCCAGCATTTTGCAGCCTTTCTTGGTATGCCCGGTAAGCAAATCTATAAGGATCTGAAACCAACCTAAAAGACGGGCCAGTCCATAAAGAAAACCTCGCGCCTCACCTAATTCGGACATAGTTACTACTCCCGCAACTCCACCACCGTCACCCCGGGGTTGTCATCGGCATGGAGTTCCTTCACCGCGCCGTGGCCTTTAAGGTGCTGCCAAACCGCCTTTTTCAGGCGGCCGGTGCCCAACCCATGGATGATATCCACCCGTTCCGAGCCGTGCAGCAATGCCTGGTCGATGAGACGGTCCACCAGGGGCAGGGCCTCGTCCACCCGGAGGCCGATGACATTCAGGCTCTGCACCAGCTCCCGGGGCGGCAGGCAGACGAGCGGTGAGGTGGCGGCCCGCCCCCCTTTGGCCCGGCCCTCAGCCCCGGCCGGGGTGACCTCCTCCGGGGCCACCCGGAGCTTCACCTGGCGCACCTGCACCTCCAGGCGGCCGTCCCGGCCGTCCCTGGTCAGAACTTCCCCGGTCAGCCCCAGGGCCGGCAAAAAGACCTTCTGGCCGGGGCCGTATTCCCGGAGGGGCGGCGGCGTCGAGGCCGGCGCCGGGCTCAGCTCCTTGAGCAGATCGGCCTGGCGCCGGGAGAACTCCTGGCGCAGCCGCCCCCAGGACTCGCCGCCGCCCTGCAGGCGCTTGACGATCTCCTTGAATTGCCGCTCCGCCTCCTGGATGGCCGCCCGGGCCGCCTGCTTCACTTCAGTTTCGAGACGCTTACGCTCCAATTCCAATTGGCGGCGTTCCTCCTCCAGCTCCCGGCCCTGGGACTCCGTCTCCCGGGCGCGGGCAGCCAGCTCCGCCTCCCGGCGGGCCAGGTCCTGCTGGGCCGCCTCCACTTCCGAAAGCAGACGGTAAGCCCGCAGTTCGTCCTGGTCGAGATAACGCTCCGCCTGGGCCAGGATCTCCGGACTCAAACCCAGTTCCCGGGCAATCTTCAAGGCATTGGAGGCGCCCACCACCCCATAGGCCAAACGGTAGGTGGGGCACCGGGTCTCTTCATTAAAGACCACCGCCACGTTCTCAAATCCGGGGGTGCGCTGGGCAAAGCCCTTGAGCAAGGGGAGGTGGGTGGTAACGGCCCCATAAGCGCCCCGCTGGTAAAAGGCCTGGAGCAGGGCCAGGGCCAGGGCCCCGCCTTCAGTGGGGTCGGTGGCCGTGCCCAACTCATCCATGAGGATCAGGGCCCGCTCCGGCAGGGAATCGAGCATACTAAGGGCCTTTTGCAAATGGGCCGAAAAGGTGCTCAGGGACTGTTGCAGGTCCTGGGTATCGCCGATGTCGGCAAAGACCTCCCCAAAGGGGCAGAATTCGCTGCCTTCGGCTACCGGGATGGGGATGCCGCTCTGGGCCATCAGGGCCAGGAGACCCAAGGTCTTCAGGGCCACGGTCTTGCCGCCGGCGTTGGCTCCGGAAATGATGAGCCAGCGTCTCTCCGGGGTCAGCGCCAGATCGATGGGTACGACCTGGGGGGCCCCGGGGGTCTGCCGCTGGCGCTGCACCAGCAGGGGGTGGCGGGCGAGCCTGAAATCGACGCCGCCGCGGCTCCGCCAGATGGGCTCCCGGCAGCCAAAGTCCCGGGCAAAGAGCACCCTGGCCTGGATGGCGTCCGCTGCCGCCAGGGTTGCCAGGGTCTCCCGCAGCTCCGCCAAACCGTCCCGCAACAGATCCGTCAAGCGGCGCAGGACTGCCTCCTCTTCCCGCTTTTCCCGGTTTTGCAGCAGGTTGAGGGCGTTGTTGTGCTCCACGATGGCCAGAGGCTCCAGGAACAGGGTGGCCTTGGTCTGGGACTGATCGTGGATGATCCCGGGGATGGCCCCCCGGTGGTCGGCCTTCAGGGGGATGACGTAGCGCCCGTGACGCTGGGAGATGATGGGGTTTTGCAGGGCCTCCTGGTATTCCGGACGGAAAAAAGTCTGCTTGAGCAAGCTGTTGACCTGATGGCGGGTGTCCGTCAGTTCCCGGCGCACCTTCGCCAGGGCGGGGCTGGCCTGGTCCAGGATAAAATTATTGGGGCTGATACACTGCTGGATCGCGGACTTAAGGCGGGAGAGGTCTTTAAGCCCAGCCGCCAGCCGGGAGAGGTGGGGAGTAAGGTCCGGCGTTTCGCCGAGATAATGGCGCAAGTGCCCGGAGAGGCGCAATACCAGCAAAATCTCGTTGAAGGCCTCGGGGGGCAGCAGGCTGCCACGCACCGTGGCCTTGGTGAGCCAGGACCCCAAGTCGGAGAAATCGGTCAGGGGAGCGGCTCCCTCCCGGCTCTCCAGTTCCTGCCATTCCCGAATCTGGTGAAATTTTGCCTGCAGCTCGCCCAGGTCGGCCACGGGGGCGAGGCCCTGGAGAAAACCCCGGCCCAGGGAAGAGACCGCGTAGTGCTGCACGACCCGGATGAGCCCTGGAAACTCCAGGGCGCTCAAGGATTGCTCTGCCATAGCGCTCCAGGTCTAAAGGATGGGAAGGGTTAAGCACTAAGGCGCCGTCGCGCCATCTCCTGGATCATCTTGCCGTCGGCCCGACCGGCCAGGCGGGCCATAACGGCCTTCATCACCCGGCCCAAATCCTTGGGCCCCGATGCCCCCAATTCATCAATGATCCCGGATACTTCAGCTTCGCACTCTTCGGTACTAAGTTGTTTGGGCAAAAAAGAGAGGAGGACGCTAAGCTCCTCCTCTTCTTTTTTGGTGAGGTCGGGCCGCCCGGCTTTGGCGTATTCGGCCATGGCTTCCCGACGTTGTTTAGCCTGGGTGGCGACCACCGCGAGCAGTTCGTCTTCGGAAAGGCTCCGTTTCAACTCCACCTCCCGATAGCGAATGGCGCTTTTGAGTAGCCGTAAGGTGGACGCCGCCACCGGCTGCCGTCCTTTGAGCGCCTCTTTGAACGCCTGCTCCAGCCGCAGATAAAGGGAGCTCATGATCCCTCAATCTTCCGCAGCTTCTTCAAAGCCCGTTTCTTGGCCGCTAGGACCTTCTTCTTCCGCTTGATACTGGGTTTTTCGTAATGTTCCCGTTTACGAATCTCAGAGAGAATCCCGGCCTTTTCGCATTGCTTCTTAAACCGCTTTAAAGCAACCTCGAAAGGTTCGTTGGGTTTTACCCTGACGCCGGGCATGCATTTCGCCTCCTCCCGTTGTCAGATACACCTATCGCTGAGAACCTCCACCCTTAACAGTCGCGTTTCCAATAGTGACGAGGGCGATAAGGTGATAGTTCTGAACCGGCTATGGTTTATCATTTGTAACGGAACTGTCAAGGGTTTTTCTTAGGAAAAAGTAAGATTGCACCCGGGAGCCATATAATTTATAAGTAGAGGTAATTGTGGTTTCCCAGGGCGCCTCCCGCCCTGGCCCTAAACCCCGGAGGAGACGGCGGCAAAGCTCCGGAAAGGCCGTTTATGCAAGCCAAAGCTATGAATTCCCTGGTCCTGGCCGGTATCCTGCTGCTGGCGCTGGCCGGCTGCGTCACCGTCAAGGTGAGCCTCCTCGAGGAGCCCAAGCCCCTGAAGGAGAAGACCATCTCCGGCTCCGGCAGTGATAAGATCCTGCTTCTGGATATTTCCGGCATGCTCGTGGAGGGCCCCCAGCGCATCCTGGCCCTCACCAAGGGGGTCACTACCCCCAGCCGGGTGAAGGAAGAGCTGGATAAGGCCGCCAAGGACGACCACATCAAGGCCGTAGTCCTGGCGATCGACTCCCCGGGAGGCACGGTGAGCGCCGCGGACGTTATCCTCCATGAATTGCAGACCTTCAAGGCGAAGCGCCGGGTGCCGGTGGTGGTCTGCATGCAGGGTCTGGCCGCCTCCGGCGGCTATTACGTGGCCCAGGCCGGGGACACCATCATGGCCTATCCCACCTGTATCACCGGGTCCATCGGGGTCATCGCCATGAAATTCAACCTCCGGGGGCTGATGGACAAGGTGGGGGTGGATACCGATATAGTGAAGACCGGGGCCTGGAAGGATTTCTGGTCGCCTTTCCGGCCGGCCACTCCCAAAGAAAAGGAGATGATGCAGCAAATCATCGAGGAATTTTACCGCGGATTCTTAACGGCGGTGGCCCAGGGCCGGCACCTGAGCCTTCAGGAGGTCCGAAAGGTGGCCGACGGCCGCATCTTCACCGCCCCCCAGGCCCAGGACCTGGGACTGCTGGATAAGATCGGCTATCTGGATGATGCAGTTAAAGAGGCCCAGGAGAGGGCCGGACTGAGCCGCGCCAGGGTGGTGCGCTACCAGCGTCCGGACAGCTACCGCCCCAACATCTATTCCCTGCTCCCCGAGTTGGAGGCCGCCGGTCCTCAATTTCTCTATCTCTGGCTGGCCGGCGAGACCTGAGCTATCGGAAGCTTCAGGGGTCACTTATTTATCCCCTCTCCCCCGATGGGGGCCTGATGGGGGAGAGGGTCAGGGTGAGGGGGAATTTAATCTCTTTGCCGCCCAAATTAATAATTTCAGGTCTGGGCCGCCAAGGCCGATAAGAACTGGTAGAGGAGAGGCCTTGGCCGGGGTTACGCCGCCTTCTGGATTTGCTACCATAAATGGTGAGGCAGGAATGTGGAGCCGGGAATCGGTGATTCATGAGTGAGCACCCCAAAGACCGGGCCAGCCAGCCGCCCGGGCCCGGGCAAGATGGACCGGCTGCGGCCGATTCAGGGGACTGCCCCAACGGTCGGGCCCGCTTGCGGAGTCTGGCCCGGGAAGTCCTCTACCGGATCCCGGAGGTCCGCCCGGAAAAGGTGGCGCGATTGAAAGAGGCCATCGAACAGGGCGCCTATGAGATCGATGCCGGCAAGCTGGCCGACGTCATTATCGCCGAGTTGATCTGGAAGCGGTGAGAGGGTGGGCGCTGTGCGCCCTCGAGGCTACCGGAGCCAAGCAGAAGCTGGGAACGAGAGGGAAACTCTTTGTCATCCTGAGGGAGCCGAGGCGACTGAAAAATCTCTAAATACGAGATGCTTTGCTGCACTCAGCATGACGGAAAAATGTGGGGTGGGCACTGGCCACCATTAAAGGCGGCGTTTACTGCGGCCCGCGCCACCGCTGCTTGCCAGGCCAGGCAGGCGCCTGGCAAGAAAAAGGGCGTTCCCAAGCCGGAGCTTGGGAACGAGAAGGGGAAAATAGAGCTGCGCCCCGGATGCAGCTATCCATAGGCATTTTAGGGTCTCATAGTGGCACAGGCTTCCAGCCTGTGATTTGGTTGCGACACTAGTTTTTGTCGGCCAGGGCTCGCCCGGCCGCAATGAGCAGGGCCGCCGCCTCCTCCACCTCGGCCCGGGTGGTGGGCCGGCCCACGCTGAAGCGCACCGCCCCCCGGGCTCTCTCCGGACTCACCCCCATGGCTGCCAGGACCGGGGAGACGGTTTCCCTGCCGGCGTGGCAGGCGGACCCCAGTGAGGCGGCCACCTCCGGAACCCCGGCCAGCAGCTCGCCCCCGGAAATTCCGGTAAAGGAGACGTTCAGGGTGTTGGGCAGGCGCTCGGTCTCCGGGCCGTTCAGGGAGAGCCCCGGAAAGCCCGACTGGAGCCGCACCCAGAGCAGGTCTCGCAGCTCTTTCAGGTGGGCGGCGCCGGCAGCCGCTCCTCCCTCCCGGACCAGGCGGCAGGCCTCGCCCAGGGCCACTAGATAGGGGATATTTTCGGTGCCGGCCCGGCGGCCGCCTTCCTGGGAGGCCCCGTGGAGCAGCGGGGTGAGGGCGGACTCCCGGCCCCGGCGCACGAACAGCGCCCCCACCCCCTTGGGTGCATAAAACTTATGCCCCGCCACGGTGAGAAAATCGACCGGCAGCTTACTTAAGTCCACCTTAACCTTGCCCACGCCTTGGGCGGCGTCGGTATGCAGCAGCACCCCCGCCTTCCGGGCCACTGCGGCCAACTCGGTCAGGGGCTGGAGCGCCCCGGTCTCATTGTTGCCGACCATAATGCTGATCAGGATGGTGTCGGGGCTTAAGGCCCGGCGCAGGTCATCCGGGTCCACCCGGCCTTCCCCGTCCACCGGCAGCACCGTCAGCGAAAAACCCCGGGACTCCAGGAACCGGCAGGGGGCCAGCACCGAGGGATGTTCGCCGGCTGCGGTGATGATTCGCCCGCCTCCCCGGCCCAGGGCCACGCCCTTGAGGACCGTGTTGTTGGCTTCGGTGGCCCCGCCGGTAAAGACAATTTCCTCCGGGGCGCAGTTCAAGAGCGCCGCCACTTCCCGGCGGGCTTGGCCCATGGCTTCGGCGGCCCTGAGCCCCAGCGGATAATCGCTGCTCGGGTTGCCGAACTCCAGCCCCAGGAAGGGCTGCATGGCCCGGGCCACTTCCGGGGCCACCGGGGTGGTGGCGTTGTAGTCCAGGTAAATCATGGCCTTCCCTCCTGTGGGCTCGCGGCCCTCTCGGATTGACAGCGCCTTTCAACCTTTGCTATTTTAACATGAAAAGGGCCTGGCCGGCGGGCAATCCTGGGACCGCCGGCGGCCGTTATCTCTCATGAGCCATACCCTTTCTCCCAATTTCTACCGCCTGGGCCGCTGGTTTTGCCGGCAGACCCTGGGGCGCTATTTCTCCTTGGAGGTCCGGGGGCTGGAAAACCTGCCGGCCCAGGGGCCAGCCATCATCTGCCCCAAGCACCAGCGCTGGGAGGACATCCCCCTCATCGGCATGGCCCTGCCGCCGCCGTTGCACTATATCGCCAAGGCAGAGCTTTTTCAGTATCCGCTGGTCCGGGAATGGTTGGGAGCCTGGGGCGGGGTGCCCCTGGACCGCAACCGGCCCCGGGCCACCCTGTCCTCTTTCAAGCGCCTGGCGCCCCTGCTGCGGGAGCGGGCCTACGTCGTCCTCTTCCCCGAAGGCACCTATTTCCGGGGCGGGGTGGGACCGGGCAAGCACCGCTTCATCCAGTTGCTCCTCAAGCTGCAAAACCGTGATGGCCTGGGGCTGCTGCCCTTCGTGCCCGTGGGGGTCGCTTACCTGCCCCTGGCTTGGGGCTGCCGGGTCCAGGTCTCGGTGGGCCCGCCTATGCGGGCCGTCCAACCGGGGCAGGCATCATTTCTCACCTCCGCCCTAATGGAACAGATCGCCCGCCTTTCCGGGTTCTAACGCCTCCAACCTGTTGGCGCCGGGACTTTTTTCTTTGGCAGGGAGCCTGGATTTTTCTTTACTCCATGCTTAACTTCCAAAATATTCTTTAAGAGAAGCAAGCCTAAGAGGTCTTGGACCATGAGAGCGGGCTGGCAATTTCTCTCCCGGCGCTGGTGGTGGGTGCATTTCCTGGGGTTTGCCCTGGTCTATGCGGCCGGCCGCCTGACGGCCGCCTATTTTAAGGGGTGACGAGATGATGCGCTACTTCTCTTACGTCCTGTGGCCAAGGTTGGGGTGGTTCATCCTCCACGCCACTGCCGTCGTCCTCTTGTTCCTCCTGGGCTATTCGCTGAAATTTTAGGCCACTCCATGAAGAGCCCTCGTCATCTCCTCTGGATAGCCCTGGTGGTCCTGGGATTAGGCTCCACCATGCTGCATCTGCGGATTCACCCCCCTCAATCCCTCACCTATCTCTGGCCCAACCTCTTCTCCTGGATCCACCTGGTGGTAGTGAGCCTGCTCTTTCTGGATCGGCGGACCGCCCTGCTGGCGGTCATTCTCAACACCTTCCTGGCCTATCTGGGGATTATCATGATGGCGGATTACTCGATCAGCGCCACCCTGGCCGGGCAGGTTAAGGTCATGCCGGGAGTGAGCCTGTTCGGCTGGCTGCTGCAGACGACCTTCGCAGATATCGCCATCCTGGTGGGCGACCTCATGGTGGGCATATCCCTGTACCAGGTGATCCTGAGGGAGCAATAATTACCGGATTGGGGGATCATGGCTCAAAGCCGCGGCTAGCCCCTACCCGGGCCACGGCTTGCCAGAGCTCCCAGAGCGTATGTTTGCAAAGAAAAGGCAGGGTTTTCACCTCGTCTTGCTGCTTTGAGGCTATTCCCTGCCTTTAGGGGCGCCAGCCTTGACCCGAGGTCAGTCCCGGGTCGCGGCGGGTTTCACTTTTACTGCTTTTTCGGAGCAGCCGCAGGGCAATCAATGGTCGCCTTGCAGACCGTCTGCCCCGGGGTCTTGAGCGCAGGGCATTCGATCTCCACCTGGCACTTCCCCTTAACCCCCGGGGCAGGGCACATTTGCTGGCCCTGAATGGGCTTCTGCTCTCCCGTTCCCGTTTTGGGCGGTTCGGTTGCCGCCTGGCTCACAGTCACCATAGCCAGGAACAGGAGCCCGGCGGTTCCCGCCATCAAGGCTCCCAGCCGGGAAGATATTAATTTCCGTATTTTTTCCATCATTTCCCTCCATTGTAAGGCTAATGCACCACCTACCCCGATTATCCCTTATCGTCTTTAAGGTTGCAAGACCTGAAAATTAGAGAAGGCCACAGAATTTTGCCCCTGTGGTCCTGAAGCCACTTTAAATCCGATCAGTTGGCCGCCTTGCGGTGGTTGGCCAGAGAAGGTGATAACCTCTTTGCCATTTATGGAAACTGTGCCCTGATTGCCTTTGGTGACCAACTTGACCTGATTCTCGGCCCCTACCCCCTTCTTGATAGAGGCGTCTTCGCGCCAGGCCACGGGCAGCAGGTAGTGGCCGCTGACCAGCCGTTGGACCGCAAAAAAGCCGTTGTTATTAATCAATATGCTATACCAGCTGTTGTAGTCCGTGGCCCAAAAGACCAGGCCGCTGCCATAGGTGGGGTCATCACTCTTGACAAAGGCCATGGTGTAGTCGGCCTCAATGTCATCGGGTAAGAAATTGGCCTGGTTAATGTAGGTTTGGGTCATGTCCTTGTCAGGGGTGATGGTGAGCTTCCCACCCGTGGCATTTATGAGAGGGCTGGGAGCCGCCCAGGAGGGATCCAGGCTGGTGAACTTGTCTGAAAAAAGCACCTTAGCGGCCAGCCCGGCCGTCACCATCAGCAAGACCATCGCCATCGCCATTACCAGGGCCATCAATTTTCTTTGCATCTCGTCAATCCTCCTTGGGAAAAAGTTAGTAGTCAAAAACTAAGGAGAGGGCGCCTCCCTGTCAAGAAAGAGAGGGGAGTAATTTTGATTAATTTACTAATTTTTCCTGTCATTTCGCTCTCTTTGCAGGCTCCCGCCTCATCTCCACTGATTGTCAGCCGCAGGCCCCGCGTGGCCTTTAAGGGCCCAGTACCTTAAAATTGGAGAAGGCAAAAGAATTTTGCCCCTGAGGACCCGAACTCCCATAAAATCCGACCAGGCTGCCCCCCTGCGGCGGTTGGCCAGTGAAGATGTAAACCTGTTTCCCATTTATGAAAATCGTGGCTTGATTGCCCTTGGTGACCACCTTGACCTGGTTCTCGGCCCCTTCACCCTTCTTGATGGCGTCGTCCGGGCGCCAGGCTACGGGCATCAGGAAGCGGCCGTTGATCTGGTGCTCGATCCCAGAATAGCCCGCGACGCTAGTTATGACGTCATACCAGTTACGTCCGTCCTTCCCCCAAAAGATCAGGCCGCTGCCATAGCCGGGGGAACCAGCTTTAACAAAGGCCACGGTGTAGTTGGCCTCCATGTCGTTGTCCAGGATATTGACCTGGTTCAGGAAGGACTGGGAAAATGATTGTCAGCGGTGATGGTGAGCTTCCCGTCCTTGGCGCTGATATGAGGGCCGGGAGCCCGCCAGGAGGGATCCAGGGTGGTGAACTTGTCCTCTAAAACCACCTTGGCGGCCAGACCGGCGGTCACCGCCAGCAGGACCACCGCATCGCCAGCAGCAGGGCTGTCAATTTCCCTTTCATAGCTCCGGCCTCCCTGGTTTCAGGTTAATAGTCAAAAATTAAGCAGAGGCCGGTTTCCTGTCAAGAAAGAGAAGGTAGGAATCTTGATTAATTTCCATATCTTTGCCGTCATTTCTCCTCATTTGCCCTGGTTGTCAGCCGCAGGCCGCCTTTTCCTCTCCTATCTATAATTTTCCTCCGGCCTGCAAGGCGCACTTGAGGGCCAGGGCCTTTTCGGCCACGGCCATGGGGGTGGGCCCCAGGATATAGACCAGGGCTTCCCGGCCCCAGGCGCCCGGATCGTAGATGAGGTCCGGGGGCGGCTTTCCGGGTTGCAACTGCGAAGCAACCTGCATCTCCAGGTTCCCGCCGGGCCGGTCCTCGTCTTCTTCCGGTTCCCGGCCGGGGCCGCCGCAGGAAGTCATCCGAAGGTGCAGGATGGGGGCCAGTTCGGCCATACCCGTAAGAAAGCGGATATTCATGGCGCTGCGCCATTCCGGGTGGCTGGCCGCGGCAGTGAGGATGAGGGCGGCCAGCCGGGTAGAGGCGCCGAAGGCCGGGGGGGCAGGAATGAGCAGCCCCGCGGCGCTTTTTACCAGGCGGCCCGGGAAGGCGGCCACATCTTGAGGCCCCTCGGCATAGGGGGTGGCGAACGCCAGGTTGCTCATGGACTCGGGGATCAGGGGGCTCAAGTCTTCGGCTTGCAGGCGGGCGGCGGCGGCCTGCAAATCTTGCAGGACCTGGAAACGGCTCAGGTCTCGGGCCCAGGGGGCGTAAGGGTTCACCGGACCCGTCCCCCGGCCCAGGGGCAAGCCGTGCTTCAGCGCCTGGAAGGTGAGGGTGCGGGCCTCGGTCACCGCCTCCGGGAGGGGGAGGCCCCGGGCCAGGCCGGCGGCGCAAGCGCTGGCCAGCACGCAGCCGCTGCCGTGGTGATTTGGGGCGGCCAGCCGCGAGCCGGCCAAATGATAGCTATTGTAGCCGTCGGTGAGCACGTCCACCGGCGCCCCTTCCAGGTGGCCGCCCTTGGCCAGGACCCAGCGGGGGCCCAGGGCTTGCAGCCGCCGGGCCGCCTCTTCCAGGTCCTGGGGGGTCTTGATCTTAAGCCCGGTGAGGCGGGCGGCCTCCGGGGCATTGGGGGTCAAAAGGAAGGTCAGGGGGAAGAGCTCTTCCCGCATGGCGCTGACTCCGGCCTCGTCCAAGAGCGGGAAGCCGCCGCCCGCGGCCAGTACCGGGTCCAGCACCACCGGGGCCGGGGCCAGCCTTTTTAAGGAAGCGGCCACGGCGGCTACGATGGCCGCGTTGGCCAGCATGCCCAGCTTCACCGCGGCCACCGGGAAGTCGCTGCTGACCGCCTCCAGTTGGGCCGCCACCACCTCCGGGGCCACTGCCTGCACCGCCTGGACCCCCTGGCTGTTCTGAACTGTCAGGGCAGTGGCCACCGTCAGGCCGTAAACGCCTGACAGGGTGACCACCTTCAGGTCTTGCTGCAGGCCGGCGCCTCCTCCCGGATCGAAACCGGCGATAATCAGAACGGTCTTCATGCTAGTCTCCATGATCCGAACTGCTAAAGTCCTGAGGCCCAGGCCGGAAGCCTGCGGCACTATTTCCCTAATGCAAGTCCTAGAGGGCGGCCTGCGGCCGCCGGAATTAGGCGGGCACAGCCCGCTCAGCAAGATGTTATCTGTTTTCGGTTTTATGTGAAGTCAAAGGCAATATTAAGGCAAAGGGCCACTAGTGTTATGTCCTGCAATTATCTTAACAAAAGATTGCAGTTTACCCCCCCTCCCTGAGAGGGGAGGGGGTTGGGGGGAGGGTGGCAACATATGGCGGCAAATGAAAGATAAATTACCACCCTCACCCGGTGTCGCCCCCTCAAGGGCGAGGGGAAAAGGCAAAGCATTTATGCAACGCTTCCGTGGGAACACAATACTAGCAGATACAGAAAACAGATAACAGAAAACAGATAACCGGAAACGTCCGGCGGCTACCGGGCGGCCTCCAGGCAGCATCCCAGGGCGCCCATGTATTGGGGGTATGGCGGCACCAGCACCCGAAAAGAGTCTTGTTCCTTAAGGAAATTGATTACCGCCCGGTTGCGGGCCACCCCGCCGACGCACACCAAAGTAGGACAGCGGTAGCGGCGCACCATCGCCAAGGCCCGCCGGGCCACCGAGGCATTGACGCCCGCGGCGATGCGGGCCGGCTCCACCCCCTCCAGCAGGTGTCCCACCAGTTCGCTCTCCCCGAAGATGGCACAGGTCTGGGAAATCTCCACCGGGTCCAGCCGGGCCGCGGCGAATTGCGCCAGAGGCATCTTCAGGAAGCGGGCCATGTTTTCCAGGTAGCGGCCGGTGCCCGCGGCGCAGCGGTCGTTGGAGAGGAAATCGAACACCCGGCCGTCCCGGACGTACAGCACCTTGGTGTCCTGGCCCCCCACCTCCAGGAGGACAAAATGGTCCAGACCCGTTTGCTGCCGGGCTCCCAAAAAATGGGCCCGAATCTCGGTGATGGCCGGGAATATTTGCTGCAGGAGATTCTTGCCGTAGCCGGTGACCACCAGAGACGCCGGCTCCGGGAGGCCCAGCCGCGGCCAATCGATGGACAGACGGCGCCTCCCCCGAAGGAGATAATTACGGTAAAAGATGATGGCGTCCAGGCGGCGGCGCCGCCAACCCTCCTTTGGGTCCAGATAGACCAGCTTTACAAACCGGCTGCCGAAGTCCAGACCGCAGGCGGAACGGCCAGGTTTAGGGGAGGAGGGCCGGGAAGCGATGCTCTCTGGCCGCGGGGCCTCCTTTCCCGGCAATTCATCACGGCCGCAAGACATCGACAAAGGCCTCCAGGCGCATCCGGGTGCGGGAATCGAGCGGTGCGGGGCGGTCCCCCTCAATGGTGAGGATGGGCAGGTTGAGGCGCTCCCGGATGGTTTGGTCGAACATCTGGCGGAAGCAGAAGCTCTGAGTATAATGCACCAGGCCGTCCAGGCGCCGGGTGTGCACCGCGGCCCTAAGGTCCGCCAGGCGTCCGGCGATCTCATAGGGATACGTATAATGAAAGTATTGCTCGGCCAGGTCCGGACCGGCCTGGGGCATGCTGAACTGCCGGGGAAATTCGTGGAATACCACTCCGGCCCCCAGTTCCTCCAGATATTCCCACAGGTCGGAAAAGATGGGAGGGATGCCGGCAAAGCCCAAACGCACCGGGTAATCCCGGGGCCGGCGTTGTTCCGCCTCTTTAAGCAAAGTGTTGACCCTGAGTTCGAAGGCCGCGGGGTCCGAGGCAAAGTCGGTGCTGGCGATCAGGAGCTCAAAATTCTCCTGGCCGCTCACCCGGCCGGATTCCCAGGTGAGGCGGTCCAGGCGCTGCAAGGCGCGCCGCAAAGGCGCCAGCCTCTTCTGAACCTGGGCCACCCGAACCTCGCTGGCGCCCAGGCGGGTCCTCAGGTTATTGATCTCCCGGGCCAGTTGCACCCGGTTCCGGGGATAGGGAAATTTGAAGTGGATCACCTGGCGGCCCTCAGCCTCCAGAATCTCCCCCAGGGCCTGGGTATAGGAGCAATCACCCTGGCAGGCGACGATGACGGCGGCGATCTCCGGGTGGCGCTGCAAGGCCGCGTAGATTCCCTTGATCCAGGTACAGATGGTGCGGGGGAAACCGGCGGCTTCGGCCTCCGCGGCCAGGGCCCGGGCCCCGGGGTCGGCGATGAACAAGTTATTCAGGTCCACCGGCGTCAGGCCGGCGGCCAGCACCACTTCCACTGGGATGGTAGTGGTGAAGCCCACCCTGGCGCCGGGAGGCAGCGGTTTAATGGAGGTCATATCTTTTTGCCGCGGCAATGTCTTTGCCTGCTCCATATCCCCCCAGGCGGGTGAGCCGGTCCGCATTTGCTAGTATTGTGTCCCACGGAACCCTTCCATAAATGCCTTGCCTTTATTCCCTCCCCCTTGAGGGGGCGACACCGGGTGGGGGTGGCAATTTATCTTTCATTTACCATATATTGCCACCCTCCCCCCAACCCCCTCCCCTCTCAGGGAGGGGGGTTATCTCAAATCTTTTTGTTAAGATAATTGAGGGATATACCAATAGGTTTTAAGATCATATCCGCCAATCTCCCGGTCTTAGCCAAACGCTGCTGGCTGGCCGCGATCACCCCCGGCTGCCGAAAATGGCGGTGCCCACCCGCACCAGGGTGGCCCCTTCTGCCACCGCCACCTCGAAATCCCCGGACATGCCCATGGACAGCTCCGGCAAGGGTTGCCTTAGGTCCGCTTCCAGGCGGTCCCGGAGCTCCCGCAAGGCCCGGAAATAGGGGCGCACCGCCTCGGGGTCGGCCAGCCAGGGAGGCAGGGTCATCAAGCCCAGAAGGTGCAAATGCGGCAACCGCCCCAACTCCCGGAGCAACCCCGGGACCGTTTCCGGAGCAGCCCCGGATTTGGAGGCTTCACCCGCCAGATTAACCTGGATGAGGATTTTTTGTCTAGCTCCCATGGAGGCTGCTGCGGAATCCAGGGCTTGGGCCAGCTTCAGGCTGTCCACCCCGTGGATCACATCGAAGAGGCCCACCGCGGCTTTGGCCTTGTTGCTCTGTAAATGTCCGATAAAATGCCAGCTAGGGGCCGGACCCAGGGCGGCGATCTTGGGCCGGGCCTCCTGAAGGTAATTTTCGCCAAACAGGAGCTGGCCCGCGGCCACTGCTGCCTGGATATGCTCCAGGGGCACCGTCTTGCTTACTGCCAGCAGGCGCACCAGGGCCGGGTCCCGGCCGGCTCTGCGGGCCGCTGCCGCGATGCGGTCTCTCACCTCCTCCAGATTACGAGCGATGTGGCTCACGGCTGACTATCTTTCTGACGCTCTGGTTCCTGGAAGTCATTTCAAATCCCCTTCATTCCCTGGTGGGGTGGCCGTCCCTGGCCGCCTCAAGTTGGCGGGCACGGAGGCCCGCCCCACAGGCAAGCTCCTTGAGGTTCAGCCGCCGTTCTCCGTCTTCCTTTTTTCCTCTCGTTCCCAAGCTCCTGCTTGGGAACGCACCTTTGGCGCCAAGCTCTGCTTGGCGAAAGCCGGCTTGCATCAGGACGGCTGGCTTCTGAGCAAAGCAGGAGCTTGGGAACCAGAAAAAAATGGTCATTCTGTGCGAAGCGAATAATCTCGTTTTTTTTAAATACTTGAGACCCTTCGCCTCGCTCAGGGTGACAGAAAAGGTGGTTTTGAAATAGCTTCTAGGCATTCCCCTCAATCTCCCCTTCTTCCAGGCCGAATACCCGGAGGGTATTTTCCCAGGTGGCCCGGGCCGCCTCCTCCAGGGTGAGGTTCCGAACGCCCGCCAACTGCCGGGCCGTGGCGATCACGTAGGCGGGCTCATTACGCTGGCCCCGCCAAGGTTGTGGAGGCAGATAGGGGCAGTCGGTCTCCACCAGGAGCCGGTCCAGGGGCGCCATCCTGGCCACTTCCCGCAGGGGCCCGGCCTTGGGGTAGGTAAGGGTGCCGGAAAAAGAGAGGCTAAATCCCAGGTCCAGGAAGGCTGCGGCCTCCTCCCAGTTCCCCCCGAAGCAGTGCATGACCCCGCCCTGGAGGCGGCCCCGGTATTCCCGAAGAATCTTCAGAGTTACCTCCGTGGCCTCCCGGGTGTGGATGATCACCGGTTTTTTCAGGGCCTGAGCCAGTTCCAGTTGGCGGCGGAACCAGCGCTCCTGGGCCTCTGCCGGCGAGCGGCGGCGGTAGAAATCGAGTCCAATTTCGCCGATAGCCACTACCCGGGGTCGGACCGCCAGGGAAGCCAGGGTTTCCAGATCCTTTTCGGTCATGGCTCCCGCCCCATGGGGGTGGACCCCCAGGGCTGCCACCACTCCGGGAAATTTACCGGCGGTGTTGAGCACCGAGGGGGCGTCCCCCAAGCCGGTGGCCACGTTGATCAGCAGAGCCACCCCGGCTTCCCGGGCCCGGCGCATTACCTCGGTCTGGTCAGGCTGCAACTCTTCCAGGTCCAGATGGGCGTGAGAGTCGGCCAACCGCAGGGGTATCTGTTTTGAACTTATGGACGAATCCTCCCTGTCATGGTAAAGTATCTAATATTGCCCAGATCTGCAAGGAGCGGCGATGTCCACCTGGTTTTCGTCTCTTTTGGGGATTGCGATCTGCTGGGTTTGCCTGTTGGCCCCTCTTAACCTGGCGGCGGCCGACCTCACCCATACCCCGGTCCAATGGCAGAGTTTGGGGCGGGGCCTCAATTTTACCCGGGTGGACGTTATCCGGGAGGGCGAGGAAGGGGAGGTGGTTACCACCCTGGCCGTGGTGAAGATCGACCCGGCCACTAATGCCTTCCGGGTTTTTCACCATGGACCCCAGAGCCTTACTGCCTGGCAGCAGGAACTGCAGGCCCCCATCGTCTTTAACGCCAGCTACTATGGACCGGGATACCAACCGGTAGGTCTGATCATCTCCGATGGCAAGGCCCTAGGGCCTGCTAATAACAGCCGGATGCGCGGCATGTTCGTGGCGGAACCCAAAGGAATTTCCCCGGATCTTCCCCGGGCCACTATCCTGGACCTAAAGGCCAACCCGGTCAATCCCAAGACCCTGCCCTGGACCCAGGGAGTCGAATCCTTTCCCCTGCTCCTGGACTCCAATGGGAATATCCGGGTGCGGGACAGCGATAAAAATGCCAACCGCACGGTGATCGCCACCGACCGGGCGGGTAATATCCTGGTCTTCAACACCTCCAACCGCTATTTCACTTTGCGGGAGATGGCCCAATTCCTCAAGGCCAGTAATTTTGAGATCGACTCTGCCATGAACCTGGATGGCGGCAGCGAAGCCCAACTGTTGATCAAGACCAAGAACTTTGAATATTTTTCTCCGCCCGCGTGGGAAAATCCCATCGGCAACCTTCTAGAGCGCCAGGGCTCCTTTTTGCCCACCGTGGTGGGGGTGTTCCCTCGTAAGGACTGATCTCCATGGCCGCTTACCTCATCCTCGGGGCGGGAAAATTCGGCTCTTTGGCCCTGAAAAGGTTGGCCCGCCAGGATGCCGCGGCCACCTTTCTCGTGGTGGATCGCCAGCCGCAGGCTCTGGCCGCGGCCCTGGCCCTGGGGATACCGCGAGTGGCAGGGACGGTTGCGGAGGCCGCCACTTTTTTGGCCGGCAATCTCGCAGAGGATTCCCCCTGGGACTGGCTCATCCCCATGGTGCCGGTTCACCTGGCCTGGGCCTGGCTGTTGGCTGGCCCCCTGCGGGGTTGGGAGCCGGCGGCGCCGCCGGACATATTGGGGGACCTGGCGCC
>JBAVAG010000130.1:0-31119 GCA_049585595.1 Desulfobaccales bacterium
GGGGTATGGGCGTAGTCCACGAAGACGCCGGGGCCGCCCGCCGGGCCGAAACGCTCCAGCCGGCCCGGCACCCCGCTCAGGGCGGCGATACCCCGGGATACTTCCTGGGGGGAGAGGCCCAGCCCCAGGGCGGTGGCCGCGGCCGCCAGGATATTGGCCAGGTTGAAGGGTCCCACCAGGCGGGAGTCGATCATTACCTCTCCCGCCGGACTGGCGAGACGGGCCTCGATCCCCTGGGGGTGGAAGCGGTGGCTCAAGGGCCGCACCTGGCTCTGGGGGCGGCAGCCATAGGTGAGGCAGGGAACCCGCACCTGGGCGCGCAGTTCCTGACCCCGGGGATCGTCCAGGTTGAGGACCGCCAGAGAAGGGGCGCCGCCTCCGTCGGCCAGCAATTCCAGAAAGAGACGGGCCTTGGCGGCAAAGTAATCGTCCAGGTCCCGGTGGTAATCGAGGTGGTCCTGGCTGAAGTTGGTGAAGACCCCCGCGTCGAAGGCGTTCCGGTCCACCCGCCGCAGGTCCAGGGCGTGAGAGGAGACTTCCATGACGACGTGGCTCACCCCCCGGGAGCGCATGGCCCGCAAGAGCCTCTGCAAGTCCAGGGATTCCGGGGTGGTCACCGGCGCCGGCCAGGTTTCTGATAAGGCGCGGTAATTGACGGTGCCGATCACCCCGACCTGGCGGCCGGCGTTGCTCAGGATGGCCTCCAGCAGGTAACTGGTGCTGGTTTTGCCGTTGGTGCCGGTGATGCCCACCAGGACCAACTCCCGGCTGGGGTGGCCGTAAAATACGGCGCTGAGATGGGCCAGGGCCAGGCGGGCCTGGTCCACCCGGACATTGGTGAGGCCGCGGGGAACCTCCAGTTCCTGTTCGCTGACGATGGCTGCGGCCCCGTTGGCGATCGCCTCGGCCACAAAGCGGCGCCCATCGGTACGGACCCCCTTAAGGGCCACGAAAACCCCACCGGGGACCACTTCTCCCGAGTGATAGGCCAGCCCGGTTACCGCGAGATTCTCGTCGCCCTTAAGAAGGCAGCCCTCCAGGCCGGCCAGCAGCCGCTTCAAAGGAATGGAGGACGTAGGCTCGCGGTGCATGGTTCCCTCGCAAACAGGTCTGATTACCCCGGGGGCTCTGGGCCGCAATCAGACGGCGAACCCAGCAAGCAATATATTATGCACAGGAATAATGGTCAGATACGCCAAAGGGCAGGCCCGCAGCCTGCCCCCGCCGGAAGCGTCACTCAAGGATTGGCAGGTTGAGGCCGCTTTCGAGTCCCACCGCCTCCGCTTAATCTTATAAAAACATCCTGCTCTTGGCAATGACCACCCCCAGGGGGCGCGTCAGCCACCGGACTGGAATTTCACCAGGCAGACGGCGCCGGGGGAGAGGCTGGTCCCCGGGGAGGGCTCCTGGGTCACAGCCATGCCGCTGCCCTCCAGGCGGCATTTCATTCCGGAGCGGGTCAGCAGGTCCAGTACCTGGCGAATGGTAAAGCCCTTCAGGTCGGGCATTACCGTCAACGGTCCCTTGGGCATCTCCAGCCGGGTCGGCAACAACTGCGCCAACGTGGGAGCCGGGGCTTCGCAGAGGGCCGCCGCGGCCGTCCTCCGCCCCTTATCCGGGGCGGCCGGGCCTTTAGCCTGGACCGGCAGGTTCTGGTCCCGCTTCAGTTCCTGCTGGGGATAATAACCCAGGACCCGCATGGATTGGGCGGCAATTTCCCGGAAGACGGGCGCGGCCACCACCCCTCCGTAGATGGCCCCCTTGGGTTCGTCGATGATGACGCTGATTGCCAAAACCGGCTTTTCCGCGGGTATCAGGCCGATGAACAGGGAATTAAACTTGGTGTGGGAATAAGCCCGGCCCTCCAATTTCTGGGCGGTGCCCGTTTTGCCGGCCACGCTAAAACCTTCCGGGGCCGCTTCTTTGGCGGTGCCACCCGGTTGGGTGACCGTCGCCATGATCTCCAGTATCTGCTGGGCGGCCCGCTCGGACAACACCCTTCTCAGCGGCCGGGGGGGGAACTCCTGCACCTTACGTCCGTAGGGGTCGTCAACCTCTTTCACCAGGCGGGGCTCCATGAGGACCCCGCCATTGCCCAGGGAGGCCAGGGCCATGGTCAGTTGCAAAGGAGTGACGGACACCCCCTGACCAAAGGCCAGGGTGGCGCGGTCGATGCCGGACTTGAGCACCTTGAGACTTTTCAGCAGCCCGTCGCTTTCTCCGGGGAAGGCGATCCCGGTTTTGTTCCCAAAACCGAAACCCCGGAGATATTGCTCCAGACGTTGGTTCCCCATTTTGCAGGCTATCTTGGCGGCCCCGATATTGCTCGATTTTTGGATGACCTGTTGCACCGTCAGAATTCCATAATGATGCACGTCGTGGATCTCTTCCTTGGGGCCCAGGCACCAGGCCCCGTTTTCACAATTGAAACGGTCGCCGGGCTTCACCACATTGGCATCCAGGGCCCCGGCAGTGATGAAAATTTTAAAGGCGGAGCCGGGCTCCAGGCAATCGGTGATTAAGCGGTTGCGCCGGGCCGCTTCGGGAGACTGGACGTAACGGTTGGGATCCATGACCGGCAACTGGGCCATGGCCAGGATCTCTCCGGTCTGAGGGTTGACCACCATGGCCTGGCCGCCGGCAGCATGATAATGCTCCACCCCCAGGGCCAATTCTTTCTCCGCGATATATTGTATGGTGTGGTCCAGGGTGAGGACGACGTTGTCGCCCATGATCTCCGGATCCCACGCCTTTTCCCCGGAGGAGACGATATGGCCCAGGCCATCCAGCATCTTCCAACATTGCTTGGGTTTACCATAGAGGAACCGGTCAAACTGGTGCTCCACCCCTTCCAATCCCTGGCCGTCGATATTGCAGAAACCCAGGACCTCCCCGGCCAGAGACTGCTGCGGATAGTAGCGTTTGGCCTCGGGCAACAGGTAGATGGCGTCGGTGTCCCGGCGGCCGCTGACCTTGGAGGCCGCGTCCTTGCGCTCCTCTTCCGCCTGCCAGGCCTGGAAGGCCGCTTCCCGCTCCGGGGTGAGTTGGCGTTTTACCCAGGTGAAAGAACATGCCCGGGTAAGGATTTCCTTGAGTTCCTTAGGCTGATAACCGAGGATGGGCGCCAGCTCCCGGCTCAAGGGCCCGGCCTGCGCAACCTGGGTGGGATGAGCCACCACCGAGGAAACCTGGGTGCTGATGGCCATCTCCAGGCCCTTGCGGTCCAGGATCATGCCCCGAACCGGCAACACTGGGAAAAATTTCTGGTATTCCCGGGTGGCTTCCTCCCGGAGCTGTGGGCCCCGCACCACCTGGAGATAAAAGAAGCGGCCAATAATCACCAGTCCCAGCAGGGCCAGGCCAAGACCCAACAAGGCGATGCGGAAACGCACCCACTTGCTGATAGTGGGATTCACGGCAGTTTCACGACCTGGGAGGGCGTGGGCGCCTCCATGCCTAACTGGTCCGCCAACTTCTCCAGACGGGAGATAGCCGTCAGGTTGGAGAGCTCGATGCGCAGTTTGCTGTTCAAGTCGAGGAGCTGCTTCTGGCTTTCCTGAGCCCGGGAAATCTGGTAACTTTGGGTAATATCCTGCAAATCGGCCCAGGCCAGAAATAGACAGGCGAACAATACCGCCATGGCCCCCAGGACCAGCCCGGCCACCACGGCGCCCCCCCAGCGCCAGGGGTAGCTGACCTTGCGATTCCTGGAGACGAACACCTGTCCGACGGCGCCCAGGCGAAGAGATAAATTAGCGGGCATCTTCTCTCACCTCCTCTGATCAAGCGCGGTGGTCCATGGAGCACAGGCTGGGAAATCGTTCCTTGGGCCATCTTGGGGAATCTCATCCCAGCCCCGGATCGATTGGCAATAACCATCCGGGTCGGTCTCCATGCGATTGCCGCGGCAACTTGCGGGCCCTTCCTCCTCGGGGCTCAGGTCCTCGGCTGTTTCAAGAGACATGGGCTTTCTCCCGATTAGTTGGGTCAATTTTTTCGGCGATGCGCATCTTGGCGCTGCGGGCCCGGGGATTACCGGCCACCTCCTCAGGCGTGGGAGACAGCGGTTTGCGGGTCAGGCGCGCCATCACCCCGGCCCGGTCCCAGGCCGCCATCTTTTCTTTCACCAGCCGGTCTTCCAGGGAATGGTAAGCAATTACCACGAGACGGCCGCCCCCTTCCAACCAGCCGGGGGCCTGCTCTAAAAATGTGGCGATTTCCTCCAATTCCCCGTTCACCGCGATTCTTAAGGCCTGGAAGACCCGGGTGGCTATATGCAGTCTCCCCCTGCGCCACCCGGGTCCCATGGCCCGTTTAATGACGTCCACCAGTTGTTCGGTGCTGCGAAAAGGTTGCCGCCGCCGGGATGTCGTGATTGCCCGCGCCAGGCGCCTGGACCGGGGTTCTTGCCCGTATTCATAAATGATCCTTGCCAACTCGGCCTCGGGGGCGAAATTGAGCAGTTGGGCGGCGGTAAGGGAATCCCCGTTTTCAGGGTTGAAGCGCATGTCCAGGGGCTCATCTCCCCAGAAGGAGAAGCCCCGCTGTGAAGTCTGCAATTGCCGGGAAGAGAGGCCCAGGTCCAGGAGGATCCCGGCCACCCCTTTAAGGTTTGCGGCTGCGAGCAAATCCCCTAATTGGCTATAGGACTGGTGAAACAGTTGCAATCTGGAGGTGTGGTGGGCCAGCCGCGCCGCTGCCGTCTTTAGGACCGCAGGGTCCCGATCCAGGCCCCAAAGTTGCCCGTCGGGCCCACTGCAATCGAGGATGGCGGCGGCGTGTCCCCCCTCCCCCACGGTACCATCCACATAAAGACGGCCAGGCCGGCAGTTAAGGCCCACCATCGCCTCCTTCACCATGACCGGTTGGTGCACCGGCATAAGGTCTGTGGTTAGATCGACAATTCGTCCAAGATCCCTTCAAAATTGAATTCTTCCAACTCCTTCATATGGGCCTCATAGGAGGCTCGGTCCCAAATTTCAATAGAGCGCACCGTTCCCACCAGGCAGACTTCCCGGGAGAGCTTGGCATAGTCACGCAGATTGGGGGGAATCAGGATGCGGCCCAGTCGGTCCAGGGGGCAGTACTCCACCTTGGAGGCGATAAAGCGTTGGAAGTTGCGAAGATCCGCACGGAACAGGGGCTGCTCCGCCAATTTGCCTTCGATCTTCTGCCACTCCTCCAGGGTGAAGGCCAGAAGATAACGGAAATGATCGGTGGAATCCTTCTGGAGGCTCTGGTGAAAATTGGTGAGGACGAGCTGGCGTTCCTGGCGTTCCTGCAAGATTTCACGGTAGCGGGAAGGGATGCTGACCCTCCCTTTGCCGTCCATGGAATAGAAATGCATGCCTGTGAACATCGCGCCACTACTCCCCACTTGCTACCACTTTATTCCACTACGGCACAAAAGTAGGTTTTAATTAGGGAAATGTCAAGGAAAAAACGGTTTGAAATGAAAAAAAATTCCCCAGGCGGCAAGCCGTTCCGAACCCAGGGACTAAAGGATAAGGAGAAGATGGAGAGTGTGGGACCCTGCGGGTGGATGTTTGGGGGGTAACGGTTAAGGTGAACCGGGGTCAGAAGTCGATTGGGGCAGGGCAGGCGGACGCCAGGTTGTTCCTGAAACTAATCGCCGCGCTGTAAGCAGTAGTCGAGGTAATTCTGCAAGATAAGCACCGCGGCCTGTTGGTCCAAAACCTGGCGGCGGCGGCGGCGGCTCAGGTCCGCCTGCAGCAGGACCCGCTCCGCCTCCGCGCTGGTGAGGCGTTCATCCCAGGTGACCACCCGGACTTTAAGCGCCTCCTCCAGGTCTTTGGCCAATTCCAGGATCCCCGGGGCGGCGTCCCCCAGGCGCCCGTCCAGGTGCCGGGGCAGCCCCACCACCACCCGCTGCACCTGCCACTTCCGGGCCACCTCCAGGATTTGGGCCAGGAGCTCGCCGCGGTCCCGGGGGGTCAAAACCCCCAGCCCCTGGGCGGTGATACCCAGGGGATCGCTGACCGCCAGGCCGGTGCGTTTGGACCCCACGTCCAGGGCGAGAATCCGCACCTCGCGGCGCTCTTCCGGCAGTTCTGCGGCCATGGGGGTCTCCTATTTGGACAGCAGCCAGACGGCGGTCAGGGCCAGGGCCACGCCGGCCACGTGGCGCAGGGTTACGCTCTCATGGAGCAAAGTCCAGCTCAAGATCACCGTGACCAGGGGATACAAGGCGGTGACCGGCACCACCGCGGCCGCCGTTCCCCCTGCCATAGCCTTGAAAAAGAAGAGCAGGCCGAAGGCCATGCAAAGCCCGGCGCCCAGGCCCGCGGCCACCCCGGCGGCCTGCCAGGGGATGGCCAGGGAGCCTGTACCCGCCAGGTAGCCGATGACCGCCAGGTGCCCGGCGATGGAGAGGAGATAAGCCGCTACGGGGGGAAGCTCCAGGGTGGCCACCTTGCAGAAAAACCCCCAGAGCCCCCAGAGGCCCAAGGCTATCAACGAATACCCCAGCCAGTTCACGTCTCCCCCTCCTCGGCTTGCCAGCCGCCGGTCTTTCATCTAATATATGAATCGGCCCGCCCGCACAAGGGGTAAAAGGGACATAAGAAGGTTGGGCTGGGCCGCCTTTTTCAAGAGGAAAACTTTTTTGGTGAGGGTGGCCATCGTCTTATGATTGGCATCATCGGGCATCGGGGGGCGCCGCAGGAGGCGCCGGAAAATACCCTCCTCTCCTTTCGCCGCGCCCTGGAGTTGGGGGTGGCGGCACTGGAGCTGGACGTGCAGCTCACCCGGGACGGCCGCCTAATGGTGATCCACGACGAGACCCTGGAGCGCACCACCAATGGCCGCGGGCGGGTCTTGGATTTCACCCTGGCGGAACTGAAGCGATTGGATGCCGGCCAGGGGGAGGCCATTCCCACCCTGGAAGAAGTCCTGGAACTGGTAAGAAACCGGGCCGGCCTGCTGGTGGAATTGAAGCAGAGGGAGGCGGCCGGGGCCCTTTTGGAGTTCTTCCGGCGGGAGCGAGCCTTCGAGGCGGCCAGGGTCATCTCCTTCTGGCACCCGGCCCTCAAGGCCATGAAGGAGGCGGAACCGCGCCTTAAAACCGGGGCCCTGATGGTGGGCTGCCCCGCGGACCCCGCCGGTCTGGCCGGGGCTGCCGGGGCCGACGCCCTGGTCCTCAATTATCGCTCCCTTGACCAGGAACTGGCGGAGGCTGCCCGGCGGCAGAAGATCAAGGTCATCGCCTGGAATATCGACGATCCGGAAATCCTTGGGGATTACCTGGCCATGAACCTGGAAGCGATATGCACCAACCGGCCCAGGGAGATTATCGAGCGCTGGCGCTACGCCACCGGGAAATAGGACCGATACCATGGAAACCTTGACCTCCCAGTTGGCCGGCGCGGCCCGGGAAGGCGCGGACCGGGTGGCCATTAGCTACCGGCAAGGGGAGTCGGTGCGAGAGTACACCTGCGGCCAACTTTACCGGTCCAGCCTGGCGGTGGCCGGGTGGTTAAAGGCCCGGGGGGTGGCCAGGGGAGAGCGGGTGGCCATCCTCCTGGAGAATCGACCCCAATGGCCCATGAGTTATTTCGGCATCCTGCTGGCCGGAGCGGTGGCGGTGCCTCTCGATCCGGTCTCCCGCTGGGATCACCTCCACTATACCCTGGAGCAAACCCAGGCCCGGATCATCTTTACCTTTCCCAAGGCCCCGCTGTCAGAATTGCAACAACTGCCGTTCCTGGAATGGCTGGTGGTGGTGGGAGAAGGTGGGGAATCCGGCGCCAAGCTGGCCAACTTTCAGGAAGTGCTGCAGACACCCGCAAGTGAGGCAGGGCTGCCGGAGCCGGGCCTCCAGGACCTGGCTTCCATCATTTATACGTCGGGCACCACCGGGATGCCCAAAGGGGTGATGCTCACCCATGGGAATTTCGCCGCCAACTGCCAGGGCATCGCCCAACTCAAGGCCATCCGGGAGGATGACAATTTGCTCTCCATCCTCCCCCTGCATCATGCCTTTCCTTTTACCGGCACCCTGTTGGCGCCCCTCTTTTTCCGGGCGCGGATCACCTATCTCGATACCCTGAAGGCCGAGGCCATCCGGAAGTGTATCCAAGAGCAGCGGGTCACTATCCTGGTGGTCACTCCCCAGGTGCTCACGCACTTCTATCAAGGATTCAGGCGGCAGTTGCAGCTGCTCCCCTGGCCGGTGCGTCCACTGCTGCTGAGTTATCTCCGGGCTTCCTGGAGGGTCTTCGGATATCTGGGGGTAAATCCGGCCCGGCCGCTGTTGAGGAAATTCCGCGGCGCCCTGGGGGAGCAGTTTCGCTTTTTTGTGAGCGGTGGGGCCAAACTCCCGGAAACTCTGGCGGAGGACCTGGCCCGGCTGGGGTTTGAAGTGCTGGAAGGTTACGGCCTCACGGAAGCCTCGCCGGTGGTCACTATGAATCCCCCGGAGGCCCCCCGCCTCGGGTCGGCGGGCCGGCCACTGAATGGGGTGGAGATCCGGATTTGGCATCCTGACGCCCAAGGCGTCGGAGAGGTCCTCATCCGGGGCGACAACATCATGGCCGGTTATTTTCAGAATGAGGCGGCTACCCGGGAGGCCCTCAAAGATGGCTGGCTCCACAGCGGCGATTTGGGTTATCTCGATCAAGACGGCTACCTGTACCTCAAGGGCCGGATCAAGGAAATCATCGTGCTGGCTTCGGGCAAGAAGGTCTCCTCCGAGGAAGTGGGACAGTATTATCTTCAGGCCCCTTCCATCAAAGAGATCTTTGTGACTATCGACTCCGGCGCCGAGAAGCTGGTGGCCTTGGTGGCGCCGGACCTCGACTTTTTTCGAAAAACCGGGGACGTCGATATTGTGGACCGGGTGAAGTGGGACCTGGAGCGACTCTCCCAAGGCCTGGAGCCTTACAAACGGGTGCGGGATTTCGTCCTGGTTAACGAAGAACTGCCCAAGACCCGCCTGGGAAAGGTCAGGATTCAGGAAGCCCAGCGTCTTTACCAGGAGCGGGCTGGCCAAACCTACTCAAGGAGAAGGCCGGCCAGTGAGGAGGGGTTGTCCCCGGTGGGAAAGATGGTACTGGATGTTTTGATCCACCAGACGGGGGACCCCCGGATCTCCTTGGACGACCATTTGGAGTTGGACCTGGGCCTGGACTCCCTGGGGCTGGTGGAGCTGCTGGCGGCCCTGGAGAGCCGGTTAAATCTCAATATCCGGGACGAGGACTTCCTGGGCATCTTTACGGTGAGAAAGCTTATGGCCTTTATTGAGGAGAAAAATCCCGCGGCCGCCGGGGAGCCTAAGCAGAAGGGGGCGGCTTGGGAGACCATCCTGAGGACCGACCCGCCCCCGGCCGTGCTCCGGCAGCTCGGTCTCGAAGGAGGCTGGACGGCGCGGCTGGCCACCCAGGGGCTGGCGTCGGTGCTGGGCCCGCTGTTTAGGTTGCTGTTCCACCTCCAGGTGTACGGCCGGGAGCAGCTGGAGGACCGGGGATGCATCCTCTGCCCCAACCACGCCAGCTATCTGGACGGTTTCATCCTGGCGTATGCGGTTCCTGGGCCGTTACGCCCCCACCTGTTCTCCTTGGGTTACGCCGGCTATTTTGACGTGCCGGTGATCCGGAATCTCCTGAAGCTGATCCGGGTGATCCCGGTGGACTCGGCCCGTCATGTGGTGGAGGCCATGCAGGTGTCTGCCCATATTCTCAGACATGGCCGGCTCCTGGCCCTGTTTCCCGAGGGTTTCCGCACCCCCAGCGGCGAGTTGGGCCGGTTTAAGAAGGGTGTGGCCATTCTGGCCAGGGAGCTTTCGGTGCCGTTGCTCCCGGTTTATATTCAAGGCTCTCATGAAGCCTGGCCTCCCGGGGTGGCCCTGCCCCGTCTCCGCCCCATCCGGGTGATCTTCGGCCAGGCGCATTCCTGGGAGGAACTAAAGGAACGGGGGCTTAAATTGGCCCCGGAGGCCTCTGACTATGACGCCATCAGCCTGGGCCTGAGGCAGGAGGTCTTGCGGTTGAAAAAGGTATTGGAGATTAAGCAGGTTTAGCTGGTTTCGGGAAAATTCACTCAAGGAGCGGCCGCCGACGGCCGCTACCGGAAAACCGGGAATAAAATATGGGAAAAAGCGTGGCAGAGCAAATTATGGCAGCGCACCTGGTGAGCGGGGACCTGGTCCCCGGCGCCGAGGTGGCCTTGAAGATCGACCAAACCCTGACGCAGGACATCACGGGCACCTTCACTTACCTGGAGTTCGAGGCCATGGGGGTGGAGCGGGCCCGGCCCGAGGTGGCCGTGAGCTACGTGGACCACAATCTCCTGCAGACCGATTTTCGCAACGCCGACGACCACCGGTTTCTGCGGACTATGGCGGCCCGCTATGGCCTCTATTTCTCGCCGCCGGGAAACGGCATCTCCCACCAGGTGCATCTGGAGCGGTTCAGCGTGCCGGGAAAGACCTTATTGGGCTCTGACAGCCACACCCCCACGGGCGGCGGCGCCGGGATGCTGGCCTTGGGAGCCGGCGGCATGGACGTGGCCCTGGCCCTGGCGGGGCAGCCTTATTACCTGGTAATGCCTGAGATTCTGGGGGTGCGCCTCTCCGGAAGGTTCCCGGCCTGGGTGTCGGCCAAGGACGTCATCCTGGAGTTGCTGCGGCGTCTGACGGTTAAGGGGGGACGGGGAAAGATCCTGGAGTTTTTCGGTCCGGCCCTGCCGCACCTCAGTGTGCCGGAGCGCGCCGCCATCACCAACATGGGGGCGGAGCTGGGGGCCACCACCTCCATCTTTCCCGCGGATGCGCAGACCCGCCGGTTCATGGCCCTGCAAGGGCGGGAGGCGGATTTTCGCCCCTTGAAGGCCCTGGGACGGCCGGATTATGCCGGAATCCAGGAAGTGGACCTCAACCAGTTGGCGCCTCTCATTGCCCGCCCCAGTTCTCCGGACCGGGTGGCGCCGGTCAAAGAATTGGAGGGCACCCCGGTGGAGCAAGTGCTCATCGGCTCCTGCGGCAACTCTTCCTTCCGGGACCTGATGGTAGTGGCCAAGGCCCTGAAGGGCCGCCGGGTGCACCCGCGGGTCAGCCTGGAGATCAACCCCGGCTCCCGCCAGGTCCTGGAAAATCTGGCCCTGGCCGGCGGGCTCCTACCCTTGCTGGAGGCCGGGGCGCGGCTGATGCCACCGGGTTGTTGGGGCTGTATCGGCGTGGGCCAGGCCCCGCCCAGCCATGCCGTGTCGGTGCGCACCTTTCCCCGGAATTTCTCCGGGCGCAGCGGCACCAAGGATGATCAGGTCTACCTGGCCAGCCCTGAAACCGCGGTGGCCGCGGCCATTTTCGGAGAACTGCGGGACCCCCGGAGCCTGGGTGAGGCGCCCTCCGTTCCCTTTCCCCGCTATTACCTGGTGAACGGCCGCTCACTGGCGGCGCCCCCCCCTGCCGGCACCCCGGTGGAGGTGGTGCGCGGCCCCAACATCGTGCCTTTCCCGCCACTGTCGCCCTTGCCGGAGAATTGGCGGGGGGAAGTATGGCTGAAGGTGGGCGATAACATCACCACTGACGACATCCTGCCAGGGGGCAGCCAGATCCTACCTTTGCGCAGTAACCTGCCGGCCATTAGCCAGTTTACCTTTTCCCGCCTGGATCCGGATTTCGTGCGGCGGGTCCAAGGCCGGGGGGAAGGGACCATCGTCGGCGGGGAAAACTACGGCCAGGGCTCATCCCGGGAGCATGCGGCCCTGGCCCCCAGGTACCTGGGCGTACGGGTTAAGCTGGTGAAGAGCTTTGCCCGCATCCATCTCGCCAATCTCACCAACTTCGGCATTCTGCCTTTGACCTTTGAGAATCCCGGAGACTACGAATTGCTGACTCCAGGTGAGATCCTGGAACTGCCGCAGGTTAGGCGGCTGTTGCTTACGGGGGCCGAAAGGCTGCCCTTGAAGTTAGGAAGCCGGGAAATCTGGGTGCGGCTGGACCTTTCGCCCCGGCAACGCCAGCTGGTGGCGGTGGGCGGCGCCCTGAACCTGGCCCGGGAAGGATAGCGCCGGGGAAAGAAAAACCTGGCCGCGGATATTGGCGCCACCTTTAGACAGAGGGGAAGGGCTAGCAAGTTTTCAGCAGCATAAAAATTGCCTTTGTCCCAATCAAGGGATATAATTAATGGGTACAGCTAGTTAGATTTGGCGGCGTTAGGTCCTCCCGGACTGGAGAGCAGGCCGAGAAGAAGAGCCATGGGATTCTTTAAGAAAATCTTCGGAGGCGGAACGGTTGCCAGGCCTCAGTTTGAGGTGGTGGAGAACCGATTGTGCACCGATCTGACCAAGTTTAAGGTCCGCGTAAGAAGAGCTGGCCAGGAGATGTATGCCGAAGATTTATTTCAAGCCGCCACTGAGCCCCAGGATCTGCAATTCGGCAGGTTTTTCCTGTTGAATGAGAACCCTCCCAAGGTCCATTTCGCCCCTTCCCTGGATGAGGCCCTTTACTGGTTCGAAGGCCGGCAGCTGCCTAAAGACGGTTTTCCCAGCATATTCTGGGGGAAAAGGGTCTCATTTTCATGCCACATCTGCCGCAAGGAAGGCGATACCCCCTTAGTTATCACCAAGGTGGAACAGTTAACGGTTTACACTAATATTCCGATCTTTAGGGAGATAGTGGGCTGGCGGGTGACGGAAGTGGCCTCCGACTTGATGGGCACCGGGATTCCCACCAAGATGCTGTTCATGTTCAAGACCCAGCCGCTAATCAAATGGTCCAAACCCGAAACCAAGTTCATCTGCAGGGGCTGCGCCAAGCAACTGACGGAGCAGGGGCGGCAAGCCGAATTGGAAAAATATGTGATCTTTTAAACCCGGAAAGCGCAGCAGCAACTTTGTTCCAGTGACTTACAACGCCGCCGCAATTGCCTTGCCGACCTCGGAAGTCCCGGCACTGCCTCCCAAATCTCTGGTACGCGGTCCTTTCAGGATAATCGCCTCAATGGCTCTGACGATGGCATCGTGCGCCGCGGTGTAATTCTCCCTGCCTTTAGCCAAAAATCCTAACATCATCGCTCCTGACCAGATGGCGCCTAAGGGATTGGCAAGGTTGCGGCCATAGATATCGGGAGCCGAGCCGTGCACCGGCTCGAACATCGAAGGGTAAAGGCGTTCCGGGTTGATGTTGGCGGACGGGGCAATCCCGATGGTGCCCGTGCAGGCCGGGCCGAGATCGGAAAGAATATCACCGAACAGGTTGGAAGCCACCACCACATCGAATCGTTCTGGAAACAACACGAATTGGGCGGCCAGAATATCGATGTGGCGTTTATCCCAGCGAACGTCCGGGAACCGGGCGGCCATCAATTGCAGCCGCTCGTCCCAGTAGGGCATGCTGATTGCTATGGCGTTGGACTTGGTGGCCGCCGTCAGGTGCTTTTTCGGACGGCTTTGCGCCAATTCGAAGGCGTATTTCAGGATGCGGTCGACCCCTTTCCTGGTAAAGACGGATTCCTGCAGGACCAGTTCTCGCTCGGTGTTTTCGAACATCTTGCCGCCGATATCCGAGTATTCCCCTTCCGTGTTCTCCCGCACCACGTAGAAGTCGATGTCGCCGGGCTGGCGCCCGGCCAGGGGGCAGGGCACGCCCGCCATCAGTCTCACCGGACGCAGGTTCACGTACTGGTCGAAATCCCGGCGGAATTTCAGCAACGAACCCCAAAGGGAAATGTGGTCCGGCACCACGTCCGGCCAGCCAACGGCGCCGAGATAGATGGCGTCAAAGATCTTGAGTCGGTCGAACCAGTCGGTAGGCAGCATCCGGCCATGCCTGAGGTAGTATTCGGCGCACGCCCAGTCGAAGTGCTTAAACTCGATCCCGATTCCGTATTTGCCGGCAGCGGCTTCAATTACCCGGAGCCCTTCCGGGATCACCTCCTTGCCAATGCCATCTCCGGGAATAACTGCAATTTGCTGGCGCTCCACCATTCCTTCCCCGCTAGCCCTCGTCGACCAGCAAACAGATCACATCCATGACATTCGTGCGGGTCGGCCCGGTTTTCAGGAGGTCCCCCAACTCGTTAAAAAAATTATAGGAGTCGTTGTGCAAAAGATACTTTTGGGGGTTGCATCCCTTCTGCAATGCCTCTTGGCAGGTGCCGCCATCGGCAAAGGCCCCTGCCGCATCCGTCGGTCCGTCTGATCCGTCAGTTCCCGCACTGAGTATGGCAATCTGAGGCCATCCCTGGATGGCGAGCGCCGCCGCCAGGGCCAACTCCTGGTTGCGGCCCCCCTTGCCGCCGCCGCGAATGGTAACCGTGGTCTCGCCCCCGGCCAGAATACATGCCGGCGGGGGGACAGGATGCCCGGACGCCACGATCTCTTTCCCTACGGCGGCAAAAGCGTGGGCGATTTCCCGGGCCTCACCCTCCATAAAGGACGAGAGAACCAGGGTGTGGTATCCGAGTTGTGCCGCTTTTTCAGCCGAGGCCAGCAGCGCTGAACGGTTGCTGCCGACGATCAGGTTTTGGACCCTGTGGAAGACCGCGTCTCCCGCCTTGGGAGTCTCTTCGATCAATGCTTGGGCTCCGTCGAGCAGCAGCTTGAGAACAGGAGGAGGCAGCTTTTCCGACAGCGCATAGCGTTCGACAATCCGGAGACAATCGGAAAAAGTGCTCGAATCGGGCACTGTGGGACCGGAGGAGATCGCATCCAGGGTATCGCCGACCACGTCCGAAAGAATCAGCGAAACGAGTGTGGCCGGATAGACTATTCTGGCCAGTTGCCCACCTTTGCAGACGGACAAGTGCTTGCGTAGGGAATTGATCTCGAAAATGGTGGCCCCGCAATCGAGGAGAAGCCGGGTCGTTTCCTGTTTTTCACTTAATTCGAGGGGAGCCCGGGGTGCGGGAGAAAGAGCGCTGCCCCCGCCCGAGAATACACACAGAACCAGGTCTTCTTCCGTACATCCCTGCAAGTGATCCAGAATGAAGCGGGTAGCTTTAAGCCCTGATTCATCGGGTATGGGGTGCCCGGCTTCCATGACTTGGACTTTTTTCAAAGGAATTCCATGACCATACTTGACAGTGACCCAGCCCTCCGTGAGGCGGTCTCCGAGGATCTCCTCCAGGGCCTTGGCCATGGGCGCCGCTCCCTTGCCAAACCCGGTCACGATAATTCTCTTGAAGGAAGCGAGGGGGTAGGAGTGTCCACCCACCAAAAGATGATCTCCGGCCAGTTGGACATGGCGCCTGATCGCCTCTTCCGGGTCCACGGCCTTGAGCCCGGCCCTAAAAATCTCTTCGAGCCTTCTTTTTTTCGTGTCATCCATCGCCAGCCCTCGAGAACATCATGAAAGAGAGAGTGCGGCCCTTCCGATTACATTCCCAGGAAGGCCTGGCGCACCAGGTCGCATTGCAAAAGCTCGCTGCCAGAGCCCTCCATGACGATGCGGCCGGTCTGCAACACGTAAGCCCGGTGGCAGACCTGCAAGGCCTCGAACACGTTTTGTTCCACCAGGAGCACGGTGACGCCCTCGCCCGCAATATGTTCCACGGTGCGGAAGATTTCGGTGACCAGCTTGGGCATGACGCCCATGGAGGGCTCGTCCAGCATGAGAAGCTCGGGCCGGGACATGAGCCCCCGGGCAATGGACACCTGTTGCTGCTCGCCGCCCGAAAGCGTGCCGGCACGCTGGTCGGCGCGCTCTTTGAGCCAGGGGAACAACCTGAGGACACTTTCCAGGGTTTCGGCAATCTGTTCCTGGGAGGTTATCGTGTAGGCTCCCAGCAGCAGGTTGTCCCACACCGACAGGCGCGGAAAAAGCCGCCGCCCTTCCGGCACCAGGGAGATCTTCTTCCTGACTACATCATAGGCGGGAAGGCCGGAAATTACCTGGTCGTTCAGGCGGATCTGCCCCTTAAGCGGCTTTAAGAGACCCATGATCGTCTTGAGCAGCGTAGTCTTGCCAGCCCCGTTCGAGCCGATCAGGGAAACGACCTCGCCGTGCTTGACTTCGAAGGAGACATCCTGGATGGCCAAAAGCCCCTTGTAGCCGACGGACAAATTATGGACAGACAGCATGATACCGGTCTCCCAGGTAAGCTCGGATCACCTCGCGGTCTGCCACCACTTCTTTGGGCGAACCCTCTGCGATCTTGCGGCCGGAGTTGAGCACCAGCACCCGGTCGGAAAGCTCCATTACCGCCTCCATGACGTGCTCCACCACGACAATGGCAATCCCCCTGGCGCGCACTTTGCGGATCAGCTCGATCATCTCCCTCAGTTCCACCGGCGTCAGCCCCGCCATGGATTCGTCCAGCATCAGCAACTCAGGCTCCATCGCCAGGGCCATGGACACCTCGAGCCGTTTCTTGTCGGAAACGCTCAACGCCTGGGCGTTGTAGTTCTTCTTGGCATTGAGGCCCGTGAAGGCCAGCACCTCCTCGGCATTGAGGCGCACGTCTTTTACGCGCACGTGCCGCAGGAAGCCGCCGGTCATGACGTTTTCCAGCACGGTCATGTCGCTGATCACCTGCGTGATCTGGAAGGTGCGCACGACGCCCAGCTTGCCGATGGTGTGCGGTTTCCAGTTGGTAATATCCAGGCCCCTGAAGAGCACCCGGCCCTTGTCCAGGCGGTGGAACCCCGTGAGGCAATTGAACAGCGTACTCTTACCGGCGCCGTTGGGACCGATAATGCTTAAGATCTGACCTTTGCTCACCTGGAAAGAGATATCCTCGTTGGCCCGCAGGCCGCCAAAATATTTACTGACGCCCTGCACGTCCAGCAGCAGCGATGCGTTCATTTCTCCCTCCGCACCAGCTCGGTGATGGCCCCCCAGACGCCGTTGGGCCGATACATCGAGATGATGGTGATCAGGGCGCCGTAAATGATCATGTCAAACCCCGTGCCTTTATAGCCCACCCAGGCCCGGGCATACTCGGAGAACGGGAGCAGGATGGCCGCCCCGACCACGGGCCCGAACACCGTGTTCGCCCCGCCCAGCATGGCCACCAGCACGATTTGGACTGAAATCGCCAGGGTCATCAGGCTCGCCGGGTCGATGTAGAGAATATACTGGGCATAGAAAGTCCCGGCCATCGAAGTGAGGAAGGCGCTGATCATGATGGCGTACAGGCGGTAGCGCACCACATCTACCCCCAGCACCTGTGCGACCTCGTGACTCTCTTTGATCGCCCGGAAGTAGTAACCCATCTTGGAAGTGGACACCAGGCGGCCCACCGCCAGGGCCAGCACCAGGAAGGCCATTATGATGTAGCAATAGGGCAACTTGCTGGAATTGAACACGAAGTTGACCAGGCCCCCTTTCCCCATGGGAATAGTGAGCCCCTCCGCGGCCCCCACCATTTCCCAGTTGTTGAAAGAGATGCGGACGATCTCTGCGAAGGCGATGCTGGCAATGGCGAAGTAATGGCCGCGCAGTTTGGAGCACGGGTAACCGATGGCCGCGGCCACGACGGCGGAGATTATCCCGCCTGCCACCAGGCCGATCCAGGGGCTCACATGGAAGGTCAATAGCAGGAAGGAGGAGGTGTAAGCCCCGATTCCGAAAAAGGCCGCCTGTCCGAACGAGAACATCCCCGCATAGCCGCCCATAATGTTCCACGCCACTCCGCACATGGCGAAGATGCAGGTGATGATCAGGACATGTTGGCCAAATGGCGTCATAAACGGCGGCAGGATGAGAACCAGCGCCAGCACCGCGCCGCCCCCAGCCAATTGTTTGCCGGTTAGCGCGCCCATCCCTACCATCCCATGAGCCCTTGCGGCCTGATCCAGACCGTGATCAGGTATATGAGGAAGACGATTGCCAGCTTGAAGGCCGGGTCAAGAAGATAGCCGCCCACCGTCTCGGCAACCCCCACAATGATACCGGCGATGAAGGCCCCTTCGATGCTGCCGAACCCGCCCAGGGCCACGATGCAAAAGCAGATCAAACCAAAGGTCCCGCCTACAAAAGGATAAATGTAGTAATGGGTGGCGAGCAGCGCCCCGGCCACCCCCACCAAGGCAGAGCCGATGCCGAAAGAAAGCGAGTTGATGCGCTCGGTGTTGATGCCCATGATCATCGCGGCCTCCCGGTCCATTTCCACTGCCAGGATGGCCTTGCCGGTGCGGGTATGCCGCAGAAACCAGAAGACCGCCACGGAGGTAACGATGCTGCCTATGGAGCTGACCACCTTGGGGATGCTGAGAATGATGCCGGAGATCTGCCAGGTGCCGGACGAGAGCGTATGCCCGATGGAGCGATAGTTAGGGGTCCAGATAAAGGCGGCGAAGTTTGCCAGAAAGATGCTGACGCCAAAGGTCACCACCAGTTGGGCCAGCAGGGGCCCTGTCGTCACCTTGCTGATGATGAAACGGTAAATGAACATCCCCAGCAAGAAGAGGGCCACCGCGTTGATCGGTATCGAGAACAGGGGATCGACGCCCGCCAGGGTGTAGAGCCAGTAAGAGATGAACATGCCGATCATCAGGAACTCGCCGTGGGCGAAGTTGAGCACGTTCATCACGCCCCAGATCAGGGTGAGGCCGATGGCCAACAGCGAATATACCAATCCGATGAGCACGCCGTCGACCAGTTGTTGCAATAATATTTCCATGTGCAGGCTCCGGGGCCGATATGAATACAGAACGCACAGGATGACTGACAGAAGACCCGGTGCTAAGGGCGGAGGCTGGAGGGCGGATATTTATACTACCGTCCTCCGCCATCCGCATCCCACTTTACTTGCGGTCCTTCCAGGGCGGGAAAGGCCATACTACATCTTTGCTGGCGGCGTCCCAGGGCCAGACCGTACAGTAGTGCTGGTCCAGGATCTGCACTATCATGGCGCTGGCGTAGATGTTCTGATGGGTCTTGGGATCGAACTTGATTCCCTTCCACGGGTAGATAAACTGGTCGCCCGGGATGTCGGTTTGGGCGAGGGCCGCCACTATGGCTTCAGGGTCTATGGACTTGGCTCGGTTGATAGCGTCGGCCAGCACGAAGGGCGCCCCGAAACTGCGGGCGGTGTTCTCACCCATCTCGATCCCGTATTTCTGCTTGTAGAGATCGGCCACCTGTCCAACCAGCGGTTTTTTCTTGGCAAGGTCCAGGGCGAAGGTCGAGCGCACCAGGAAATAGTCGCCATCGGCCTTCACCGCGGGCAGGTAGTCGGACTCGATGTAACCGGCCATGGTGAGGAAGCCTTTGGGCACCACGTTCATTTCCTTGAAGGTCTTGGTAAAGAGGATGGCGTCGGTGATATAGGCGGCGTGCATAATTACGTCCGGTTTGGCCGCCATGAGCTTGCCCACTTCGCTGGTCACGTCGCTGGAGTTCGCCGGGTAAGCAATGTCGGCCACGACCTTGTAGCCGAACTCCTGGGCGTATTGTTTTTCCTGCTTGCCCACATTGGCCCCGAACTCGGTGTTTTCATAAAGCAGGCCAATGGTCTCGACCTTCTGGCCCGTCTTCTTCTCCAGGTCTTTGAGGAACTCGAACTGGTTCCGAGCCATGGTCCCATCATGGGGCGACACGCGGTAGAAGTATTTGAAGCCGCGCTCGGTCAAGGTGGGCGAGGAGGAGTCGGAACACACGAAGGGGATCTTCAGCCGCTCGGCGGCCTGACTGGCGGTTTTGGTCACCGCGCTCTGGTAGGCGCCTATCAGGGCCACACACTTCTCCTGGGTGATCAGACGCTCCGCCTCCGCCAAGCCGTTCTTGGGGTCGCCCTGCGTGTCCGCATAAATGATTTTGATCTTGGCGCCTCCCAGGTTGGGGATCCCCTCCGTTTTAGCGAAGGGCATGTTCAGGTCGTAGGAACCGTTAATGATCTGCACCGCCAGGTCGACGCCCCGTTTGCAGTCCATTCCCGTGGCGGCCAGGTTTCCGGTCAGGGGGTAGAGCGCGCCGATCTTGATTTCCTTCCCCGGGGCGCGGCCGCAGCCGGCCCAGCAAAGCGCCAGGGCCAGGACCAATACTGCGGATACCATTAACACCCTTCGCATCTTCATCTTCTTTCCTCCCTTTTGCGGAACCATTGCTCTTCAGCGCGGCCGCCATTGGATTGAAAGTTGGATAAAACTAAGCACCTGGAAACGCTCCTGGCGCCGTCCACACAAATTAGGGTGCCGGTAAAAACCTGGTTCGGTTCCCGTTCGGTCTCGGATATTTGGGGTGATGCGACTAAACCAACCTACTAGATCAGCCGCCGTTTTTCCATAAAAATCCCCACAATCTTGTCATTTGTTCCAGGAGGCCGCCTCCAAGAAAGTTGCCTATCTCAGACATCTGCGAAAGTACCCCTTTTTGTCATTCTGAGGGAGCGAAGCGACCGAAGAATCTCATAGATGACAAAGGTTGGTTTTCGCAGAGGTCTCACAACTTGAGCTTCCTGATGCCAGGCCCTGGTATCTTCTGATCCAAGCGCGCCAATTACCGTATTACTTCGATTTTTGCCACCTTTTCATAGTATTGAATCAACCCTCCATGGTCATTATCTCCCTTGCCATCGGTCTTCAGCGCCTGCATAATTTCCATCACTGCAGCCGTCAGCGGCAGGGGGACCCCCAGTTCATGGGAGGTGTCCAGCACGTTCTGTAGATCCTTGATGTGAAGATTGATTTTGAAGCCGGGATTGAAATTTCTGTCCATCACCAGCGGAGCTTTCGCATCCAGAACGGTGCTCCCCGCCAGGCCACCGCGTATTGCCTGATAGACGAGCTCCGGGGCGACGCCGGCTTTGGTGGCGAGGATCAGGGCTTCGGACATGGCGGCGATGTTCAATGCTACGATTACCTGATTGGCCAGCTTCGTGACGTTCCCGGCGCCGATTTCTCCGGTCAACACCACTGAGCCTGCCATCGCTTTCAGGACCGGGAAGCATTTCTCAAAGACTTCTTTCTTGCCGCCCACCATGACCGAAAGCGTCCCGTCGATCGCCTTGGGCTCCCCGCCACTGACCGGCGCATCCAGCATCTCTATGCCTTTTTCGGCGAGCTGGCAAGCTATCTCCCGGCTGATCAGCGGCGCAATAGACGACATGTCAACCACGACTGCCCCTGCCTTGGCCCCCTCGCTAATGCCGTTTTCTCCCAATACCACCTGCCTGACCTGGGGAGAATTGGGAAGCATGGTGATAATAATCTCCGTCTGGGCGGCAACCTCCTTGGGGTTTGCCGCAGCCTGGGCTCCTCTCTCGGCCACCTCATCGACTGCTGTTTGCACCAGGTCACACACGACCAACTGATAGCCTGCCTTGAGAAGGTTTTTGCTCATGGGCTTGCCCATAATGCCAAGCCCGATGAAGCCGATTTTGGCCATCACGATTTCTCCTTGGTTCAATGGAAGGTTATAGCCGATATCCGTAGCGTTCGACCCAGGCAAGCGATGTCAGGGTGTCTGGCTCGGGCACATATTCGAGTCCGATAAAGCCCTCGTATCCCAGCCGGTCGATTTCTTTAAACAGGAAGGGGTAATTGATTTCGCCTGTCCCGGGCTGATGCCGGCCGGGATTGTCCGCTATCTGGATATGCCCGATCATTTTCTGGTATTTGCGGAACGTGCCGGTGAGTTCGCCTTCCTCTCGCTGAGCATGATACACGTCGTACTGGATGAAAACATTGGGCCTGTTTACTTCTTCGATTAATTGCGCCACCTGCTCCGTCCGGTTCAGGAAGAATCCGGGGATGTCAAAGTGATTGACGGCTTCTACCGTCAGCGTCAGCTTCGCACCCTTTAAGGCTTCGGAGGCAAACCGCAGGTTGGCGACGAGCGCATTCCGGTGTTCCTCGTCGCTAAAGCCGGAAACCCTTTTGCCGGCAAGACAGTTTAGTTGGGGCACGCCAAGCGCTTGGGCATAAGCCAGCGCCTGGCTCACCCCTCTCCTAAACTCCTCCACCCTGTCGGGAGATGCGGCCAGGCCTCGGTCCCCCGCCCCCCAGTCACCGCAGGGAAGATTGAATAGCACCTGCTTGAGCCCGTTAGTCGCAAGCCGTTCTTTTATCTGTGCCGCCGGGTAATCATACGGAAACAGGAACTCTACTGCGGTGAACCCTGCCAGGCGGGCAGCTGCAAAGCGCTCCAGAAACGGCAGATCGTTAAAGAGCATCGTCAGATTCGCCGCAAATTTGGGCATTCTGGCCTCCACTCATAAGGTTCGTGCAGGCGCCGGCTCGGTTGCCGCAAGCCAGCGGCTACTGAGTGTAGATCTCAGGATTAAGGGAAGATTCCGGCTTCCGGCCCTCCAGCATAGCCAGGAGGTTTCTGGCTGCCAACAGAGACATGCCGCCGCGGCTGCTGCTGGTGGCCGAACCGATATGAGGGACCACCACGGCGTTGTCGAGATCGGCCAGCCCCTTCGCCATTTGGGGTTCGAACTCGTACACGTCCAGGCCGGCGCCGGCAATGGTGCGCGAGCCCAAGGCGGCCACCAGATCATCCTCCTTGATGATGGGCCCCCTGGCGGTATTGATCAGAATAGCGGTGGGCTTCATCCTGGCAAAGGCCTCGGCGGTGAACAGGTGCCGGGTGGCTGGAGTGAGCGGAGTATGGATGCTGATGTAATCCGACTCCTGCAGCAGTTGCTCCAGAGAAACCCGCCGCGCCCCCAGTTCCCTTTTCAAAGTCTCGTTTTCCTTGCCGGAAAAATTGGCATAGAGCACCGGCATCCGAAAGCCTTTGGACATGAGGCCCATGGCGATGCCGATGCGTCCGCTGCCGATGAGCCCCAGGGTTTTTCCAGTCACATCGGCGCCGATATACTGGAGGGGGCCCCCGCCGGGCCAGGTCCCTGAACGCATGATTTTATCCGTCTCCACGATGCGCCGGGCCACAGCAAAGAGAAGAGCCCAGGCCAATTCCGCCGTGGCGATGCTGAGGACCCCCGGGGTATTGGAGACGGGAATCCGGCGCCGCGTGGCCTCGGGAACGTCGATATTGTCGAAGCCCACGGCCAGGTTGGCATAGCCCCGGAGGGCTTTGGCAGCATCGAAGAACTCGGCGTCGATGCGGTCCGTCAGCATGCCGATTACCCCATCCTTGTCTTTAACCTTGGCGAGTAATTCCTCCCGGGATAGCGGCCGGTCCTCGGGGTTGATCTCAACGTCACAGGTTTCCTTGAGCAGGTCGATGCCTTCGCGGGAAAAGAGTCGGGTAAGGTAAACTTGGGGTCTGGGCATATTCACCCCCTGGCTGGGAAGTATGATGAGCGGCTAAAACCAAGATATCACAATGGGGAAACCCAAATCAACGGAGAAACAGTCCCTATTATGCCCCGGGGCGGCCCAGGGTAGACCAGCCGCGTTTCGGGTATCGCGGCAGAGTTAATGATAAAGGCGGGAGGCGCTTCGCTTTCCCGCCCCAGGCCCTGATAATTAACCTGCATATTGCATGAAAAATTAAGAATGCAATTGACAAAATTTACCTCCGGGTTATTTTGAAAACATGAAGACAGTGCTGGCGAAAGCCAAATTGAGCGAACAGGCCTACCGCATCCTGAGGGAGATGATCACCAACTGCCGTTTTCAACCAGGGGGCAGACTCAATATCCAGCAACTGGCGCGGGACATGGAAATAAGCCGCACACCCCTGTGGGAGGCGGTAAACCGGCTTATTCAAGAGGGTCTCCTTCTCAGCATCCCGAACCGCGGCGTCTTCGCGGCCGAAATCACCCCCGCGGCCGCCCTGGAAATCTACACGGTGCGCGCCATGTTGGAAGGTTTGGCCGCCAGGCTGGCTGCCGGCAATATCCGTCCCGAGGCGGTGGCCAGGATGGAGAGAATCCTGGACAAGCAATATGAGATGGTCGAGAAGCGGGACCTGATCGGCTACTCTCGATTCGATTTCGAGTTCCACGATGCGATCGTCGAACTCTCGCAGAACAAGTTCCTCCAGGAAATGCTCGATTTTATCAGAGGCAGGACGCAGCCCACCCGGATGAATTTCCTCCTGCTTTTAAAGGTCTCTTATGGGGATCACCGGGCGATTCTGGAAGCGCTGAAAGCCCGTGATGGCGCCAGGGCGGAGAAGACCATCAAGGCCCACGTTGGCAGGATATCGAGGCAACTTAAGAAGACCGTGTCCCAAGCGCAGTCAGAGAAGTGAGGCCTTACCATGAAGTCGACTTCATACAATCTGATCATGTCGGCCCTGTATAATGGGAGAAAAGGGACCCGCCCGCCGGCGGGAAATCCTACCTCCATAGTCTGCCACGATCTCATGGACGCTGCGGGAATATCTTTTCCCGAGGCCCACGTCGAGGCCCACGCCATGGCCGAACTGGCCCTGGCCGGGCATGAAATCATCGGCTTTGACACCGTGATGCCCGAATACAGCGTCCATCAGGAGGCGGCCGCCTTGGGGTGCCAAGTGGACTGGGGCTCCAGGGACCAGATGCCCGACAGCCGGAACTTTCCTTACGCGGATTTCTCGAAGGTGGAGGTCCCGGAAAACATTCTCGAAAAACCCTCCATGCGCGTGGTTCTGGAAGCCCTCTCGATCCTGCGCCGCCACGTCGGCGGCAAGGCGGCCATCATCGGCAAGGTAATGGGTCCGTGGACCCTGGCCTACCATATGGCCGGAACCCAGAACCTGCTCTTGCAGGTGGGCCTGGGCGAAAAAGAAAAAGTATCCCGGATGCTCCGGCAACTGATGCCTGTGAGTGTAGCCTTTGCCAAGGCGCAATTTCAGGCCGGGGCCGACATAGTGGTTCTGGCGGACCATGCCACTGGAAATCTCGTTGGGTCCTATCATTATCAGGAATACCTGCTGCCGCTCCACCAGGAAATGACGGCAATGATCGAGGGGCCTCTTATCCTCCACGTTTGCGGAAACTGTCTGGACCGGCTCGAACTCTTCGCTGATGCCGGATTTGACGGCTATCATTTCGAATGGCAGGTTGACTCCAAGGTCGCTGTCGCCAAGATCGGACAGCGTCTTTGCCTGGTGGGCAATGTGAACAATGCCCAGACCCTTTTCCAAGGCACTCCGGAAGATGTCCGCAAGCAGGTTCGCTATGCGATTGAGGCCGGAGTCAACATCATTGCTCCTGAATGCGCCATTCCGCTGGCCACCCCGATCAAGAACCTCAAGGCGCTGGTGGCCGCGGTGCACGAAGGTTACTAGTCTGGCAATGCTCCGGAGGAATTGCTTATGCTGATTGTCGGCGAAAGGATAAACTCGTCGCGCCCAGAGATAGCAGAGGCTATCGCCTCCCGTGACCGGGGCTTTATTCAGGGAGAGGCGAAGGCCCAGGCAGAGGCCGGGGCGCACTACATTGACGTCAACGCCGGGGCCTTTTTCGAGAAAGAGGTGGAATATCTCAAGTGGACCATGGAAGTGGTGCAGGAAGTTTGCGACCTGCCGCTGTGCCTGGACAGCCCGGATGCCAAAGTGATCCGGGAGGTCCTGCCTTGGGCCAGGATTACCCCCATGGTCAATTCCATCACGCTCGAACCCGCCCGGCTCGAGGGGATCCTGCCCCTGGTGGCGGATTTGCAAACCAAGGTCATCGGGCTTTGCCAATCCGAGGACATGATGGCGGATTCCACCGCGGCCAAGGTGGACCTGGCCGGCCGGCTCGTCGAAAAGGTGAAGCTGGCCGGAATTCCGGTGGATGATCTTTATCTGGACCCCCTGGTCTATCCTCTGGGCACCGACACCAGGTCAGCAATGGCCACCCTGGACGCCATCGCTCTCATAATGCGGGAATTTCCCAGGGTCCATACGATCTGCGGACTTACCAATGTCTCCCATGGCCTTCCCAAACGCAAGCTGATAAACCGCACCTTCCTCATTGCCGCGATTATACGCGGCCTCGACGGGGCCATCATGGATCCCACCGACAAGGAGCTTTACGGCTCGCTCCGGGCTGCTGTGGCAGTGGCGGGGCAGGATGAATACTGCCTGGAATACATTGAGGCCTTCCGGGCTGGCAGGCTGGGATAGGTTGGCCGCGGACGTTCAGGCATGAAAACCGTAATTTTGGCGTGCAGCGTGATGCGGACCGAGATAGAGGAGGTACTCCCTCCGGATAAGGAAGTCGAGGTGCGCTACCTGGAGCAGGCCCTGCACAGAACGCCGCACCTGATGCCGGGCCGCCTGCAGGCCGAGATCGATCAAGTTTCCGGCTATGCCGGCCGCATCGTGCTGGGATATGGTCTTTGCTCCAACGGCATAGTGGGATTGGCCGCCCCGCGGCAGCGTCTCATCGTACCCCGGTGCCACGACTGCATCACGCTTTTCCTGGGATCCCGGGCGTCTTATGACGAGCTGTTCCAGAAAATCCCCGGGACCTATTACCTGACCCCGGGATGGATCGAAGAAAAAAAGGACCCGCTCAGTATAGTCGAATTCGAGTACACGCCCCGCGTCGGCTCTGAAACAGCAATCTGGGCGATGCGGGAGGAACTGAAACATTATACCCATATAGCGCTGATCAGCTCAGGCCTGACCGACATCGAGCCCTACCGGCGCCGCGCTCGGGAAAACGCCGTCTTCTTTAGGAAGAAGTATCTCGAACTGACGGGAACCCTCGATTATTTCAGGAAGATGGTTTGTCCGGAGCTCTTAGAGAAAGGCGAGGTCCCGGACGGATTTGTCTCTATTGCCGAAGGTGAGCAGCTCACGCAAGAGATGTTTCTCAGTCCCTGAATGCGGCCCGGGGCGAGTCCGGTAATGCCGGCGCCCACCCGAAAACCCCAAGGCGGCTTTGACTCGTTTATGGAAACCCCGGCCCCAGAACCTTCCCATACCATTCTCTTTCAGCCATACGGCCAACAGGGCGAGGTCGAGGACCAGCAAACAGTCCTCGAAGCAGCAAGAGCCCTTGGCATCGAGATACCCTCTGACTGCGGGGGCCAGGGCACCTGCGGCAAGTGCCTCATCGCCGCCCGCCGGGAAGATTGCCTCGGGCCTGTTTCCGACCAGGAGCGATCAGTGCTGTCACCGGAGCAATTGGCCCGGGGGGAGCGGCTGGCCTGCCAGGCGCGCATTAGAGGTTCCGGGGTAATCTATTCTCTGGCCTCAGATCAGATCGACGTGTCGTTCAAAACGGGACTTTCCGGCGCCTTTCCAGTAGATGCGGCCATCGAACGCCTGGTAATTCCAAGCCTTAAGCTAAACGCCAACTGTGGCGACCTCGCCTCGGCGGCAGCCGCTGGCGCCCTTTCCTTGTTCGGCAAAGAGGTGCGCTTCGCAGAGGTGACCGCCATCGCCGAACTCAGCCGGGCTGCCAGGAGCGATGGTCCCCTGACTCTCGTTTGCCACCGGGAAAGGGGAGTAACCGCGGTTCTGAGCGGCGAGCACCAACGCTCCTGCGGCCTCGCCGTGGACCTGGGCACGACCACCCTGGCGCTCTATCTGTGCGATCTTAAAACGGGTCAGGTATTAGCAGCGGCCGGGGCGGGCAATCCGCAGCGCCTCTTTGGCGAAGATGTCATCAGCCGGATTGCTTATGCCGATGATTCCGAGGGGGGAGCCGGCCTGCTCCAGAAATTGCTGGTAGATAAGATCAACGCCTTGATCGGCCCACTCCTCTCCGGCGCCGGGGTCCGCCGGGAAGATCTTGACGAGATGGTCGTGGTGGGCAACACCACCATGGAAACCCTGTTTGCGGGCTTTCATCCTCGCAGCCTGGGCGTCTCCCCTTACCTGCCGCCGCGGCGGCATCCAGGGGATTTCAGGGCCAGGGACCTGGGGGTCGATTTGAACCCCGGCGCCAATATCCATGTTTTCCCGGTCATTTCAGGGTTTTTGGGCGGCGACACCGTTGGCGCCATCCTTGCCGAGCAGCCTCACCACAAGGACGAGGTGATGTTAATCATTGACATCGGCACCAATGGGGAACTCGTGCTGGGCAACCGGAAAGCGCTTTGGGCCACGAGCTGCGCCACCGGGCCCGCCTTCGAAGGGGCCCATATCTCCCAAGGCATGAGGGCGGCCCCAGGCGCTATCCACAAGGTCGATATCGATCTGGAAACCCTGCGGCCGTCTTATGAAATCCTGGGTGCTAACGGCAAAGTCCAGCCACAGGGGATCTGCGGGTCGGGAATCATTGACGGGGTGGCTGCCATGAGGCGGGCGGGCCTTCTCAGACCCAACGGCAGACTCGTGGAGGATAGGCCCGGGGTGTTTACCGATGGGGGCCAGATCGGGCGGCGGTTTGTGTTGGCGCCGGCAACAGGTTCGAGCCGGGAAATCGACATCACCATCCAAGATGTCCGGCAGGTGCAACTGGCCAAGGCAGCCCTGTTCGCCGGAACCAAAATTCTCATGCGCCAGGCGGGCCTCAGCCGGGTGGACCAGGTGGTGCTGACGGGGGCCTTTGGGGCACGCTTCGATTGGGGCAACGCCGTCTCGATCGGCATGTTTCCCAACCTGGAGGGGGCCGACATCAGGGTGGCGGAGAACGCCGCGGGTATGGGAGCAATACTGGCCCTCCTGGACAGGAAAAGGCGGCAGGAGGCGCACGAACTGTCGGGAAGGGTGCGCTTCGTCGAACTTGCGGAGGATCCCGACTTTCAAACGGAATACATTCTGGGCATGGACTTCCCGGACCCGGCGAACCCCAAAAGGGCGTGCGCTGGCTCTATTCCCAGGCGATCTCCTGGTCCGGGACCGTCTCTCCCCTGGGGGAGAGACTTGCTAACAACCTTTGGAAGGAAGTCAAAATGACCCTCAAAGAGAGAATGCTCATGGCCGCCAGGGGCGAGCTGCCGGAGGTGCTGCCCTACGCGCCGCGCTTTGACCTTTGGTATAACGCCAACTCCTATCAGGGCACTCTGCCTCGGCAACACCGGGAGCGAACCGCTGATGAAATTGCCCGTGCCGAAGGCTGGGCGCTGCACAAGGTGATCCCCGAACTGCTCAAGGTTAAGCGCCACGAGGAAAACCTGCACCGGGGTCTGGGGGTCTATTCGCTCAAGGAAAACGGGTACCGCATCCAGCTCTCTTCCCAGATCGAGGTAAAGGTGAAGCAGGACGGCGATCTGAAACGGGTCGAATATCATACCCCGCTGGGTGTGGTCAGCGTCACCGAGGCGATTACGGAGGAGATGAGAAAGGCGGGAGCCTCCATAACCTGGCTGCAGGAGCGCGCCATCAAGAAGGTGGAGGACTACCGGGTGCTTTCCTTTATCTTCGACAATATGACCGTCGTTCCCGACTATGCGAGGTACGCGGCCTGGCAGGCAGAGATCGGTGATGACGGCGTTGCCTGCATGATGGGCACCTTCTCGGCCTCCGGGATTCATCATATTATGAGAGACCTTCTCGAAGCCACCGATTTTTACTATGAGTATAAAGACCACGAAAGAGAGATGCGCCGCCTGGCTGAGAGCATCGAGCGGGTGTACGAGCAGATTCTGAGAATCGTGGCCGATTCTCCGGCCGAAGTGGTGCTGTGGGGGGCCAACTACGACGACACCATCACTTATACCCCCTTTTTTGCCAAGGAGATCAAGCCTTACCTCCAAAAAGTGTCCCGAGTTCTGGAGGAAAAAGGGAAGCTGCTCATCAGCCATTGCGATGGCGAAAACCGCGGCTTGATGGACCTCATCCGGGACTCCGGGATTCACATCGCCGAGGCCGTTTGCCCCTTCCCCATGACCAAGGTCAAAATCGAAGAATACTACCAGCGCTGGTCCCCCCGATTGACTATTTTTGGGGGTATTCCCCAGAGCCTGCTGCTCACGGAAACCGCATCCGAAGAGGACTTTCAGTCATATATCGACCACTTTTTCAAGGCTGTGGCCCCGGGCAGCCGCATCATCGTGGGGATAGCGGACACCACCCCGCCCAACGCGGTTTTCGACCGCCTGGTGCGCCTGGGCGAGCGGATCGCCAAGGAAGGGCGGCTGCCTCTTAAAGGGGGTGGCTTGCGCCCGCTGCCGGAAACGGCGGTAGCCGCTCCGGCCCGGGTCGAAGCCGGGGCGGCCACTGCGGCAGAATTCCTGACCATCAAAAACGACGTTCTCAAGGGAGACCGCCTCGGCATCAAGGCGCACATCCGGGAGATGCTGGACCAAGGCTTCAACGCGGTGGACATCCTCAACAAGGGGATGATTGCGGCGATGGAGGAGATCGGCGGCAAGTTCACAACGGGTGAGGTCTTCATCCCCGAGGTGCTGCTCTCGGCCAGGGCCATGAACGAAGCCCTGACCGTGCTCGAACCTTACCTCGCCGAAAAGGCCGAAGTTAAGGGGAAGGTTCTAATTGGCACTGTTTTGGGCGATCTTCACGATATCGGCAAGAACATGGTGGTAACGATGCTAAGAGGCGTGGGTCTCGAAATCAGAGATTTGGGAGTTAATTTGACCGTGGATTCCTTTGTCAAGGAGGTGGCTCAATACCAACCGGACGTGCTGGGACTTTCAGCCTTGCTCACCTCAACCATGCCGCAGATGCACCAGGTCATCGACGCCCTGAAGGCCAAGGGGCTCAGGGATCAGGTGAAGGTGATCGTAGGCGGCGCCCCGGTAAACGAGAAATTCGCCAGAGATATCGGCGCCGATGGATATGCCGCCGATGCCGGCGACGCGGTAACCCTGGTTAAGCGTCTGTTGCAGTGAGCCGGTCAGGCTATAACCTCAAAAGCAAGGAGGGAAGGCGAATGAAGAGAATCCCGTATCGTTGGATAATCGCGGTTACTCTGTTCTTTTGCTATAGCGTCCAGTACCTGGACCGGGTGAAAACCGCAGTCCTGAACCCTATGATCATGAAGGATATCGGACTGACCGTTTCGGGTGTGGGCACTGGCGCCATGCTGATGATGATCTTCTACGCCCCCGCCCAGTATATTTCCGGATATTTGACGGACAAATACGGAGCGAAGAAGGTCCTGATTTTTTCGGTCATCGCCTGGTCCTTAATGACCGCCTGGATGGGATTAATCCGCACCCCGATGGAATATTACTATCGAATGGCCTTGTTTGGACTGCTGGTAGGGACCGAATATGTCCCCTCCGCCAGGGTGCTGATGCGCTGGTTTAACAAGGGAGGCCGCGCCAAGGCGCAGGCCCTGCTCTCCTGGGCCTGGATCTTGACTCCGGCCTGGGCCAGCGTCCTGGCAACCCAGATGGCAGTATTTTTCGGTGGCTGGCGCATCGTCTTTATTATTACCGCGGGATTCGGCATAGTTCCCTTGTTCCTGATCTTGT
>JBAVAG010000131.1:0-22723 GCA_049585595.1 Desulfobaccales bacterium
GCTCCGGAGCGATTACCGTCAGCAGCCAGCGTACCCCGGGGGGAGAGGGAGTGGAGGTGCGCTTTACCGACACCGGCTGCGGCATCCCGCCGGATATCCAGGACAAGATCTTCGAGCCCTTTTTCACCACCAAACCGCCGGGTAAAGGCACGGGGTTGGGACTGTCCATTGTCTATGGCGTCATTCAGCGTCATGGCGGCACTATCCAGGCAGAAAGTCTCCCGGGGTGCGGCACCACTTTCACCGTCACCCTTCCCTTGGAACTTAAGGACCCAGTACCTGGCCTGGAGTTGGAAGGGTGAGACGTGAACAGCAAGACCCTGGGCTCGTGCGCAGGGCCCACCGCGGTTTGCTAAGCGGATATTTTATTGGATTTATGCCTTGGTACTCGATTTCATTAATCCGGTAGGGTATTTAATACCCAGCGGAGCCGGAGCCAGTGATTAATTCCCCCTCACCCTAACCCTCTCCCCCATTGGGGGAGAAGGGGGAAAGAAGGAACTTGCGTGATACTTCCTCTCCCCCCGGGAGAGGGCTGGGGTGAGGGGGGCCGGCAAGAAACGTTGCCATATTTAAGAAATCAGGATCTTAATCACTTGAAAACCGCAAGCGGCAACGAGAAGGGATAAGGCGCGGACCTAAGTCCGCCTATCCGGGTTTATAAGGAGTATGGCATGGTGCAGCAGGATACCATCTTAGTGGTGGATGACGAAGAGGTGCTGCGCCACGGCTGCAAGCGGGTCTTAACCGACGAGGGCTTCCGGGTGATCACCGCCGTTAACGGGCGGGAGGCCTTGGAGCAGTTAGCCACTGAGTCGGTGCAAGTGGTCCTCTGCGACCTGAAGATGCCGGTGATGGGGGCCCTGGAGGTCTTGGAGGAGGCCGGAGTCCGCTACCCCGGGATTCCGGTGGTCATCATGACCGGTCTGGGCACAGTGGCCGATGCGGTGGAATGCATGAAGAAGGGGGCCTACGACTTTGTCACCAAACCCTTCAGCATCGATCACCTCGCCCTGGTGGTACGGCGGGCTTTGGAGAAGCAAAAATTGCAGGAACAGACCCGCCTCCTGCAAGAGGAACAGGCCCGCAACCTGTACAATCTGGCCCTGGAGCAGAGCCGCATGCACGCCGTTGTCAACTGCATGGCCGACGGAGTGCTGGTAACCAACAAGGAGGCCGAGGTGGTCTTGCACAATACCTGGCTCCTGCAGCTCCTGGGTCTGTCGACCCCACCGCCCCAGCCCGGACCACTGGAGGCCTATATCGCCGATGGACCCTTCCGGGAAGCCATCCGAGACCTGCTGGCGGAGCCACCCGACCATCCCAGAAAGGCCGTCTCCCAGGAGCTGAACCTGGGCCGGGTACAGCTGCGAGCCCTGTCGGCGCCCTTTTGGGGGCCGGACCAGCAGGTGCTGGGGACGGTCACGGTTTTTCACGACGTCACCAGCTTCAAAGAACTGGACGAGATGAAGAACGACTTCGTGCGCATGGTCTCCCATGAGTTGCGGGCCCCCCTGGCGGCCATCAAACAACAACATGCGGTGATCCTGGACGGCCTGGCCGGGGAGACGAGCCCCAAGCAGGCGGAATTGCTTAACCGGGCCCAGGCTAAAATTCAGGGGCTGCTGGACCTCATCAATGACCTGTTGGACCTGGCCCGGATGGAGGCCGGCCGGGGACAATTGGAGCACGTGCCCTTGCAGTTGGGGGAGGTATTGCGCGAGGTGGTGGAACTCCTGCGGGCCAGGGCGGAGGGGCAGCAGGTGAAGCTGCAACTGGAACTGCCCTCTGAGATGGAACCGATCCTGGCGGACCGGCGCAGCATGGAGGAGATCTTTACCAACCTGGTGAACAATGCGGTCAATTACTCCCCGGACGGCGGCCAGGTAACCATATCAGCGATCTCCCGGGGTGACTACCTGGAAGTGGCGGTTGCCGATACCGGGATCGGCATCGAGCCCGAAGATCTCTCCCGAATCTTCGACAAATTTTATCGGGTCAAGAATCCCAAGACCCGGCAGGTGATCGGCACCGGCTTGGGATTGTCGCTGGTCCAATGCCTGGTGGAAGCCCACCTGGGCACGGTGGAAGTGGAGAGCGAAGTGGGCCGGGGCACGGTGTTCCGGGTCTTGCTGCCCACTATTGCCGGCTGGAAGGGTGAGGATGCGGGAGAGTGACGCCACCCGCCGGCAGGTGCTGGTGGTGGATGACGAAGAGGCCATTCGCACGGTTGCCGCCCAGGCATTGGCCACGATGGGCCTCAAGGCGGCCGCCGCGGCGGGCGGGACCGCGGCCCTGGAGATTTTGGCCCGTAGCCCTTTCGCCGTTGTCCTCCTGGACATCAAGATGCCCGACCTGGACGGTATGGAGCTCCTGAAGCGCATCCGCCGGGACCATCCGGAGTCCGAGGTTATCATGATGACCGGCTTCCCCACTATTCAGGGGGCGGTGGAGGCCATCAAGCACGGAGCCCTGGATTACCTGGTGAAGCCCTTTCGCCTCGACGACCTGGAGGCGGTAGTGCAGAGGGCCCTCGATCACCAGCAGCAGCGCACCGCGACCGCGGCGCCTGCCGAGCCGGGAAACAGCCGGGAGGGCATGGAGTTCATCGTCGGCGATTCCCCGGCCCTGAAAAAGGTCTTCGCCAAGATCCGCCGGGCGGCGCCCAGCGACAGCACCGTGATTCTTACCGGGGAGAGCGGCACCGGCAAGGAACTGGCGGCCCGGGCCATCCACCTCCTCAGCTCCCGGCGGGACCACGAGTTCGTCCCGGTGGACTGCTCCGCCCTGGTAGAGACCCTCCTGGAGTCTGAACTCTTCGGCCATGTCAAAGGCTCCTTTACCGGGGCTCACCAGAGCAAGCACGGCTTATTCGAACTGGCCAACCATGGGACCTTCTTCTTCGACGAGATCACCAATCTCAGCCTCAATATCCAGGCCAAGCTGCTGCGGGTGATCCAGGAGCGGGAGTTCATGCAGGTGGGCAGCCAGAAGCGCATCAAACTGGACATCCGCATCATCGCCTCCTCCAACCGGGAGCTGAGCGAAGCCATTAAAAGCGGCGCCTTCCGGGAAGACCTCTTCTACCGCCTCAGTGTCATTCCCATCCACCTGCCGCCCCTCAGGGAACGCTCGGAAGATATCCCCCTGCTGGCGGAGCATTTTCTGCGCAAGTACGCCCAAAAGGGCAACCGCGAGGTCACCGGGATTTCGCCTTCCGCCATGAAGATGTTGTGCAGCTACGCCTGGCCGGGCAACGTCCGGGAACTGGAGCACACCCTGGAACGCATCATCATCCTGGAAGATGGCGACATCATCGAGCCGGAGCATCTTCCCAGCTTCATATCCCAGCGCATCGCGGAGTTTCAGGTCTTTACCGAGGAAGACCATACCCTGGAGGACATGGAAAAGCGCTACATCCAGTTCGTCCTGCAACGCACCCAGGGGCGCCGCCAGGACGCCGCCCGCATCCTGGGAATCAACCGCAAGACCCTGAGCCTCAAGATCGAAAAATATAAACTGCGGGTGAACTGGTAGCTAGTTGTCTGTTCCGCAATTGATTATCCATTGAAAATGACTGGTTTTTAGCCCCCCGTTGGGAAAGGGGGGTAGGAGGATTTAATATAACATCTTGAAATCCCCCTAAATCCCCCTTTTTCAAAGGGGGACTTAACCATGCAAAATCCAGCGTTCTAGTCCTGATATTATGTCCAGCTAATTATGAAACACTCCAATAGATCCCGCCTTCAGGGCTTCTTTTGCAACTGGTCGGCCACCGATTGAATGGCCCGGGCCACTGCCTCGGGGTCACCCAGGTAATAGTGGCGAATCGGGGTCAGGTCGTCGTTGAGCTCATAAACCAGGGGAATACCGGTGGGAATGTTGAGACCGACGATCTCTGCTTCCGAGACCCCATCTAGATATTTCACCAGGGCCCGCAAGCTGTTGCCATGGGCGGCCATCAGCACCTGCCGCCCCGCGGCCACCGCTGGCGCCACGGTTTCCTGCCAGTAAGGCAAAAAACGAGCCACCACGTCCTTAAGGCATTCGGTGAGGGGAATCTCCTCCGGCCGCAGGCCCGCATAGCGGGGGTCGCGACCGGGATACTGGGGATCGTCCAGGCTCAGGGGCGGCGGCGGCACATCATAGCTGCGCCGCCAAATCTTCACTTGCTCCATCCCGTGCCGGGCCGCCGTCTCCGCCTTGTTCAAGCCCTGCAAGGCGCCATAGTGGCGCTCGTTGAGACGCCAGCTATGCTCAACCGGAATCCACATCAGGTCCATCTCCTCCAGGGTCAGCCACAGGGTCTTGATGGCCCGTTTCAACATGGAGGTGAAGGCTACCTCAAAGGTGTACCCCTCCTGGGCCAGGGTGCGGCCCGCCTGGACCGCCTCCTTCAACCCCCGCTCCGAGAGGCCCACATCGATCCAGCCGGTGAATCGATTTTCCTGGTTCCAGATACTTTCGCCATGGCGCAACAACACGATCTTTTTCATGTTCCCCTCTCTTGTCCGTTTCCGGGACGGGCAGCCGCGGCCCGCTGATCATCTAATAAACCTTCCGCCAACTTCCGCCCAGGCAAATTAACCGGGCCTTTCTATCATAAGAATTACCTCGGCTTTTCTCAAGTCCTAAGGCCCCTGGACAGATGACGGCGCCTGAGATTTTCCGGCAAAGGAACCGCCGCCGGAGGCTAAAGGGCTTCCAAGGGAATTGCAACCAATAGGGAAACATGGTAGGTGATAATCGAGGGGCCTTTTCAGGTGGAAGGCGGCCGCCTGGACCAGGATCGGGTCGGCCCTAATCCGGAGTTTCAAAGACGCCCCGGTCATGGCTGGTGAGTCCTGCCGTCCTCTGGAGGAGCCCTCAAATGGAGCCGTCCCTGGGACGCGCCCGGCCGCCAGCCCTGAGTTATCTTTTCCCTGCCAATGATGCTTATTGCGAAGCTTGAATCAATATTATTTGTGGAATAGGCTAAGACTATCTGCCTGTCTTATCGGAACTTCTTTTTTATTTAATTGAATGATCAAATATGAGCAGCTAACTTGCCTTATTATTTATTAGAAAGGGTTTGTCATTAGATAATAGATCATTGTTTAACAATGTGAAATGAACTTGTCCTATCTGTAATCAAATTTGTTACAATTGTTGTCTAATATCTTTGCAAGCCTTCTCACCTGCCCACCGGCACTCCATTTATTGTTTTTTTTCTTTACTTCTTATGAGGGTCTGGTTTAATCTTTCTTAATCTTGGTTTTGGGAAGGGACAGATATTATGAAGATTCACGAATATCAGGCCAAAGAATTGCTCAGGAAATTCCAGGTGCCGGTACCCGAGGGGGCGGTGGCCGGGACCGCCGCCCAGGCCCGCCTAGTGGCCGAAAACCTGCCGGCCGGCCCTTTTGTGGTCAAGGCCCAGATCCACGCCGGCGGCCGCGGCAAGGGCGGCGGCATCAAGACCGCGGCTACTGCCCAGGAGGTGGAGCATATGGCCGGCCAGATCCTGGGTATGACCCTGATCACCCCCCAGACCGGCCCCGAGGGCAAGCTGGTCAACCAGGTCCTGGTGGAGCAGGCCCAGGAGATCGCCCGGGAACTGTACCTGGGGATCGTTCCGGACCGCACCCTGGGACGTCCGGTGATCATGATGAGCGCCGCCGGCGGCATGGAAATTGAAGAAGTGGCGGCCCGCACCCCGGAGCTGATCATCAAAGAGGCGGTGAATCCCATTACCGGCTGCCTGCCCTACCAGGCCCGCAACCTGGCCTTCGGGGTGGGCCTTGATCCCCAGATGCTCCGCCCCGCGGTGAGCTTTATCGACAGCCTTTACCGGCTGTTCGTCGGCCTGGACTGCTCCCTGGCGGAGATCAACCCCCTGGTGGTCACCAAATCCGGTGCCCTGCTGGCCCTGGACGCCAAGCTCAACCTGGACGACAACGCCATGTTCCGCCACCGCGACCTGGCCGGTCTGGAAGACCCGAGCGAGATGGACCCCTTGGAATTTGAGGCCCGCAAACACCAGCTCAATTACATCCGCTTGAGCGGCAATGTCGGCGCCATGGTGAACGGCGCCGGCCTGGCCATGGCCACCATGGACCTGATCAAGGCCGCCGGCGCCGAACCCGCCAACTTCCTGGACGTGGGCGGCGGCGCCTCCGCGGCGATGGTCAGCAACGGCTTCCGCATCATCCTGGGGGACCCTCATGTCAAGGGGGTGCTCATCAACATCTTCGGCGGTATCCTGCGTTGCGACGTTTTGGCCAGCGGGGTGGTGGAGGCGGTGCAAGAGGTCAAGGTGCAGGTGCCCATCATCGTCCGCCTGGAGGGGACCAACGTGGAGCAGGGCCGGGAGATCCTGAAGAATTCCGGCCTCAAATTCACCGTGGCCACCGACATGCGGGATGCGGCCCAAAAGGTGGCAGCCCTGGTGGCTTAAGCGCAATATATTTATGGCCGGGAAATTCCCCCTCACCCTAACCCTCTCCCCCATAGCCGGTAGGGGCGGCCTCTCGCCGCCCGGGCGGGGGAACCCCGCCCCTACCCGGGGAAGAGCGGATAAAGAAGGAACCTTTGTAAAATTCCATCTTCCCCCGCGGGGGGAGAGGGCTGGGGTGAGGGGGGATAAGTGCGGCTCGCGAGCCACTCCTACGAATCACCCTTTTACTGATTTTCTATGGAGAAGGAAAATTTAAATAAAGAAAATTAAAAGGATACTATCTATAACAAATTTTAAGCCACACCAAAAAATTCGCTGAAGAGGATAGATATGAGCGTTCTGGTAAATAACGACACCCGCGTGGTGGTGCAGGGGATTACCGGCAAGGAAGGTTCCTTCCACGCCCGGGCCTGCGCCGAATACGGCACCAAGATCGTGGCTGGAGTGACCCCGGGCAAGGGCGGCCAGCAGGTGGACGGCGTCCCGGTGTTCAACACCGTGGCCCAGGCGGTCAAAGAGGCCGGGGCCAACACCTCCCTGATCTTCGTGCCCCCGGCCTTCGCCGCCGACGCCATCCTGGAGGCCGCGGCCGCCGGGGTCAAACTGGCGGTGTGCATCACTGAGGGCATCCCCACCCTGGACATGGTGAAGGTCATGGCCGTCCTCAAGGACAGCGGCTGCCGCCTCATCGGCCCTAACTGCCCGGGCATCATCTCGCCGGGCCAGGCCAAGGTGGGCATCATGCCGGGCCAGATCCATAAACCCGGGGGTATGGGCCTCGTGTCCCGCAGCGGCACCCTTACCTATGAAGCGGTGCATCAGATGACCCTTTTGGGCATCGGCCAGAGCACCTGCGTGGGCATCGGCGGCGATCCGATTATTGGCACCGATTTCATAGATATGCTAAAATTGTTCGAAGCCGATCCCCAGACCGAGGGAGTGGTGCTCATCGGGGAAATCGGCGGCGTGGCCGAAGAGGAGGCCGCGGCCTTCATCTCCGGCCACGTCTCCAAGCCGGTGGTGAGCTTCGTCGCCGGGCAGACCGCGCCGCCGGGCAAACGCATGGGCCATGCCGGGGCCATCATCTCGGGAGGCAGCGGCAAGGCCGCGGACAAGATGGCGGCCCTCAGCCGGGCCGGAGTGACTGTAGTGGCCAATATCGGCGAGCTGGGGCAAACGGTAAAACGGGTCATGGTCCATACCACCTGAAGTCCATGAAGATTTTGCTGCACATCTGCTGCGCCCCTTGCACCATCTACCCGTTGACAGCCTTAGCCGCAAAGGGCCACCAGGTGCGTGGCTTCTTTTACAACCCCAATATCCACCCCTACCAGGAGCATCAGCGCCGGGCTGCCACCCTGGAGACCTATGCCGCCAAAGTCGGCTTGCCGGTGATCTGGGACCGGAGCTATCCCCTGGAAGAATTCTTGCGTAACCTGGCCTTCCGGGAGGCGGAGCGCTGCCGCTTCTGCTACTATCAGCGCCTCAGCGCCGCGGCCCGGGTAGCCCGGGGCGGCAAGTTCGACGCCTTCACCTCCACCCTCCTCTACAGCAAATTTCAAAACCATGAATTGATCAGGGAATTGGGGCAATTGCTGGTCCAGGAGGTGGGGGTGCCCTTTTACTACGAAGATTTTCGCCAGGGCTGGGAGGAAGGCCGGGTCAGGTCCGGAAAGCTTGGGATTTACAAGCAGCAGTACTGTGGCTGCATCTTCAGCGAACGGGACCGCTTCCAGCAGCCTGCCGCGGGGCAGGCCGGGGTGGGCCAGGCGCTCAAGAGGCGACGGAAACTCTGACCCTGGATGGGGCCGCCACATTTGCCTGAAACAAGAATTATTATCGGTTTCCCAAGAAAATCTGGCGCCCGCCGCCCCTGGCCGCGGTTCCGGCTCGTGCTTTCTGTGGTCTAACCATGGGTAATTTCAGGATTTATTTTTTTTGCCCCACCTTGGCATGATCCTTGGATCAATACCTGGCAAGACCTTTGCCGCCGCTAATTTCAACCACCTTGGGCAAGGAGACACGGATGAGAAACCCGGCCAGCCCGGCGGCCCGCCGCCTAAAAATCAGGGTTTCTACTGAATCATATTCAGGGAAACCCCGATTGTCAGATATTCGATTTAACCCTATTCTTTTTGCAAAATCTAATAAAATAGGGGAAAATCGGAGCGTTCAGCGAGAGGCTTAAGCGCCGCGGCGGGAAGGGGCGCCTCCGGGAGTATCATCCAGGTGATGGAATCGAGCATGGAAGTACGGGGACTGTATGCGGTTGAACATCTTAAGCGGGCGGCATTCGCTTGACCGGCTGTTAGCCGAAAAACCGGAAACCCTTTTGTTAGGACTTACACGGCCATGGTCGCCTCCCGTCTGACCCTGACTAATCGAGCGGAGAACGTGAGGCTGCTGGAGGACTTCATCAGCCAGTGGAGCAAGGACCGCGGCTTGCCGGCAGCCAGACTCCGGTCCCTGGAATTGGCGGCCAAACGGATCTTCCAGCACCTGGTGGATCACGCCTATCAGCCCGACGAACCCGGTTCCATCGCCGTGGAATTGGAGGAGAAGGGCCCCAGGCTGCGCCTGATGTTCGAAGACGACGCGGTCCCGAAAAATTCCCACGAGACCTCCCCGGGCAACCCCGGCGGGATGGCTTCCCCCGTGGACGCCCCCCATCTCAATTCATTGGAGCGCCTGGCGGAGAGCCTCATATACTACCGCACCGCCGACGGCAAAAACCGCCTGGTGGTCTTCTTGAATTGAGCGGCCCCCTCCTCGAGGAACGGGGCGGATTTCTAGGCGGCGCGTCCGGCCCTAATGCGGGGGACGGGCATACTGCTTGGCCTTGGCAAAGGCCTCTTGGGCTTCCTGGTCCTTGCCGTGCGCCTGGAGAAATTCCCCCAGATAATTCCAGCCCTCGGCATAATCGGGCTTCAATTGCACCGCCTTGCGCAGTTCCGCCTCCGCCTCTGCCAGGCTGCCGGCCCGGGACAGGGAGCTGCCCAAAAGGCTATGAGCCTCGGCCCAATCGGGCCTGATGGCAATGGCCTTGCGGAAGGCGACAGCCGCCTCGGCGTCATGTCCCTCACCGGCATCCAGCAGCCCCTCCTGCAGGTAAGCCTTGGCGGCCTTATTCGTGTCTTCCTTGGCCTGTTCCTGAAGGTTGCTGGCCCAGGCCGGCGTCATCCCTCCCAGAGCCAGGCAGGCGGCCAAAATTATCATGCTTAGCCATCTCACCACGGTATATTCCTCCAGAGATTTTATTTTAGAGGGGGGTCAGATGGCCCCCGTGAGCTCACCCCTACCTAATCATAAAGGTCCAACCGCGGCCAGATATAGGGCCGCTTCCTCGACCCCGTCCACCTGGACCAGGCGCTCCACTTCCCCGTCGAAGAAGGCCCCCACCGGACAGACTCCCAGGTTAAGAGCGGTGGCGGCCAGCATCAGGTTCTGGCAGATGTGGCCGGCGTCCAGAAACAGGTAGCGGATGGCCCGCTCCCGGTATTTCCACATGGCCCGGTTGAGCACCCCGGTCCAGATGAAGACCACGCTGGCGTCGCCCAGGAAGCCTTGAGAGAGTCCGGCCCCCGCCAGAGAATGGCGAAAGTCCCCTGCCTTAAGCAGCTCAAGGGAAAAGTCCGGCACCTGGAAGTGCCAGATCCCCGGCTCCACTCCCTCCACCCGGTGTACCGCCAGGTAGGTTTCCACCGGGTAGAGGGCCCCGGCTGAGGGCGCCGCCCGGAGGATATAGCCACGGCTGGCGTAGGTTGCCCCCTGGCTGGCCCAGAGCAGGGCGGCCAGTTCGTCCCAGGTCAGAGGCCGCTCCTGATAGCTGCGCTGGGAGCGGCGCCGGCCCAGGCATTGCCACAGGTCCGCGCCTGTGCGCCCTGCCTCGGGGTCGAGGTGCAGGCGCTTGGGGGCCTCCGGGTAATCCTTGTAAAGGGGGGCCCGAGGATAGGTACGCCGCGCCTCTCCCAGGTCCTCCCGGCGATAGCGGCTCGCTGCCAGGTAGCGGCGGCCCGGGTCCAGCTCTCCAGAGTCCCTCATGACCTTCTCCAATAAGACCCAGCCCCGCAAGCGCGGCTAGGCCTGGCCAATCCCCTTGCTGCGCTCTTCCCGGCGGGGGCGGTTTCTTTCGTAAATAATTTTCAGGCCCTTCAGAGTGAGATAGTCGTCCACCATGTCGATGCTTTGGGTTTCCGAGGCAATGAGGCAGGCCAGGCCGCCGGTGGCGATGACCCGGGGCGGGTGGTCCTCCATGGCCTTCTTGATGCGGGCCACGATGCCATCCACCAGCCCGGCGTAGCCATAAATAATGCCGGCGTTCATACTGCTGATGGTGTCCTTGGCAATGATGCTCTTAGGTCTGGCGAAGATCTCCACCCGGGGCAGCTTGGAGGCCTTGAGAAATAAGGCTTCACAGGAGATCATCACCCCCGGGGCGATGACCCCGCCCTGATATTCACCTCGCTGGGAAACGACGTCGAAGGTGGTGGCGGTGCCAAAATCGACGACCACCACGGCGCCATGCACCTGTTCAAAGGCGCCCACCGCATTGACGATGCGGTCCGCGCCCACTTCCCGGGGGTTATCGTAGCAAATGGGCATGCCTGTCTTGATACCGGGGCCCACCCACAGAGGCCGAACCTTCAGGTAGCGTTGGGAAAAGCCCTCCAGGGTATTGCTCATGGGAGGCACCACCGAGGAGATGATCAGGTCGGTGCCGGGGTCCAGGGACAGGCCCTGGGCCTGGAAGAGGTTGCGCATCAGGATGCCCAGCTCATCGATGGTGGCTTCTTTTTCGGTGCGGATGCGCCAATCGCTGAGAAGGAGGTCATCCTGATAGACCCCGATAACCGTGTTGGTATTGCCCACATCCATCACCAGCAGCATGAGCTTTTTCTCCTCAGCTCAGCAAGGCGTTCAGGGTCTTAGCCAGATCCTGGGCCACCCGTTCCACCAGTTGCCGATCCTCGCCCTCGGTCATGATGCGCAGCTTCGGCTCGGTGCCGGAGTAGCGCACCAGCAGGCGTCCCCGGGGCCCCAGGGACCGTTCCGCCTCTCGCAGCGCCTGCCGGGCCGGCCGCAGGCTTTGCAAATCCTGCTTTTCCCGGACCTCGAGGTTGATGAGAACTTGGGGATAGTCCTCCATGAAGCCGGCCAGTTCGGCCAAGGGCTTGTCTTCCAGCAGCATCACCGCCAGCAGCCGCAACGCCGTGAGAATGCCATCCCCGGTGGTGGCATAATCCAGGAAGACCAGGTGCCCGGACTGTTCCCCCCCCAGGATATAGCCCCCTTTCTTCATTTCCTCCAAGACGTAGCGGTCTCCCACCCCGGCCCGCACCAGCTTGATGCCGGCCTTCTTCAGAGCAACTTCCAGACCCAGATTGGTCATCACCGTGCCCACCACCGTTTTGCGAGGCAGTCTTCCCCGGCGCATCAGAGCCAGGGCGCAGATGCCGAGAATATGGTCGCCATCTGCTACCCTGCCGGTGTGGTCCGCCACTATGCAGCGGTCGCCGTCACCGTCGAAGGCTATCCCCAGGTCGGCCCGGTGGCGCTTTACCAGGGATACCATGGTCTCTGGATAGGTGGTGCCGCACATGCGGTTGATATTCTTGCCGTTGGGCCGCACTCCGATGGGGATGATCTCCGCCCCCAACTCCGCGAAGACCTCCGGCGCCACCTTGTAGGTGGCCCCATGGGCGCAATCGACCACGATCTTGAGGCCGTCCAGTTCCAGTTTCTTGGGGAAGGTGCTCTTCAGAAATGAGATATAGCGGCCGCGGGCATCGTCGATGCGGAAGGCCTGGCCGATCTCGGTGGCTGTGGGCCGGGCCCCTTCTACTCCCGGATCGGTCATCAGCCTCTCTATGTGGGCTTCTAGCTCATCGGGCAGCTTGAAACCATCTCCGGAAAAGAACTTAATGCCGTTGTCCTGATAGGGATTGTGGGAGGCGGAAATGACCACCCCGGCGTCGGCTCGCATCGAGGAGGTGCTGAAGGCGATTCCCGGGGTGGGCAGCGGCCCCAAAAGCAGCACATCCACCCCCATGGAACAGATGCCTGCGGTGATGGCATACTCGATGAGGTAGCCGGAAATGCGGGTGTCCTTGCCCACCACAATACGTTTCCGGCCGGGGCCGTATTTAATGACGTAGGCCAGGACCCTTCCCAATTGCAGGGCCACCTCCGCGGTCATGGGATAGATATTGGCTACCCCCCGAACCCCGTCGGTGCCGAAAAGATGACGCGTCTCGTTCATTTAGCTTCTCACTTTGCCATTATCCTTGCGAAAGCGGCGACTGCTTCAAATATTTACCATAATTGCCCGAAAAGGCCAGCACTCACCTCGTGAAGCGGTTATTCCTGGCCGCTCCAATGGATGCACTGCACCGGACAGGCTTCAATGGCGGCCTCGATCTTATCTTCCGAGGCGCCGTCTGGGTTGATCACCTGGACAAAACCCAGATTCTCGTTCAGTCTGAAGACTTCCGGACACAGCTCTTCGCAGGTGCCGCAGGCGATGCATTCCTCTTCCACTATCTCCGGGAAGCGTTGGGACATGCGCTCCTCTTTCTCAGATCGTTCCGGCCGCCAGTTAGAATTGCAGCTCCGCCCGGAAGGTCTGGGCTTCCGCCTGCCGGATTAAGGTGAAACCCAGGCGCTTTACCAGGTCCAACATCGTCTTATTGCTGGATAAGACTTCGCCCCACAAAAGTTTCACCTGGTTTTCCTTGGCGATGCCGATGACCTCTTCCACCAGTTCGGCGCCCAGGCCTTTACCCTGCCATTGGTCCGCGACCATGACGGCAAACTCTGCGGTCTCCCGGTTGGCTTCCATCACATCTTTTATGGGTATGGCTATAATGGCAAGGTCTGCCGGGGCCGGCAGGGCGGTGATGGCGGCCTGGGCGGTAAGACCGTGAATCTGCGCGTAATTCCTGTTAACGGGAAAGATGCTCCCGGGAAATCCGCCCCGCATCAGGTTCTGTACCAGGATGGAGCCGACACTGCCCTCTTTTTCGCTGGCGCCGATCACCGCCACCGATTCCGGCTTGAAGAAGCAGTCCAGCAGGATTTTCTTCATTTAAATCCCCTTTTTATTAATATGACAGATTACCAGGGGGTTTTCGAGCCGCCGTTTCCAGAGCGGCCGCGGCCATAGAAAACGGTGACCCGATGGCTATCAGGGCCGGTGCGGCCGCGGCCCAGGCGGCTTAAGGAAGAAGAGGTCCGGTGCGCCAGGCGCCGCCAGTCCTCCGGGTCCCCGGTGGCGGCGCCGCCCTCCTCCCCCACGCTGATAAGATAATGCAAAAAATCCATCTGGCAAATCGGGACCAGAGACTGCCCCGGCGGCGGCCAGGCGTAAAGCACCGCTTCGGGGCGGAAATCCCGGATGGCCTCGAAGACATCGCCCCGCTCCACCAGAGGGTGTACCGGCAGCCCCGATTGAAATTCGCCATCGCCCCGGTCCACGGCCCGAAAAATGAGGCCCGCCCCTTGACAGAGGGGAGCCAGGGCCGCGGTGAGGTAGCCCCGGCCGGCCCCTGCCTCCAGGAGCCGCTTGACCTTCAACAGCTTGAGAAACCGCAGGAGGCGGGGCGGCCATTCCCGGGAGGGAAAGAAAAAGACCCCCGTGGCCTGAGACAGGGCCATGAGCCAGGCTCCCTGGTCGGAGGAGAGCCGTAGAAGTCCCTGCCAGCGCGCCTCGGGCAACAGGTAATCCAGCGGCTCGGCTCCTGCCTCCGGCAGATGCACCAGGTTGCGGGCTTGCTCCTGAAACCTCTGGTGCTCCCGAAATTTTACCGTGGTGAACAAGGTTTTCTTCTTTTCGTCCCCACAGATTTGAGGCGCCGTTTGCTAATTATATCCGGATCGGCTGCCTGCGGCTCTCTAAGATTGAAGTTTGCCTTGGATTATGGAATAATTTTCAAGGTCATGCGAGATTTTTTCCCGGGGTTGCATAGTGCGGCGGTACGGATTTTGGGGTTTGAGTGATAGAGCAACATGGGGGTGATTTATGCCTCATCCTAAAGGTGGTCACGGGAATTATTTCCGGACGTTTCATACCTTTGGTCAAGCATTTGCTTTTGTTGGCAAGGGTAATATCTCATTTGAATCTACAACTGGGGAAAGGATTATCGCAAAACAAGGAATGGCGCAGGACCGAATAACCCCGACAATAGTTTTCAAAGGGGAAAATGTCATACATGGCAATGTTTGCCATGCATGTTGGGGTTATCGAAGCAATTGTTTAAAAACGCAGATCTCTCAGTGTACCGAGACCTTAGACAGGTTCATTTCTTGAGTTAGGTTACTAAATACCCTTTTATGGGTGGGGCAGGCCTCCGTGCCTGCCCTCAAAAGGTCTTTCTTTTGAATAAGGATGAACTTGAAATTTACAGGCGTAGGCTTCCTCATTGGAGGCTGACAGAATCTATCTATTTCATAACCTGGCGACTCCATCCTTCGCAAAATGAACTTAACCCCGAGGAACGTAATATTATAATTGAGGCTTTCAAACACTTCGATGATGATAGGTATGATTTGTTTGCTTATGTGGTTATGCTCGATCATGTTCATGCATTAGTAAGACCTGGCGAAAAATATACATTGTCACAATTGGTGCATTCCTGGAAATCGTTTTCAGCTAATCGCCTCCAGCGCCAATTTAACCGCAGGAAATGCGTCTGGCAGGACGAGTATTTCGATCGAATCGTTCGAGATGATGATGAACTGATGGAAAAAGCTCAATATATAATCAACAATCCATTTAAAGTATGGACTGAGATTGAGGAATATCCTTGGGTTGGCGGAAAATTAATTGAAGGGGCGGGCACGGAGGCCCGCCCCACCTTTGGACTCCTATGAACCAGCGGGGCTCCCCCGCCCCGCCTTCCGCCCATTGAGCACTGTCACAAGATGGTTCCCTGGCTTCCTCCCGCCATTGACAAGCCCCCCGGCAAAACTTAACAGAAAAGGGTCGGGGGGCACTTATTCAGGAGGTGGATCATGCTGCCGCTGGATTTGCATATCGAAGGCCGGCACCTGGAAATCCTGCCGGAGTGGCGGGAGAAGATCGAAGCCGAGCTGGCCCGCCTGCAGAATCACTTTTCCGGGCCTATCCTGCATGCCCGGACTGAAATTACCGGCACCGCTCACCACCACCTGGGCGCCTTTGAGGTCCAACTGGTGGTCAGTGTGCCCGGGGAGGTCATCACCGTGAAACGCCAGGGAGAATCCGTCCTGCCCTTGCTGGTGGAAGCCTTCGACGTCCTGGACCGGCGGCTGGAAGAACACTCCCACGTCATCCAGCAGAAAGTCAAAACCCACGCAGAATCCGCCCGGCGCGGCCGGATCATCCGCCTCTTCCCGGAGCGGGACTACGGCTTCATCGAATCCGACGACGGCCTGGAGGTCTATTTCCATGCCAATGCCTTGAAAAAGGGAGATTTTGCCAGGCTGAATCCCGGAATGGAGGTGAATTTCGGCCAGGAAGAGGGGGACCATGGCCCCCAGGCCACCTGGATCCAGCCGCTGTAGGGACAGTTTTCGGTTTTCGGTTGGGTGGGAAAGGCAGGCTCTTGGGCCTGCCTTTTTCATCTAATCTCAGGCGACCCGGGATTAAACCGCAACTTCCAAGGCTGACCCCAAATTCCCCGGCTGCCTCATTTGCCGGCCAGGGCCCAGATGATTTCATAGCTCACCGGGATGGAGCCGTTTTGTCCATAACCGTCCCGGTAGGCCTGCAACAGGGCCTTGAACAAGCGGGGGGAGAACGGCCGGGGCTGGGGATTGGTAACCCCCATGGCCTGGAGGGCCTTCAGAAATTCCGGCACCGAGGGGTAGCTGGCTATGACCCATTCCCGGACCAGCTTGATCTCAAGGAAACCGGCTGCGGCCAATATCCGGGACCAACCTGCCGCATCCAGAAAACCTTGGGCGGTGATGGGCGGCTGGCTGTTAGGCTGCACCTCGGCTGCGGCCCGTCCCAGGGAATCCGCCAACTCCCGGAAGGTTCCAGGCCCGAAAGTGGAAAAGGCCAGCGTCCCCCCGGGTGAGAGGAGGCGGAAGTAAGCCGTGAGGGCCTCTGCCGGGCGGGTGAGCCACTGGAAGGCGGCATTGGCCACGATGGCATCGAAGCAGCCCCGGCTCATTGTTTCGCCGTCCGCCACCAGCCACGCTACGCCGGAGGCTGCCCCCAAACGGCGGCGGGCTCTCGCGACCAGGGCCGCATCCAGGTCCAGGGCCACCAGGGAGGCTCCATTGCTTACTTGCTTGAGAAGTTGGGTAAAAAGGCCGGTGCCGCAGCCAATCTCCATGATTCGCCCGGACCGGGGCAGCAGGCCCTCCAGAAGGGATAGCAATCCCCGGGCCATATAGCGCTGCACTCCGGCATGCCGGTCATAAGACCCGGCGCGCCGGGCAAAATTCCGCCGAATTCCTTGCTTGCCGTCCATCCAGGTCATTCCCGGTAGCTGTTTTCGGTGGCGCAGGCGTTTCGCCTGTGCAGTCCTAACTTTTTCGAAGCAGGATAAGGTCTTGTCCAGTTCAGGGACCGGATACACCGAGCAAACCTTTCAAGATGTCGTTGACCGCCGTGGTCTGGGTGAGAAAGGGGATATGCCCCGCGGCCGCCAGCAGATGGAGTTCCGACCCCGGCAGACGCTCCTTGAGATCCCGTCCTTGCGCCGGAGAAACGATTCGGTCTTGCCCTCCCTGGATGATGATCACCCGGCCGGAATCGCTTAGGGTTTTTTGGGCAAGCGGCAGCAGGCCACGCAGGTCCTTATCCCTGAGATAATCTAACCCCTGCGCCAGGAAAGCCGGGGCTGCCTGATAATCGAAGCCGGCCGCGGCCTCCTCCCGGAAGGCTGCCTCCCCCGGGGCCAGGCAAGCCAGGGCGAAGTCGTTCAGGACCTTCGTGAAATCGCTTTGCAAGGCCCGGCGCATGGCCCGCAGCATTGCCGCCGGCTGGCCCCAGGGGTGGTCCGGCCGCCGGCAGAAGACCGGAGGCACGGCCACCAAAACCGTGGCGCCGGCCGCCGGCCCCCGGAGCTGGGCCAGTGCCTCCAGCAGCAGCATGCCTCCCAGGGACCAGCCCACCAGTACGCATTCCTGGAGAGGCAGCTCGCTGAGATATTGCGCCAGCCAACCCGCCTCCCACCTGGGAATCGCCGGGGCCAGCACGACGCGCCCATAGTCGCGGGCTGCCGCCTGGATCCCGCGCCAAAGGCGCCCGGAGGCCCCCCAGCCGTGGAGCAGCACCAGGGTCCTCATCCCCCCAACCCCATGACCCTGGCCGTATTGATGATGGTGTTGAGAGCCTCTCGCAAATCTTCCCGGCTATGCGCGGCAGACAGGGAAAACCGAACCCTGGCCCGGCCCGGAGGAACCGTGGGCGGCCGCAGGGCCACCGCCAGCACCCCCTGCTGCCGCAGGCGGGCGGCAAATTCCAGGGTTCGGCCATTATCCCCCACCAGCACCGGGATGATCTGGGTCTGGCTCCCGAGGGTATCCAGGCCGGCCTGCGCCAGCCCCCGGCGAAATCTCTCCGCTTCCTCCTGAAGATAAGCCCGGGGACGAGGCTCCCGGGCCACCACCTCAAGAGAGGCCTCTATGGCGCCCAGCACCGGTGGCGCCAGGGCGGTGGAATAGATGAAGGAGCGGGCCCGGTTGTGCAGGTACTCAATGAGTCGCTGTTCCCCGGCCACGTAGCCGCCCAGGGACCCCAGGGCCTTGGAAAAGGTCCCAAGATGGACCTCAACCCGGGCGCTCAGGCCCAGGGCTTCCGCCAGGCCGGCGCCCTTCCCTCCCAGGACCCCGGTGGCATGGGCTTCATCAATCATCAGGGCGGCTCCGAAGCGATCCTTCAAGTCCACCAGTTCCGCCAAGGGGGCCAGGTCGCCATCCACGGAAAAGACGGAGTCGGTAATGATCAGGCGCCGCCTGGCTCCCTGGCCTTGCTGCAGCAGCTCTTCCAGCCGGTTCAGATCCCGGTGGGGGAAGCGGTGCAGAGTAGCCCCGGAGAGTTTGATGCCATCATAGATGCTGGCGTGGTTGAGGCGGTCGCAGAAGACCGCGTCCCCGGGGCCCGTCAGGGCTGCGATCACTCCCAGGTTGGCCATGTAACCGGTGCTGAAGATCACCGCGGCCTGGGTCCCTTTGAAGTCCGCCAGCCGCGTCTCCACCGCCTGGTGCAGGGCCAGGTGGCCCGCCACCAGCCGGGAGGCTCCGGCTCCCGTCCCCCAGCGTGCCGCGGCTGCCTGGGCCGCGGCAATGAGCCGGGGATCCAGGGATAAACCCAGATAATCGTTGGAGGAAAGGTTCAGCAAAACCCTGCCGGCCAGACGCACCTTGCCGCCGGGCAGCACCTCCTCCAACGCCTGCAGCCGCCGCCTTAAGGCCTCGGTTTCCAGGGATGCCAATTCTTGGGATAATTGATCCAGCATAGTTTGCAAATAGTGAAGTGTCGCGTAATTGGCTGGAAAACATAGCCAGCTCGGAACGCCGGAGATGGCCCGTGGTAAGTCCCCCTTTGCAAAAGGGGGATATAGGGGGATTTCAACAAGTTATACTAAATCCCCCCTACCCCCCTTTCCCAAAGGGGGGGTAATAATCAGCCATCTTCAATGGACAGCATAGCAATGGCAACTTTCAGCGCTCACCCAGGGCGAGTTTACCCGAAACTTCAGCCAGGGCCGCCAACAATGCCTCCCGGCCCGCCGCCAGCATAGGGTTGCCTACCTCCGGCACCAGGGCCAGAATGGGACAGGCGGCAATAGCCTCGATCACCGCGGGGTTGGTCTGCTCCGCCAGGTCTGGAGATTCCGGGTAGCGGTTCAGGATAATCCCGGCCACTTCCAGACCATGCTGCCGCGCCGCCGCCACCGTCAGGGCGGTGTGGTTGATGGCGCCCAGGCCGGCCCGGGCCACCACCAGCAGCGGCAGCTTGAGCCAGCGCCCCAGGTCCAAGACCAGGAAATTGGCAGCCGTCAGGGGCACGTAAAGTCCGCCGGCGCCTTCCACCACCAGGAAGTCATAACGGCCGGCCAGCTCCCGGATGGCCGCGGCGATGCGCCCCAGGTCCACCGGTCTCCCCTCCCGGGCCGCGGCCACCCCCGGGGCCAGGGGCAGCCGCAGAGTTATGGGGGTGAGCAGCTCCAGGGGCTCATTTAAACCGGCCAGTTCCCTGGCCAAGGCGGCATCGGTGGGCAGCAGCCGGCCCCCCTCTTCCGGGCAGCCGCTCTGGATGGGCTTAAAATAGACGGCCTTAACCTGGCGGCGCCGCAGGGCCGCGGTCAGGCCGGCGGCGATCACCGTCTTGCCTACGTCGGTGTCGGTGCCGGTGACCAAGACGCCCCGGAATTCAGGTAATATCGGTAATTCCATGATAGTTTTCTTGGGGGGAAAAAGAGTGACCCCAGTACACGATTTCATAAAACCGGTAACTTATTTATCATAGGCGGGAGCCGGATTAATTCCCCCTCACTCTGACCTTCTCCCCCATTGGGGGAGAGGGGATAAAGATGCAATGCCATTGACGCTCTCAGTAAACCTGGGGAAACTGCCTTTTTGCCCCTCTCCCCCTGGCGGGGGGAGAGGGCTGGGGTGAAGGGGGCAACGGAAAACCTTGCCATATTTAAGAAATCGAGTACCTGGCTTCCCCCCCAATTCCCTATTTCCCCGCCAACTCCAGCCCCAAATCGGCCAGCACCTGCCGGTCCTCCTCCGGCAGGCGGCCCCGGGTGGTGAGGTAGTCTCCGGTCATCAGGCTGTCGGCCCCGGCCGCGAAAATTAGGGGGCTCAAGGAACCCAGGGTTACCTGGCGGCCACCGCAGATGATGAGGGAGCGCTCTGGAAATGCCAGGCGAAAGGCGACCACCGCCTGCAGGGCGGTGAGCGGGGCCAGCCGCGGCCGGTCCGCCAGGGCCGTGCCCGGCAGGGGATGCAAGAAGTTCAGGGGAATGGCGTCAACTTCCAGATCCTTCAGGGCCTGGGCCAGTTCCCAGCGCTGGGCCACGCTTTCGCCCAGCCCCAGGATGCCCCCGGCGCACACGCTCAGCCCCGCGGCCTTGGCGGCCTCAATGGTGGCTACTCGCTCCCCGTAGGTGTGCGTACTGCAGATTCGAGGAAAATGGGAAGCCGCGGTCTCCAGATTGTGGTGGTAGCGGTAAAGGCCGGCGGCCTTCAGGTCCCGGAGGAAATCCCGCCCCACAATGCCCAGGGAAGCGCACACCTGGATGGGCGCCTCCTGGCGGATGGCGGCCACCGCCTCAATGACGGCCTGCTGCTCCCGGGGAGTGATTAGCCCCCGCCCGGCAGTGACAATGGAAAAGCGGGAGGCCCCTGCGGCCGCGGCGGCTTTGGCCGCGGCCACCAGCTTTTTCCTGGCCAGCAGGGGATAATGGGGCGTGCCGCCCTTAACCCGGCCCGACTGGGAACAGAAGGCGCAGTCTTCGGAGCAGGCCCCGCTTTTGGCGTTCAGGATGACGCAGAAACTGACCCGCCGGCCGAAATAGCGCTCCCGGATCTGGGCCGATTCCCCCAGCCGGCCCCACAAACCCTGCCACTCCCCACTGAAGATCTCTTGCCAATCGGAATAGTTCATCATGGTAATCCCGTCTTAAAATCACCCATATGATCGTAATTGTCAACCAGTGCGCTGATGTTGGTTGACATAGAAAATCTGAAAATCATGTCAAAAATATTGTGAAAATAACGAAGGCGGGCCCGCAGGCCCGCCCTATTAACATTAAACATCTTGATTAAGCGGCTCTTGCGGGGCGGCCCGATCAAGGCTTAAAGCCTGCGCCACTGTCACCCCCACACCGGGCCGCTGGCTCCCCGGCCAGGCGATATTTCACCTCCTGGGAATATAGACCTCCCTGGCCTTGATGCCGTCGGAGGGGCCGACCAGTCCCTCTTTTTCCATGGTTTCGATGATGCGGGCCGCCCGGTTGTAGCCCACCCGCAGGCGGCGCTGCAGCATGGAGATGGAAGCGGTGCGGGTCTCGGCCACCAGTTCCACGGCGTCGGCGTATTTTTCGTCTCTTTCGCCGTTTTCCGCCACCTCCTCATCCAACTCTTTGAGTTCGGTGATGCCCGCCTCGTAAAGCGGGGTGGCCTGGAGCTTCCAGAATTCCGCCACCCGGGTGACCTCCTCCTCGGTGACGAAGGGACCGTGGATGCGCTTCAGGCGGGAGGTCCCAGGCGGCAGGAACAACAGGTCCCCCATACCCAGCAGGCGCTCCGCTCCCTGGAGATCCAGGATGACCCGGGAGTCGGCCCGGGCCGAGACCTGATAGGAAACCCGGGTGGGAAAATTGGCCTTGATGAGTCCGGTGATCACGTCCACCGAGGGCCGCTGGGTGGCCACCATGAGATGGATGCCCGCTGCCCGGGCCTTTTGGGCCAGGCGGATCAGATACTCCTCCGTGTCCCGGGAGGAGACCAGCATCAGATCGGCCAACTCGTCGATGACGATCACCAGGAAGGGCAGCGACCGGGGCAAAATCCCTTCCTCCACCCGGGGATCGGCCTTTTTGACCCCGGCCTTCTGGTTATAGCCATCGATATTGCGGGCGCCCAGGTCGGAAAGCAGGGCGTAACGCCGTTCCATCTCTCCCACCGCCCAATGGAGGGCGATGGTGGCCTCTTTGGGATTGAAGACCACCGGGTGCAGGAGATGGGGGATGCCTTCGTAGAGTGACAGTTCAATGCGCTTGGGGTCGATAAGCAGGAACCGCACCTCATCAGGGGTGGCCTTGAAGAGGATGCTGAGGATCATGGCGTTAAGGCCGACGCTCTTGCCCGAGCCCGTGGCTCCGGCGATCAGGAGGTGAGGCATCCTGGCGAGGTCGGTGACCTCCGGGGCCCCCATGATGTCCTTGCCCAGGGCCAGGGTGAGCCGGGAGGCCGATTTCTGGTAGGCGCCGTCGGAAAGAATCTCCCGCAGGGCCACAACTTGGCGCTTGGGGTTGGGGATCTCGATACCCAGGACCCCCTTGCCCGGCACCGGGGCCACGATGCGGATAGACAGGGCCTTCAGGGCCAGGGCCAGGTCGTCGGCCAGGCCGGTGATCTTGCTGATCTTGACCCCCAGGGCCGGCTCGTATTCGAAACGGCTCACCACCGGACCGGTGGTGATGTGAGTGACCCGGCCCTCCACCCCGAAATGGCGCAGGGTGAGTTCCAGTTTGCGGGCCTGCTCCACCATGGCCTCTTCCTGGACCTGATTATTCCAGGGTTTCGGGGGATCGAGGAGATCCAGGGGCGGCAGGGTAAATT
>JBAVAG010000132.1:0-13565 GCA_049585595.1 Desulfobaccales bacterium
ATTTCGTCTTCCGCCTGCTCCACCACCACCCCCCAGCGGGCGGCCCGTTGCCCCACGGCGTTGAGGACGCTGCTCCACGGGGTCATGGGGTAGCCGCTGATAAATTGCAGGCCCGCGGCCAGGGCTCCCAGGGCCAGGGCCTCGTGGCCGCTGATCAGGAGGCGGGGCGCCGGCGGCGGGGTGATCCCCGCCAGGGAGTAGTTGCTCCCCAAGGCCGCCCCCAGCCGGTAACCGGCCGCCGCGGCCCGGTGGTTCCAATCCACCACCTCAACGCCCTTGGCGGCAAACGCCTCCAGGAGCAGGCCCATCATGGGCTCCAGGGGGACCCGGAGCAGCCCCAGGATGGCGCCGCAGGCGCCGGCGTTGACCGCGATCTCTGCGGCCTCTTTCTCCGGCAGCAGGGTGGCCGGCTCCATGGGAAGCTTCAGCCCCCGGGCGGGCAGGTCTCGAACCTGGGAGGCGTCATAGATGATGACCCCATCCGGGGCCAGTTCCTCCTGGTGCAGGTGGACCGTCTCCTGGTTCAGGGCCACCAGCAGGTCCACCCCTTCCCTGGAGGAGATCAGGGGCGCATCCGCCACCCGGATGCGGTTGCAGAGATGGCCGCCGCGGATGCGGGACTCGTAGGACTGCACGAACAGCAGCCAACAGCCCTGGCGCACCATGGTCTTGGCCAGGGGAGTGGTGATGGCATGTACCCCCTGCCCCGCCGCCCCACCGATCAAGATATTGATATCAGTGGCCATGCTCCCGCCTGATCCCGCTATGCCAGATGATTGTGAATAATTACTCAAATAGGGTCGCTTGTCAATAAATATCAATAGCCCGCCTTGATGGGAGGTCTCCTAAAAATAAGCATGGGAGGCAAAGCCGGCAAGGGTGCCAGGCTCAGTTTTAATTCAGTTTTTCAAAGAGCAAATTTTTTTTGGATAAACCTCTTGACTCCGTACTATGGTACGGGACTTATATTAAAACTAAGGGAAAATAATGAAGGAATTAACCATCGGGCCCCTGGCAAAGGCTGCGGGAGTCAACGTCGAGACCATCCGCTTTTATGAACGCAGAGGGCTGCTCTGCAGACCGTCCCGGCCCGGGGAAGGGTATCGGAAATACCCCGTGGACGCGGTAAAACAGGTAGGTTTCATCAAAGGCGCCCAAAAGTTGGGATTCTCCTTGAAGGAAATCGCCGATTTGCTTTCCCTCGGCCGCGAAGGCCAGGTTTCCTGCGCCGAGATGTTGGAGTTGGCCAATCGCAAGATTGGCGAAATTGCAAATAAAATTATGATGTTGGAAGCTATAAAAGCGGCCCTGGGGGAGTTAACTGAAATATGCCCCGGGTCCGGGAATCTTGCCCTTTGCCCCATTTGGGAGCGGATGGCGGACACAATGGAAAGAAAGGAGGTGAGTCATATGGCTAAACGGAAGGTCGAGGTCTTCACCGCGGGCTGCCCGGTCTGCACCGATTTGGTGAATCTGGTCAAGGCCACCGCTTGCCCGAATTGCGAGGTGACCATTTATAACCTGGGCCAGGGTCAGGGCGTAGAAGAAGCCAAAAAGTATGGGGTTTCGGCGGTCCCGGCAGTGGTGGTGGAAGGCAAGCTGTTAGATTGTTGCAAGCGCGCTCATGTCACCAAACACGACCTGGAGGCCGCGGGTGTTGGCAAGCCGCTTTAAAGGCGCCAAACTTGCTGAGCGGTAGGGGCGGACCAGGCGTCCGCCCCCGGCGGCATCACTTCGGCTTGTGTTCGGTAAAGGAGTGCCACAATTTATGGAGAAGCCCGTCCTCGTGGTCCTCGCCCTCGGTTCCCTGGGCCGCCCGGGCCTGGGCCGCCGCGGCTTCTTCCCCGGCCAGCTCTTCGAGCAGCTGCCGCTGCCGCTCTGTCAGGGTGTGGGGGACCAGCACCCGCATCTCCACCAGCAAGTCGCCCCTGCGGGAGCCTTTGGGGTAGGGCACCCCCTCCCCCTTGAGACGGATGGTTTCACCGGGTTGGGTACCCGGAGGGACTACCAGCTCCCGGCGGTCCTTGAGGGTGGGGATGGTGAGGCGGGTCCCCAGGGCCGCCTGGACAAAGGAGATGGGCACTTCCAGATGCAAGTCGTAGCCCTCCCGGCGGAAAATCTCGTGGGGCCGGACCGCCAGGACGATATAGAGGTCACCCGGCGGCCCACCAAAGGCGCCGTCGTTGCCCTCCCCGGGCATCACCAGGTGGGTGCCGCTGTCCATGCCCGGCGGGACCTTCACCTTGATCTTCTTCTTTTCCCGCAGCCGCCCTTCCCCGTTGCAGGCGGGACAGGCTTCCGCGAAAAATTCCTTCATTCCCTGACAGCGGGGACAGGTGGTGGTGATCTGAAAGATGCCGTGGCTGCGGGAAACCACCCCGCGGCCGCCGCACTGGGGACAAGGGATGCGCCTGGTCCCCGGCTTGGCCCCGGAACCGCCGCAGGTGCGGCAGTTCACCACCCGGGGGACCTCCACCGTCACCTCGGTGCCCAGGGTGGCGTCGAGAAAATCGAGGGTTATATCGTAGCGCAGGTCGGTCCCGGGCTGGGGACGGGGGCCGCCCCCCATGCTGCCCGTTCGGCCCATACCGCCGAAGCCTCCCATGCCGAACATGTCTTCGAAGATGTCGCCGAAGGACCGGAAGATGTCGCTGAAATCCCGGAAGCCGGTGAAGCCGGTGGACGAGACCCCGGCATGGCCATAGAGATCGTAGAGGCGGCGCTTTTCCGGGTCATGCAAGACCTCGTAAGCCTCAGCCGCCACTTTGAACCGCTCCTCCGCCTCACGGTTGCCGGGATTGCGATCCGGGTGGTTCTGGAGGGCTATCTGCCGGTAGGACTTCTTGATATCGTCGATGGAGGCGTTGCGCGGCACTCCCAAAATGCTGTAGTAATCTTGTTTGGTCGCCATCTTATCTTGATTTCAGTCGCACTCGCACGGATTTTTTCTTGTCGCCCAGGGAGACTTCTTGATCGCGGCGGTCGTCCATGGAGATGTGGGTCAGAACCCGCTTGACTCCCTGTTGGAAGGGAAGTTCGTGTAGGGCCTGGGCCACTTGCAGCAGCATCTCCGGCTGGCCGTGCACCAAAGTGCCCATATCCGTGAGTTCATAGGGAATGTTTTTATTTTCCAGGTATTTCACCAATGCGGCGATGTGGTCGCCCAAGCTGGTTTGGCCCAGTCCCAAAGGGACCACGTTGATCTCCATGATAGCCATGTCCAGCCCCAGGCAAGTATGCCCGTCCCTCAGGAAGGCAGCAAGTGTCGCACCACATCCTTGAGATGATCCAGATTAGGAGATTTTACCACAAATTCATCGGCGCCCCAAGTGGAAAGATCATGGGGAGGAAGGGAGTGGGAATAGAGGATCACCCTGGTCTCCTTACGGCTGCCCTTGACGATCCGCCCGGTCTCCAATCCGGACATATCCGGCAGCATAACTTCCAGGATAACCACGTCAGGCTTGAAGGAATCTACCAGGCGCACCACCTCACCGCCCCTGCCGGTCACCAGAACCTTATAGCCCTCGTCCTCCAATTCCTCCAGGCAGAGCTGGCGGATGTTGGGTTCGCTGTCAGCAAACAGGACCCTGGCCATGGTAGCACCGCCTTTGGACAAGGGTGTGCTCCTCCTTTTCTATCTAATTAATAGGTAGTCATGACAACCTCGTTTGTCCAGTTGGCGGCCGCGGTGGCGCCGTCTTTTCTTTCTTAAAACCGGGGGTCCCCTGAGTAGCGTCCAGAAAGGTTTTTTGCCATGAGGCGGGCCACCCCTCACCGGAGTCTTATTCATTTGGGTCCGCGGCTGCCCGGCGGTTCTTCCCCCCGTCTGCGGAAGCCCTGCCAGCGGGCCACCAGGTCCGGCTCCACCCCCTCCTGGCCAGCCTCATAGAACCGCGCCCCGGTCAGATCTTCCGGCAAGTATTCCTGGGGCACGAAATGGCCGGGAAAATCGTGGGGATAGAGATAGCCCTGGCCGTGGCCCAGCGACTTGCGGTCCCGGTGGGCGTCTTGCAAGGGAGCGGGCACCCGGGTGGCGCCCTTTTCCTTGAGGGCCGCCCGGGCCCGGAAATAGGCCTGGGTGGAGTTGCTCTTGGGGGCCAGGGCCAGATAGATGGTGGCCTGGGCCAGGTGGTACTGTGCTTCCGGCAGTCCCACCCAGGTGAGGGCCTGGGAGGCCGCGGCCACCTGCACCAGGGCGTGGGGATCGGCCAGGCCGATATCCTCCGAGGCCAGGATCAGCAGCCGCCGCATAATGAAGCGCTCATCTTCACCCGCCTCCAACATTCGGGCCAGCCAGTAGAGGGCCGCATCCACCTCGGAGCCCCGGACGCTCTTGATAAAGGCCGACACCGTGTCGTAGTGGGCCTCTCCCTGCCGGTCATAGATCAGATCCCGCCGGGGCAGACTTTCCCGGGCCGCCTCCAGGTCCACCCGGATGACTCCATGCTCATCCGCTTCGCTGCTCAGGACCGCCAGTTCCAGGGCGTTCAGGGCCCGCCGGGCGTCGCCCCCGGCCAGGCCGGCGAAATGTTCCAGGGCCTCTTCGGTCACCGTCAACGCCATGGCTCCCAACCCCCGTTCCCGGTCCGCCAGGGCCCGGCGCAAGAGGGCGAGAATCTCCGCTTCCTGAAGGGGCTCAAAGATGAAGACCCGGGCCCGGGACAACAGCGGCCCGATGATCTCAAAATAGGGATTCTCCGTGGTGGCCCCGATGAGGGTGAGAAGCCCTTCCTCCACGTGGGGGAGCAGGGCGTCCTGTTGGGCCTTGTTGAAGCGGTGGATTTCGTCGATGAGCAGGATGGTGCGGCGGCCCTGGTCCCGCCAGCGGCGGGCCTCTTCCACGACCCGGCGCAGGTCCGCCACCCCGGCCATCACGGCACTGAGGGTGACGAACTGGGCGTCCAGGCTCCGGGCCATGACCATCGCCAGGGTGGTCTTGCCACTTCCCGGCGGACCCCAGAAAATCATGGAGGAGAAGAGGCGGCCGGCCTTCAGGGCCCGCCACAAAAGACGCCCGGGCCCCACCAGCTGCTGCTGGCCCACAAATTCCTCCAGGCTCCGGGGACGCAGGCGCATCGCCAGGGGCTGCGGTGGCGCGAAAAGCGTGGCGTTCATAGGGGGATCCGGTGCTTGCTGGTCACTCTCATGTCTCCGATTTTCCTTTAATAAAAAATGTCCTTACACCTTCAAGCCTTTAAAATGACTGATTTTAACCCCCCTTGGGAAAAGGGGGACTTTACATGGCGATTGCAGCGTTCCAGCCTTAATTTTATGTCCAGCTATTTACTAAACACTTCATCTAACTAAGCCTGCTATTGGCAGCCGCAAGCTTCAGCTTGCGATAATCCGCAGGAGCGCAGGCTAAAGCCTGCCGCTACCATTAGTTTTGAATATTCTTGAGCAGGCGGCCTTCCGGGCGCCTCCGGCTCTCGGCCGCCTCGTTCCATTTTTTCCCGGATTTTCTCACCCTCTTCCTTTTAAGTTAATTTTTGCTTATAATTAAATCAACTTCACTAAATTTTTGGCTTTAGAGAGGCCGCCCCATGTTCGGCTATAATTTTTCCACCCTGGTCATCGTCCTGGTCATCGCCCTCCTGCTTTTCGGACCCAAGCGTTTACCGGAGCTGGGAGAAAGTATCGGCAAGGCCATCAAGAGTTTTAAGATGGCTCATGATGACCCCAATACGGTGTATCCCAAGAGCGAGATTCCCGGCGGGCCCGCGGCGCCCGGCTCCACCTGTTCCCAATGCCACAAGGATCTTCCGGCGGGAGAGTTCGCCTTCTGCCCCCATTGCGGCAACCGCATAACCAAGGCTTAATTTTCCGGCAGCGAGATGGGCATAGATTTTGAAACGCTGATCCTCCTGGCGGTTTTGGCCTTCATCCTTTTCGGACCCCAAAAACTGCCGGAATATGCTGCCAAACTGGGGGCCCTGATCGCCAAGCTGCGCGAGGCCAGCTCGGAGCTGACCCGGCAGGCCCAGACCTCCTTTCCCGACCTCATACCACCGCCGCCCTCGCCTGGCGTCAACCAGCAGGCTTCCTGGCAGCCGCCGCCGGCCCCGCCAACCTTCTACTGTCCCAAGTGCTCCCGGGAACTGGGGCCGGATTTCGTCTATTGTCCCCAATGCGGCCACCACCTGAAGGAAGGAGGGGAGGCGCCGGCGCCAGCGCCGGAGCCACCGCCCCCGCCCCAGACCCCGGCCTCCTGAGATGGCTCCAGGCCCGGAAGCAGGGCCTCGCCGCTAACTTCTTGGGTCCGGCAACCAGAGGTGATCCTTGATCAGACCCTTGACCAATGCTGAAGTTGGGGTCGCCTTGAAGATCATCAATGAGGCGGCCAGGGCTTACCGAGGAATAATCCCCGCAAATTTCTGGCGGGAGCCGTACATGTCCGAAGCCGAGCTGCGGGCGGAGATCGCCGCGGGGGTCGAATTTTGGACCTGCCAGGCCGGCGGGGGCCTCCTGGGAGTCATGGGACGCCAACCCCTAACCGATGTCACCCTGATCCGTCATGCCTATGTGCGCCCCTCGGCTCAGAGCCAAGGCATCGGGGCCCGGCTATTGAACCATCTGCTCAAGGGGGTCAGTGCTCCCGTCCTGGTGGGCACCTGGGCCGCGGCCGGGTGGGCCATCCGCTTCTATGAAAAATATGGTTTCAGGCAGGTGGCCCCGGAGGAAAAGGAGCGGCTGCTGCGGCGTTACTGGACCGTCTCAGACCGGCAAGCGGAGGCCTCGGTGGTGTTGGCGGATGGGAAGTGGTTCGCTCAGCCTGATGGTTAACGCAGGCTAAAGCAACGCGGCTACCATTGACTGCTGCCTGAACCTGCCGCGACAGATTTGACCAAGACCCCTAATATGTCAGGTGGTATTCCCGGCAGCGCCAGGCCTTCAGGTCTTTAAGCAGCCGATAGTTCAGGCGCTCCTGGCCGGGCATGCGCCCCAGGGCGATCTCGGGCTTGTTGTCCCCGTGGAAATCGGAGCCCCCGCTGACCAGCAGCCCCAGCTCCCGGGCCAGCCGCAGGTAGAGGGCTTCCTGCTCCGGCGTGTGCTCCGCATAGATGGCCTCGATGCCAGCCAGGCCCAGGGCCTTCAATTCCTCCAGGGTATATTTCAGCGCCCGGGCGGAGCCCAACCCGAGGGTGAAGGGGTGGGCCAGGACCGGGACTCCCCGGACCTCCCGAATCATGGCGATGGCCTCACCCGGCGGGAAGCGGAACTTGGGGACGTAGGCCTTGCCCTGGTTGTTCAGGTAGAGGTCGAAGGCCTCCTGGATGGAGCTCACATAGCCCGCCTCCATCAAGGCCCGGGCGATGTGGGGCCGGCCCATCTGGCCCTGGCCGGAAATCTTCGCCACCTGTTCCAGGGTAATGGAGAGCCCCAGGGCGTTCAGCTTGGCGATGATCTGGGGATTGCGTTCCATCCGGGCCTTTTGTAAGACCGCCAGGCGTTCGCCCAGATGGCCGTTGCCATATTCGATGTCCAGACCCAGGATATGCATGGTGCCGCCGGGAAAGCGGGCGCTCACCTCGACCCCGGGGATGACCTCCACTCCGTAGACGCCGCCTGCGGCCTCCGCCTCGGCCAGGCCGGCAATGGTGTCGTGGTCAGTGAGGGCCAGGGCCTTGAGGCCCCCGTCCCTGCCCAGGCGCACCACCTCCGCCGGCGCAAAGGTGCCGTCGGAGGCGTTGGAGTGGACGTGCAGGTCGATTAATTCCATATCTTAGGACTTCGCCTTTCCATCCTCGTTCCTAAGCAGGAGCTTGGGAACGAGAATAGAGAATAAGCTTGGGAACGAGAATAGGGCGACCCATTCACAGGCTGGAAGCCTGTGCCACTGTCGCCCCTACTCTCCAATCAGGGCGATCATTTCCCGGACCGCCCGCTCAATCCCCACCAGCACGGCCCGGGCGATGATGGCGTGGCCGACGGAGTATTCGGCGAATTCCTCCCGGCCCCGGAAGGGTTTAATGTTCCGGTAGTTGAGGCCGTGGCCGCACTTGACCTTCAGGCCGAGGCTGCGGGCGTGGCGGGCGGCGCTCACCAACTCCTGGAAAAGCCGGGTGGCCTCGGCCCGAGTGGGCGCCTCGGCGTAGGCGCCGGTGTGCAACTCCACCCATTCGGCCCCCACCTCCTTGGCGGCCTGAATCTGCAGCTCGACCGGGTCCACGAACAGGCTGACCCTGAGGCCCGCCGCCTTTAAGGCCGGCAGATACTCCGCCAGGGCCGTCTGCTGGCCCGCCACTTCCAGGCCCCCTTCAGTGGTGAGCTCCTGGCGCTTTTCCGGCACCAGGGTCACCAGGTTAGGCTGCACCTCCCGGGCGATCCCCAGCATCTCCGGGGTGGCGGCCATCTCCAGGTTGAGACGGGTTTTGATCGTCTTTCTCAGCAGCCTCAAGTCGCGGTCCTGAATATGGCGGCGGTCCTCCCGGAGGTGGACGATGATGCCGTCGGCCCCGGCCAGCTCAGCCAGGGCGGCGGCGGTCACCGGGTCGGGCTCATCGATGAGGCGGGCCTGCCGCAGGGTCGCCACATGATCTACGTTCACTTCCAATCGAGGCACGCCGGTTCCTCCTAGAGGGGCAATTTCAGGTAAATGGTGCGCAGTGCGCACCCTACATGAAGGCTAAAACCAAAGCAGGAGCTTTGGGACAAATTCCCGTTCACAAGCAGTAGCTTGGGAACGAGATGGAATGTCCGGCATTACTTCCCCCTCACCCTGCCCTCTCCCCCATTGGGGGAGAGGGAAAAAAGCAAGGGACATCCATAAGATAATCGCAGAAGACTGACAGCTTACATTAGGCGGCAGAATAGCAAAAACCTTGCCGGACACTACTGGTCCCGCCTGTGTATTTTACTCAACTCCGAATTCCCGGGAGCGCAGGCTAAAGCCTGCGGCTACTACCAGAACAATTCAGTTGCGAAACTTGACTATTTCGATGGCCGCCGGAGCAACCCCATCAACTCCCAGGTCTTCTCGGTCATGGCTTCCTCCTCCGGAGGCGTCTCATGATCATAGCCCAGCAGGTGTAATATACCGTGAATCAGGAAAAAGTCGAAGAGTTCCTGCCAGGGCCAGCCAAGCTCCCTGGCCTGTTTAAGGGTGGTCGGCAGGGAGATGACCACCTCTCCCAGGACCAATGGCGGGCTGGCTCCGGAGGCAGCGCCAGGGCCGGGGGCCGGGGCCTCCCGGCTTTCCCGGGCCGGCCCCATTCCCTCGGGGGCGAGGGTGGGGGCGTCCAGGGGGAAGGAAATAACGTTGGTGGGACCCCGGCGCCCGAAGGTCTCACGGTTGAGGCGGGCCATGGCCCGGCCCCCCAGGATGGTGAGGCTCAGTTCCCCTTCAGACCAGCCCAAGGCGTTTAAGATCTTCCCGGCTCTTCTCTTGATTCTCTCCGGATTTAGCGCCGTTTTTCTTTGGCGGTTGCTTATCCAAATCCTCATAGATTTTCTTCTTTTCGACGGCCTGGGGATAATGGATGCGATGGTGGAAGATGCCACCCAGGATCTTGAGAAAGCTCTTGGCGATGTGGTGCAAGTCCCTCAGGGTCAGCTCGCATTCGTCCAACTGGCCGTCAGCGAAGACGTTATTGATGATCTTCTGCACCATTCCCTGGATGCGGGCCGGGGTGGGATCGCTGAGGGTCCGGGAGGCGGCCTCCGCCTGATCCGCCAGGAGGACCAACCCGGCTTCCTTGGTTTGGGGCCGGGGGCCGGGATAGCGATAGTCCTCGGCTTTTACCGTCTGGGGGTTGGCCGCCTGGGTCTGGGCCTTATGGTAAAAATAGGTGATAAAGCTGGTGCCGTGATGCTGCTGGATGATGTCGGTAATGGCCTCTCCCAGGTTTTGTTTCCGGGCCAGCTCCACCCCGTCCTTGACGTGGGAAATGAGAATCAGGCCGCTCATGGAGGGGGCCAACTTTTCGTGTTTGTTTTCCCCGTCCATCTGGTTTTCCACGAAATAGACCGGCTTTTTGATTTTACCGATGTCGTGGTAGTAGGCCGCAGCCTTGACCAGCATGGGATTGGCGCCGATGGCTTCGGCCGCCGCCTCCACCATCTGGCCCACCACCAGGGAATGGTGATAGGTGCCCGGGGCCATCAGCATCAAATCCCGGAGCACCGGCTGATCCAGGTTCAAAAGTTCCAGCAGGCGGATGTTGGAGGAAAAGCCAAAGACCGCCTCCATAATCGGGGTGAGACCCAGGGCCAGGATGCCTGTGAGCAAGCCTCCGGAAAGGGCAAAGAGCTCTCCGTTAAACAGGTCCTGAAAGCCGAAGGGGTATTCCAGCAGCTTGAAAGCGGCCAGGAGGGCCATATTGGCCAGGCTGATGGCCAGCCCCGCCTGGATCAGGGCGCTGCGGCGGCGGCAGTTCTTCACCCCCCAAACTGCCACCAGGCCGGCAATGACGAAATAGAGGAACAGGGGGAAGGGCCGCTCCACCATAAGGGCGGTGAAGGTGGCGTTCAAGAAGGCCACTCCCACCCCGGCTTCCAGACCCAGGAACATGGCGGCCAAGATGGCCGGCAGCCCCAGGGGCAGCATAAATACCAGGTTTTGGCCCACCAGCGGCAGGGTCCAGGATAGATTCTCACCCAAGACCAGGAGAGATTTATTCAGCAGGGCGCTGGCCATTAGCAAGACCGCCAGGAAGCCCAGGTCCCGGAGGCGATGGGAAAAGTTCCGCAGGGAGAGGCTGGCCAACTGGTAAAAGACTGCCAAGAGCAAGGTCAGGGTGAAGAAAATGCCCAGGAACACTATCACCACCCGGCTCTTTGGATAGAGTTTGCTCTGGGCCTCCAATTGCGCCAGGTGCAGGGTGGTGATGGGCTCCCCTTCCCGCACCAGCATCTCACCCCGTTTGACCTTGAAATAGACCGGCTGCAAGGACTTTAGTTTGGCTTTTTGGCGCTCGCTGGTTTCGGCCAGGTTGGGGGAGACGTTGGGCACCAGCAGATGCTGGGCCAGATCGCATACCAGCAGGCGTTCCGGGGGCGAGAGGTCTGCCGCCACCTCCCCGCAGTAACCGGCGATGGATTTTCGGCCCTCATCCATTTCCACAAAAGGAAAGGGGGGCTGCTCCAACTCTTCCCTTTGAGAAGGCAGGCGCCGCACCAGGATCTCCTTGGGGGTGGGTTTCATGATGGTGCGGCTGCTGATCACTCCCTGATTGAAAAACTGGCCCAGGACCTGGCTGGTCATGGCCTCCAGGTAGGGGGAGAGATCCGTCTTGACCAGCAGCGAGAAGGTGGAATTGGGGATGGCTACCCCCAGGATCTGTTCGAACTCCGCCTTATGCTCCAACAGCATCTTATAGGAGACGTCCCCCAGGGGCCGGGCCCCGCTGCCTGAAGCCAGCCGCCCGGCGTTGGCAGCCGGCATGAGGCTGCGCAAATAATCCATGGCCTTGTGGAGGCGCTGCTGCACCTTATCGGCCATTTGCTCCTGCAGGTCGAAGACCGGCGGTATCTGGGCCAGCAGTTCCCGCTGCCGTTTGGCGGTGGTCTCCACGTCCTCCACCAGAAACCCCCTGATGGCCTTGACGTTCTCCCGGGCGATGTCCCCCACCTTATATTGCCTGGCGGTGACGGGAGCCCGAGGCGATAGGATCAAGGCCAGCCCCAGGCTCAGAAAGAGGAGCAGCGCCACTTTGATGACCCTCTCCTCCAGGGCCGACGCCGGCAACTTGCGGCACAGGGAGCGCGGCAGGCGGGAGCGCAGGCGCTCCAGCCCGAAGATGCGCCGGATTTTGATGGGTGGTTCTTTGTCAGGCATGGGGGAGCTCTCCCGGGGCGGAACCCCGCCGCGGCCGGCGGTTCTCATAGGCCCGGATAATATCCTGCACCAGGGGATGGCGCACCACGTCCCGCTCGCTGAAAGGCACCAGGGCGATGCCCTCCACCCCCTGGAGCAAGTCCCGGGCTTCCACCAACCCGGAGGTCATTCCGGGAGGCAGGTCGATCTGGGTCACATCCCCGGTGATCACCGCCTTGGACCCGAACCCCAGGCGGGTAAGAAACATCATCATCTGCTCGGAAGTAGTGTTTTGCGCCTCATCCAGGATGACAAAGGAGTCGTTCAGGGTCCGGCCCCGCATGAAGGCCAGGGGTGCCACCTCGATGATGCCCCGGTCCACCAAACGGCTGGCCTTCTCGAAATCCATCATGTCGTGCATGGCGTCGTATAGGGGCCGGAGATAGGGGTTGACCTTTTCCGCCAGGTCCCCCGGCAGGAAGCCGAGCTTTTCTCCGGCCTCCACTGCGGGCCGGGTGAGGACGATGCGCATGAACTCCTGGTTAATCAAGGCCGACACCGCCATGGCCATGGCCAGGTATGTCTTGCCGGTGCCCGCCGGCCCTACCCCGAAGACGATGTCGTGGCTGCGCATGGCCTCGATGTAGCGTTTCTGATTGAGGCTCTTAGGCGAGATGCGTCTCTTCATGGCGGAGATATACACCGTATCCAGGAAGATCTCCTTGATCGAAGCGCTCTCCCGGTCCTGGAGAATCCTGATACTATACTGCACGTCCTGGGACAGAAGCGGGTACCCATGGCGAAGCAACTCGTAAAGCTCCAAGAGGACTCGCTGGGCCAGGCGAACCTCGGCCTCCGGACCTTCCAGGTTCACCTGGTTGCCCCTGACCGGCAGTTTGACTCCCAAGGTGCGGCTGATGATGCGCAGATGCTTGCCCTGTTCCCCGAACAGGGCCTGGGCCAGGGCGTTATCTTCAAAGGTGAGTTGGGCGGTGGTCATGGTTTAGGTTTTGGGCTGCTTAAGTTCAGCCGCTGGTCGCCTGTAACCCCAGAACCTGGCCCCGAATCTGGCGCTGCCGGGGCCGGTTGTCAAAATCGAGGAGGACGATCTGCTGCCAGGTGCCCAACTGGAGACGCCCCTGGTCGATGGGAATGCTCAGCGAGGGTTTGAGGAAGGCGGCCCGGACATGTGCATAGCCGTTGCCGTCACCCCAGCGGCGGTCATGCCCATAGTCCAGGTCTTGGGGGAAAAGCCGCTCGATGGCGGCCTGCAAATCCTTAACCGCACCGCTCTCATATTCGATGGTGGTCAAAGCCGCGGTGGAGCCGGAAATGAATAGGGTTAGCAAGCCCGCGCCCACCCCGGCGTCTCGAACCTTCGCAGCCACCTGCGGGGTCAGGTCCAGAACGTCGGTGCCGGCCGTGGTTTCCATCTCTATACTGAACGACTGCAAGGAGAACATCCGCAAAGTTTCTCACCAGAATCCGCAGCCAGTTGCCTTTACTGCGTTGGCCTCAATGCCAACGTTAATTTTCTCACAATCTGACCCTAATGCAATCAACTTATGGATATTTTTTATTGCCGGTGAAAATTTTAAGCAGGGGAGAAAAATACGAGATCCTTCGCATCGCTCAGGATAACAAAGTTTGGTTTGCGCAGAGGTCTCAAGGTTAAGCCAGGAAAATCGTGAAGAAAAGAACTGGAATTTCTCTCCTGGGGTTAAAATTTTCATCGACAATAAAAAATATCCATAAGTTGATTGCATTAGGGTCAGATTGTGAGAAAATTAACGTTGGCATTGAGGCC
>JBAVAG010000133.1:0-2797 GCA_049585595.1 Desulfobaccales bacterium
CCTGTGGCGGGGAGACGAGGAGTTTCCCCCGGAGGCCAGCATCCTCTTTGACGAGACTATTTCCCGCAACCTCTCCACCGAGGATATCGCCGCCCTGGCCGGGGCTTCGGTCTACCGGTTGCTGGCCGTGGCCCGGCAACTGCGCCAGGGATGAGGAGTTGTAGGGGCGGACCCATGTGTGCGCCCCTACAAGACCATCCATACCCCCCTCACCCTGCCCTCTCCCCCATTGGGGGAGAGGGGGAAAACCAAGAAAATCTACAAGTTAATCCAAGATGGAGATTTGGCAGCCTAAATTACTTGGCAAATCACCAGTTGGAAACCTGTGCACCGCCGCCCCTAAACTCGAAACTCGAAACTCGAAACTCAAGACTTCTCATCCCTGGCGCAGTTGCCGGGCCACGGCCAGCAACCGATAGACCGAGGCCCCGGCCAGGGCGGCGATGTCCTCGGTGGCAAGGTTGCGGGAGATGGTCTCGTCAAAGAGGATGCTGGCCTCCGGGGGAAACTCCTCATCTCCCCGCCATAGGACATGGGTCACGGGCACCAGGGGAAAGGCCAGGAAGCGGGCGGCGGCGTCCCCCAGACCCTGGAGCTCCCCCCCGGCCAGGGCCGCCGCCTGCAAGTATAACTCCAGGTCCTGGCCAAAGGTTGCCAACAGCGGCTTCTGAGCCCGGGAGACGAAGGCGGACCAGTAGAATCCGCCTTCCGGCACTGCGCGGAAATCGATGGTGCGGCCGCTCAAGGCCTCGCCGCGGGCCCCCAGCAGGTAGTGGAGAATGAGGATCTGCTCGGTCAGGGGGATCTGGCCGGCGCCGTCCGCCGGAGTTACTGCGATCTCCGGCCAACTCACCCGGCGGTCCTGGCCGAAATAGGGGACCAGCAACCCTTCCCGGCCCCCTTCGCCCCCTTGGCCCCCTTGGCCCCCTTGGCCTCCTTCATAGAAATATTGGGTGCGGCTCGAGTTTGCCAGCCGCTTGGGATTGATCTTCTGCAACTCGCCCGCCGCCAGGGCGACGGCCATCTTATAGTCGTCGATGCGAGGCATGAGGTCTCCGGAGCTTCGAATTCCAAATTTAGGCTGGAAGCCTGGGCTATCCGGACTCGCTAGCCTAGGCCTCCGGCCTGTGGGAACTAAACTTGCAATTTCCAGAAGCGCAGGCTAAAGCCTGCGGCTACCAGAACGATCTACACAGGCGGGACGCCCAGGCTAGCGGCCGGCTTCTGGCAAAAATTATATCGGAAAAGATTTTTTATTGACACAGAGATTCGGATGTTTTAGCATAGAGTAGTCGAGGAAATGAAGAAGATGCAATCCTGGCGGTCCCGGAGCAATTACTTTAGCTTTTATTTTTATTTTCCGGGCCCGGAGTGCGCCTCGACTTTTAAAAGTAAGTAGGCCTGACCAAAAAAAAACTTTTAGAAGCCGTGGCGCCCAGGCGACCACGGCTTTTTTGTTGCCGCCGGGTCGCAACCAGGAGGGCCGCCCCGGAAGGAGGCTGGAAATGATCGGCAAACAGATTCGCATGGAACGCATTATGAACCGGGATACCGGGCGCACCGTCATCGTCCCCATGGACCATGGGGTGACGGTGGGTCCCATCGATGGCCTTATCGATATGAAGACCACCGTCAATGCGGTGGCCGCCGGTGGGGCCAACGCCATCTTGATGCACAAGGGCCTGGTGACCAGCGGCCATCGCCGCCGGGGCCGGGACGTGGGGCTCATCATTCACCTGTCCGCCTCCAGCAGCCTCTCGCCCTATCCCAACGCCAAGATCCTGGTATGCAGCGTCGAAGAGGCCCTGGTCCTGGGGGCGGACGCCGTCTCCATCCACGTCAACATCGGCAGCAGCAGCGAACGGGAAATGCTGGCGGACATGGGGGCCGTGGCCCGCACCGCCCGGGAATGGGGCATGCCCCTGTTGGCCATGATGTACCCCCGGGGCAAAAACATCCAGGACGAATACGACCCCAAGATGATTATGCACGTGGCCCGGCTGGGCGCCGAGTTGGGCGCCGACTTGGTCAAGGTTTCCTACACCGGATCGGTGGAATCCTTCCGCAAGGTGGTGACCGGCTGTCCGGTGCCGGTGGTCATCGCCGGCGGCCCCAAGATGAACTCGGACCGGGATATCCTGGAGATGGTGAAAGGCGCGGTGGATGCCGGCGGCGCCGGGGTCTCCATCGGGCGCAATGTCTTCCAGCACCGGGACCCCAGCCGTATGGTGGGAGCCATCAGCCTCCTGGTTCACGAAAACGCCGGCGTCGAAGAGGCCTTGGCATTCCTCCAGACCTAGTCGGTTTTATGTTATAGGGGCGACAGTGGCACAGGCTTCCAGCCTGTGATTGGGTCACCCAGTTTCGAGTTCCCGCCAAAACCCGGGCGACTTGGTGGTTCGCCCCTATAGGAAGACAGGATGAAGCAACTCTGGGTAAGAGTGGACCCCTGGGATAAGAAGCTGGTCACCGCCGCCCTCGAGTCGGGGGCCGACGCCATCTGGGTTCCCCCAGGCCGGGTCCCGGAGGTCAAGGCCCTGGGGCTGATCCGGGTTATCGCCCCGGACGGTGACCTGGCGCCGGGGAAGGACCTCCATGAAGTCACGATCCTGGGTATCGGCGACGAAGCCGAAGTCATCCGCCTGGCCCGCCAGGGTCCGGTGGTGGTCAGGACCCCGGACTGGACCGTCATTCCTTTGGAAAATTTGGTGGCGCAAACCGGCAACATCTTCGTGGAGGTGAGCGATCCCGAGTCGGCCAGCACCGCCCTGGGAGTCCTGGAGAAGGGAGTGGAGGG
>JBAVAG010000134.1:0-28312 GCA_049585595.1 Desulfobaccales bacterium
AACTGGGCCCGGCAATGCTGGCGTAGGCTCCCCACAGAGTCGCACTGGCCGCGTCGCCGGTGCAAGAGGCGGCGCTGCCAGTGGTGTTCTGATTCAGCGTCGGGAAGGTGCAGTTGGCCAGATTCCCCGAGGCCGGGGTCCCTAACGCCGGGGCAACCAGCATGGGCGAGTTCCAGATGGCTGCCTCCAAATCCCCCAGGGTCGTATAGGAAAATGCCTCGCTGTTGGCACTGTCCCCCAAGAGCAGACCGTCACCCGGTACCGGGGCGGCTTTCAGCACCGGCCCTCCCGTCCCGCCTATTAGAGCTAGGTTGGTCCAGGCCAGGGGCCAGCTGGGCATAGCATACGAACCCCAGATTCCTGACCCATTAGTGCCATAAAAGGTTCCGCTTCCTGCACCACTTCCACCCGTGGCCCCGCTCAGGGAGAGGCTGCCGCTGGCTAGGACGAGGGGGGAAGCAGAAGTGAAGGAGGTGCCGCTTCCAGATGAGGAGATCGAGTAAGGGCTGGCCGTAGTCCCCGAGCCGCTGAGGGTGACGTTGCTGCCTGCCGTTATCAGCCCGTTGATGCCGGCCACTGACCCGGCCTGCCCGGTGGTGTTCTGATTCAGTGTCGGGAAGGTGCAGTTGGCCAGATTCCCGGAAGCCGGGGTACCTAATGGACCTCCCGAATATAGCATCGTGGCGCTTGAGGCAGGAAGGGTGTAGGTCACCGCGGAACTGGGCCCGGCGATGCTGGCGTAGGCTCCCCAAAGGGTAGCCGAGCCGGCACTGCCCGTGGTACTCTGGTTGAGAGTCGGGAAGGTGCAGTTGGCCAGATTCCCGGAAGCCGGAGTGCCTAACGCCGGGGTGATGGTGGAGGAGATATTGCCGCTGGCGTCGAAGGCGGCCAGACCGGCCCCGAAATTGGAGAACCTGACGGTGCCCGTGGTATGCAGTTGGGCGGTGGGGCTGCTGGTGCCAATCCCCACATTGACTGCGTTGGCGCTGCCGGCCAAGCCTCCTAGAACCATGACGTTACTGGCGCCAGCCTGGGCTCCGTAGCCAATTGCGGTAACGTAATTGAGTGCGGTCCCTCCGGAAGTGGTCCCGGCGCCATCGCCCAGATAGGTATTATAGGACCCGGTTATATTGTAGGCCCCGCTGCTATAGCCCACCGAAGTATTATCGGTCCCGGAAGTATTGGTAAAAAGAGAGGAATAGCCCACGGCCGTATTATTGCTGCCGGTAGTATTGGCGCCGGCTGCGCCCTTGCCGCAGGCAGTGTCGAGGTTTCCAGTGGTGTTTTGAACCAAGGCGCCTTGGCCGAAGGCTGCATTTTGATATCCGATGGTGTTGTAGGTGAGGGCATCGTCACCCACGGCGGTATTGTCGCTCCCCGTGGTGTTCCTACGCAACGTCACGGCCCCCACGGCCACGTTCTCGTCGCCGCTGGTGTCGGCGTTAAGGGCGTTCCAACCTATAGCGGTAAGATAATATGGCGGTTGCGATCCGATACTGGCGAGGGTATTTTGGCCGATTCCTATAAACTGGCCGTTGATTCCGGGGTTGGCGCTGGAGCCGCCGCCCAAAAATATGCTATTGGCTGATGGAAAGGTCAGGGCGCCGAGGGAGTTGAACTGGACCAGATCATTGGCGGCCGCCCCCACCGCGTAGGAAGTCCCCCAGGCGGAGCCGGTGCTTGCGGGAACGCCGGCGCCGGGATAGGTCATGGAGCCGCCGCTCCCTGATGCCGAAATGGAATAAGGGCTGGCCACCGTGCCCGAGCCGGTGAAGGTGACGTTGCTGCCTGCCGTAATTAGCCCGTTGATGCCGGCCACCGACCCGGCCTGCCCGGTAATGCTGCCGGTGGGCGTCACATAATCTGTTCCCGGATTGGCATTGGCAAACCCGCCTGCCCCGTTCCCTTTGAGGATAGCAGACCCGGAAGTGGCCGGGGCGAAATCGGCGCCGGGGACTGCCGCCGTAGTGCCTCCAGAGCCGTTACCCTTGAGGATGCCGGTGCCACTAGTGGCCGGGGCCGCGCCCACCTGTGCTGCGGTCAGGTTGGTTAAATTTGCCCCACCCACTGCCGGAAGCTGGCCGCTGGAATTAAGTATCACCACGCCGTTGGCGGCGTTGGGGTTGGCGGTCGAGCCCGTGCCCCCGTTGGCGGCGGCTACGACTCCGGTCACGTTGGCGGCCGTACCCGTCGTGTTTTGATTCAGAGTCGGGAAGGTGCAATTGGCCAGATTACCGGATTGAGGAGTCCCCAGAGCCGGGGCTGTCAGGGTGGGCGATGTCAGGGTTTTATTGGTGAGCGTCTGGGTATCGGAGACTCCGACTAGAGCACTGCCCGGAGCCGTCAGGCTGCTCCCCCAGGCGCCGGAGCCGCCATAGACCGGGATGCCGGAAGCAGAGGGCCAAGTCATGCTGCTGGTTTGGGAGTACCAGCCCTTAAGCCCAGACGCATTGGTCCCGTACAGCATGGAATTGCCGGGGGAAGTTGAGTCCCCGGACAAAGCCACGGTCCCGCTCGTGTTGAGAAGGCTCTGGGAGAAGGTCAAACCGACGGCGGCGGCATTAAGCGTCTGCCAGCTTTTGTCGCCTCTCCAGTATTGGGAGGTGGTCCCGGGGGCGATGGCGGGTTCCTGGGCCTCGTTGAGGACGTTCCCCAGCCCCAGCGCCGCGGCGTTGAGGGGCTGCATGGTGAGGTCGCCCCGCAGGTATTGAGAAACGGTGCCAACTGGCAGGGCGGCCTGCTTGGCGTTGAAGGTGCTCCAGTCGGCGGCGCACAAGTAGCCGGCTGCCGCGGCACTGGCCTGGGGCATACTGATGGCGCCGGTGGCGCAGTTATAGTTGAGAGGCGCCAAGGCCGAAAGGTTGGCCCTGCCCCCTCCGCCCCCGTTCGCGGCCAGGAGAGCCAGCTCGGCATCAGCGTTGGCCAGGCCCTGGTTGAACTGGTTATATTCCGTCTGTCCCGCGGCCCCCATGGAGGGCTCGTAGAAATAGCCGTTGGCGGTCCACTGGCCAGCATGGGCAGTAGCCAGTAGCCAGTAGCCAGTAGCCAATAAAAGCAGCAGGCGCAGGCAAGTATTCTTCATGGTGGTCTCCTTAATAATATGAGTGAGCAGTTAGCAGTTACTGACTACTGGCTACTGAATACTGACTACTGACTATGCCGAGGGCCTTCAGAGTGTCCGGGCCCGCCTCACCATCGGCTACCAGGGAGCCCTGGGAACTTTGAAACCCGGCAACGGCAAGCTCCGTTTGAGGTCCATAAACCCCATCCGCCACCAAAGATTCACAAACCGGAAACCCGTGCCGCTTCAGGGCCTCCTGGAGGCGCTGCACCTCCGGACCCCTCATCAGGGGATTGGTGAGGCGGTAAATGGGCCCGGTTGGAGGCCTGACCGGACCATTAGGCGGGGACGTCTGGTACTCGACCCCTGGAACCTTTATACCCAAATCCCAGCGCCGGCCGTGCAGGGTGGAAACGATGACCCCGGTTGCGCTAGAATGCGCCTCCACGGTTCCCCCCAGGCCGTCTGAGAAGACGATATGGCCGCACTGGGAGGCGGTGCCCAACCTCAGGACCGCGGCCCCGGGCGAGGCGGCAGCTTCCTCCAGAGAGACGATGATGCCGACGCTGCGGGCGTCCCGGTTCCAATAAATGGTGCCTCCGTAAACCTCCAGGGGGTTCCCTGCGTCGCGGTCGGCGCCAAAAATGAGCCTGGCCGCCTGATATACGGCCCAGGAAGCGAGTTTGGAGCAATCAAAGACCCGGGGGTCCGGGGCGCCCACCGGGGTGAGGGCGCCGAAGACGTAGGAATCGCCCAGGCGGGTGCGGGCTTTTAGCAGGATATCCGCGCCTGTGACGGGCATGAGGCACCTCCTTTGAGAGCTAGCCGGTAATCAGTAGCCAATAGCCAGTACTCAGTAGTGTAGGGTGCGCACTGCGCACCAAATAAGGGCCACAGGCGGGACGCCTGTGCTACCGGCTCACTGCTTACTGCTCACTACTGCTTACTGCTCACTGCTTACTGTTTACTGTCTTGGCGGGATGCGCTCCGCTTTCCCGCCCTACACCGCTGGTCACTGCTCGCAGAAGTGGTGGGCAGTGCCCACCCTACACGCCGCCGGGGGCGGCGGCGCTACATAATCATATGGGCCACAGGCGGGACGCCTGTGCTCACTGCTTACTATTATTAACCGGCCAGTTGCTGAAGAGGCCCACGAGGGCGACGATGCCGCCGAGGCTGGCGGTCAAGGCCGTTTGCAGGGGGCTCGACTCAGCCGGGGTGATGATGCCTAAGGCCACCAGGGTGCTGAGGGCGGCGGCGATGATCCCGGGGATGGTGGTCTTGGGATCGGCCCAGATTTTTTGCCAAAAAGTCATATGGCCTCCTTTGATAGTTGTCAGTAGTCAGTAGTCAGTAGTCAGTAAAGGCGTCGTCTTCCGTTCCTAATTAATACCACTCGATCCAATAACCCAAAGTGCCGCCTGTCGCAGTTATCTTATAGTAGTTGTTATTCAAGACCATGAACGAGACCGCACAGTTCCCGTTTCCCTGGCAGGAAACGCCTACTTCCGTAGCGGGGGAACTCGATGAATCTGAGTAGGCGGTCCACTGACCGCTCATGTAGGCGGGGGAGCTGGCAGATACCCAAATGGTCTTGCCGGTGGTGTTTTGATAGACGGTGCCGAGGGTTCGGGAGGAGGTGACGACGTTCTGGGTGGAAAAGCCGCCGCCAGAGGGCAGACCTGTCAGCAAAGCCCCACTCACGGCGGGGAGCTGGCCGCTGCTGTTAAGCTGGACCAGGTCATTCGGTCCCGTCCCCACCGTGTAGGAAGTCCCCCAGGCGGACCCGGTGCTGTTGGGAACTCCGGCGCCGGGATATACCATGCTGCCAATGGGCAGATTGGTCAGTAAAGCCCCACTCACGGCGGGGAGCTGGCCGCTGCCGTTAAGTTGGACCAGGTCATTCGCCCCCGTTCCCACCGTGTAGGAAGTTCCCCAGGCGGAGCCCGTGCTCAGAGGAACGCCGGCCCCCGGGAAGAGGGGATGCAGCGCCAGATCGCCGCCGAGGTAATCGGTGGCGGGGCCGATGGGAAGCGCCGGCTGCAGCCCGAGATAGGCGGCGCCGAGGGTACCCACGACGACCCAGGCGGTGTTGGAGGAGTTCATCTGCTCCAGGAGGTTGTTGGTGGTGTCGGCCCAGAGCATGTAAGGCTCGGTGGTGGTGGGGGCGCTGGGGCCCGACTCGATGGTGTTCAGGGTGTCGATGGCGTTGTTGAAGCCGGCGCGCACCTGGGCCCCGGTGCCGTCAGGCACCACCAGGGCGTTTTGGGAGGCAAAAGTCAAGGCAAAAGTAAAAAGGGGAAAGGCAAAAGTGAAAAAGGCAAAAATCAAAAATAGCAGCAAGCGTCTCATCGGGTATATCTCCTTCAGTTAAAATTTTTTTTACTTTTTACTTTTGCCTTCCTGTTAATAGCCCTTGGCGATGTAACTTATGTTCCGGGCAACGCCCGTGCCGCCATTAGTGACCATGATCGTGCCGCCGGCCGGCCCGATGGCCATGGGGAAGGTCACCACGTCCCCGGCCTGGGCGTTCAGTATGGTCACCGCGACGGATGGGGTGATCTGGAAGGCCGGGGTGAAGGTGACGGCCAGCCCGGTGGCGGGGCAGGCGATGCTGCCCACATCGACCAGGCGGTCCGGCATGGAGATGGACCAGGCGAAGTCCGTGACCACGGGTGATAAAGTGACGCCCCCCTGAACCACCTGGGTCAAGACCACCTGGAAGTTGACCATGCGGAAGACGTAAGTGCCCGGGGTAAAGTTCTGCCAGGCTCCCCAGGTGCTGCCATCTTGGGAGAACTGCACCTGGATCTGGACGGTCTGGGCCAGCGCCCCTCCGGCCTGGTCGAAGTCCGGCGCCGCGTCCACGTCGGGCACCGAATCGAATTCCCCGCCAGCCCCCGCATCATATTGATCCACGTCGGGGATGGCGTCCACGTCCAGGGCGCCATCGAAGGAAGCGCCGGGCACCACGTTGTTGAAGGCCACGGAGGCGCCCAAGGCCGCGGCCTGGGCCGTACCCAGATCCGGGATCTCGCTGGCGGGAATCGCATAAGAACCGACGGCTTGACCAACTGCCAGCACTACGGTCCTGGAGGACACTTGGGCCGCAGTGAGGATGCCGGGCCAGCCTTCGCTGGCCTCATCCTTGCTGACTACGTCATTGACGGTGATGGCAACGGCCTCGACCTCGATCTGGGCGGGGACGGCGGAATAGGCCAGGATGACGCCATTGCTGGCATAAGAGGCCGACACCCAGTAGGTGCCGGCCTGCGTAACCAGAAAATCGGGATCGCTGACATAGGTTAGGATTTGAGCTGTGGCCCAATCGGCGCCAACACGAATCTCGTAATCGATCCCGGAATACCTCGGGTCCTGGGCCGGCGTGATGGCGGTCCATTGGAGGTATTGTTGCGAGCCCAGGTAAACCGACACCAGGCCGGTGATATCGGGCAGCGGTGAGGTGAGGGCGCTGCCCTGGATCTGATAGGGATAGGCCTCGACATCGGCCAGGGATTGGCCGGCGGCGCCCACTTGGTTGTAGGACAGGAACTTCAAATAGATGGTCTGGGCGATCTGGTTGACCGAGAAAGGCATTTCAAAGACGGAGCCGTCCACCCGGGCGAAGCGCTCGCCGGCGGCGTGGGCGATTCCTCTAGGCGAGCCGCCCGGGCCAGTGCCATAACCGTAACAGTTGCGGCGCAGATAGCTGAGGTCATAAATGGAGGCGCTCACCAGGGCGGCATTTTCGTAGGCGATGAATTCGGGAGCCACAGGCGGGACGCCTGTGCTACCAGCCAGGTAGCAGAGGGTGACCAGGGCGTTCACTTCCGCCAGGGAGGCGCTGAGCAATACGCCGTCGGACTCGGTGAGATTCACCTGGGCCACGTCGGTGGTGTCGGGGTCCGGGGCCGCGGGGAGCGGGTTCACCAGGAAGCCGGTGCGGGCCGGCGAGATGACCGTGCCGATCTGCTGGTAATTGCTGCCATCCCAGGAGGCCCACACCTGGCAGCCGCCCCAGTTGGGACCGCCGCTCACCGCCATCCAAACCGAAAGAGTGTCACTCAGGCCCAAAGGCGGCTCGAAGATGACCGGCGGGTTGCAGTCCCCCGGGGGGACGTTGTAATTCAGGACCATAGGCGAGCGGTTCTGGCTGGCATAGACCGGGGCCTGGGCCGTGCCGATGGGCCATTCCAGGGCGGTGACCGTGGAGGTGCACTGGTCGTCCTCGGAGATCTCGGTGACCCGCACAGGCATCTGGTTTAGCCCCAGGCGCGGACTGGTGAGGGTGATCCAGTCGCCGGGCTCCAGGATATTGGCGAGGAGGCCCAGCTTGAACCGGTAGGAGTTGCGGGCGTAGAGGCAATATTGGAGGATATTGGCGGCCACCGCCACGGCGACGTCGGGATCGGTGATAGCGTGGGCCATGGTGACGTCCTGGGGCCTCAGCCCGTAAACGTCCTGGGCCGCCTGGTTGTTGACCACCACGATGGTGGTGTTGTAGTCGGCGTAACGGTCCAGGTATTCGAGCTGCACCTGGTTATAGGCGTCCACCTGGGGGTTGCGGGTGATCTGGATGGGGTCGTTGTTGTCGTCCTCCAGGAAATCGTCTTCGGTGAGATCGAGGACCGGGGTGAGGTTCGGGGTGAAGGTGACGCCGGTCTTGGCGCTGGTGACGACCTGGTCACCCATGGGGATGAATTGGAGCTGGTCCTCGCACCAGACTACCTGGGTGTTGAGGAGCTTGAGGATGTCGGCGATCTGCTCCCTGGCCTCCTGCTGCTCATCGAGAACCGGAGAGAGGAGGAAATCGTTGGCCAGGCAGTAGTCCGAGAAGGCCGACATATCGCCGATCTGAGTGGGGTCGAAGCCGCAGCCGTAATCGGGGTTGGTGAGGAGATCCACCAGGAATTCGGCTGGATTGGAGTCGAAGAGGGTATTGTAGGTGTAATTAAGGACGACGGTGCGGCCGCAGTCCCAGCCGGAGAAGGTGTAGGTGCCGGCGGTGACGTTGTATTGGCCGGCCGCGGCGGGGGCGCCGGCCACCGGGGTCAAAGGCGTCCCATCGTCATAGGTGACGCCGTTGTCCGCCGTCCAGACACTGCCGCTGGGAGAGATGGTGGCGCCCTGAGGCGTGGCGTAGTAATAGGTGATCACCAGGTCGCCGGGGTTCTGGCTGGCGTCCAGGGGGCTAAACCAGTAGGAGCCGTTAAAGCAGGTATAGCCGCCCTGGGGGACGGCAGGCGGATAGAGGGGGTTGGGCTGGGAATAAGGAATGGGGATGAGGGGGGCCCCGGCCAGGGTGACGCCGGCGTCTCCGGTCCAAAGGTCGTCATTGGTCACCTGGAGCGGGTTGTCGTCGGGGAGGGTATAGTCCTCGGTGCAGGTCCCCAGGCATTGGGCCACGACCTGGAAGGTGGGCGCCGGGACATAGGTATAGGAGATGATTATATTGCCGGCATCGGGGGGGGCATAGCCGGGATCACCGGGCGGTATGTCCGGAGTGCCGGCATAAAAAGTATAAACGCCACCGGCCTCGGCATACTGTCCCGAGGCCGCCGGAGTGCCGGACACTTTGGTCATGGAGACCTGAGTAAGGTTGCCATTGGCATCGACGTTGTCCCAGATAACCCCGCCATCGCTGATGAAGGCGGCGGCGTTGGCCACGGTGACGGGAAAGATAGGCCCCCCACCCGGATTGGTGTATGGCAGTGTGTATGATTCGGTGGCCGTCGCGGCCGGGGGCAGCATCTGGGACTCGCCGGTGACGGTGGTGGCGACCGTATAAGGAAGCGGTCCGTAGCACTCAAAGGAGACGTTGGGCATGGAGTTGCCGCTGCCCAGATCGATGTTGCCGTGGTAGAAGGCGGTGCCGTAATAGCCCAGGGCCTGGGCCGGGGCTCCGCTCAGCAGCTCGGGGACCGGGGGTTGGGGGCGCGAGCCGGGGGCCAGGCCGGCGGCGCTGAAGGTGTATTGCCGGGTCTTGTCGTTCCAGTTGCGGCCGATGGCGGTGACCGGCCCTTCGCAAAGGCCGAAGAGGACCCACTGGGTATAGACGTATTGGGAGCCGCCGGAGGGCTGGGCGCCCCCTTTGCCCATGCTCTGGGAGGGGGCCGGCTGGGACACCGGCGTCCAGCCCCAGGCGAAGAAGATGTTGGGCTGAAGGCGGTTGCGGCCATAGAAAAGAGGGATGGCCAGGCCCTCCACCGCGGTGGTGACGCGGTAGGAGGCCTGGAGGGTGCTGGTCTTGGCCGCGGTGCGGCTGCTGGTGCCCGCCGCGGAATCGCCCATCAATCCGGACATGTTAACCTCAGTAGGGGCGACCCGGTGGGTCGCCCAGTGAGCAGTAAGCAGAAAAATCAACTGATAACTACTGCTTACTGTTCCGGAAAGTTAATGTGGCAAAAACTTTTCATCGTCTCGGGTGAGCCGAGGGTCCATGAATTACTGCTCACTGCTTACTGCTTGCTTACATTGACTGCCTGCAGCCCCTTTCTACCCTCAGCCACCTCGAACTCCACGTCCTGGCCTTCGGCCAGGCTCTTGTAGCCGTCTCCCTGGATGGCGCTGTAATGGACGAAGAGGTCGTCGCCCCCGGGCCGGCTGATGAAGCCGTAACCCTTGGCGTCATTGAACCATTTGACGGTGCCGGTTTCTTTCATGGATATGCTCCTGTTCATTAATTGATAGTGAGCTGGGAGCAGTGAGCAGGAAAGTCTAACTGCTTACTGCTCACTGCTAACTGCTTACTGCTCACTGCTTACTGCTAACTGCTTACCCCCAGGCGGTTAAGAACTTCACTGGATACCGGTCCAGGTTCAGGGCCGAGATAAGGGCGTTGTCCAGGATACAGGCGTTGATCGGCGAGGCCGCGGCATGGATGATGCAGGGCCAAAGGAGCACGATGGCCGCGTGGGAATAGGCCCGGCCAATCTTCCAGACCGCGATGTCGCCGTGCAAGGGAGTGGTGTTTATTTCCCGGCCGCCCAGGGTCTGGATCATTTGCAGATAGCGCTCCTCCCCCCGGTGCAGGTGCCATTGTTGAGGGTAGTTGGGAATCAGGGAGCTGTGAGCCGTGAGCCGTGCCCGGTCGGTAGGGGCGGGTTTAAAACCCGCCCCTACTGCTTGCTGCTCGTTGCTTGCTGCTGACTCCTTTTTGATGACTCCCGCGGCCAGGAAGACCTCCAGGAGCAGCATGGCGCAATCGACGCCGCCCTGGGGCCCCTTGACCCGGCCCTGGTGATGGAAGGGCGTGCCGATCCAGGACTCGGCTTCGGCAAGGACGGCCTGACGCTGGCCGGATTCCAAAATATCCATTGTCGGCTCCGCCTCCAAGTAAAAGGTTAAAAGTAAAAAGGCAAAGGAAGTTGATTGTTACTTTTTACTTTTGCCTTTTGCCTTTTGCCTTGCTTTGTCATTGTCGGCTTCGCCTCCAAGTAAAAAGGTGAAAGTAAAGGCAATAATGGTTGATGGTTATTTACTTTTGCCTTTTGCCTTTTGCCTTGCATTGTCATTGTCGGCTTCGCCTCCAAGTAAAAAGTTAAAAGTAAAAAGGCAAAAATGGATGATTTAACTTTTTACTTTTGCCTTTTGCCTTGCTTCAATCCGCCGTCTCCGGCACCGGAATCCAGGGAAAGCCCCGGAAGTTGCCCACATTATTAAACTTGTTCTGGCAAGTGCTGAGCGCCCGGTCGCAGCCGGGCCAGGCGGTGAAGGCGTCGCCTGGGGCCGGCGCCGCCAGAAGCGGCGGCGTCAGGGTTAGGGCCACGGGCGCCGAACCGCTCCCGGCCTGGGATTGGATGCCGATCCAGGTCCCCTGGAGCGCCCCGGAGGTGAACTGGAGCTTCCCCAGGCTAAAATAGCCGGGCGCATAGCCCGTCAGGTTGGTGGCTATCTGGAAGATGGTGCTCCCGGCTTGCGCCTGGGCGGCGACCGCATAAGAGGCCCCATTCAACCCGCAGCCCTGGCCGTAGAGGACATGGTTGCAGAGGTGCTGGTAGAGGTTGCGGGGAATCTTCAAGTCCAGGGTGTAGAGGTGCGAATCTATCTTGATCTGGGCCGTAAGCCCCCCGGTGATGATCTCGGTGACCAGGCCGGAGAAGAGCCAGACGACGCCGGTGGGCGGCGCCAGCGCCTGGCCGGCCAGCAACCACCCGGGAGGGGTAAACGAGTCATCTACAAACCAGCCCCCCGGGGCCGGATAGTAGGCCCGCGAGAGCATCAAATAGGCGTTGTCGAAGCCGCCCTGGCGCAGGAATTGATGGAAGGGGACGCCGTTCACCAGGTCGGTGGGGCTGGCGTAGGCTTTGACCGTAAGGCTATCCGCCTCCAGCCCGGCCTTGAGATCGATCTGGGAGCGGTCGAAGCGCACGGAACCGCCGTAGGTGTTGCCGTTATAGACGATGGGCACGTCGGCGGTGCCGTAATAGAGCACCGTGTCGCCTGGCAGCGTAAATTGATAGAGGTCGAAGGCCAGCACCGGAGCACGGCTGCTGAGGAGATCGACGAGGGCTGAGGTGACGGTTTTCATAAGTAAATGCCAGTAGCTAGTAGTCAGTAGTCAGTTAACTGCTCAGTGTTCAGGATTGACCCAATCGTGGTCCAGGGCCTCCTGCTCAATCTGGCTCCGGATATGGGCCCGGTAGCCTTTTTCCAGCCAGGCGCCCAGAGCCCCGGCCACCATCAAGCCGGTAACCACTCCTGCTAAATAACAAAGAAAATAGAGCATGATTGGCCCCTTTTGCCTCTGCCTTTACTGCTCACGGCTCACTGCTCACGGCTCACCGGGCGGCGGAACGGCGCCCCTACACGCCGCCGAGGGCGGCGGCGCTACTTCACCGTTTCGATCTTGATTCCCTTGTGCTCCCAGAGCTGGCTCATAAACTTGTCGAACTCCGAGAGGTCTTCCTGGAAGTGGCACCGCCAGTAGTAGCCGAAGTCCGCGGTGATCACCGTCCCCGAGACCGGGGCGTTGGTGAAGGTGAGCAGCCCCGAGTCGAAATAGCCGATGGTATAAGTCGATGGGTTTTGGGCCGTGCCGTTGAGATAGACCACCGGGGCCGGGTTATTACTCTTGATGTTGTACAAGGGTTCCACAAAGCCGCCGTAAGCCCGCGCCATTTGAAAGGCGGTGGTCTGGCCATCTCCGAGCCCCAACTCCTGGCCTTGAATAAAATCGTCGTCCGGGTCGTCGAAGAGAAAAGAGTCGAAGCGCCCCTGGCGGGCCAGGAAGAAGCCCACCATGGTCTGCATGTCCTCGACGCCGTCCTGGCCATCGAGCAGGAATTCCACCGGGATCTCGATCTGCCAGCGGGGATATAACCAGTTGGCGATGCGTCTTTTGATGCCGCTCACCGACTCCTGCTCGATGGTGGAGAAGGTGGGCTTTTTGATCACCGGATAGGTGAAGCCCCGGAGCATAGGGAAGACGGCGTCGGACATGGTTAGTCTCCAGGTCACACAGGCCAGAGGCCTATGCACCAGTGAGCAGTGAGCAGTGAGCAGTGAACAGTAAGGCCTTGGCCTTGGTCTTTACTGGCCACCGACCACTAGTTATTTCAGCCTCCGGCCGTCGCGCATGGCGGATTTGACCGCCTCGGCCAGGTGGTTGCGGTTGTTCTTAAAAAACTGTCGGACCGAGTTGCCGTCCATCGCCGAAACGTTGAAATGGACGTGATTATCACCACCGGCGCCGCTCTTGCCGCCGCCGGCCACCAGGCCCCGCACCCCCGCGGCCAGGGAGGCGGGAAGGACCATCTCCTGTTTGTGGAGATAAGCCAGGGAGTCGGAGGGCACGTCCCAGCCGCCCGCGGCCGCGGGCACCATGCCCGCGAAGGCCATGATGGCCGCATAGGTTTGGGCCGCGGCCTCCGCCCCCATCTCCGGCCCCACCAGCGGGATACCGGCCATCGCCGCATAGGAGGCCGCGGCGCCCTGGGCGGCGGACCCGGTGATGGCCTGAACGTCGGCGAGGGCCTGGGTCGTGGCCGCCTCGGGGGCGGCCGCGGTTTCCGCGGCAACCACCTGGGCGGAGGTGGTCTGGGTGGACAGCAGCTTAGCCGCCTCGGTGGCGATCCAGTTCTGCAGGCTCTTGGCGGCCAGTCTGATATAGGAGGCCAGGATGTCCGAGAGGATGTGGTCCAGCATTTTCTGCATATTCTGGGTGCCCTGGATCATGCCGTTGATGGCCGTATTCATGGCCGAGTCGATAGGGGCCATGGCCGCCTTCCACTCGTCCTGCACGGCCTGGGCCGCCTGGGCCTCGGACTTCTGGATCTCCAGGGCGTTCTTCTTCTCGGCGACCTGGACCTGCTGGAGGATCTCCGCCATCTTCTTGGGGTATTGGGCCCAGATCTGCTGGCGCTGCTCGAAGTTTTGGTTCTCCAGGGCGATCTCTTGCTCTTTCAAGGCCTTGAGCTGGGCCAGTTCCTCGGAGGCGGAGATCATCCCCAGGCTTTTTTCCTGATTAAGCTTCTCCTTCTGGGCCTCAATATCCATCTGGGCCAGCTTGAGGGAGTTTTGCAGGTGCTGGTCGGCCAGGTCCCGGTCCGCCTTATCGGCGTCCTCGTCCATCTTCTTCTTCTCCAGGACCGCATTTTGATAATTCATGCTGTCTTTGCCGTAGGAGGCGGCGTTGATGGCAACGATGCGGTCCTGATCGGCCAGGCGCGCGGCTGTGGACTCCTTTTCGGAGGCCATCTGCTGCTTGATGGTGGCGATTTGCAAGGCGACCGCCTGTTTGGCCTCGGCCACGTCCAGTTCGTAGAGCTGGTGCTTGACCTGGAGGTAATCGGCGGAGCCCTGCTGGCAGAGCGCTAATTTCTCCTGCCAGAAGGCGCGCTCCTGGGATTTGGATTGCTCCAGGAGGTTGCCCTCCTCCTTGATCTCCTCCAATTCCTGGCGCCAGGCCTCCATCCGGCTGCCGCCGCCCCCCCCGCTTTTCTTCATGGAGTCTATGATGGAAGAGGCGCTGACGGCGCTGGCCGCCGATACCTGCTCCAGGGAGGCCTTCATTTCGGCGGTGGCGTTACTCACCGCAGTCGTGGCCTGGTCCATGCCGTCTTTCAAGGCGTCGGCTTGGGCGCTTATGAGAACTTGGATTTGGGAGTCGTCAGCCATTGGTTAGTTCCCAGTTGTCAGTGGCCAGTGGCCAGTAAAGGCAACGGCATAAAAACTAAGCAAAGCGCACGATGAGGGCATGGGCCACCAGGTTGGCCAGCACTCCCAGGACCAGGAATTCGATAGGAACATCAGCATGGAACCTCCCGTTAGTGAGCAATGAGCGGGGAGCAGTTTAACTGACTACTGGCTACTGTTTCACCTTGCCGCCCGAGGCGCCGAAGACGGCCATCAGTTCCTCGAGGGAGCCGTAGGGGCGACCCGCTGGGTCGCCCTGGGCGACCGGGCCGGGCGCCCCTACAGGCGCCTTATATCCCAAGTAGGCAGCCATCAGGTCGCCCACCGGCGGGTGCTGCTCCCAGTAGCGCTGCATCTCGTAAAGGCGGGGCAGCGTCAGGTGCTGCCCAATGTATTCCCAGGTCCAGCCGGTGAGGCTGATTACCCGGGAATAGAGGTATCCCCAATCGGGACGCTCCCCGCCTGCGGTTCCCCCGGGAGGCGCCTCACCAGGCCGCTCACCTCCAAGAGCTGGGCCAGGGCGGCAGGAAAGTTGGCCAGGTCCAGGCCTTCCTTGACCTCTGCCAGGGGGAGATCCTCGTAATTGCGCACCAGCGCTGCGTGCAGCAACTCCGCCCCCTCGGAGAGGCGGCCTACCAGGGAAGCCGGCGGCTCTCCCCAGGACTCTATCATCGGCCAATATTTTTCCAGGGCCGCCAGGTTGAGAGGGGGGAGCACGTAATCCTTGCCCCCCAGCCGCAGCGGCACGCCCTCGTTTTTCGCTTCCATCGCACCTCCGGTGAAGGAAAAAGTAAAAAGTAAAAAGGCAAAATAAAGGCAAAAGAAGTTGTTCTTTTTTACTTTTACCTTTTGCCTTTTGCCTTTCGCCGCCGGGGGCGGCGGCGCTACTCCGTCACCGTCAGCGTGCCCACATTGTCGTTGTCGTCCGCCATCGCCGTAAAGTCGAGTTCCACGATCAGGTGATCCTCGTTTTTGGTGGGCAGCGAGAGCTTCGAGCTGACGCAGCGGTTGAGAATCAGGGTCATGGTCTTGCCGTCGGTGACGCCGGACAGGACCGCCTTGAAGGTGGGCGTCAGGCCCATCGGCTGATTCGTGATAGCGATGGTGCCCCCGGTGGTGGCCGAGTTATAGAGGTAGTCGATGAGGATGGCCGCACCTTCGTCGGCCGCGGCAAAGGTATAGACGCCGCCGGCGCTGACGCTGTATTGGCCCACCGCGGGGGGGCTGGGAACCTGGGTCAGAGGGATGCCGTTGGCGGCGTAGACCACCCCCAGGTCCTGCGCGAAGGCGGCGGCATTGGCCACGTTTACCGTGTAGGGCGACGCGGCCGGGATCTCGGCCGCCTCGCCCTGGGCCTCCAGCAGCTCGCCGGTGCTCTTGGGCAGCCCGAAAAAGAGGACGTTCAGCATAGCGCCCTGGATCTGGCCCAGCTTGGCCTTGCAGGTGATCTTGCTCTTGCCCCGGCCGATGTGGACGGGAAACTGATTGACGCCGTAGAGTTCCTTGGCATCCGCGGAGAATTCCACCGAGACGTCCTGGAGCGTGCCGAATTTAACGGGGGTGGGAGTCGGGGTGGAATTGTCCAGCCCATAAAGTGCTCCGGCCCCGAAGAAGAATTGCTTGGGCATGACGGTCTCCTTTTTAGTAGGGGCGACCCGCTGGGTCGCTCAGTAGCCAGTAGCCAGTAAAAGCAAAGGCAAAACCAGTGACCGGTGGTCAGTGGCCAGTAAAGGCAAAAACCACTGATCACTGATTACCGATTACTGATCACTGGGTTGTTAACCTCTTTTTCAGGTCTTCTTTGGCCTTGTAGGCCAGGTTCCAGGCGGCGGTATCCCGGCTTACCGGCGAGGAGGGAAACCAGTGCTGCCACCAGGCCTCCACCAGGGCCGCGTAATCGACCGGGGGCTGGGGCGCGGGTGCCGGAGCCGGTTGCGGCGCAGGGGCCGGAGCGGGTGCAGGAGCGGGTGCAGGCGCAGGCGCCGGTGCCGGCGCCGGAGCGGGAGCGGGTGCAGGAGCGGGCTGCGGCTGCTCCTTGGGGCTCTCTTTCGATTCTTCTGCCATATCATCCTCCTTGGTAATGCCAGTGATCAGTGATCAGTGATCAGTAAAAGCCAAGTCAAATACCGCGAGTATCTACTGATTACTGGTTACTGTTTTTGGCTTTTGCCTTACTGCTCACCGCTCACTGCTCACTGCTCACTGGGCGGGGAAACCCCGCCCCTACGACACCACAATCTCCACCGGGATCAGGGCCGCGGCCTGAGGGCCCAATGACCCTCCCTCAGCGATGAGCACCTTGCCGCTGATCCGGCAATGGGAAACGAGGCCCCCTAAGGTCTGCTCCTCCTGGCCGACGGAAGGCTCCAGCACGGCCAGCACCGCATCCAGGAGGGGGTTGAGGGTTTGCGAGGGGGCAACCTGCTGGTCGTTGCCCACGTTGACATAGAGGGCCAGGTTGAGGCTCAGGGTCCATTTGGCCGGGAAGGCCCGGCCTACATAGCGGGCGCTCTCTTCAAACTGCTCCTGGATCAGGGCCGGCTGTTCCGCCGGCGGCACGTCGGTCCAGTGGCGCACCCGGCGGCTGCAGGTGACAATCCCCGGGATGGTGCACAAAAGAGCAAATAGGGCGCTGTAGATGGCTTCTCTATCCATTTAAAATCCGGTTTTCGGTTTCTGGTTTTCGGTAAAGTCAAAAGCAAAAAGCCTTTACAGCTCACAGCTCACTGGCCACTATCCTTTGACTCTTCTGCCTTTGCCTTTACTGGCCACTGATCACTGATCACTGGCCACTATCCTTTAACTCCCTCGGCCACGGCCTGCTCAATTGCCGCCCTGATGCTGCCGGTGTTCTCCGAAAGTGCGGAGCGCAGGAAGGAGCGCTCGGGCATGCGGGAGCCGGGATGGTTGACCCGTTTGCAGAATACGTCCTGGCCGCCCATTTGGAAGGCCAGGGCCTGGGCGTTGCGGGCCTCAATGACGTGGGCCCGGGTGGTGCCCCCATATTCGTGGATGGCGGCATAGATCAGGTTGGTGCCCACCGAGGCTGCAATTCGGTCGCCGTCATCTTGCAGTTGATAATCGATGCTGCGCTGCAGGGTGCCGGTTTGCATATTCAACACTTGCCCGCTCAGCTTCTGCTCCTTGACATAGGCGGTCAACTTGACGGCCTCGGCCTCCACCGCCCGGCGCAGCGCCGCGGCCACCTTGCCCGGGACCTGGTCCAGGCGGCCGATCACTCCTGCGGTTCCCTCAATCCAGGCTTTGATCATGGTTAGTTCCCATTCCCCCTTGTACCCCCGTGGGGATTTATGGTTTCATCTCAGCGGGGGGGAAACGGTACCTTTACCGTAAACTCCTGCAAGGCGCTGATGTAGGCCGGATGCCAGGTAATCTCCCAGCCGCTCAACCTCTTCCTGTCGGCCAGCCGGTGGAGGTCCTCCAGCCGCTCCCACAGACGCCAGTGAGACCAGGCGCTCCAGTTGCCATTATGGGCCAGGCGGTGCATGACCTGGTGGTCGCTGAGGCAGGAGACCTCCCGGTCGTAGACCTCGCCATCCAGCCGCATCCGCTTCGACATGTGCAGGACCTCATGCTCGTCCGGCATGGCTTTCCCCCTCGATGGCCGTCAAGTTCATGCACTCCAGCTTCCGGGCCACCGCCTCTAAGACCATGTCCGATATCTCCCAGACGTTGACCGGGTGGATATCCGGGCTGAACTCGATGACCAGACTGGGCTTTGGTCCGGAATGGAAACGGCAGGTCACGGCATCCATCACGCACCCTCCCCAGATTTGGCATTCATCCTGTCCAAGGCTAAACGCACACGACCCGGCGGTAGCGGTCCAGGATAGTCTTCACGTCCGGGGGCAGGTCCTGGACGCTATAGGTGACGTTGGCCCCCTGGAGGGATTTGCTGCTCTGCCCGATGTGTTGCCGCTCCTCATAGCGCCAGGAGATCAATTCGATGCATGCCTGCTCCAGGTCGAAAGGGACCCAGGGCATGCTCCCGTCCGGCAGGGGCGCGGTAAGCCAGGGGTCCTCGAGCCAGCCGCCGCTTGGTGGCCCATAGCCCGCGGTGTAGTTCAGGGTGACGTTGCCCCAGCCCTGGGTGAAGCGATGGCCCTGCAAGATGATCTGGGTCCGCGTGAAGCGATAGCCCGGGGTCACGGTATCGGGGGCCAGGGGGAGGGAAACCCCGTTTACCGTGACCCCGGATACCGCAGTCACCGGGTACTCCCGAAAGTTCATGACGCGGCCGCCGGTGCCGTCCCTGACCTCGGCGTAGTTCTGGTTGCCCAGGAGCCGGCCCAGGTAGGTCTCGATGAAGGAGCTGGCCGCGGTGATCAGGCGCGTCAGCAGGGCGTCGTCGGTATCACTGCTGATTCCGAGCCATTGTTTGGTATTGGCCAGGGTGGTGAGGTCCATAATTACTCCAAGTTAGCAGTGAGCAGTGAGCAGTGAGCAGTGAGCCGGTAACATAGGCGTCCCGCCTGTGGCCCTCATTTGGTGCGCAGTGCGCACCCTACACCGACCACTGATCACTGCTTTTTGCCTTTGGCTGGCGCCGCTTCTTTCGGCACGGCCTCCGGGGTCGGCTGCTCTGTGTCTGCCTGGGTGGCCTCCTGCTCCGGGGCTGGCTGCTTGGGGGCCAGGGTAAACCCCCAGCCAAAGCCCAGCAGCTCGTTGGCAGCCTCCTCGGGGATTTCCACACAGCCCCTGACCACCGGGTATTCCTGCCCCTTGTAGCTCACGCCGCCCACGCCGGAGTCGGCCTTTAGTCGAACCATGTTCGCCTCCTGTAGGGGCGACCCGCTGGGTCGCCCCGGGCGACCGGGCCGGTCGCCCCTACGTTTAGCCGTTGGCGATGTTGGTGATCATCCCGAAGGCCGGCGGGAAATAGTTCTGGAGCACGCCGGAGTAGTAGACTCCGCTCTCCCACTGCCTGGTCCGGAGCGGCCATTCGATCTGGTAATATTCCCTTCTCGTCTTCACCTGGATGATGTTGGTGACGTCAGTGAGGGGATAGGGAATCCGCTCGCACCGGAAGAGGATGGTGCCCGGCGGCAGGTTGGGATGCAGCATCACCCGGACCAGCTGGCCGCCACCCATCGTGAACTTATTGAGATAGGAGCCGATCACCGAGCCCGCGGTCAGGGTGACGTCGGCCACCGTGCCCTGTTGGGCGTCCACGTTGAAGCGGAACAGGGGGGCGCCGCCGCCGCCGATCACCTTGGCGGTGATGTTCAGCATCTCCTGGGCGTTGACGTACATGATGTCCGGGCTCAGGCGGTAGTTGTTCCAGAAGGCCTCCAGGGCCTGGTTGATTTCGACGATGCCGCCGGCCCCGTCGGGGGTGAGCGGTGTGCCGGTCCCCGGCGCGCCGGTGGGCATGACGTGGACATAGGAGCCGGAACCGGGGGTGCAAATCTGAGTGATCAGGCCGTCGAACAGCAGGTCGTTGATGCTGTTGTCCGTAGCCGGGAGGCTGGCGGCGGTCTGAGTCCCCGTGGCCGCGGCCAGGATGACGACGCTATTGATGGTGGTGATGGCTCCTAAGAGCTGAGGCCCCGCGGCCGGCCCCCAGAACCAGGCGTAGCCCACCGCGCCGTTGACCGGGGCCACGCTGGCCTTGAGGCCGTGGGTGGCGTTACCGTCGTTAGCGGTGGTGATGTTGGCCGGGGCGCTCGCCTGGGAGGCGCCGCCACCGTAGGTGTCGGTGCTGCCGTCGGCATTGGGGCGGGTGATGTTCAACTGAATACCGCCGGACACCGAGGCGGCCAGGAAGCCTTCCAGGGTGAGGGCCACGCAGACCACCGTAAAGGCGGTGTTGGCGGGCAGGGCGCCCCCGGTGAGCTGATCCGCCAGGGTCGGGATGGGGGTTGTCCCCAGGGCCAGGTCACTGTTGCCGCCCAGGAGAACCATTTCCTCGGACTGCATCAGGGATTGCAGGGTGGTGAGGATGGCCAGGGCCCGGTTGTCGGTGCCGGGGAGGCCAGACTCTTCGGCCTCGAAGGTCACGAAACTTTCGTGGCCCATGGTCTTGTAGGCCGCCATGTTGCTGGTGGTGCTCAAGGACACTTGGCCCCCGCGGTGTCCTTCGGAGACCCCCGGGGAGAGGCGGGCCACGTTGATGCCAGTGACCGACAGCCAGTGAACCGCGGTGCCGACGCCGCCGCCGACCCGGCTGATGCTGTTCCGGAGCGGGGTGATCAAGGGATAGAGTTTTTTAGCCGCGGGTTCCAGGTCGTAGGCCACCAGGCCCTGGCCGACGGAGATGCCCGCCTTGGCCAGTTCGGCAGCGTCCAGGACCTTGGCGCTTTTCAGAAGTTCGAGGGTTTCAGTGGTGGGGTTCATTTTAACCTCCGGTTATCGGTTGTCGGTTTTCGGTTAAAGTCAAAGGCCAATCAGGGGTTAGAGACCAAGGGTAAGGGGTCAGGTTTTAGTAATCCCCAATCCCGGACCCCTGTCTTTACCTGATTAAAAATGGTTTCTGTCGGGCCGCGGCAATCTCCTCCAGGGCGGTCTTGGGCTCCTCGGTCTCGGAACTCTTGGCAAGGCTATCCGCCTCCTTGGGGACTGCCTTGAGCGCCCCCTTGGCCGGGGCCGGCTCGGCCTTGAGTTTCTCCACTTCGCTGACCAGGGCCTCGTTTTCGCCGCTGACCTTGGCCAGGTCGGCTTCAAGTTTCGAGTTTTGAGTTTCGAGTTTCGAGAGCGTTTCGGTGCGCTCCTTCAGGGTTTTGGCCAGGTCGGATTCCGGGGCCGTCTTCTCGGCGCCTGGGCAGTCGGCGCCCAGGGCCGCGGCGTGGTCGTGGATCTGCTGGACAAGCTCCTGGTCCGCGGCGGAATGGCGGGCCCCCGCCTTTGCCAGTGGCGCAGGCGTCCCTGCCTGCGTTTTGCTCAAATCGGCGAGCAGCTCGTCCACCTCTTCGGCGGCCATCGCCTTGAGAATCTCGCATCCCTGAGTCAGCCATTCCTTGAATTGGCCAGGCAAGGGGGAGTCGTCCATCTCCTGAACCGCCTCCCAATCGATGCTGTCGGCCATATCGCTGAGGCTTTCGATGAGCTGAGCAAAATAGCTTACCGTGTAGAGGCCCTTGTGCAATGGTGGCGCAGGCGTCCCTGCCTGCGTCTTCTCTGCCAAGGGCGGACCGTCCTGGTCGATCTTCTCCTTCCAGGCATTGATGATCCTGGTTTTGATGGCCAACAGGTCCTCGGCCGCATACTTGGCCGCGTTCTTTTCCCTGTTGATGAAGTTCCAGGCTGCCCGGATGCGCTTCTCGGTGTCGATGGGATATTTCTTGTTCTGCTCGTCGGCAAACTCGACGTCCCCGTATTTATCCTCACCTTCCTTGGGGTCGGTGTCGGAGCGGGCCGCCACCTTCCCCGCCTTTCTCTGCGCCCTCTTCGCCTCTGCGGTGAACGCCTTCTCCACCTCGGAGCCGTCGGCCTTCACCAGGGTGAAGCGGGCGGTGGGCACGCAGGGCTTGTCGGCCAGGGACAGCTCCACCGGCTGGGCGGCGTAGCGCACGTGCTCACCGTCGCTCTGGCGCCAGGCGTAGGAGCCGCCGAAGGAAAGCCCGGTGTAAACGCCGGCCGCCAGCTTTTTCAGCTCCTCGGAGTCAATGACCTTGCCCCTGACTTCGACCCGTTTGCGCTCATCATTGAAGGTTATGCCGGTGAGGATGCCGGCGGCCACCTTGGCGTTGTGCATGGCCCGCAAGTTGCCGTAGGATTTGCCGTTGCTGTGGGCCAGCGAATCATCCGACCAGGCCTTGATTAAGGGCTTGGAGGCCTCGTAGTCGAAGATCTCCCCGGCCTGGTCGGGGATCTCCTCCGCGGCGATCCCGGTGAACTCCCCGGTGGCTTCATTGACCTTGACGAATTGGGCGAACAGGATTTTTTGCATATAATCTCCGGTGTTTTTGCCTTTGCCTTTTGCCTTTTGCCTTTGCTGGCTACTGGCTACTAGTTACTGGCTACTGGGCGACCCAGCGGGTCGCCCCTCCAGGCCGAAGGGTCTGCTCATTCTCCCGTCCCAGTTGCTTCCCAGGGGCAGAGGTTCGCTCTCCAGGTGGGTGGCGATGATCTCCGGGAGGAACTGGCGCCGGCCCCGGGGCCACTGCAGGGCGAAGAGCATATCCGTGCCGGCAGCGTTGGTCCTCCCCTCGGGATATGTGTAAACGCCAGAGCCTTTGGGATTCCACAACTGAAAAAAACCGATGGGCACATAACCATCCCGATCTAACTTGGCTATCCGGGCCCCGAAAGGGAAAGGCCGCATATGCACGAAGATCTCCCATTCATGTTGCAGGGGCGGGGCGCTCAGGAATTTGATCCAGTCGGTGAAGCTCTTGCAATCCATCCGGTCGATTCCATAGAGAAACTCGGGATTCAACGAGATCCTTTCCAGAATACTGCGCGTCCGGGGAGGCAGGTAGGTGTCGGCGTCCAGGTGCACCACCCAGCCGTCCTTAGCCAGCTTCGCCAAACCGTAATTGATCCCCTTGCCTTTATTGAAGACGTTCCCGTTATGATAAAAATCGTAGGTGGGGTAACATTCGACGTGGTAATAGGCGCACACCTGCTGCGTCAGCTTGTCGTCAGGACGGGTGACCACCACTATGCGGTTGAACAGGTGTTTGTTGGCCGGCAGCGTCCAGGCCAAGAAGTCGCCGTAATGGGCGCAGGTGATCACCGCTTCGATCTTGAGGTTCACGGGCGCAGGCTTCGGCCCGGGCGGCTCGGGATGAGGATATTCCTTATCCGGCATTGATGCTCTCCTTAGACAGTCTGATAAGATGATTTCTGCCGCTCTCAGGGCGCTACTTTTGCCCTTTGCCTTCCGTCACTACCTTTTCCGGCAGCATTTCCTCTTCCGGCGGCGGGGCGGCGGCTTCCTTGCCGATTGCGCTCACCAGCACCGCCCCGGTGGTGGTCATGATGAAATCGGGGGCGCCGTCGTCCTCCAGGCCCCGGGAGGCTCGAATCTCGCTGCGCAGGCGGACGCCGTTGCGCACGTCCAGGTCGTCGATCTGGGCCTGCACCAGCGGGTCCATGGCGCTGTCCTGCATCCAGGTGAACTCCACCTGGTCGAACCCGAAGCTCTGGAGGGCGTAATTGATGAAGTCCGCCATCCATTCCATCAGGGGCGCCAGCCCTTCGGAGAGAGCTGCCTCCTGGGCGGTCTCCGCGGTGGCCCGATTGATGACTTGGACGAAGGGCTGGGGCGACACCGAAAAGGCGTAGCACACCACCCGGGCGAACCATTCGTCGACGGGAGACTTCAGATCCCCCTCCTTCATCAGGTGCGGGGTCGTGCCGTGGGGCACCCATTTGCCGCGCCGGCGCTGGGCGGTGTTACCCGAGTGCAGGCCGTCCCAATATTGCTGGAACTCGGCGATTTGAGAGGTGGACCAATTCTCCGGCACCTCCAGCAAGGCGTCGGGCAGGTTGCCGTCGGTGTAGTATTGCAGGAGGTGCATCTGGCGCCGCAGGATGACGTTGGTGATGATGATGATCTGCTCAACCGGCGAGAAGCCGTAGAGGCGCCAGCTTAAAAGATTGCGGGGATAATAGAGCAGCTCATCCCGGGTGTAGTCGGTGGCGGGCAGCCCCTTGATGATCTGCTGATAGGCCGGGTCCGGAGGCAGCGGTATCCGCCCCCACTCGTCGATGACCGGGCGAATGGTGGCGCCGTCCACCACCTCCAGCGCATAGAGGGCGCCCCCGCGAGTTAGCCTGGGGTAGAGGGTGGCCGCGTCGATGACGAGCATATCCTCCAGGAGCATGCGCATCCAGGCGCTGAAGGAGTGGGTCCGGTCCGGACGCTTCAGGAGGTCCGTGGCCTCCCGGGCCTGGCGCAGGGCTTGCGCCGAGGGTGCAGGGACAGGATTCCCGGGACCTGGGCGGCGAGCCGCCCCTTTACCCTGTTTCAGGGGTGCGACAGTCCAACCCATCTTGGCGATCTGGTCCTTGCGGGTCTCGATCACCAGGCGCACCAGGTCGCAGTTTTGGGCCAGGTTGCGCAAATCCAGAAAGGAGATGGGCAGGTCGCCCCGGGGGGTGACCAGCAGATTGTAGCCAACCGGGTAGTCGAACTGGCGACCCGCGGCAGAGGGGGGCGCCAGGGGCGGCAGCGGCCAGCCCGGCCCGAAGAAGTCTTGGCTCGGATCCGGCTGCCCGGGCGCGGTCCCGGTCCCCGTGGGCGTGAAGCGGCGCCCCGCGGCCCATTGGGCGGCGCTAATGATCTCCGGAGAGAGAGGGATTTTTTTGGGCTCAACCATTATTTGTTCCTAGTTCCTGGTTCCCGGTTCCCAGTGATTCTGCCTTTGCCTTTACTGGGAACTGGCAACTAAAGCTTTTAATGGTTCCAATTCTCTGTTCCCTATTCCCGGTTCCCCCTCTGCCTTTGCCCTTACTGGCAACTGGCAACTGGGAACTGGAAACTATCCTCAGCCATACAGCCTCTGCTCCTCAGCCTTCATGGCGTCGAATTCGCCCTTGTAATAATCGAAGATCCCCATGCCGGCGCCGCCCTCCAGGAGTGCGATGGCGCCCTCCAGGGCGTCAGGGCCGTCGTCATGAACCGTTTTTGCCGGGAAATAGAGCAACTGCTCCAACAATAAATCCTGGTTGCCCTGGCCCCGGCAGAAGCGGATCTGGCCCCGCTCCACCAGGGCGCTCAGACGGGAGATCCGAGTCTCCTTGGCGGTCTTGGCGGTGACCCCCCGAACCGGCAGGATGACGCCCCGCTCCCGGCCCAGGCGGTCGAACTCCCGGAGCAACAGCTTCTGGAACAGGTTGTCCTCCACCCCCAACAGCCAGTAACGCCACTGCTCGTGGCGAGCGCAGGCAGCCCGCAGAGCCTCGTCCAGGCTGCCCCGGCGGATGTAGGCGTCCAGGACGTAAAAGATCATCTCCTGGCGCTCCAGCCCCACCGTAACCAGCGCCTTGTAGTCCGAGGCCTCGCCGATGCCGATGGAGGGGTCGAAGAACCCGGCAACCAGCAGGTCCTTGCCGGTGAGGTCCGCAGAGTGATAGAACCGGAACCAGTCCTCCTGGAACACCCCTTCTTCATCCACGGGATTGTTCTGCTTCTCCCGGTTGAAGGCGAGCGACCCCATTAGACGCTTCTGCTCAATGAGCTTGGGGACCGGGTGCCGGGAGGGCCACAGGGAAACAAGACCGTTTTCCGTTTTCCGTTTTCCGTTTTCCGGTTTTTGGTTTTCGGTTTTTGAACTTTGAACTTTGAACTTTGAACTTTGAACTTTTTCATTAAGCGCCCGGTACAGGCGCCTGGACCAGTGCTTCCAGGGCTCCTCCTCCGAGTGGATGGCCGTGTAGAGGGCGCTCTTGCGGGCCAGGATGGTGCCGATCCAGAAGAGCGAGCCCGAGGCCTCGATGGCGGGATAGACCGCGCCGGTGATCCAGGAGAGCAGCTTCTTCACCAGGTCCGGGGAGCGGGCCTGCTGGTCGTTCTCCAGGTCGTCCAGGATGATCAGGTCCGGGCGGTGCTGCTTGTGCTTCAGGCCCCGCAGACGCTGGCCCCGCCCCCGGGCCTTGAGCCGCACGTCGGTGAGGGTGACGAAATCGTCCACCGCCCAGTGGTCCCGGACCAGCTCGCCGAAATCGCACTTGAGGCGCTCGTTGTGCAGCAGCTCCAGATAGATGTAACCCGTGAGGTCGCTGGCCAGGTCCTCGGTATCGGAGGCGATGATGATGAAATGGCGCCGGCTGTGGCAGATCTGGTGCAGCACGTAGCCAAAGGAGGTGATGGTGGTCTTGGCAAACTCCCGGGGTGCGGCCACGACCACGGGAGTTAAAACCTGGTTTTCTGTTTTCTGTTTTCTGTTTTCCGTTAGTGGCACAGTCATCTTGCCTGTGGGCCTTGGGCCTTTGCTTTTACTGCTCACTGCTCCCTGCTCACTGCTCACCGGACTCAACAGTGCCACCAGTTCCTGATGAAAAGGCGCGAACTCCTGGGAGAAATAGTGCGGCAGATAGGTGGTGAAGAAGGCGAAGGGGTCGGCCAGGGTGCCGGCTCGCCGCGCCTTTTTGGCGGCTTCGCCTACGTCCGGGAAGGCCGCGACTTCCCGGAAGAGCCGCCCCAGGATCAAGTCGGCCCGGCGCTGGAACTCCGCCTTGGTGAATTTTTGTTTTAAGGTCAGCATTTTCAGTAGCCAGTAGTCAGTAGTCAGTGATCAGTGAGCAGTAAGCAGTGAGCAGTTACCAGCCAGCAAGCCGTAGCCAGTAGTCGGTTACTGCTTCGTCCTGCGTCTTACCCTCAATACCTTTTTTTGCCGCTTCCTCGTTTAAGATTCTGGCACTCAATTCCTTCCCGATTTTCTCCAGGAATTCCGCCAATGCACAGTGAGTTTCCGTAGTTACCGCGGCCCTGGAGGAGAGGACAAAAATGGCAATTCCCTTTGATAGGGGCAACCGAGTCAAGCGGGAAGGAGTGTGTCCGGCCTTCGAGCATTCCAAACATTTCTGGTTTGCGTCCATTTTGTCTCCTCGGCTTTTACTGATTACTGATCACTGGTTTTGCCTTTGCCTTTACTGCTCACTGCTCACTTTTCACTTTGCACGGCCGCCAGGTCGGCCTTCAGCGTCGCCAGATCGATTCCCAGCGGGTTGTCTTCCTTGCCGTCCAGAAAGTCCTGGGAGATGATGGCCCAGGCCTCGTCAAAATAGGCGGAGATGAATTCCTCGCTGGCGTATTGCTCTTCCCCCCAGGTGACGAAGATGGCGCCCAGGGGATCGTAGGTACCCATGGGCACGCAGTGGCCGCCCCAGGACCCCGGCGCCGCGTCGCCTTGCAAGTTGGGGTCGGTCACCTGCCATTTGTCCTGGTTCTGGGCGGAGAGCGGCAGCGCTACGCCGCAATAGAGGCCGCCGAACAGGTAGCAGGCCACGCTCAGTATCTTTTGAGTCAGGTCCACCTGCACGTAGGCGCCGATCTTGTGGCCGTCGATGCCGGTCTGCTGCCAGGGTTTGAGCACGTCGATCAAAGCCAGGCCCACGTCGGTGGCGGGGTTGCCCGGCACGTAGCCGGAGAGCTTCGAGTAAACGGCCAGGATATCGGCGTCCGGAATGACGGTCTTCTTCCCCTGGTTGGCGGTCCACGTCTGGATGAGGTGGCCGGCGCCGGCGCAGGTGCAGTCGCCCACGCTGAGGTTGCCCATCGGCCCGAAGGGGCTCGCCTTGGAGAGCCAGTCGTAGGCGGAGGGCGCTGCGGGCAAGGCCCGGGGAAGATATTTCACCAGCTGCAAGTTACGCCGATCGTGCCGGTAAGGCAGCTTCCCCAAAGGGACGAGGCGGTGGTCGACGCCGTTCTTGATCAGCGGCCGGGTGATCAGGTTCATGCCGATCTCCTGTAGGGGCGGAGTTCCGCCGCCCTTAATTGTCTCCGGTTATTTGGACGCCTAGCGCAGCAAACAGGACCTGCCACGGTATTAGCTTGCTATCAATCTTTAGCTTCTCCAAGCAGAACAGCCTCATTTGGATAACCCATCCTTGCGCCCTCATCTTCGGCCTCACTATGTCTGCCAGATTGTCTTGGCTGATTAAGTGATCTCGGATCATCATTCTTTCTCCTTCGGTATTTCCCTGGTTAGGCTGCGAGGAAATAGCCCATTTCCAGTTCCCGCTTCCTGTTTTTGCCTTTGCCTTTACTGGGCGACCCAGCGGCTCGCCCCTCTGTTTACTGATTATTCCCACCCCGCCTGGGCCTTGGCGGAATCCAGCGCGGCCGCGGCGTTTTCCACGCTCTGCACCTCTGCTGCGGTGGGGCAGACCTCGTTGTTGAGGATGTTCTCGCCAGTGGAGATCACCAAGTTGGCCGCGGCGATGATGGCCTGGCCCTCCACCGGGATCACACTGCCAAACTCGGCCTGCACCGCGGCGATGGCCGCCTGGGCCGCAGTGACGTCGTTCTCAATGGTCACCCGGTTGCTGCACAGAAAGTTTTCTATGCCGGCGCAGCCCATAAACAAGGCAAAAGTCAAAAGTAAAAAGTAAAAAGTGATCCGATTTCTCATGGTTTTTCCCCTTGTATGTAAGGTTTAGGCATTTGCTTTTTCTGCTCACTGCTCACTGCTTACTGCTTACTGC
>JBAVAG010000135.1:0-28931 GCA_049585595.1 Desulfobaccales bacterium
CCCTCACCCTGCCCTCTCCCCCATTGGGGGAGAGGGTAAAAAGGTAAGGTAACTCCAAAAGTTAATCAAAGAAGATTTGGGAGCCTATATTACAACGGCAGAATAGCAAAAACCTTACCGGACACTACTGGGGTAGGGGGGGTATTTAACATAACCTCCGGAAATCCCTGTAAATATACCTTTTTCAAAGGGGGACTTGAATACCCTTGGCACTTAGGTTTTTTTACAGAAAGTGGTGGGCAGTGCCCACCCTCCATAAGTATTTGATTTAATGCCATCCTAGAAACCAAGCGGAACAATAGTGGCCAGGAGGAAAGTGGAGTAGATGACCGATTTCTTCAAAGCGGCGGCCCGCCTCAACCTGATCCCGCCTTATCTCTTCAAGGCGATTGACGACATGAAGGCCGAGATCAAGGCCCGGGGGGTGGACATCATCGACCTGGGGGTGGGCGACCCGGACCTTCCCACCCCGCGCTTCATCGTGGAAAGGCTGCAGGAGGCGGCCCAGGACCCCGCCACCCACCGCTACCCGGCCTATTCCGGCATGAATCTCTTCCGGGAGGCGGTGGCCCGCTGGTACGGCAAACGGTTCGGGGTGGACCTGGACCCGGAGAGCGAAGTCCTCACCCTCATCGGCTCCAAGGAGGGGATTGCCCATTTGCCCCTGGGGATCAATGATCCCGGGGACATCAACCTGATGACCACCCCTGGCTATCCGGTGTACCAAATAGGCACCCTGTTGGCCGGGGGTTCCTGCCATTTCCTGCCTCTGACCCGGGAAAACGGCTTCCTGCCGGACCTTAACGCCATCCCTCCCCAGGTGGCGAGGGGCGCCAAGGCGTTGTTCTTCAACTACCCCAACAACCCCACTTCTGCGGTCGCGGACCTCGATTTCTTCGCCAGGGTGGCGGCCTTCTGCCGGGAGTATCGGATCATTGCGGTGCATGATGCGGCTTACACCGAGCTCGCCTTCGACGGTTTTAAGCCCCCTAGTTTTTTGGAGGCGCCCGGGGCCAGGGAGGTGGGCATCGAGTTCCATTCGCTGTCCAAGACCTACAACATGACGGGCTGGCGCCTGGGCATGGCGGTGGGCTCGGCCGCGGTGCTGGCGGCGCTGGGCAAGGTCAAGAGCAACATCGACTCCGGGGTCTTCGACGCCGTTCAGTTGGCGGGCATCATTGCCCTCGATTCGGACCAGAGCTGCGTCCGGGAGAACTGCGCCATCCTTGAGGAGCGCCGGGACCTCCTGGTGGGGGGCCTGAAAAAGCTGGGCTACAATATGGAGCCCCCCAAGGCCACCTTTTACGTCTGGCTGCCGGCGCCGCCGGGCCTGACCTCTCTGGGCTTCACCACCCACCTGCTGGAGAGAACGGGCATCGTCACCATCCCGGGCCACGGCCTGGGCGCCCCCGGCGAGGGTTACGTGCGCCTGGCCCTGACCGTTCCCAAGGAGCGCCTCGAAGAAGCCCTGGCGCGGCTTAAGAAGATCGGTTAAGGAAAGAAAGAAAGCTAATTTACTGTGGAACCGGCGCCCTGGCCGCCGTCCGGCAGGGGTGTGGCTTCCCATCATTGACGGCGCCTGCGATGCGCCCTTAGTATCTTACAAGATAATACCCGAATTTCATGAGCAGAGACCCATCCAGGAAGACCTGGCTTGAGCGCCATTCCCGCAAGGTGATCTTTCTCGTGGTCCTGCTGGCCGTCTGCGGCCTGGGGCTCTCGACCGAAAAGATCCTGGCCTTCAGGGCCGGCCCGTTCTCGCATCCCCTGGGGGTGAAACGATTTATCAAGTTGCGGGAATTTGAGCCGGGCTACGCCGAGGTGCTCCTCCCTAGCCCCCAGGCCATGACCCAATCCGACACCCTGGTGCGGCGGCCTTATGTCGTCCGGGTGGATGAAAACGGCTTCATCATGCCTGCCAGGGTTCATGAGCACCCGGACCTGACCCTGGTTTTTTTGGGTGGCTCCACCACCGAAGACATCTATGACGATGAGAATAACCGTTTTCCCTATCTGGTCGGCCGCTTGCTGGAAAAGAGCACCGGGCTTCGGGTTAATTCCTACAACGCCGCCAAGAGCGGCAACGATTCCCTGCACTCCCTGGACGTCCTGCTGAACAAGGTGCTGCCTCTCAAACCCGATCTGGTGGTAATGATGCACAATATCAATGACCTGAGCATCCTGCTCCTGGAAAAGAGCTACTGGAACAAAAACCCGTACAGGTCGCCCCTTATCGAGGAAAAGCCCGATTGGCGGACGGTGGGCAAGAATTTGCAGGAGACCTTCCAGTTGGCCCGGGACCTGGTGATTCCCAATCTTTATGCCGCCTTCCATCGCTTGCTGCACTCCCAGGGCCAATCCCAGGCCGATGAATTTCGGGCGGTCCGGGGCCAAAAAATCGAGGTGAATCAAGATGTTCTGGTGCGGGAATTCACCTTCAACCTCCAGACCTTCATCAATATCTGCCGGGCCCGGGGGATAACCCCGGTTCTGATGACCATGCCCAGCCGCCTGAAGGACGATCCCGACCCCTTGATCCGCAGACTGATGGAGCGCCTGGAGGAGCAGAACGGCATAAGTTACCGGGATTTTAAGGGGGCCTTCGACCGTTTCAACCAGACCATCCGGGAGGTGGCGGGCCAAAACCGGGTGGACCTGGTGGATCTGGCCCGGGAAATCCCCCAGGAAAAAGCATACATGTCGGACGTGGTCCATTTCAACCCGGCGGGTTCCCGGCTGGTAGCCCAAAAGATCGCCGCCGGCCTGTCGCCTCTAGTGGCGTCGCTTAAGGAACGGCCCGCAGGCCGCTAAGCGCAGGGTGATCCTCTTGTCATGTTTCAGATTTTGGTCTAATAAATAAGGAGCGTCTTATGTCCCTGGGATTTGCCGCCATCACCGAGGCCAAGCCGGTCATCGCCTTTATCGGCCTGGGGTCCAACCTGGAGGATCCCGCGGCCCAGGTGCGCCGGGCTCTGACGGGGCTGGCGGCCCTGGACGAGGTGGAGCTGGTCCGGGTCTCGGGCCTTTATCTGAACCCGCCCCTGGGGCCCGAGAATCAGCCCTGGTACGTAAACGCGGTGGCCCAGGCGCGCACCCGCCTGACCGCTCTTGAACTCCTGCGGGTCCTGGCCCAACTGGAAGCCACCCTGGGCCGAGTCCGGGGGGAGCGCTGGGGACCGCGGCTGATTGACCTGGACCTGCTGCTGTACGACGGCGAGATCGCCTGCACCCCGGAGCTGGTCCTGCCCCATCCGGAGATGCACCGGCGGGCCTTCGTCCTGGTGCCCCTCGCCGAGATCGCCCCGGACGCCTGGCACCCGGGGCTCGAGAAGAGCGCCGCCCGGCTCCTGGCGGAGCTTTCGCCCGCGGCGCGGCAGGCTGTAAAACCCATATCGTTTGAGGATAGGAGGCCATGCCCCGTCTAATAAGTGGTTTAATCCTGGGCTATCTGATTTACTGGGTTGTCCGTAGAGTGGCCCAATCCCTGGGCCTGTGGCCCCAGCCGCACCGGCCGGTGGCCAAGAGAGAGGAACCGGATGTGCTGGTCCAGGACCCGGTCTGCCAGACCTTCATCCCCCGCAAGGAGGCTTTGAGGGCGGAAAAGGACGGAAAAGTCTATTTTTTCTGTTCCGAGGGCTGTTTAAAGCGTTTCCAACGTAGTGGCAGGGATTAACTTTTATGATATGTTAAAAAGTCATCATGAAATTCTTCATCGACACTGCTAGCCTGGAAGAGATTCGCGAGGCCCACGCCCTGGGACTGGTGGACGGGGTGACCACCAACCCCAGCTTATCCGCCCAGGCCGGGATCAAAACCGATAAACAGTTTGAAAAACTCATCAGCCAAATCTGCGAATTGGTCCAGGGGCCGGTGAGCGCCGAAGTGACGGCCGTGGATGAAGCGGGCATGCTCCGGCAAGCCCGTGAATTGGCCAAGATTCACCAATGGGTGGCGGTGAAGATCCCCATGACCGCCGACGGCCTCAAGGCCACCCGCCTCCTGGCGGCTGAGGGCGTCAGGGTCAACGTCACCCTGATCTTCCAGCCCCTCCAGGCCATGCTGGCTGCCAAGGCGGGCGCCGCCTATGTCAGTCCCTTCATCGGCCGCCTGGATGACATCGGCCACCGGGGCATGGAAATCGTGGAGCAGACTGTAACCATCTTCGAAAATTACGGGTTCGATACCGAGATCATCGTGGCCTCGGTGCGCCATCCCCTGCACGTCCTGGAAGGCGCCCTGGCAGGCGCCGATATCGCCACGATCCCCTTCGGGGTGCTGATGGGCCTGCTGAAACACCCCTTGACGGAGGCGGGATTGAAAAAGTTCCTGGAGGATTGGGAAACGGCTCGCAAGTCCTGAGCCCCTTGGCTCAAGGGAAGAGCCTGGTTGCAGGGCCGCACCGATATGGGGACCGGCCGGAAATATATGCGGGCGCACCCTGAGGTGCGCCCCATCACGCTTATTTGAAATGAGCCATTCAGAGACCAACATTTGGAGTACCCCCAACCTGCTCACCGGCACGCGCATTGCCGTGATCCCGTTGGTGGTGGTCCTTTTGCTGTTCCCCGGGCGGCTGCCCAGCTTCCTGGGGGGCTTCTGCTTTCTCTTGGCCGGGGCCACCGATTTTCTGGATGGCTACCTGGCCCGTCGCCATTCCCAGGTGAGCCGTTTCGGCAAATTCCTGGACCCGCTGGCGGACAAGCTGCTGGTCTCCGCGGCCCTCATCATGCTCATTCCTCTGGGCCGGGTGCCGGCCTGGATGGCCTTTCTCATCGTGGGCCGGGAACTGACGGTGACGGGGTTAAGGGGTCTGGCCGCCGCCGAGGGCATCATCCTGGCCGCGGACCGCTGGGGCAAGGCCAAAACCGCCCTGCAAATGGCGGCCTTAACCGCGCTCATTTTCCACTACCCCTTTCTGTCCATCAACTTCCAATCACTGGGCCTGGTCCTGCTTTGGATGGCCCTTATCGTCACCCTGGTTTCCGGGGTCAGCTATTTCCTGGCCTTCTTCGGTCAACAAATGGAAGGCCGCCATCCTGATAACCAAGGCTCTTCACGAGCACCTTAACGGAGGTTACGACATTGGCCAGACATCTTTCCGCCCTGAAGAGGGCCCGACAGAACGAAAAACGGCGGCTGCGCAACCAGGGCCGCAAGACCCGGGTAAAACACGCAGTGCGGGAGGTGCGCGCCGCGGCGGCTCAAAAAAATCTGGAAGCCGCAGAGGCCGCCCTGAAAAAAGCCGTACCCACCATCGCCAGGGTGGCCGGCAAGGGCGCCCTCCATTGGCGCAGCGCCGCCCGCAAGATCTCCCGCCTCACCCGGATGGTCCAGGCTCTGCAAGGCGCCTAAAAAAGTTCAAAGTTCAAAGTTCAAAGTCGAAAGCCGGCTTTAACCTGGAAATTGAGAACTCTACGAAACCAACGTTGTCATCCTGAGCGAAGCGAAGGATCTAAGACTTCCTTAGTATTTATGAGATTCTGCGGTCGCTTCGCTCCCTCAGAATGACAGAAATGGGGACTTTAGCAGAGGTATCAACCTTGAACCTTGAACTATAATCTTTGAACTCCTTCTCACCCCGGACCCATCTTCAACAGGGCCCACTCCAGCCATAGCCGCGGCGGGCCGCCGCTGGTCTTCAGTTGCCAGTCGATCTGATTCAAGAGAGATAGGTGGGAGCGCAGGGCCGCCTCCGAAAAGCGGGGGGCTTGCTTCGCCAGGTTTTCCAGGGTCCTCGGCTGCAGGTTGAGGCGTCTCTGGTAGGCGGCGGCCGCGGGTCCCCCTTCTTTGAAAGAGAGCAGCAGGCGCAATTGCCGGGCCAGCATCACCAGGATCTTGGGCGGCGCCTCTCCCAGGTCCAGAAGCTGGCCCAGGGCGTTCAGGCGCTTGTGGGCGGGCTCTCCCAGGGCCTCCATCAGGGCAAAGATATTATTGGTGCGGCTGTGGGTGGCCAGTTGGTTGACCAGGTTGGGGGTCAGGGACTTTTCGGCGCCGGCGTATAGGGCCAGCTTCTCCAGCTCCTGGATCAGTTCCGCCAGGTTGTCCCCCACGACCTCCACCAGACGCTGGGCCGCGGCCAGGGTCAAGGTCTTCCCCAAACTGGCGGCCTCCCGGGTCAGCCATTGGTAAAGCTCCGCCTCCTTCGGGCGGAAAAACCCGAGAGCCTCCTCCTGCCGCTGCAAGCGCTGCCAGACGGGATTTCTCTCCCAATCCCTGGACTTAATTCCCTCGGCCAGGAGCACCACCCAGGCCCGGGGCGCCGGGTGGTCCAGGTAAGCGTTGACAGCCTCCAAGGCCGCGGCGTTGAGGCCCAGCCGACGCAGCACCAGGAGTTGTCCCGGACCCCACAGGGAGGCTTCCCGGGATTCGGCCAGGAAATCGGGCAGCCCGTATTTCTTCCCAACTTTCTTGGGGGTATCGGGGAAGACGCCCCGGGATTCTGGCAGCTCAGGCAGCTCCACCTCCTGAACCTCCTGGGCCTCCCGCAGCACCCGGACCGGGGCCTCGCCCCAGCGGTCCCGGAGGCCTTCCCGTAGCAGCTCCAAGGCCCGGAGCATGAGGAACTCCTCATTCCCATAAAACAGGTAGAGGGGTTTGATGGACTGGCGCTTCAGGTGGCGTTCCAATATTGGATGTGACATGGGGTTATAGGGATGATTAGGGAAAGAAGTATCTGACTAGGCAGTTTGGCGTAATTTACGTTTTCCAACATTCACCGAAACAGGTTTTCCATTTTGAGAAATAATTATATATGCATATTTGAAAGGCAATTCAATATTAATAAATTGAAAGTCATTCAATTCAAAAGGCGGACGTCCACGCAAAACTCTACAAAATTTGTTGATACTTTGAACAATAGGATCATGTGCATCAAGTAATACTATTCTTGAAATAGATAGCAATTCACTATTCTTAACGTACGATTTTAAGTTGTCGGCTATGTATTTTAGATGTTCAAAACTATCTGCGTTAATCCAGGGAGCGGCGACAACTAAATCCCACTTATTTTCCGCCTCTTCCCTCAAGAAAAGGCCAAAGAGCGAAAAATTACCACGTTCAGCGGCAATCTTTTTTTCAAGTGATTGTAATTTTGCGACAAGTTGTTTCATAAATTCTTTAATAATATTTTTGTAGAATCTATCATTAACTTGGCAGTTCGTTTGGTGGCACTGCCGATTTTCTTATATCGGGCTTCTGGGTCCCATGTTGCTACTGCAGACCATTGGGCCAAATAATTATTCTTAATTTTATTCTCAGTACCTGATAAGCTTAGTAAAATGTCTGAGTTATGTGTTTTAAAACTTTGGAGGGGCTGAAATTCATTTTTTGTGGAAGGAAAGCCATGCCAGTGTAATGTCTTACATTTTTTATTCTTTAGCGCAATTTCTACCGCATACCCGCAAAGATAAATCGAGCCGTCAAATCGGCTGCTTTTAAACAGAGCCTCAGCATCTCGCAGCCTCGCTCTGGCAATCTTTTGCAATTCTTGTCTTGTAAGCATTGCAATCTATTAAATAACAGATAACCTAAAAAAGTTAATAAATCAACCAAAGAATTTTTTATCAAATATAATCAATAGTAATCGGGCGTATCTACCAGATGCGACTGTTCCATCTTAAATCACCATCAACACCTTGTTCAGGACCCGCTGGGCCATTTTGGCCGCGGCCCGGCGCAGGCCCTCGGCCCGGGTGACCTCTCCGGCCTGGTAGCTCGGGTCCACCACGTAGTCCGACTCCAGGATCTGGGTATCTTTCCAGAGCACCTTGCCGTTGTCCCGCTGCTTCAGGGTCAGCTCCACCCGCACTATCACCCGCCGCACCGTGGACTGGGTGACGCTGGAATAGGCAACCGAGGTATTGTCCACCGACTGGACCTTGCCGTCCAAAACCAGGTCGGCTTGATCCTCATAGGGGGTAACCTTGACCGCCCGGGTCTCGGAGAAGCTGCGGATCAGGGCGTTGGCCATGATGGCTTCCAGTCCCACCTCGGTGGAGCGGTTGGTAAACAGGGGCACGGCCAGGGTGCGGGTGACGCCGCCGATGGGTTCGGCCCCCAGGGGGTGATAACCGCAGCCGCTGAGGAGCAGCAACGGCAGCAGGAGAAGCCAGCAACCGCAACCCTTGTTCATTGAGGAATCCTCAGATAACGATATTGATCAGGACGATTCTGTTCAGTTTATCCTTAACCGGCACCACCCGCCGCGGGGCCGGGCCCTGCAGCCATTTCTGGATGGCGGGGTCAGCCAGGGCCATATCGGTGATCTCAGCCGCGGTGGCCGTGACCGGCGCCACCAGCCGGCTTCTCACCTTGCCGTTGACCTGGACCACCAGGGTGAAGGCGCGCTCCTCCAGGGCCTCCGCCTGGGCCTCCGGCCAGCAGCACTGTTGCAGGGAAGTCTGGTGTCCCAGGGCCTGCCACAGCTCCTCAGCCAGGTGGGGCACCATGGGATTGAGCAGCACAACAATGGCCTCCACCGCCTCCCGGAATACTTCCAGGGCCAGAATATCCCTGGGCAGGTTCTCGGCCGCCAGGTAAAAGGCGTTGATCAGCTCCATCACCGCGGCAATGGCGGTGTTGAAGTGGAAGGAGTCTTCGATGTCGTCGGTGACCTTCTTGATGGTGCGGTGCACCATGCGGCGAAATTCCTGCAAGTCCGGGGAGAGCCCGCGGCCATCGCCGGCGTAGGCGGCAACCTGCTGAATTTCCGGCAACAGCGTCTGCGCCAGGTTCCAGAGGCGGTGCAGGAAGCGGTGGCAGCCGGCCACCCCCTGGTCGCTCCACTCCAGGTCCCTTTCCGGAGGCGCCGCGAACAGCAGAAACAGGCGGGTGGTGTCGGTGCCGTATTCCTCGATCAGGTACTCCGGGTCCACCACGTTGCCCCTGGATTTGGCCATCTTGGCGCCGTCTTTGAGGACCATTCCCTGGGTGAGGAGGCGCCGGAAGGGTTCGCCGATTTTTACCAGCCCCAGGTCCCGCAGCACCTTGGTGAAGAAGCGGGCATAGAGCAGGTGCAGCACCGCGTGTTCGATGCCGCCGATGTACTGGTCCACCGGCAGCCAATAGTCCACCCGGGCCTTGTCGAGGATGCCTTCCCGGTAGTCGGGGCAGGCGTAGCGCAGGAAATACCAGGAGGACTCCACAAAGGTGTCCATGGTGTCCACTTCCCGGCGGGCCGGACCGCCGCAGCCGGGACAGGAGACCTCGTAGAAGGCGGGCACTTGGGCCAGGGGCGAGCCCCCCTCCCCGGTAATCCGCACGTTAAGCGGCAGGACCACGGGCAGCTCGGGTGCCGGCACCGGCACCATCCCGCATTTTTCACAGTAGATAATGGGAATGGGCGCCCCCCAGTAGCGCTGCCGGGAGATCAGCCAATCCCGGAGGCGGAAGTGCACCGCCGGTTTTCCCAGGCCCTTGGCTTTAAGAAAGGCGGCGATGGCTTCCCGGGCTGGGCCGCTGGCCAGGCCGCTAAACTCTCCGGAGTTCGTGAGGACGCCGTCTTCTTCATAGGCCGCGGGCAAATTGGCGGGCAGCGGGTGCAATTGGGCAGCGGGCGGCTCGACCACCACCCGGATGGGAAGCTGGTATTTCCGGGCGAACTCAAAATCCCGCTGGTCGTGGGCCGGTACCGCCATCACCGCGCCGGTGCCGTAGCCCATCAGGACGAAGTTGGCCACGTAAATGGGCATCTTCCAGCCGGTGACCGGGTTTAGGCAGTAGCGCCCGGTTGCGACCCCTTCCTTGGTGATCTCTTCCAGGGCCCCGCGGCTGCGGTTCTGGGCGGACCAAAAATCGACGAAGGCGCGCACCTCCGCCTCCTGGGCGCTGCCGCGGGCCAGTTCCAGGGCCAGGGGGTGCTCCGGGGCCAGGCTCATGAAGGTGGCGCCGAACAGGGTGTCGGCCCGGGTGGTGAAGACCTTGATGGGATCGCCTCCGCCCTCCAGGGGGAATTGGATTTCCGCCCCCTCGGACTTGCCGATCCAGTTGCGCTGCATGGTGGCCACCCGCTCCGGCCAGTCCTGGAGCTGATCCAGGTCGGCCAGCAGCTCCTCGGCGTAAGCGGTGATCTTAAAGAACCATTGGTCCAGCTCCTTCAAGTGCACCGGGGAGTCGCAACGCCAGCAGAGGCCGTTTTCCACCTGCTCATTGGCGAGCACCGTGGCGCACTGGGGGCACCAGTTGACCGGGGCCTGCCGTTTGTAGGCGAGCCCCCTCTGGTACATCTCGATGAAGACCAACTGCTCCCAGCGATAATATTCGGGGTCGCAGGTGGCCAGCTCCCGGGGCCAATCATAGCTGTAGCCCAGGGCCTGGAGCTGGCCGCGCATGTAGGCGATATTCTCCGAGGTCCATTTGGCCGGGTGGAGTCCCCGGGCCAGGGCGGCGTTTTCCGCCGGCAGGCCGAAGGCGTCCCAGCCCATGGGGTGCAGCACGTTGAACCCCCGCATCCGTTTGTAGCGGGCCACCACGTCGCCGATGGTGTAGTTGCGCACGTGCCCCATGTGGATGCGCCCGGACGGGTAAGGAAACATCTCCAGGACATAATATTTGGGGCGGCCAGGGTCCTCCCGGGCCTCATAGAGCCGCTCAGCCTGCCAAATCTCCTGCCATTTGGCCTCCAGGCGGCGGGGTTGATAACGGGGCGGCATGGGCGCTCCTGCTGACGCTGGTGGTCTGTTTCGCAATTGATTATCCATTTAAAAAGACTGATCTTTTACCCCCCTTTGGAAAAGGGGGGTAGGGGGGATTTAGTTTAACCTCCTAAAATACCCCTAAATCTCCCTTTTTCAAAGGGGGACTTAACATGCCCAATCGAGCCTTCCAGTTCTGATATTATGTCCAGCTAATTAGGAAACACTCCAATAGTTATCTTAATAAATTACCATAGACCGGCCGGCGCCACAAATGATAAAGGACGGTACCGGCCCCGGAACCATTTCACCCTTGTATTTTCCGGGATTTTTGATTAACTTCTCACCATGGCGGCCCGTCCAGGCCTCAGCGTCATCATTCCCACTTACAACCGGGCGGCCCTGGCGCCAGAGGCGGTGGCCTCGGTGCTGGCCCAGACCTGGCAGGATTTTGAAGTCCTGGTGGTGGATGACGCCTCGACGGACGGCACCGCGGAGGCCCTGGCCGCCTTTGGGTCCCGGATCAGATTGCTGCGCAACGCTTCCCGCCTCGGGGTGGCGGCAGCCAGGAATCTCGGCATCTGTGCGGCCCGGGGGCAGTGGCTGGCCTTCCTCGACTCCGACGACCTGTGGCGGCCGGAAAAGCTGGCCCGGCAGATGGCTTACCTGGCAGGGCATCCGAAACTCGTCCTCTGCCAAACCGAAGAGACCTGGGAGCGGCGGGGGCTTAAGGTTAATCAACCCCGGAGCCATGGGAAAATCGGGGGCTGGATCTTTTTCCCGTCGCTTCAGCGCTGCCTGGTGAGCCCCTCGGCGGTGGTCCTCAACCGGACGGTTTTTGAGAAACACGGCGGTTTCGATGAGAATCTTCCCGCCGCCGAAGACTACGACCTCTGGCTGCGTCTCAGTTGGCGCTACCAGATCGGCCTGCTGCCGGAGGCCCTGGTCGTAAAAAGGGGCGGCCGCGCCGACCAGCTCTCCGCCCAATGGGGTCTGGACCGGTTTCGCATCCAGGCCCTCCTCAAACTCCTGGATGACCCGGAGTTGCCGGCCCCGGAGGCCCAGGCGGCCCGGGAGGTCCTGGCCCGCAAGTGCGCCATCTACGCCCAGGGCTGCGAAAAGCGGGGCAGGCTTACGGAAGCCGGGGTTTACCGGGGTTGGGGAAGACAGGCGGACGGCCGGGAGCCGATAAGGATGCCGCAGGGGCTGGCGATTTGAAGGCGGACGCCAACCCTGAATAAAATGTCTCAGCAAAGAAATGGATTTAGAGACCTTCTTTGCCAATGGCAGGCATGAAGGCTCAGATACCAAAGGAGGTTCCATGGACATTTATGCAGCCATTCACCATCGCCGCAGCCATCGCCTGTACAAACCGGACCCCCCGCCCAGGCAAGTCCTGGAACGGGTGGTCGAGGCTGCCCTGTGGGCCCCCTCCGGCCTCAATCTCCAGGGCTGGGACCTGGCCGTGATGGCTGGCCGGGTCCAGGACGAATTCGTGGCCCTGGTGGGCCAGGCCATCAAGTATCTGTTGCCCGAATTGAAGAAGTTCAACATCCCTGGATTTGACCCGGAACCGGTGATGAAGTTCTTCAAAGACCTGGGGGGCGCCCCGATGGTCATCGCGGTGACCATCTTCAAGGACCCCCACCCCGGCTTGAATATGGCCAACCTCCAGAGCGGCGCCGCCCTCATGCAAACCCTGCTGCTGGCGGCGGAAGCCGAAGGTCTGGGCACCTGCTGGATGACCGGGGCTAATTACCTGGAAGACGAAATCCTGAAATTCCTAAGGAAAACCGAGCGGCAACTGCTGGCCATCACCCCCATCGGCTACCCGGCCAAGGAACCGCCGGCGCCGCCCCGCAAGGATCGGGAAGTGCGCTGGCTGGGGTTTTAGTGGGGGCTGGTAGTCCTTTTCGCAACATACCACTAATTAACGAGAGGCCCATAGTGGAAGAAAGCAAAAAACCCCTGGTGGAGCAGGTGCGGGCTGCGGGCTGAGCTTCCAAGATACCTCCAGGGGTCCTGGAGGACATCTTAAAGAGCCTGCCTTTTAAGAGCCATGCCGATCTCCTGGTGGGATTGGAGGCGGCGGACGACGCCGGGGTCTATCGTCTGACCCCGGAGCTTGCCCTGATCCAGACGGTGGATTTCTTTACCCCCATCGTCAACGATCCCTACGAGTTCGGGGCCATAGCCGCGGCCAACGCCCTTTCGGACATTTACGCCATGGGGGGCCGGCCTCTGCTCGCCATGAATATCGCCTGCTTTCCCCTGAAGAGCGAGTCGCCGGATACCCTCAAGGCGGTGCTCCGGGGGGGCCTGGACAAGGTGCACGAAGCCGGGGCCTTGCTGGTGGGGGGCCACAGCGTCGAGGACTCGGAGATGAAATACGGCCTGGCGGTCACCGGGCTGGTGCATCCGGAGCGCATCTACACCAAGGCCGGAGCCCGCCCCCGGGACTTGCTGCTGCTCACCAAGCCCCTGGGCACCGGCATCATCGCCACCGCCCTGAAGGCCCGCCTGGCCTCCCCGGAAGCGCAGAAAGCGGCCATCGGGGTGATGGCCGCCCTCAACCGGGCCGCAGCCGAGGCCCTGGAAGGCCTGGAGGTGCACGCGGTCACCGACATCACCGGCTTCGGCCTGCTGGGACACGGCCTGGAGATGGCCCGGGCCTCCCAGGCGGAGTTCACCATTTTTGCGAGCCGGGTGCCGATCCTGTCCTGGGCCCGGGAGTATGCCGCCATGGGCCTGGTGCCGGGGGGCAGCCACGCCAACCGCCGCTTCTGCGAAAACCACCTGACCCTCGAGGCCGGGGTGGACCCCTTAACGGCGGACCTCCTGAGCGACGCCCAGACCTCCGGAGGCCTGTTCATCGCGGTGGCGCCGCACCACGGCGAGCTGTTGCTGAGCCGGCTAAAAGAGCGGGGGGTGGCGGACGCGGCCATAGTCGGCGAAGTGAGCGGGACAGGAGCGGGGCGAATCAGGGTGATTCCGTAAGTCCCTGGAAAATCGAGAGGCGAGCCCAGGGCTGCCAGATTATAGGGCGGCCTGTGGCCGCCATAAAACGGCGGGGTCAGGGGTTAGTAATAAGCGCTGGCCCCTGGTCCCTAACCCCTGGCCCCTGGCGGTTCGGCGGGCACAGCCCGCCCTATAAAGGCTGGATTAAACAAGTTGGAGTGAACCCAACGTGAAACCGGTGGACGAACAACTGGCCCTGATCAAGCAGGGCTGCCAGGAGATCATCCGGGAAGAGGACCTTAAGGCGCGGCTGCAGGAGGCCATCGCCACCGGCAAGCCCTTGCGGATCAAGGCCGGGTTCGATCCCACCGCCCCGGACCTGCACGTGGGGCACACGGTGCTCATCCAGAAGCTCAAGCACTTCCAGGACCTGGGCCACCAGGTGATCTTCCTCATCGGCGATTTCACCGGTCTCATCGGCGACCCCTCGGGCAAGAGCGAAACCCGCCCGCCCCTCACGGAAGCAGAGGTCAAGGCCAACGCCGCCACCTACGAGCGCCAGATCTTTAAGATCCTGGACCCAAAGAAAACCCTTATCGACTTCAACAGCCGCTGGATGAAGGAAATGTCCGCCCAGGACCTGATCAAGCTGGCGGCCCGCCACACCGTTGCCCGCATGCTGGAGCGGGAGGATTTCCATAAGCGCTATACCTCCCAGACCCCCATCAGCATCCACGAGTTTCTCTATCCCCTGATCCAGGGCTATGACTCGGTAGCCCTTAAGGCCGACGTGGAGTTGGGCGGCACCGACCAGACCTTCAACCTCCTGGTGGGCCGGGACTTGCAGCGGGAATACGGCCAGCCGCCCCAGGTGGTGATCACCCTGCCGCTGCTGGAAGGGCTGGACGGGGTGCAGAAGATGAGCAAATCCCTGGGGAACTACGTGGGGATCGACGAAGCCCCGGGAGTCATGTTCGGCAAGATCATGTCCATCTCCGACCCTTTGATGCTGCGCTATTTTGAACTCCTCACCGACATCGCCCCGGCAGAATTGGCCCGCCTCCGGGAGGACCTGGCCCAGGGGCGCAAACACCCCCGCCAGGTGAAGGAGGAGCTGGCGCTGGAGCTCGTTGCCCGCTATCACGGCCAGGACGCCGCCCTCGAGGCCGCCCAAGAGTTTGCCCGCATCTTCCGGGACAAGGGACTGCCGGAGGAGGTTGAGGAGGTGGACCTGAAGGCTGCCGGCTCGAAGCTGTGGCTCCCCAAGGCCATGGTGGACGCGGGCCTGGCTGGCGGCACCTCGGAGGCCCGGCGCCTGATCACCCAGGGCGGGGTGCAGGTGGATGGAGAAAAGGTTACCGATGCCAACCTGGAGCTAACTGCCGGAAATTCCTATCTTCTGAAGGTGGGTAAGAGGCGGTTCAAGCGGGTTACCCTTTCGGCGTGAAATTTCGTAGGGTGCGTCTCACGCACCGATAAAAAAAGGCTGGTGGTGCGCCAGGCGCACCCTACAACCCGCTCATAGGCCCAGCTTTACCCGTAGGTGCTTTCCGGCAATAGCGAGGTTCATAGAGGAATCAAGAGACTATGAATAAAATCCGCAAAATCGTCCTGGCCTATTCCGGCGGCCTGGACACCTCGGTGATCCTCAGGTGGCTCAAGGAGACCTATCAGTGCCCGGTGGTGGCCTTCTGCGCCGACATCGGCCAGGGAGAGGAATTGGCCACCGTGGCGGCCAAGGCCCGGGCCACCGGCGCCGACCAGGTCTTCATCGAGGACCTCAAGGAAGAGTTTGTCCGGGATTTCGTCTGGCCCATGTTCCGGGGCAACGCCCTCTATGAAGGGGCCTATCTGCTGGGCACCTCCATCGCCCGTCCCCTGATCGCCAAGGCCCAGGTGGAGGTGGCCGCCAAAACCGGGGCGGACGCGGTGAGCCACGGGGCCACCGGCAAGGGCAACGACCAGGTGCGCTTCGAACTCACCTACCAGGCCCTGGCCCCGGATCTCACGATCATCGTTCCCTGGCGGGAGTGGGACCTCCAGGGCCGGGCCGATTGCGTGGCCTACGCCCAAAAGCACGGGATCCCGGTGCCGGTGACCACGGAGAAACCCTATTCCAGCGACCGCAACCTCCTGCATCTGAGCTTCGAGGGCGGCATCCTGGAGGACCCCTGGGCCGAACCCCCGGCGGAGATGTTCCTGCTCAGCAAATCCCCCCAGGAGGCCCCGGATCAGCCCCGCTACCTGGAAATCGACTTTGAGGCGGGTGACCCGGCGGCGGTGGACGGAGAGCGCCTCAGCCCGGCGGCTCTATTGGCCTGCCTCAATGACAGCGGGGGCGCCCACGGCGTCGGCCGGGTGGACCTGGTGGAAAACCGCTACGTCGGCCTGAAATCCCGGGGAGTGTACGAGACCCCCGGCGGCACCATCCTGCGGGCTGCCCATCAGGCGGTGGAATCGATCACCCTGGACCGGGAAGTGATGCACCTCCGGGACAGCCTCAGCCCCCGCTACGCCGAATTGATCTACTACGGTTACTGGTTCGCCCCGGAGCGCTATGCCTTGCAGAAGCTGATCGATGAGGCCCAGCAGCCGGTGACCGGCACCGCCCGGCTGAAGCTCTATAAAGGCAACGTCACGGTGGTGGGCCGGAAGAGCGGCAAATCCCTGTACCGTCCCGACCTGGTGACCTTCGAGGCCGGGGGCGACTACCGGCAGGCGGACGCCGGCGGCTTCATCCGCCTCAACGCTCTGCGCCTCAAGATCCGGGCCAAGCTGGAGGGGAAGTGATGGTTCAAAGTTCAAGGTTAAAGGTTCAAGGTTAAAAGCAAAATTCAAATGCTCGGGCCTTGGTTTTCAGCTTGGAACTTGAGACCTAGGCGAAAGTCCTCATTTTTGTCATTCTGAGGGAGCGCAGCGACTGAAGAATCTCATGAATACTAAGGAAATAAGAGATTCTTCGCATTTTATAAAGACGTAGCGCGGTGCCCTCGCCGGCCCGGGAACCGCCGAGGGCGGCGGTTCTACATTTTCGTTTTTCGTACTGGCCGTCAGGTCATGATGCCTCGCTCCGGATGGCCAAAGGACTTTTTTCGCAAAGGTCTCAACTTTGAACCTTGAACTTGGAACCTGGAACTGCCTAAAGAGGCGGTGATTTCTGCAATACTCGCACTACCTGGTATCGGGACTCTGCTGGTCCGTGGGGCTGCTGATGCTCTTTTGGCAGCCCGGCCGCAACCTTTGGGTCGGGGTGCGCCTGCCCTGGACCCTGGCCGATGCCGCCGTCTGGAAGAAATCCTGGCGTCTGGCCTCCCGGCTGTTGATGGTCATGGGGATCACCGTCCTTTTTTCCTGGAGGGCTTTTTTCATTTCCACGGCCCATCTCATCGGCCTGACCTGCCTCTACACCGCGCTCCGTTATCGCCTCAAGTACGGCACCTGGCGTTATTGGAAGGAACCCGGCTGGATAGACTACCGCCCGGTGGTGCGCTGTAACCACTGCGGCCATTTCCAAAAACTGGGGGACGAGGGCGAACTGCCTGCGTGCACCTGCGAAGCCTGCGGGCGCCCCTGCCGCAGCCGGCCCCAGGAGGCCCAACTGGAATCAGGCCAACCCGAGGAGATATCAAAGGAAGCTCTCTGATTGACTCCTTCTCTTTGAGGTTAGCCAATCTATTCCTCCTCCTGCCAAAGGCTGCCTGGGACCGGGCACTGGTCTCCCATATCTTGCCGGGCTATTGACTTTTACCGGAATTATCCTTATCGAAAAGGTTGGACGTTGACTAGTATTGTGTCCCACGGAAACGTTCATAAATGTTTTGCCTTTTCCTCTCCCTCTTGAGGGGGCGGCACCGGGTAGGAGTGGTAAATTATTGTTCATTTACCATATGTTGCCACCCTCCCCCCAACCCCCTCCCCTCTCAGGGAGGGGGGGTTATCTCAAATCTTTTGGTAAGATAATTGTGGGACATAGCACTAGGAGCTATTGCAAAACCCATTTTCACTGTCATCCTGAGCGGAGTGAAGGATCTCAAGTCATTAAAAATACGAGATTCTTCGCTTCGCTCAGAATGACATTTTTAGCCAGATCGAGGTTTTGCAATAGCTGCTAGATCATCCCTTGTGGCTTAACCCGGGCAAAGGGATCCTCAAAATCATTTCTGACTGCCGCGGCCAGTCCTGCCGCATAAATTCAGATAATGGGGGGCGGGAATAGTGAAAGTAACGGAGAAGTTTGAGCAGGACATAATTGAGACCGGGGCCGGGGATCTCACCATCACCTTTATCGGCCACGGCACCTTGATGTTTACCTTCGGGGGCCGGGTCATCCATGTGGACCCCGTGGGGGAGTATGCCGATTACCGGACGCTCCCCAAGGCGGACTTGATTCTCGTCACTCACGAACACGGGGACCACCTGGATGCCCAGGCGGTGGCATCGCTGCGGCAACCATCCACCCGGGTCGTGCTGAACCAGGCGGGCGCATCCCAGGTGCCCGGGGGCCTGGTCATGAAGAACGGGGAGACGAAGACCGAGGACGGCCTGCAGATTGAAGCGGTCCCGGCCTACAACCTGGTGCACCTGCGGCCCGGAGGCGAACCCTTTCATCCCAAGGGCGGCGGCAACGGTTACGTAATCACCTTCGGGGGCACAAGAGTCTATGTGGCCGGGGATACGGAGAACGTCCCGGAGATGAAGGTTCTTAAGAACATCGATATCGCTTTTCTGCCTATGAATCTCCCTTACACCATGACTCCGGAGATGGCGGCGGATGCGGCCCGGACCTTCAAGCCTAAAATTCTTTACCCGTACCACTACGGCAGCACGGATACCGGCAAGCTAGTTGACCTGCTGCAAGACATCCCGGAGATCGAGGTGCGGGTCCGCAACCTGAAGTGAGCCGGCAGGTGCGGGCGCCTAATCTCGGATTATTATTAGAAACTATTGCAAAACCTGAATTCATTATCATCCTGAACGGAAAGGGCGACCCAGCGGGTCGCCCCTACCAAGGGTCTGATATCCCAGAATTATCTTAACGAAAGATTTGAGATACCCCCCCCTCCCTTGAGGGGCCCTTGAGGGGAGGGGGCTGGGTGGAGGGTGGCATTTAAGTGAGCAGTTAGCAGCGAGCAGTGAGCAGGAAAAGATAACTGCTTACCGCTTACTGCTTATTGCTTACTGCTCCAAATTTACCACCCCCACCCGGTGTCGCCCCCTCAAGGGGGAGGGAAAAAGGCAAAGCATTATGCACCGTTTCCATTGGAGATAACCCTATATTCTTCGGTTCGCTCAGAATGACATTTTTGGGCAGACTGAGGTATCGCAATAATTTCTTGGGTCAAGACAGGATCAAAGGAGGAGATGGATGAAAGTTCGCCAGAGGTTGTTTCCGGTCATCGGGGTCATCGGTTTAGGCCTCCTGGCCTCCGTGTGGCAGCCGGGGCTTACGACCCCCCGGAGTTGGGCGGAGGAAAAACCGGCGGCGGGCGCCAAGGATCAGGGGGCGCCGGTGGAAATCAAAGTTCCGTCGGGGACTCTCGATGCCATCACCGCCATCCTGACCCGGCGCAGTATCCGGGATTATACGCCGCACCCGGTTCCCGAAGAGACCATCAAGCTGTTGCTGGAAGCCGGATTGAGCGCGCCGTCGGCCTTCGATGAGCGGTCCACGGAGTTTATGGTGATTAATGACCGCAAAATCCTGGACCAAATTCATAGTTTCAACCCCAATCCCAAGACCTTTCAGCTCAAGAAGGCCACGGTGGCCATCCTGGTGTGCGGCAATCTGGCCAAAGAAGAGAGGGAAAAGGGGAAGGGGTTATGGATGCTGGATGGGGCGGTGGCCAGCGAGAACATCCTCATCGCGGCCAATGCCGTGGGGCTGGGGGCGGTCTGGACCGCGATTTATCCGTACCAGGACCGGGTTGCCAAGGTGCAAAAGCTGCTGAATCTGCCGAAGGGGGTCATCCCTCTGAACATCATTCCCATCGGCTACCCGGCGGAGAGGAAGATGCCGCACCCTTATGACGCCTCCCGGGTGCACACCAATCACTGGTAAAAAAGACGTCCTGCGAGGCCCCGCCTGGCAGCCTCCGGGAAAGGAGCCCCCAGGGGAAAAGGGATCTGAGATTGAAAGGGCCGGGGAAGATCCCCCGGCCCGTTCCTGTGGCCGCTCCCCAAAAATCCGCCGCCCGGAGGGCTGGTCTCACTCCAGATAGTGGAGTGTTTCATAATTAGCTTGACATAATATAGGACTGGTAGGCTGGATTTTGGCATGTTAAATCCTCCTTTGAAAAAGGGGTATTTAGGGGGATTTCAAGAGGTTATACTAAATCCCCCCTACCCCCCTTGTCCAACGGGGGGTAAAAATCGGTCTTTTTAAATGGATAATCAATTGCGGAACAGACCACTAGCAATCGGGAGCCGTCCTGAGAAAGGTTAGCTGAGGCCCCGCCTTTGCCTAAGCCTGCTTTTTCTCGGATTTGGCCTTGGCCTTGGCTTTGAATTTCACGGCGTCGATGACGAACCTCTCGTGGTAGCCCTCTGAGATCAGGTCCACTTCGTCATCGGCCTCCAGGAAAAAGGTGAGTTTCCGCCCTTCCACCTTTTCCAGCCGGCCCCGGACGGTCACCGTCAGTCCCGGCGGGGTGGCGGCCAGGTGGCTCAATTGAACCCCGATCCCCACCGTCTGCTCCCGGGGCCAGTCCAGGTGAGGGTTGACCGCCCGGATGCAGGCCCACTCGAAGAGGCCCACCATATAGCCGGTGGCCAATACCTGCGGCATCTCCTGGAACTCCGGGGATTCGGGGAACAGGTGGGGGACGGTCTTGTCCTCCGGCACAGTGAATTTGAACTCAAAACTGAGGCCCGGCTGCAGCGATTCCTTCATGGCGCACCTCCTTGGAAGGCGGTTTTCCGTTTGCCGTTTGCCGTATCTGCCGAGGGGCCTTGGCTTTCGACAGGGTAAAGGCAAAAAGTTTTCCTTTTTTATTTTTGGACTTATTAGTGGGAGTGCAAGATAGATCAAATTACCCCTCACCCTAGCCCTCTCCCCCATCTGGGGAGAGGGGATAAATAAGGGATTCCATCAGGCTCCCATTCATATCCAGGCCTTGGGCTCTTACCGAAAACGGAAAACCGCCCTTTCCGTCTTTGCCAAGGGGCTTCGATTCGTTTGTTGATTTTGCCTTTTTCGGAAAACGGAAAACGGAAAACGGAAAACGGCCATTGCCCTGGTGGCTAATTTCTGCTAAAAAGTTAAATAAGTAAAATTAATAATTTTTATATTTATCATCAGGCAATCTTATGGAATGGCAGCAGCTTCTGGGGTTCTACCAGGTGGCCCGGTTGGGGAGCTTTACCAAGGCGGCGGCGGCCACCTTCCGGAGCCAGTCCGCCCTGAGCCAGCAGGTCCGGGCCCTGGAAGCGGAGCTCGACTGCCTCCTCCTGGAGCGTCTGGGCAACCGTTTGCGCCTCACCCCTGCCGGCGAAAAGCTCCTGGACTTTTCCCGGACCCTGCTGGCCGGCTATGAAACCCTCAAAGAAGAGCTCCACGAACTCAAAGGGACCAACCAGGGGACCCTGCGCCTGGCCGCGGCCTTCACCACCCTATACCGCCTGCTGCCCGAGGCGCTGCTCGTCTATCGCCGGCTGTTTCCCCAGGTCGACCTCACCCTCCTGGACCGCTCCCAGGCGGCAGTCCTGGACCTGGTGAAAGAAGGCGAGGTCGATTTCGGCCTGGCCCTGGAATCGCTGGCGCCCAAGGAGCTGGCCGCGAGGCGCTGGCAGCCTCTGGTCCCAGTCCTCCTGACCCCCCGGGACCATCCCCTGGCGGGCGCCAAGCGCCTCAGCCTGCGGCAGATCGTCCGCTATCCCCTGATCTTGCCGCCCCGGGACCCCGGCTACCCCTGGCGCCGGGTCCTGGACGAGCGCTTCCGCACCCTGGGCCTCGCCCCCCGGATCGTCATGGAATCGGCCAACGTGGAGTTGAGCGCCCTTTACGTGGAAATGGGCCTGGGGATCTCCTTCGCCACCCTGGCAAGGACCATGCCCCGCCCCGGCCGCCGGTTGGCCTTCATTCCCCTTCCCGGTTACTTTCAGCCAGATCACCTGGCCCTGGTGCAGCGCCGGGACCGGGTTCTCAGCGGTTACAAGAAGGCCTTTATAAATCTCCTCTTCGGCGATACCAGCGTGGGCAGCTTTCAGCCCTCAGCCAGCAGCGATCAGCCCAAAACCATCGGACCTTACTGCCCCTAGCCACCTCTAGAAAATGGGAGTTACTTTAAAAATGAGATGCCCCCAGAAGATAGACACTTTTTATGAAGCTGAAAGCTGGCGGCCGAGAGCTGCAAGCTTATGAAAAGGCGTATCTATTTGCGGATGCAGTCCCTGGAAGAGGCCCGGGAGCTCTGGTTTTCCCGGTTCGATCCCAAAGGCCTGGCGGGTGTGGAGGAAGTCCCGACGCTTACGGCTGCCGGCCGGGTGACCGCGGCCCCGGTGATGGCAGGCCGCTCCAGCCCCGGGGCGCACCAGGCGGCCATGGATGGCTTTGCGGTGGCGGCCGCGGCTACTTTCGGGGCCACCCCGGAAAATCCCAGGCGTTTGCACCTGGGCCGGGAGGCCACCTCGGTTAACACCGGCCACCTGATGCCGCCGGGAACCGACGCGGTGATCATGGTGGAGCAGATTCCCGACCCCGAGGCCGACCCCATCGTGGTGGAGGCCCCGGTCTTCCCCTGGCAGCATGTCCGCCGGGTGGGCGAAGATCTGGTAAAGGGGGAAATGGTCCTTCCGGAAGGAACGGAAATCTCCCCGTGGTCCCAGGGGGCCCTGCTGGCCGCCGGCGTGACCCGGGTTAAGGTGCGAAGCCTTCCCAGGGTGGCCATCATCCCCACCGGCAGCGAGCTGGTGCCGGCCGCCGACCTGGAGGAGGAACCGGCCGCCGGCCGCCTGCCGGAATTCAACTCGGTCATCCTTTCCGGCCTGGTGGCCGAGGCCGGAGGCCTCCCCTGGGTTCAGGACATCGTTCCCGACGATGCGGAGATGCTCAGGGCAGCCTTGGAAAAGACCCTGGCGGCCGCCGACCTGGTGCTCATCAATGCCGGCTCTTCCGCGGGCACCGAGGATTACACCTACCAGGCGGTGGCCGCCCTGGGCCAGGTGCTGGTGCACGGGGTGGCCATGATGCCGGGGAAGCCCACACTGTTGGGGGTAGTGGCGGGCAAACCGGTGATCGGCAACCCCGGATATCCGGTGTCCGCAGTCCTTTCCTTCGAGCAGTTCGCCGGGCCCCTGATCGCCGGGATGGCGGGGAAGAGGCGGCAGGCGCGGCCCGTACTCATGGTCCATCCGGCCCAGAACCTGCCTTCCCGGCCCGGCCTCACCGAATTCATCCGGGTAACCTTGGGCCGGGTGGGGGACAAGGTCATCGCCACGCCGCTGCCCCGGGGCGCGGGCGCCATCACTTCCCTGGTGCGGGCCGACGGCCTGTTGACGATCCCCTCCCTGAGCGAAGGCCTGGAGGAGGACCGACCGGTGGCCGCGGAGTTGCTGGTGGCCGCCGACGAGATCGACGGCACCCTGGTGGTCCTGGGGAGCCACGACAACGCCCTGGACCTCCTGGCCACCCTGCTGCGCCGCCGCGAGGCGCGGCTGCGCCTCTCTTCCGGCCACGTGGGCAGCCTGGGAGGCCTGATGGCCCTGCGCCAGGGCCGGGCCCACCTGGGCGGCTGCCACCTGTTGGACCCAGAGACCAAAACCTACAACATCTCCTTCATCGAGCGCCATCTCGCCGGAGTGCCCCTGAAACTCATCAACCTGGCCTGGCGCCAGCAGGGCCTGATGGTGGCCCCGGGCAACCCCAAAAACCTCAACTGTATCAAAGACCTGGCCCGCCCCGGGGTGCGCTTCATCAACCGGCAACGGGGCGCCGGTACCCGCCTGTTGCTCGATATTCTCCTCAGGGAGGAGGGCCTGGCGGCCGGGACCATCCAGGGCTACGCCATGGAGGAATACACCCACATGGCAGTGGCGGTGAATGTCTCCTCCGGCACCGCCGACGCCGGACTGGGGATCCTGGCGGCCGCCAGGGCCTTGGGGCTCGATTTTATCCCGCTTAGGCCGGAGCGGTACGACCTGGTGGTGCCGGAAACCACGTTTGCCGAAACCCGCTTCCAGGTCCTGCTGGAGGTCATCCGCTCCGCCCAGTTTCGGGAGGCGGCCACCGCCCTGGGGGGCTACGACCTGAAGGACTGCGGCCGGATTATTTGGCAGCAATAACGGTATCAGCTGTCAGCAATCAGCAATCAGCTAAAAGCCAAAGATGGGGTGATACCCAAATGTCCCCCAAGCAGGAGTTTGGGTAAAATTGGCGTTCCCAAGCAGGAGCTTGGGAACGAGGATTAAGGAAATGGTGGGCGGTGCCCACCCTACATCGGGCACAGGCGGGACGCCTGCGCCACTTGGACTTGGTAGCATGGGCCTCTGGCCCGTGTGATATAAACTGCCCATGTACTACACAGGCGGGACGCCTAGGCTACCGAAATGACGGCGGGCACGGAGGCCCGCCCCACCAAGGCTGCCAGGGCAAGCAGACTTAAGGAAATGGTGGGCGGTGCCCACCCTGCATCAGATTAAGCAGCAATATTTAGGAGCGCGTTGCGCACCTTAATTCTCCCAAGGAGGTGTTTCCATGCAGTTGCAGAACTCCCAGACGGAAAAGAACCTGCTGACCGCCTTTGCCGGTGAATCGCAGGCCCGGAACCGTTACAGCTTTTATGCCAGCCAGGCCCGCAAGGCCGGATACGAGTTTGTTGCCGCGATTTTCCAGGAAACCGCGGACAACGAAAAGGAGCATGCGGAGGTCTTTTATAAGCACCTGGGGGAGGGCAGCGCCGGAATCAGCGCGGGCTATCCCTTCCACCTGGGGGATACCCTGAGCAACCTGGAGGCTGCGGCCGAGGGCGAGAATTATGAGTGGACCACCATGTATCAGAATTTTGCCGAAGTGGCCCAGCAGGAGGGGTTCAAAGAGATCGTCGTCTCCTTCCGGGAAATCGCCAAGGTGGAAAAATTCCACGAAGCCCGCTACCGGGCCCTGGCGAAACGCCTGTCAGACAATACCCTGTTCCACCGGCAGGAGGCCGTCACCTGGCACTGCCGCAACTGCGGTTATGTGGTCGCGGGGAAGAATGCGCCGGAAACCTGCCCTGCCTGTAAGCATCCCCGGGCTTATTACGAAGAGCTGGCCAAAAATTATCTTTGAGGCGGGGCCCTGCTCCCGGGTGCGCCTGTATCAAGGGGGGAAACCTGGCAACGAATTATGAGAAAGAAATATACTATCGGCAGAATGCAACATGACGGGAGGCTCATGAAGCGCGAGCCGGATGGCACCGAAGGGGTTGTCCCTGAGAGGCCGTTAGCGCCGATGAAAGAAACCGACATTGAGGCCGGTGCCGCCAGCGATCTCGACAATCCGCCGCTGACGCCCGCAAGCGAGAGCCAGCTACGGCCCCTGCCGCGAGTCAAGACGCTCCGGCGCGCCCTGGGGCTGACACAGGAAGAATTTTCAGCCCGCTATCATATTCCCCTGGGAACGCTTCGGCACTGGGAGCAAGGGCGGTCACAGCCCGATCAACCGGCTCGAGCTTTCCTTTCCGTTATCGCGCGAGCGCCGAAGGAAGTGGCAGGACTGCTGCTCAAGTGATGAGATGGAGTGGGCGTGTGAGCGGGCCAACGAAAGGACGGCGGGCACGGAGGCCCGCCCCACTGGTAGCGCAGGCGTCCCGCCTGTGTAGTTGTAGGGCGGGCAGTGCCCACCATTTCAAGAAATAGGAGTTAGGGGCCAGGGATTTGAAAGGCAAAAAGGAAAAAGTAAAAAGGAAACTCGAAGGCCGGCGAATTTTGCCTCGGGTCTATTGTCGCTTCGAGCAACAATAAAAAAGCTGCCTTTCCCGGAGGACAGGTGGCTCCACTTTTTGGGGATAACGAGCGGCCAGGTCCTTTAGTGGCACAGGCTTCCAGGCTGCAATCGAGCCGCTCGTAATGGTGCGTGAGATGCACCCTACAAAACGACAAGACTTCTCAAAGAAAGGAGCCCGTAGGGCGCGTCCTAGGCGCCATCAGATGCAGGGTGGGGAACCCCCCCACCATTTCCTTGATCCTCGTTCCTAAGCTGCCGCTGGGGGACGCCAATTTTACCCCAAGCTCTCTAAGGGGACATCTTTCCGGGCCGGTCCCGGGGGTCCGTTTTCGGGCCCTTTTTTTCCCCTTCTTGACAGCGATCGTGGTAATATGATTGCATAAACAAAGGCACAAGGCAGCTGGTCTCAGGCATCTGGCGGCGCCCGGGAGCCGCAGGAAAAAGCCTTTCCCCCACGGCTTCCTTAGGCCGGTCCGGTCCCCACCCGGTGGTGAGGACCGGACCGGCCTAAACAGAACCAAATCAGAGAGGGAAGGAGGCATGGCGTGTTTAACAAGATCCTGGTTCCGTTGGACGGCTCGGATTTGGCAGGCAAGGTGCTTCCCAAGGCCGAGGATTTGGCGAATTGCTTTGGTTCGCAACTGGTGCTCTTGACGGTGGGCTCCGAAGCGGTGGGCGAAATCGACGAGTCTTCCCCGGAGGTCAAGACCGAGGCAGTGGCCCGGCTGCCGGCGGTCAAGTACCTGCAGGCAACCACGGCGGCCTTGCGGGCCAAAAATTTAGCGGCTACCTGGGTCTTCAAACAGGGCGACCCGGCCCCGGAGATGATCAACTATGCGGGCGCCCACCGGATGGATCTCATCCTCCTGGGCAGCCATGGCGCCGGCGAGGTCGCCTGGCTGCTGGGCAGCGTGGCCCGCCGGGTCGTCAGCCACTCCCCGGTCCCGGTGCTATTGATCAGGGTCCTGGTGCCCAAACCGCCGGAGCATAAGGATGAACTCGCTTATTTTTCCATGTAACCGGCACCTCCGGGCCCGCACCCGGACTTAGGACAAAACCAGCAGAAGGGAGGGCCTAAGAATGAATGGTTTGACCCTGGTCTTTGTAGCATTGTGCGTGTTTGCCCTGGCCTACAGGTTTTACGGCCTGTTCATCGCCAACCGGGTACTGGAGCTGAAGACGGAAAGGTTGACGCCGGCGGTGAAAATGGCCGACGGCATCGATTATGTCAAGACCAATAAGTTTGTACTGTTTGGCCACCATTTCGCGGCCATCGCCGCGGCCGGGCCGCTGTTGGGGCCGGTGTTGGCGGCCCAGTTCGGCTATTTGCCGGGAGCCCTGTGGATCATCATCGGCTGCGTGGTGGCCGGCGCGGTGCATGACATGGTGGTGCTCTTTGCCTCGGTGCGCCATAAGGCCCAGAGCCTGGGCAAGATCGCTGAGAGGGAAATCGGCACGGCGGTGGGCCACGTGGCCTCGGTGGCCATCCTCTTCATCCTCATCCTCACCCTGGCGGGCCTGTCCATTGCGGTGGTCAACGCCATGTTTAGCAGCCCCTGGGGGACCTTCACGGTCCTTTCCACCATCCCCATCGCCCTCCTCATGGGGATTTATATGCACCTCTGGCGCCCTGGCGACGTCCGGGGCGCCAGCATCATGGGCGTGGTGCTGCTGTTTGCGGTGATCTTGACCGGGCCTTATGTGGTCGCCAGTCCTACCCTGAAGGCCCTGTTCACCATGAGCAAACCGCAAATTTCCTATCTTATCCCGCTTTACGGCTTTGTGGCCTCGGTGCTGCCGGTCTGGCTGCTCCTCGTCCCCCGGGATTACCTGTCCACCTTTCTGAAGATCGGCACCCTCGTGGCCCTGACCCTGGGTATCGTCTGGGTCCGGCCCGTCTTCCTGATGGCGCCGATCACCCAGTTCGTCCACGGCGGCGGTCCGGTAATTGCCGGGCCGGTCTTCCCCTTCGTCTTTATCATCATCGCCTGTGGGGCCTTATCCGGCTTCCATGCCATCATCGCCACCGGCACCACCCCCAAGATGCTCCCCAATGAACGGGACGTCTTGTTCGTGGGCTACGGCGCCATGCTGGTGGAAGGCTTTGTAGCCATCATGGCCCTGACGGCCGCCTGCGTCCTGGTGCCGGCCGATTACTTCGCCATCAACGCGGCTCCCGCCGCCTTTGCCAAACTTGGCATGCCCACGGTCCACCTGCAGGCGCTGGCCTCCGCGGTGGGGGAAACGATCCAGGGCCGGCCCGGCGGCGCCGTTTCCCTGGCCGTAGGCATGGCTTACATCTTTTCCTCCATTCCCTTCATGAAGCACTTGATGGGCTACTGGTATCACTTCGCCATCATCTTTGAGGCGGTCTTCATCCTCACCGCGGTAGATGCCGGCACCCGGGTGGGCCGCTACTTCCTCCAGGAAATGATCGGCCAATTCTTCCCCAAGTTCCTGGAGCGGGGCTGGTGGCCCGGCATCGTCATCACCAGCGCCGTCTTCGTGTGCTCCTGGGGTTATCTGGTGGTTACCGGCAATATTGGCACTATCTGGCCGCTGTTCGGCATGAGCAACCAGCTCCTGGCCGCCAGCGGCCTGATCATCGCCACCACCATGATCATCCGGATGAACAAGGCCAAATACGCCTGGATCACCGCGGTTCCGGGGATCGCCATGGCCTTTATCACCATGTATGCCGGCTACCTGCTTCTGGTGGGCACCTATATCCCCCAAGGGATGTATCTTTTGGCGACCCTGGCCGTGGTCATCATGGTCCTCATGGTGATAGTCTTCGTGGGGGCCTTCCGGAGATGGGCCGAACTCCTGCAGATCAAGACTACGGTGTGGGACGACGCTGGCGACCGGGTCCTGGAGGTGGTGCCGGAATAAGGCGGCCGGCCTGGCGGGGCCTCTGGAATATCCTTAATATCTCTTGCTCCCCCGACTTCCTCTCCCTAGCAGGGAGGGGGCTAGGGGGAGGGTGGCAACATATGGTAAATGAAAGATAAATTACCACCCCCACCCGGTGTCGCCCCCTCAAGGGGGAGGGAAAAAGGCAAAGCATTATGCACCGTTTCCATGGAACATAACACTATCAGGGTGTCCGTAAAACACCACAACCGCCAGGAAGACTAGAAGTCATTGCAAAACCCCTTCAGTCCTGGTGGGGCGGCTGTCCCTGGCCGCCTGCAGTTGGCGATTACTGCGGCCCGCCCCGCCGGCAAGCTATTTTTCCTCTCGTTCCCAAGCTCCCGCTTGGGGACGCACCCTGGGCGCCAAGCTCCGGTTGGCGGGAGCCGGCTTACCCTCAGGAGGAGCCGCCTTCCGACCAAAGCAGGAGCTTGGCTCTAAAATAAGGTTCCCAAGCGGGAGCTTGGGAACCAGAAAAAGATGGTCATTCTGAGCGAAGCGAAGAATCT
>JBAVAG010000136.1:0-27603 GCA_049585595.1 Desulfobaccales bacterium
AGGGCATCGATCTCCTGGTTCACCTGCATGGACCCCAACTGGGCCGCAAAGGCCCCCCCCGTGCGGCCGGCCATGACGATGCCGGTCATAATCGCCGCCATCAGGCGAACCATGGCAATGCCCACCAGATCGGCCACGTAAATTTGGGCCCCGAATTGCTTCATCTCGATAGCGCCGGTAAATGCGATGATTAATCCCACCAAAAAAGAGACGAGAGAGACGATGGGCAACGCCTGGGCGCTCACGGCCTCCATGATCAACCACAGATCGGCGCGGCGGTACTGAGCCTGGCCGTTGAGCAGCCTCAGAACGGCAATAGACGCCGCGCCGATGAACTCCAGCAAATCACCTGCGGATTGGAAGAAATTGACGGTTTCGTCGCCCAAATGGGTGAGAAACGACACCCGCCCCTCTGCCTGGCGGGCACCTTTCTTCTCCGGGACTGCAGAGGCTAATTCCAGCAGTTTTTTCGCCCCCTCAGGCAGTCCGTCGCAGTTCAGGTCGATTTTCTGCCGGGAGCAGAAGGTGTGTAAATCTTTCAGGAAGATCAAGAGCCCGGTGTCCCAATAGGCCAGCTCCCGGGTCTCGATGACCAGGTTGCGAACCCCGGGGCTCCCTTCGAGCCTCTGCTGAACCTTATCGGCCCCGGGCAGTAATCCGCCCAGCTTCCATTGCCCGGAAAGAATCACCTTCAGCGTGTCTGCTGATGGTTGCTCCATGGTCATTTCACCATGGGGTGTCATGGGCCTTTTTCTCCATAGAGGCTCTTTAAGTGATTTATTGGGGCTTCACCCTTCTTCTGATATAGTTCGAATCCTTACTTCAGGAATAGACTTGAGATGGACATCCCGTTGGGGATAGGGCATCTCAATGCCGTGGTCCCGGAACCGCTTCCAAATGCCACAGAGAAGATTACTTTTGACTGGGCCGAGGCCGTTTGGGGGGTCGTCGATCCAAACCCGCAGTTCCAGATTGACGGCGTTATCCCCGAAGCTCAACAAAAGGCAAGCGGGTTCGGGGTCCTTGAGGATCCGATCAGTAGCCGCAGCCGTCTCCAGCATCAGGTCTCTGGCTTTCTCCAAATCCGCGGCGTAGTCGATGCCGACGGGCACTTCTAGGCGAACGAGGTTTTGACTGTAAGACCAGTTAATTACCTCCTCGGTTATCAGTTTTTCATTGGGGATGAGATGCTCGGTGCCATTTCCGGAAAGAACGTAGATATAGCGGCCTCCCAGGAAATTGATCCGCCCGTACTTATCCCCCAGTTGAATGACATCGCCGGGCTTAATTGATTTATCCGCCAGAAGGATAAAGCCGCTTAACAGGTTGGCAAAGACTTTTTGCAAGCCGAAACCGAGCCCTAACCCCAAGGCGCCGCCGAACAGAGCGAAGACGGAGAGATCGATCCCCAGATAATGTAAGACCAGGAGGACTGACGCCGAAAAAAGAAAAATTGTGCCGAGCCTGGACAACAGGATCTGTACGGCAGGAGTCAAACCTGAGCCCACCCGCAGCCAGAACCACCAGATGATTGAAAGATTTCTTGATAACCAGTAAAGAACCAAGAAAAAAGGAAGGGCCCGGGTAAGGTGGAGCAAGGAAATTTGCACATTCCCGAGTTTGAAAGAAATATGGCTCAAAAGATCTTTCCAAGGCCCCATGAAATGGAAGATATAAAGCGCGGCCCAAAGCCAGATGGCTCCTGCCAGGATTCTGGCCCAGAAGCGGTTTTTCATTACCCCGGTCAATAACTGCATCAGAGCGAGGGCCATCAAAATTACGCCCGCAGTGTATATGCCGTGCCAGGCCCAGCCGAAATGTTCGCCAATGTCGTAGAGAATCCAGAGAAAGATAAAAATGAGAAATGAATGAATAACCCGCTTGAAAGTGATTAAGAAAGGCAGGTCGGCGCATAATTCTGGCGCCAAAGAGCATTGCTCTATCAGGCGGGTGAACCAGGCGTTGATGCCTCGGATGGCTCGGTTGGCGAAGAGAAGAACCAAGCCGACCACCGCGATTTGAGCCGCCATGGCCCAGGAGAGCACATTAAGAGAAAGGTACTCCCGGGCTTCCGACACCAGTTGGCCAACGGAGGCAAGATTAAAAGGAATGCCCATAGTGATGTATCTCCCGGTCAACGCCGAAGCTCATATCGGGGTGACAAAGAAAAATTGGTTTTGCAACAGCTTCTAGATATGAAGGGCGAATGATCTTGCGGTCCATGATGACTGGCTTATAAGCTCCCTAAATATTGAGGAGGTTAAATACGCTCTTAGGGGCTCAGTGACCCACGGGCGATCAGTCCAACCACCGAATGCGGCTGGGCCAGATAAGTTGAGCCCGGGACCTTCAGGGCTTCAGCCCAGAGGGAGATGTCATCCGGAGTCCCAAGATTAGTATCCAGCCAGCGATACCAGCTTCGTTGTTCACCTTCCTCGAGGCTCGGAAGCTCAAATTCCAAAGATTCCCCATAAGCATTGAAGATAAGGTGGCAAAAAAAACCGCCCTCAGGGTCCCGGACGCTGACCGCCAGGCTGTGATCTTCGTCGCCCCAGCCTTGCTGATCCAGGCGGACGCCATGGAACTTGATCTCCAAGCGGGCGAATATCTGGTTGAGGGTCGGGAGCTCCGGATAGCCCAGGTTTGGGTCCGGATGCAGGCGGATGGCGATTAACTGCTTGGCGAACCGATGGACATCGCGGTATTTTTCAAGCCAGCTCCAATTCAGCCAGCTAATCTCATTATCCTGACAATAGGCATTGTTATTGCCCTGCTGGCTGCGCCGGACCTCATCGCCCATTGACAGCATGGGTGTCCCTATGGCCAGCAAGGTGAGTGCCAGGAAATTCTTCACCTGGCGATTGCGGAGCCGTTCAATCTCAGGGTCATCGGTAAAACCTTCGAAGCCGTGGTTCCAGCTCAGATTGTAGTCGGTACCGTCACGGTTGTCCTCGCGGTTGGCTTCATTATGCTTCTGTTCATAGGAAACCAGGTCATTTAGGGTAAATCCGTCATGGCAGGTAATAAAATTAATGCTCGGCTCAGACTCCGGATTGATCGGTCCAAAAATATCGCCACTGCCCAATAACCGGCAGGCCAGATGGCTGATAGCCCTTCGGTCATCCCGGAAGAAGGAGCGGACTTCATCCCTAAATTTGCCGTTCCATTCCTTCCAGAAATCGCCTACAAATGTTCCCACCTGGTACAGTCCGGCGGCATCCCAGGCTTCCGCGATGAGCTTGATGCCAGCCAGTACCGGATCGGAGTCAATATCCCAGATGATGGGGGGATTCGCCAGGGGGATTCCTGATTCGTCCCGGGAGAGGACCGCTGCCAGGTCAAAACGAAACCCGTCCACGTGCATTTCCTGAACCCAGTAGCGCAGGCTGTCGATGATCAGGCGGCGGACCACGGAATGATTAGCATTTAAGGTGTTGCCGGTGCCGCTGTAATTTGCATAAGTTGCCGGGTCCTTATTCAGTATATAATACGCTTCATTATCCAGGCCGCGCAAACTCAGGGTTGGACCCAGATGGTCGCCCTCCGCCGAATGATTGAAAACCACATCCAGGATCACTTCGATACCGGAGCGATGCAACGCCTTGACCAAATCCCGGAACTCATCCAGCACAGCCAAGGGGCTTGGCGACAATCCATATCCCTGGTGGGGGGCAAAGAAGGAGACCGGCGAATAACCCCAGTGGTTGCGCAGTCCTGCTGGGGCGTCCTGCCCGTCAAACTGAAAAATGGGAAGCAATTCCACGGCGGTAATCCCCAGATCCTGAAGATAGGGAATCTTTTCCGCCAACCCGGCAAAGGTGCCGCGTTTCTCCGAAGGAACCCCGGAGCTGGGATGGCGGGTGAATCCACCCACATGCAGTTCATAGATTACCGTCCGGGGAAAGGGTCTTTTTAAGGGAGTGTCCCCTTCCCAATCATAGCCGCCCGACTGCGTCACCACGCTCTTCATCGCCTGGGCCGCATTGTCCCCCGGCTGTGAGGCTGCCAGACGGCTATAAGTCTGGGGAACGGCCACAGCCCGGGCGTAGGGATCAAGCAAGACCTTGTTCGGATCGAAGCGGAGGCCCCGTAGCGGTTCAAAAGGACCCAGAGCCTTATATCCGTATAATTGCCCCGGCTTGAGACCGGGCACCGAAACATGCCAATAATGGAAGGTCCGGTTCTGTACCGGGTCCAGAGTAATTACCCTGGCATCGGAGTCGGTTACTTCATCAAAAAGCAGCAACTTCATCCCAGTGGCGTTTTTGGAAAAGACCGAGAAATTCACCCCATCAGCAACTACCGTTGCTCCCAGGGGATAACTCTGGCCTACCTCGATCATTGGGCTCATAGACTCTCCGAATCACGGAAGACGAAAGGCCCTGGGGCAGGAACTAGGAGAATATCGAGGCGCCAGATCAGACCTGGCGATATCGAAATCCTGCCCCGGGACGAACCCAATCTTGGCAATTTTGGCAACCATGGGGGCCTCCGCGTCCGCGGACGGGTTGGGCAACCCACCACTTCTCTCCCTGGTCGCGGGCTGGCAGCGCTTCCAGTGAAGCCACTTTACACCCAGGGGCCGGCGGCTTTCCCGGCATAATTAGAAATGCTCATCGGCTTCCTCCAGGGAAAATCAGTGGTGCCACAAAATTAAAGGTATTTCCAGCGGCACGGCGACGCCGGGAAAGGAAGGAACGAGACGCGGGGTGAAATCGCCTGCAGGCCGCGTCGCCGGCACTTGCGCGGTAAACAGGTAACCTCCCTCCCGGTCCGGCAGCTTGTCCTCCCGGGCCATGGGCTGCCGCCAGACGCGGTCTTCAGGTTCAGCAGCGAACAATTCCACCTGGATCGCCTCGGGGTCAATCCTGCCGAAAATCACCTCCAGCCGAAAATGATGTTGTCCGTCACGGGTTTCTACCTGCAGGTCACCGAAAGAAATGGAGTGCCATTCTTCCTCAAGCTGCCGCCGCCAGTTCGCTATGCGAATCCCGAGAGCGCTTTGATTGGCCCGCCGGGTCTCATAGGCTGCCGCCGCCGGCAGATAATACTCCGTGGTATATTGACGAACGGCGCGTGTAGCGGAAAAACGGGCCATGAGCGTCGTCACGCTCGCCCTAATTTTGGCTAGCCAAGCGGTGGGGAGGCCATCGGCATTACGGGTGTAAAATGTTGGGATTACTTCCTTTTCCAGGGTGTCGTATAATGCCGCGGCCTCAGCCGCATCCCAGCCGGGATCGTCACCGTGCTCCCGGCCATCGCCCAACGCCCAACCCACCTGGGGCGAATAGGCTTCAGCCCACCAGCCGTCCAGTTCCGAAAGATTAAGACCGCCGTTGGGCAACACTTTCATGCCACTGGTGCCACAAGCCTCCCAGGGACGCCGGGGGGTGTTGATCCAGACGTCGACGCCACCCACGAGCTGCTCGGTCAACAACATGTCGTAATCGCTTAAAAAGACCACGCGGCCCTGAACTTCGGGACGCCGGGTAAATTCCACCCATTGCCGAATCATTTCTTGCCCCAGGCCGTCAGCGGGATGGGCCTTGCCCGCGATCAGGATCTGGACCGGGCGCTGGGGATCCGTTAAAAGGCGAATCAAGCGCTCCGGGTCATGCAGCAGCAGGGTGGGACGCTTGTAAGTGGCAAACCGCCGAGCGAAACCGAGGGTTAAGGCCTCGGGGTCCAGAATCTGCCCGGCCCGGGCGATTTGCTCCGAAAAGGCGCCGGAGGCGGCCAGTTGTTGGGGGTAACGTTGGCGGGCATATTCCACCAAGGTGTGCCGGGAGGCCTGGCGCATGGCCCATAATTCCTGGTCGGATACCTGGCGGCTCACTTCTTCCACCTGGCTCATCTCGGCCAGCCACCGCTCTTGGCCGCAATGCCTGTTCCACAACTCGTCCGAAACCTGAGAACCCCACGTCTGTATATGGATGCCGTTGGTAACGTGGCCGATGGGCACCTCGTCCCGGGGCCAGCGGGGAAACAGGGGTTGGAAGATGCTCCGGCTGACTTTCCCGTGCAACTGGCTCACGCCGTTGACCGCGCCACTGCCGCGCAGGGCGAGATAGGCCATGTTGAATGGTTCCCGGTCGTCAGCAGGATCTTGCCTGCCCAACGCCATAAAATTGTGATATGACAGGCCTAAATGATTCTCCGCATAAGGGCCCGCATACTGCCAGATCAAGTTCGGCGGGAAGCGATCAAAGCCAGCCTCCACTGGAGTGTGGGTCGTAAAGAGATTGCCGGCCCGGGTCACCTGGAGCGCCACCTCGAAGTTTTCCCCGGTTTCCCGCATGCAGTCCAAGGCTCGTTCCAGTATGGCAAAGGCCGCGTGTCCTTCATTCAGGTGGCAGACTTCCGGATTGATCCCCAGAGCGCGTAACATGCACCAGCCGCCGATACCCAGCAGGATCTCCTGTTTGAGGCGCATTTCCGGGCCGCCGCCATATAATTCATTCGTTATGCCCCGGACAATGGGTGGGTTTGCCGGGTCGTTCAGGTCCAGGAGATATAATTTCAGGCGGCCCACTTGCACCTGCCAGGTGCGCACCCAAACTGCGTAACCGGGTAGATGGATTTGCACTCTGACCCACTCGCCGCTGGCATCACGTACCGGGGTGATCGGTAGTTGTCCCGGATCATTGATAGGATAGAGGGGCAACTGAGAGCCATCGGCGGCGATGGCCTGTCGAAAATACCCCTCCTGATACAACAATCCGACGCCTACGACCGGCACCCCGAGATCGCTGGCGGCTTTGAGCTGATCGCCGGCCACGTTGCCCAGTCCGCCCGAGTAAATGGGCAGGGCCTCGCCCAACATGAACTCCATGCTGAAATAAGCCACCGTGGTCAAAGATGCCTGAGCCTGAGTCTTTTGAAACCAGGCGGCCGCGTCGCGGGAAGTGCGCATCTCCTGGGCCAAGGTTTCCACCCGGGCCCGGAACTTGGCGTCGGCAGCCAGTTCTTTCAGCTTGCCCGGCGCCACGGTTTGGAGAATGACCCAGGGATTGCGCGTGAGGTCCCACAATTCCGGGGCCAGCGGACGCCAGATGTCGTCGGCGGCATGATTCCATGACCAGCGCAAGTCGAGCGCCAGTTCGATGAGATCGTCCATGCCGGCAAGCCTGCGCAGTTCGTAAGCAATGATGGGTTCAGTCATTTAATCCTCCCGTTGATAATCCGTCTAGTAAAATCAACAAGTGCCAGGCCATCCCTTCCCGCCGAAATCCGCCGCCGGGGTCCGGGGCCCATATGGCCACGATTTTCTTCCCCAGGCGGCTGCCGGACTCTTAGGATTCAATCACCAGATCCCGGGTGTGCCTGGCGATCATCAGTTCTTCGTTGGTCTTCATGACCCGAACGGTGACCCGACTGTCTATCCGGGAAATGATCGGGAAATTGCCATCATTCAAGCCCTTGTCCAGGACAATGCCGAGAAATCGCAGAGGGGCGCAGATTCGCGCCCGGATGATGGCAGAGTTCTCACCAATGCCGCCGGTAAAGATCAAGGTGTCAAGCCCAGTTAAGGAGGCGGCCAGGGCTCCGACGAATTTCCTGGCCTGATAGCAGAAGATCTCCACCGCCAGAGCCGCGTCGGCCTGGGTGCCCGCTTGGGCCAGGAGGTCATGCATGTCGCCACTGATTTTTGATAGCCCTAACAGGCCTGCTTGATGATTGATCAGGTTATTCACCGCCGCCGGGGTCATACCCTTCTCTTGAAGTAAATAAACAATTACTCCGGGGTCCAGGTCCCCCACTCGCGTACTCATCACCAGGCCCCCCGCCGGCGTCAGTCCCATGGTAGTATCCAGGCTCCTGCCGCCCTCGATGGCCGCCATACTGGCGCCATTGCCCAGATGGGCAATAATTAGCCTGCCAGACGCGGCTGACGCACCCGCCACCTTAACCAATTCCTGGGTAACATATTCATAAGAGAGTCCATGGAAGCCATAACGCCGCAAACCTTCCATACTCAGGGACTTGGGTAGGGCATACCGCTGAGCTATTTCCGGCATCCGCCGGTGGAAGGCCGTATCGAAACAGACAATCTGCGGCAGGTCTGGAAAATGCCGATGAACTTCCTCCAGCCCTTTAATTTCATCGGGGAGGTGATCAGGGGCCAGGGGTATCAGCAGTTTTAAGTCCTCGATCAAGGCGGAGGACACCAGTTGGGGCTTGACGTGGGCCGGCCCGCCATGTACCAACCGGTGGCCCACGCCGTGAAGCTCCTTGCCGATTTCATGGCCTTCCAGCCAAGCAGAGAGGGTTTTAAAGGCAGCCCCATGATCCGGCAAGTCCAATTTCTGGGCAGTCAGTTGATGGCCTGCTTGATCTTTGGCCAGAAAGAAACCCTGGCTGAGCCCGATTCTGCCCAATTCCCCTTCTAAGACCAGTCTCTCGGTTTCCCCAAGCACATAAAGGGAAAATTTGATGCTGGAAGAGCCGCAGTTGATGGTTAAAATGTGGCTGTCTGGCGCCATTGCCATGCCTTTTCAGTGAGTTCCAAGGGGTGGGCGCTTTTCGACTAAAAGCTGATTCTGGTTTTAAAGCCAAAAGAACGAGCTATCCTAATGGAAACAATGACTTATGTGCCTGGCCGCCCGCGCAGTGATTCTTGCAAGTGCGTTCGATCGCCCAGCCCCTTCAGTAACGGTCCTTGTTTGGTCATTTCCACGATGCTTAAGGCGGCCACCGCCAGGCTGATGCGGTCGCGATAACGTCCCACATCGATGCCCAACAAGGAACACAGCATGATGCGCGTCGTGGCTTTGTGAGATACCACCAGGACATTGCCCGAGGGCAGCGTCCGTTCAATCTCCTCCAGCACCATGGAACTGCGGCGGGCTATGTCCACTCCCCTTTCCCCACCGGTGGGACCAAACCAACCCGGGTCCGCCAACCAACTCACATATTCATCATGGAACTCGCGGTTCACCTCCTCCGGGGTCTTGCCCTCCCACTGGCCGTAGGCGATTTCTCTGAGCCCATCCTTCAGTTGCGGGGTAATTCCCAAGGCCTCGCACAAAGGTTGGGCCGTAGCCACGGCCCGTTTCAGGGGACTGCAAAAGACGGCCTCCCAGGCAAGGTCTCTATAGGCAGCGGCAAAATCTCGGCCCATTTCATGCCCTGCCGGGGTCAAGTCCGGATCAAGGGTGCCGCAATAGCCGCCTGTCTGGCTGGCGGTAGTTTCCCCATGTCGAAGAAAGTAAAGAATAAGGCCCATAGTAATTTGTTTTCTAGGCGCGGCGTTGCCGGGTCATCCCGTCATCGATCAAAATGTCTCCATCTCCTGGCGATACTCCCCACGGCGCGCCATACTGTTGCACTTAGCCCGGTGATACAGGGCCCTTTGGGCGGCGGTCTTATTAATTTCCTCCCCTTTCCAGGTATCCAGGGCGGGTTGCTGGATGGCGCGAGAGTAGGAAAACGTTAGAACCCAGGGCATCTTGGAACGCCAGCGAAGATTCATGGCATTCAAGCGAGCCGAGGCCAGTTCAGGGTCTTGGCCGCCGGACAGGAAGGCGACGCCGGGGACCGCTGCCGGGACTGCCCGGAGCAGGCAAGATACCGTGGCGTCCGCCACTTCTTCCACCCCAGCCTGCTTGGGACAAGCTTTGCCGGGAAGCACCATGTTGGGCTTCAAAATCATGCCTTCCAACAGCACCCGCTGTCGGTACAGTTGGCAGAACACCGTGTGTAATGCGGCCGCAGTCACGCGGGCGCACTGCTCCAGGGTGTGGTCGCCGTCCATGAGCACCTCCGGTTCGACTATGGGAACCAGACCGGATTCCTGACACAGGGCGGCATAACGCGCCAGGGCGTGGCCGTTGGCTTCGAGACATCCACGACTGGGAATGGACTCGCCGATGGTGATCACTGCCCGCCATTTGGCGAACCTGGCCCCCATCTGCCGGTATTCCGACAAGCGCTCCCGCAAGCCATCCAGGCCTTCGGTAATTTTCTCTCCCGGATGACCGGCCAGATCTTTGGCGCCGGCGTCCACTTTGATGCCGGGAATAATCCCGGCCTCAGTTTGGACCTTAACAAAAGAGGTGCCGTCATTTTTGGACTGGTGTATGGTCTCGTCATATAAAATGGTCCCGCTGATGAATTCCCCCAACCCGGGCGTGGTCAAGATCAATTCCCGCCAGGTCCGGCGGGCCTCCTCCGTTTGCGGAACACCCAGTAGGGCAAAGCGCTTGTTACAGGTCGAGTTACTCTCGTCCATGGCCAAGAGGCCCTTGCCGGCTTGCATCATGGCTTGGGCAGTAGTGGTGAGCTCTTGTTCACCCATCGCTGCTATCTCCTTTGACTATGACCGTCCCGGGTCCCAAGCCTTCTTTCCGAGACCGGCGGTCAAGACCTATACCCGTTTCTGAGGTCCCAACTTAGAGGGGCCACTTCCAGTCGGTAATGCCTTGTGAATCCACGCCGAACTCGTAGGCGTGCTGCTTACACGCAATCTGCTGGTCCAGCAGGGCCTCTCGCACGCTGGACCCCGTCTCACAGAAACGGGGTATCCGGTCGATGGCGTCAATGGCCAGGCTAAAGCGGTCGGTTTGGTTGCGGATAGCCAATTCCAATGGCGTATTAATGTTTCCCATCTCTTTGTAGCCGCGCACATGAATGTGGTGCTGGCCGGGCCGGCGGTAGGTTAACCGGTGGATCAGCCACGGGTAGGAGTGGAAGTTGAAGACCACCGGTTTGCTTGAGGTGAAGAGGGCCTCGAATTCACGATCCGTCATCCCGTGGGGGTGTTCGGTGTTCGGTATCAGCTTGAACAGGTCCACCACGTTCACGAACCGAACCCTGACGTCCGGCAGGTGCTGCCGTAGCAGGGCGGTGGCGGCCAGGGACTCCATGGTTGGCACGTCGCCGCAGCTCGCCATGACCACATCGGGCTCGACTCCCTGGTCGTTGCTGGCCCAGTTCCAGATGCCGGCGCCCTTCGTGCAGTGCGTGATGGCCGCCTCCATGTCCAGGTACTGCAGGTGCACCTGTTTATCCGCCACGATGACATTGACATAGTTAACGCTTCGCAGGCAGTGGTCGCCTACAGAAAGCAGGCAGTTGGCGTCGGGCGGCAGGTAGATGCGCACCACGCTGGGGCTCTTGTTGGCGACCACGTCCAGAAAACCGGGGTCCTGATGGGTGAAACCGTTGTGGTCCTGCCGCCAGACCAGTCCAGTGATCAGCAGGTTGAGTGACGACATCTTGGCCCGCCAGGGAAGCTCGTTGCATTTTTCCAGCCACTTGGCGTGCTGATTGAACATCGAGTCGATGACGTGGATGAACGGCTCATAGCTGTTGATAAACCCGTGCCGGCCGCTCAGAAGGTAACCCTCCAGCCACCCTTCCACCGTGTGCTCGCTGAGCATCTCCATGACCCGGCCCTGCAAGGCCAGTTCCCCTCCGTCGGCATCCTCCGGGAAGTACTCCCCCAGCCAGACTTTCTTGGCAACCTCGTAGAGCGCTTCGAGCCTGTTAGATTGGGTCTCATCAGGCCCGAAGACGCGGAAATTCTGCGGGTTCGCCCGCATAACTTCCCGAAGGAAAACGCCCAGGGTGGGAACGTTCCCGGCCAGTGTCCCCCCGGGGTTCTTGACTTCGACGGCGAACTGGCAGAAGTCAGGCAGGTCCAAGGGCCGGCGCAGCAGGCCGCCGTTGGCCACCGGGTTGGCGCTCATGCGCCGGTTCCCCTTGGGAGCCAATGCTTTCAATTCAGGGATCAGCCGTCCCTGCTCGTCAAAGTGTTCCTCCGGCTTGTAGCCGCGCATCCACTCTTCCAATAATTTCAGGTGGGCCGGATTGGTAGCCACGTCCGTGATGGGGATCTGGTGCGCCCGCCAGAAACCTTCCAGGTAGTGGTCATCGACCTTCCGGGGCGCGGTCCAGCCCTTGGGGCTTCGCAGGATGATCATGGGCCAGCGCGGCCGGAAAGCTTTTCCAGATTGCCGAGCCTCCTTCTGGAACTTGCGGATCTCCAGGACGCAGTGTTCCAGGGTGGCGGCCATCGCCTGATGCATGCTCTCGGGATCGCTGCCCTCCACGAAGTAAGGGGTGTACCCATACCCGACGAACAGGGCCTCCAACTCCTCGTGGCTGATGCGGGCCAGGATGGTGGGGTTGTTGATCTTATAACCGTTGAGATGCAGAACCGGCAGCACCGCCCCATCGGTGATGGGATTGAGGAATTTATTGCTATGCCAGCTCGTGGCCAAAGGACCGGTCTCGGATTCGCCGTCACCCACCATCACCAGGGTTATCAGGTCCGGGTGGTCGAAGGCCGTCCCAAAGGCGTGGGACAGGCTGTAACCCAGCTCGCCGCCCTCGTGGATGCTGCCTGGCGTTTCCGGGGTGGCATGGCTGCCGATACCCCCGGGGAAGGAGAACTGTTTGAAGAAGCGCTGCATCCCTGCCAGGTCTTCGCTCTTGTCCGGGTATATCTCGGAATAGGTCCCCTCGAGGAAGGCCTGGGACAGGACCGCCGGGGCTCCATGACCGGGGCCGGAGATATAGATGGCGTTCAGGTCGTACTTGTTGATCAGCCGGTTGAAGTGAATGTAAGTGAAGCACTGGCCGGCGTCCGAGCCCCAGTGGCCCAGAAGCCGCGGCTTTATATGCTCCAATTTGAGCGGCTCCCTGAGCAAAGGGTTGTCCTTGAGATACAACATCCCCAGGCACAGGTAGAGGCTGGCCTGCCAGTAGGCATCGATCTGGCGCAGCTCATCTGTGCTCAGCGGAGTCCCTTTAACCGTAGTGCGAGCCAGCCCATAAGCGCTGATGCTCTCGTTTCCGTGAACTGCCATCGGTTGCTTGGCGGGAGTTGTCATAAATCCTCCTCACTTTGTCATTTTATTTTTGCTTAGATATTTCTTGGGGTTGCAACGTGCCAGGGGTATCGTCGATTTGCCAGCCACCACCCAGGGCCCGGTATAGAGGGCGATGATGGCCAGGAGCTGGTTGGCCCGATCCTGGGTTAATTTCAGTTCGGAATCGAAGAGCTGCCGGTCCGAATCCAGAACTTCCAGATGCGGAGCCACGTTGCAACGTAGCATAAAAAATCTCTTAGAAACCAAAGGTGATAGTCCAGCAGCCACTCAGGAAGTGAGTAAGGCATTCAGAGCCCCTCCCCCCACTATGACGTAGAAGAAAAATGAGACCAGGCTATGAATGAGCACTGTATGCCGCATCACCGGGTTTTCCACATTGACATCGCTCATTGAGTAGGTCAGGGCCACGGTAAAAGAAACATAAAGGAAGTCTAGATAGGTGGGGGTCTCGGTGCCCGGAAAACGAAAACCGCTGCGCAAGCCTTCTTTAAAAGGGCGCCCATAGATATCCTTGGCTTCGTAATACAACTGGGCGTAATGCACTCCAAAGGCGGTGTGCAACATAAACCAGGCCAATAAGATGGCGATCACGCTTAGCGGGACCAGGAGACGAGAATGTCCCAGCGGGTGTTTGCCCACTGCAGTAAGGAGCTGGCCCACTATCCCGGTGCCTAAAATCGACAAAAAAATAGTTAATACCATCAATCTCCTTCGGTTCAGCTCAACTTTGGAGACGCGCTCTCGCGTCATGGGCCCGTCGGCACTGACAAAAACAATGGCCTGGAGGATCAAAAAGCTGCCCGTCGCCAGAATCCAGCCCAACAGAAATGAGAGTTGCCACGTCCAACCCTGAAACCGACTGATCAGAATCCCCAGCCCGACTCCCAAAGAGGCGCTGATAATCGCCCGCTTTCGATCATTCAATCTCCACGCAAATTTAAACAAATATTCCCTTATCGTGCCCATGCTATGTCCTCTGGCGGTGCCGCGGTTATTATCCACTCAAAGACGATCGCCCATTTTTCTTTCTCCTGCGAGTTATAGCTTTCCCTGTGGGTTTATCGTTTTTGCATAGGCATCCTGATTTTGCCAGCCGCCGCCCAGGGCCCGGTAGAGGGCGATGACGGCCAGGAGCTGGTTGGCCCGATCCTGGGTTAATTTCAGTTCGGAGTCGAATAGTTGCTGGTCTGAATCCAGAACTTCCAGGTAGGGGGCCACCCCTCCATAAAAACGGTCGTTCGCCAGGCCTTTTTGCTCCCTCAACGCCTCAACCTGTTGTTCTGATTCGAGGACCACTCCCTTAAGCTTCCTTACGGCCACGAGGGAGTCGGAGACCTCCTGAAAAGCCTGTTGAATGGTCTTCTTATAGGAGAGTACGGCTTCCTGTTTCCGGGCTTCTGCGGCCCGGACGCCGGCGTGGAGCCGCCCGGCATTGAAGATGGGCTGGGTTATTCCGGGGACCGCAAGATCCCAGAAACTGGCCGGGCCGGTGAACAGGGTTTTTAAAGCTGCGGACTCCCACCCGGAGGTGCCGGTAATCCTGATATTGGGAAAAAGCCTGGCCTTGGCCTCGCCGATATTAGCGTTGGCGGCTACCAGGGACTGCTCGGCAGCGCGGATGTCAGGGCGCCGCTCCAGGAGAGCGGAGGTTAAGCCGGGTGGTACGGTAACGGTTAATTTCTGTTCCAGGAGGGACTTACCCCGAGGGATGGGGCCGGGGTTGCGCCCCAGGAGGATACTGATCTGGTTTTCTTTCTGTTCGATGGCCCGTTGCAGGTCAGGAACCACGGCCCGGGCCCCGTGGACGAGGTTTGCGGTCATGACCACCGGGGTTCGGCCATCATAACCAATGTCATATCGGTCTGTCACCAATTTGAGGGAATCTTCCCGGTTTTTCACGGTGCGGTTGCTGATTTCGAGCTGTTGGTCCAAGGCCCGGAGCTCGATGTAAGCCCAGGCCACGTCGGACACCAGGGTCTGGATGACGAATTTGCGGTTCTCCTCAGAGGCGAAAAACTCGGCCCGGGCGGCTTCGGTAGCCCGGCGGATACGGCCGAAAAAGTCAATTTCCCAAGAGAGGTCGCCGGCAATGAAGCCAGCGGTCCGCTCAAATCGAGGTACGAATGGGAGAACTCCCCGCATCGAAGTACGGATGCTCTCCATCCCGCCGTCGGCTCCCACTGAGGGGAAGAGATAGGACCGCTGGCTGGTTACTTGCTCCCGGGCTTCCAATACCCGCTGTGCCGCAATCTGCACGTCATAGTTTTCCTTCAGAGCGATTTCGATCAACTTCTGCAGTTCCGGGTCCTTGAAAACCTCAAACCATTTCAGATCTCCGAAGGAAGCTTCGGCCGGCTGCGTGGGAATACCCGGCCCTTCCCCCCGAAAGGTGGAGGGCGTCGGATATACGGGCCGCTGGTAATTCGGGCCGACGGCGCAGCCGCACAGCAGGCAGAGAGTCAGCAGGATGGTCAGGGAGGTCTTCATAACTTTCCTCCTAAATTCTCAAGTCGTTGCGGCTTCCAAGGATTTACGGAAGCGAACCAGAGCCAGCCCGAACAGGATGGAGCCGATGACTGCCAGGGCAAGGAATTGCGGCCAGACGATCTCCAGGCCCGCGCCGCGATAGAGGATGCCCTGGGCGAGCATGATGAAATGGGTGTTGGGTGCGGCCAGCATCAAGTATTGCACTATCACGGGCATGCTCTCCCGGGGCGTCAGTCCGCCCGAGAGCGTCATCAGCGGCACCAACACGAGGATCATCAACATGCCGAATTGGGGCATCGTCCGGGAGATGGTGGCCATGAGAATTGCCATGGAGGTGGTGGCGAACAGGAACAGCAACGTGCCGGCCAGAAAGAGCAGCATAGAGCCGGCAATGGGTATGGACAAGAGCCCCTGGATAACTACGTTTAGGGAAAAAGCTGAGGCGATAATTACCACCAGCGCCATGCTCCAAACTTTGCTGACCATGATCTCAAAAGGGGTAACCGGCATCACCAGCAGGTGCTCAATAGTGCCGTGCTCCCGTTCCCGGATCAGGGCGGCGCCAGTGAGCACGATGGAGAGTATGGTGATCATATCGATTAAGGAAATGACCCCTCCGAACCAGGGCCTGTAAAGGTTGGGATTGTATTTGACCCGCAGATCGAGATTGACCGGCGGCGCGGCTGCCATCCTGTGCATCTGGAGGAAAGTGCTGACCTCGCCATTGACGATGTCTTGCACATACCAGTTGCCGGTAAAGGCCTGGCTCATCCGGGTGGCATCGATATTGAGCTGAATTCGGGGCCGGTGCCCGGCCAGCACGTCGCGCTCGAAATCCGGGGGGATGTCGAGAGCAAAGGTGTAGCGCCCGGAGTCCATGCCGGTGTCCATTTCGGACCAGGAGATCAGTGCCGGAGGGGTAAATAACGGTGGATAGAAGGCGGTCGCAATGCGGCTGGATAAGACCGACTGATCCTCGTCCACGATGGCGATGGGCGCATTGTGGAGTGTTTCCGGCAAGGCCCGGGTGGCTACAAAGATCGACAAAGTAAAGGCATAAACAATCAGTACAACCATCACCGGGTCGCGGCGCAGGCTGCGCAGTTCCTTGACGCCCAGGTTAAAGATGTTGGCGAGACGCATACTAACGCTCCTGCTTTTTAAGGAGAATGGTGGACAGGGCGATGAGCACCGGGATGGCGATAACCAGGGGGATAAACGAATCGTACAGCCCAGGCAGAGAGAGTGCCTTGGAAAAGGTGCCCCTTGCAATAGTCAGGAAATACGTGCTGGGATAGATCGTGCCGATCAGAGCTCCCATCCCCTCCAGGGACGACACCGGATCCATCAGCCCCGAGTAATTCACTGCCGGTATGATGGTTAATATGGCAGTGGCAAACAGGGCCGCAACCTGACTGCGCACAAAGGTGGAGATCAACAGGCCTAAGGAGGTGGCGGCGATTACATACAGGAAGGCCCCGGCCGTCAGGGTGAGAAAGCTTCCTTTCAGGGGGACGCGGAAGACGGTGACCGCGAGTAGCACCAGCATAAAAAAACTGATCATGGCCAGCACCACATAAGGAATCTGCTTGCCGAGGAGAAACTCCAGGCGAGTGACCGGTGTCACGTACAGATTGACGATGGAGCCCATCTCTTTCTCGCGCACCACGGAAAGGGCGCTCAATATGGCAGGAATCAGCAACAGCAGCAGCCCGATTGCCGCGGGGACTATGGAAACTACGCTTTCGACATCAGGGTTATAGCGAAAACGTGTTTCGATAGCGAACGGCCCCGGCGCAATCCCGGAGGTCTGTTTCTCGGCGGCGCGGCTGTCCAGCCAGAGTAAGTGCATCCCCTCTACATCGCCGCGAATGGTCTCGCCTCTAAGTGGCATGGCGCCATCGACCCAGGCCCCCACCGACACCGGAACGCCCCGGGAGACATCTCGGCCGAATTGGGGCGGGATCTCGATGGCGAGGGCGAGTTCGCCGGACCGCATGCGCCGCTCCAGCTCATCGTAGTCGGTGATCGGACGGTGTTCGACGAAATAGCGGCGGGTTCCCGCGATATTAAGCCTATAGTCTTGGCTGACAGTCGTTTGGTCCCGGTCCAATACCGCAAAGGAGAGATGTTCTATATCTAAGCTGATGCCATAACCTATGGCGAACAGCAGGATCACGCTACCCAGCAGGGCCAGGCTCAGTCGGATCGGATCCCGGCGCAGTTCTAAACTTTCGCGCCGGGTGTAGCTGTACAGGCGGCCCAGATTCAGCCACTGGCGCTTGCCGGCAGTGACCAGGTGCTCCAGGGGCGGAGTCACCGCGGCGGCCGGAGCAGGCGGGGGAGGGGCGGGCAAGGTCTTTTCCCGAGCCTTTTGATCTTCTTCCAGGTAGGAGATGAAGGCCTCTTCCAGTGTGGCTGAGCCCCGGTTTTTTATCACATTCGCCGGGGTATCACTCACCAGCACGCGTCCGGCGTTCATCAGCGATATGCGGTCGCAGCGCATCGCCTCGTTCATGAAATGGGTGGTGATGAAGATGGTGACTTGGTCATTCCGGGACAGGTCGATGATGCTCTGCCAGAAGGCATCCCGGGCCACCGGGTCGACGCCTGAGGTGGGCTCATCCAGGACCAGCAAATCCGGCCCGTGGATCATGGCCACGGCCAGTTGCAGCCGCTGGCGGACGCCGAGGGGCAGCGAATCAGGCAGAGCATCCATGATCTCCGTCAGGCCGAAGCGTTTGGCCATCTCGTCCACCCGGGATGGAATCTTGTCGCTGGGCAAACGGAAAAGCTTCGCATGCAGCTCCAGGTTTTGTTGAACCGTGAGCTCCGTATAAAGGGAAAAGGCCTGCGACATGTAGCCCACGCGGCGACGGGTGTCGAGATCATTGGGATCCAACTGGCGGCCGAAAAGCAAGGCCTGCCCCTCAGTGGGGGGCAATAGGCCGGTAAGCATTCTCATGGTGGTGGACTTGCCACAGCCATTGGCGCCCAGGAACCCGAAGATTTCGCCCCGGCCGATCTTGAAGTTGACATGATCCACGGCAACGAAATCGCCGAAATGCTTGGTGAGGTCCCGGGCCTCGATGGCAATTTCCGGCGCCTCGCCCTCTTTCCGGGGAGGAATCTGCACCGCTTGGTGGCCGGCGCGTTTTTCCGGCGGCAACAGGGCAATAAAGGCCTCTTCCAGGGTGGCGACCCCGGCCTGGTGGAGCAGTTCCTGGGGAGAGCCGGTAGCCAGCACCTTGCCGGCGTACATGGCCACCAGCCAATCGTAGCGCATGGCTTCTTCCATATAGGCCGTGGCGACCATAACGCTCATGCCGGGTCGGGCAGCGCGAATGCGGTCGATGAGTTCCCAGAACTGGCGCCGCGACAAAGGATCGACCCCAGTGGTGGGTTCGTCGAGGATCAAGAGGTCCGGGTCGTGGATCAGGGAGCAGCACAGCCCGAGCTTCTGCTTCATGCCGCCCGAGAGCTTGCCCGCGGGCCGATCCGGAAAAGGCGCCAGAGCGGTGGCTTGGAGCAGCTGGCCGATGCGCCGCTCCCGTTCTTGGAGATCATAACCGAAGAGGCGCGCAAAAAAATCGGAGTTCTCGAACACCGAAAGGGTCGGATAGAGGTTCTTGCCCAAACCCTGGGGCATGTAGGCTATACGGGGGCAGACCGAGAGACGATGCTGCACCTCGGCCATATCGCCCCCCAGCACCTCGACTCGCCCGCCTTGAATGACATGGGCCCCTGAAATCAGCGAAAACGTGCTGGACTTGCCGACCCCATCCGGTCCGATCAGGCCGACCATTTTCCCGGCCGGTACGTCCAGGTTGACCCCATCCAGGGCTAGCGTCTTGCCATAGTGCAAGCTAACGTTGGACAAGCGCACCACCGGCGCGGGCTGGGCGCCACCGGCCCCCATATCCGGCCTGATGGTCTCGGCTGAAGGCTCACTCATTGCGGCAGCCTCACCTGCAGGCGGTCCGGCCACTGGGCCTGCGGGTCCAGCCGCACATAAGCCATCCCGGGCAGGCCAGTCTTGACTTCCTTGATGTATTTGCGAAGCAGCTCAGGGGGAATGTGCGCCTTGAGGCGGAACGTCAGCTTTTCCCGCTCGCTGGCAGTTTCCACCGTCTTGGGGGTGAACTGGGCCACATCAGCTACAAAGGTCACCTTCGCCGGAATCACTAATTGCGGGAAGGCATCCAGCACCAGACGCACTTCAGAGCCCAGCGGGATGCGACCGACATCTGCGGTGGGCAGGAAAAAGGTCATATAGACATCAGTTAGGTCGATCATATTCAGCACTCGGCCGCCGGCCGCAACGACCTCCAACGGTTGGGCCACCCGGTACTGAATACGGCCGTCACGGGGCGCCTTCAGATCGCTGTCGTCGATGTCGGCCTGGATGCGCTGGACCGTGGCTTTTGCGGCCTCATAGGACGACTGGGCCTCGAGCACCTCCGAGCGGGCCGTGGCAATGGCCGCTTCGGCCGCCGCCACCTCCGCCTTGGCCGCACTGATGGCGGCTTCGTAAGCTTGTACCCGCGCCTTGTCGTCATCCGCTTCCTGCTGTGACACCGCGGCTTTCCCGGCCAGCACCGCGGTACGCTCCGCCCGCTTCCTCGCCGCCCAGAGTTCGGCCTCGCGTTTTACCACGTCGGCCTGGGCCGCCGCTTTTTTACTTTCGTTCTCGGCCAGCTTGCTGCGTTTGGACGTGATCGTGCTTTGCGCTTCCTGAACTTTTGCTTTGGCCTCACGCAGTTGCGCCTGGAGCACATCGGTATCCATCTTGGCCACCACCTGCCCGGTGGTGACGTAGTCCCCTTCATCGACGAATTCTTTTGCTATCCGGCCCGCATACTTGGCCGCGATATTGGTCTCGGTGGCCTCGATGCGTCCATTGGCGCTGGCGATGACCCTTCCTCTTCTGCCCTCAATGTATTTCCAGGCCAGCAGAACGACAATCGCCATGATCGCAATGATCCCGCCAACCCAAGCGGTCCGTATCCACCGTGCCCTGCTCTCGTCTGTCATCCGATTATCCTCGCTCGTTGTTGTTTTCCCGCTTCTCTGAAGGCGCGCTGGAGATCTTGTTTATTCCTGCTTAATGCTGACACCGGCTACCTTTGGGGTCTTTCTTTTTCAATCCACTCGCGGATATAAGCTGGGCAATTCTCGAGTTGGGCGCCATTCCCTTCGCAATGAGTCAGAAATCTTACTGCGTCCAGATCCACGAGCTTGACATCTTTCAAATCCAGAATGATGTGGTTGTCTTGTCCTTCGGCTTTGAAGAGTCTTTGCAACTCATCCACCTCTTCCGCGTTGATTCGACCAATCAGGGTAAAGGCCACGGCCTCCCCTTGCGTAGATATCTGAACTTTCAACGTCACCGCTTCTCTCCTGGAGTCACTAGTCTACTTGTTGGCAGTGCAATCCGAATGCCAACCGTAAGTTATTGAAAATGCTTGTTGACACGCATTAGAAAGTTGTGATTCTTCGAGAATTAACGATATTTCGCAAAAAATTACCTGGGTACTGGCAGGACCCGTTGACAACATCCTCGGCGGGTACTATCCATAAATTATCAAAAAGCGATTTCTGATCACCTTTCGTATCAACTCACCTCCTCTGAACTCTGGCTCAATGAAAGGTGCTGAAGAGTCGTCGCCCGCTGCCCCGAGACAATGTGGCCAACGCTAACCCAATTGTCCTGCGGTCAGTCGTCTGTTGGCGGAGCAGGGCGAACATGTCACTTAGGTTCAACCACTCGTCGGTGATTGGGTGACGCCCGGGCCCTTTTCGAGGCACAGTCAGACGTCCAGTAGTCGGAGTTGCCGACAGATAATAGAACTTTCTAGTGGATAAGAGAGGACCTTTGAAACCACGTTTGGCCTCTCAAGGACATAAATCCATGGACCTCACAGAGCCAGAACATCTGATTCAGAAGCTTCAGCGCCATGAAGCGTACCTTGCGGAGGCCCAGAGACTCAGCCACACTGGCAGCTTCGGCTGGAGGGTTTCTACCGGCGAGATCATCTGGTCAGAGGAAACCTTCCGGATCTTTGAATACGACCGGACCATCAAGCCTACAATAGATCTGGCTCTCCAACGTGTTCATCCGGAAGACACGGCCCTCGTGAAGCAGACCCTGGAGCGAGCCTCAAAGGATGGGAAGGATTTTGATCTCGAAAATCGATTGTTGATGCCAGATGGTTCGGTCAAAAATGTCCATGTTGTGGCTCGTGCCGTAACCGATGAATCAGGCGGTATCGAATTTATTGGGGCGGTGATGGACATCACCGCAGTAAAACAAGCGGAAGAGCGGATCCGGCAAAGCGAAAGGGATCTTCGCACCGCTATCGACACCATTCCAGCTTATGTTTTTAGCGCTCTCCCTGATGGGTCCATCGATTTCATCAGTAAGAGTTCACTTGATTATGCGGGTCTATCACCGGACAAGGCCCTCGGTTGGGAGTGGACGAACGCAATCCATCCCGAAGACCGCGACCGGGCGGTGGAGACATGGCGTGAATCGATGGCGACGGGGGAACCGAGGGAGAACGAACACCGCATTCGGCAGGCAAATGGAGAATATCGCTGGTTTTTGGCCCGCAACTCAGCCTTGCGAGACGAAAAAGGACACATCGTCAGGTGGTATGGGGTCCTTGTGGATATCGAGAATCAGAAGCGGACCGAGGCTCGTCTCCTCCAGGCGTTGGACAAAATCCAGAAATTGCAGGAGCAAGTTTCGAAGGAAAACATTGTCTTACGCGAAGAAATTGACAGAACCTCGATGTTCGAGGAGATCGTGGGGGCATCACCGGCTCTGAAAGCTGTGCTTGCTCGTGTCGCCAAGGTCGCGCCGACGGATTCCACCATACTCATCACTGGTGAAACCGGCACGGGCAAGGAACTCGTCGCTCGATCCATCCACAAGCGGTCGCCGCGCTCCTCACGAGCCTTTGTGAGTGTGAATTGTGCGGCAATTCCCACACCGTTGATGGCCTCCGAATTATTCGGTCATGAAAAGGGAGCTTTCACGGGAGCCCACCAGCGGCGCCTCGGCCGCTTCGAGCTGGCGGAAGGGGGGACGATCTTCTTGGATGAAATCGGGGAGCTTCCAACTGAGACCCAGATTGCCCTGTTACGGGTGCTGCAGGATCAAGAATTCGAGCGTTTGGGTGGAAATAAACCGATCCGGGCTAACGTGCGGGTGATTACCGCCACCAATCGTGACTTGCAGGCCGCTATTAAAGCTGGCAGCTTTCGCAGCGATCTATTCTATCGGCTCAACGTATTTCCCATTGAAATACCTCCTCTGCGCGAACGAAAAGAGGACATCCCCATGCTGGTCGAGTACTTTATCGATCGATATGCCAGTAAAGTGGGGAAGAAAATACGGAGCGTCAGCAGGAAGAGCCTGGATCTGCTGCAGTCCTACCCCTGGCCGGGCAATATTCGAGAGCTGCAGAATGTAGTTGAACGGTCGATCATCGTCTGTGACACGGAACAATTTTCGGTCGATGAGCATTGGTTGGTTCGGGAGTCTTGCCAGACTCATCCGGCAAGCCAGCCGCTCTCCAACAAGCTTATGACTCAAGAAAAAAAGATGATTGAGGCTGCTTTGGCTGAAAGCGGAGGCCGCGTGTCTGGACGGTTGGGTGCGGCCGCCAAGCTGAGTATTCCAGCCTCGACTCTTGAATCGAAGATCAAATCCCTCAAGATCAACAAACATCTCTTCAAATCCGCATAGAAGGTGCAATACCCTCTCCCTGAAGATCCGGTCATTTTTCACGAATTATCGCTAATTCTCGAAGACTCACGATTTTATAATTTGTGACATCATGTATTTTCAATGACTTACGATTGGCATTCTAATTGCGTTATACCAAGATGGAAGTGGTTTGAGGTGAGAATTGCTTATTGTGAACTTTACCAAAATCTCAAGGGAGGAAGCCGTCATGGCTCAAAAAGAAGCCTATCAGGAAAAGATCGAAGCGCAATTACGGGAATGGACCGCCAAGATTAACGAATTGAAGGCCAAGGCGGACGGCGCCAAGGCCGATGCCAAGATTGATATGTACAAACGGATAGATGCACTGCGAGTCAAACAAGAGGCTGCTCAGGCCAAATTCCAGGCACTCAAGCAAGTAGGCACGGAAAAATGGGAGCAACTTCGCACTGGCTTAGACCAGGCTATGGACGATCTGGAAACCGCCTGGGAAGGCTCGGCATCGCAGAGAGAGGCATACCTGAAAAAAGGTGAGGCCCAGATTAAAGAATGGGCAACGAAACTCAATAAAATGACAGCCGAAGCCCAGCAAGCGTCGGTTGACGTCAAGGCCAAGGTGTTAAAAGAGATCGCGGAGATTAAGGACCGAATGGATGAACTCCAGCAGAAACTGAGCGAACTCAAGTCGGCCGGGGCCGAAAAATGGGAAAGTCTGGAAGAAAACGTGGAAAAAGGGATGGAAGACCTGAAAAAGAGATGGGACAGCTTTAAGAAGAAATACCTCTAGGAAGCGGCCCTCTCGAGGATCAATGGCAAGTCAACATTTGTCAATTACATCCGCCTAAAGGAGCTGGCTTGAAAGGTGGCCGCCAGATCAACCTTTTTTATTTCGTGAGGTTTATTTGTCATGAACGCTAAAAAAAAGACCCCGCTAGAATCAGTCAACAAGCCTGATATCGGCCAAGCGGCTTCTAATCCAGTTCCGTCTTTCCCTAAGAAAGAACTGAACAAATGGCTTAAGGTGCACAAGACTTGGGGCCACGACGACTGGCTGAAGCTCCTTGATGACCTCAAGGCCAAAGGTTTTGGTAACCTGATCAGCGATCAGGCCGGTCAAGATTCGGTTGGGTTGTATCTGGAGACCAACCGCGACAAGTGAGGCAGGCCCCTATCCGTAAAACATGGTCCATGGGAGCAGCTTGAGTGGGAAGGGTACTTCCTTTTTCTGAAGTTTGTCTTTTTGGTCGGCTTCTATGTGGCGGATTTGCCCTTAAGGGACGAGCTTGCTTCCTGAGAATACCATAAATCGACGGATCCAGGTTTTTCTCAAGGCGATAGAATTCTTCGCCTGGCCCATCATCGTGGTCTCCTTGGCGCTGGCCGGGGTGGCGGTCTATTATACTCTTCATAACCTGACCATCAGCACCAGCCGGGATGACCTGGTTTCCGGCGATAAACACCTTCTTAACCTCACCCACCGGATGGATCAGGCTTTCGGAGGCCGGGACGGCCTGGTGGTGGTGGTGGAAAACCGCCAACCCGAGGTGGCCATTAAATTCGCCGACGCCCTGGCAGCCGAGTTGCGCGGCTATCCCCAATGGTTTACCGACCTCTTTTATCGCGTCAACCCGGAGAGCTTCAGGCGCTGGGGCCTGCTCTACCTGGATACCAATGACCTGAACAAGCTCCAGGATAACCTGGCGGGTCAGAAAGATCTGCTGTCCGGACTGGCTGCCGACCCGGGCCTGACGACTTTTTACAAGCTGATCAACGAACAGATGACCCGTGCCATGATCGGCAATCTGTTCACCGGGTTTCTGGCGGAAGCGAAAGGGCCGGAGCAGCCCAACCTGGACCTCTTAAACGCCAGCCTCAAGGAATTGCGTCTCAGTCTGGAAGGGAACCACCCTTACGTTTCTCCCTTGGATGCCATGTATCCCAAGGAGCTGAGCGACGTCAGCCAGGAGGGCTACTTTTTTACGAAGAATGACAAGTTCCTGCTATTCATGGTTACCGAGAAACCCGGCGACTACCACACCATCCATGGGGAGGTGGAACTCCTGCGGAAGGCGCTGGCCCGGGTTAAAGGCCGATTCCCAGGGATCCAGGCGGGGGTGACCGGCCCGGACGCCTTGCAATCGGATGAAATGAGCGGCGCCATGAATTCCATGACCCTGGCCACCTGGTTATCACTGCTGGGTCAGATGCTCCTGATCATCGTCTTTCTGCGGAGTCTGAAGCGGACCTTGATGATAGGGATAGGGCTGATCATCGGTCTGTGCTGGACTTTCGGGTTGGTTACCCTGGTGGTGGGGCATCTGAATATCCTGTCGCTGGTCTTTGCACCCTTACTCCTGGGGCTCACCATCGATTACCCCATCCACGGGTTCTGCCGTTTGGAAGAAGAGTTGGCGGGCCGCAAGTGCAGCATCGAAGCCCTGGAGCGCACCTATCGCCAGTCGGTCCCGGGCAACTTTTATGCAGGCCGGGCGGCGATACTCTCCTTTTTGCCCCTGGCCTTTGTGGGATTCAAGGGCCTGGCCGAATTGGGGCTGATCATGGTCATGGGCGTGGCGGCGATGCTGATTGCCACACTGTTGCTGATACCAGCCCTGGTCATCGTCATTGAATTATGCTCGCCGGCTGGAATTTCCGAGGAGGGTCCGGCGGTTCCCAGCCCCTTTCTGGAGGTGCATTGGACCCGTTACCGGTTGATCATAGCGCTGGGAGTCCTGATTACCCTTCTGGGCGGGGTCTGTCTGCTGCGGGTTCACTTCGACTTGAATCCCCTGCATCTGCAAAATCCCCAGACCGAATCGGTAGTTTGGGAAAACCGGCTCATTGAGGGTTCCAACGCCTCGACTTGCGGCGAACTGATCACCCCGACCCTCTCTGAGCTGGAGGCGAAGAGTGAGGCATTTGCAAAACTGTCCACGGTTTCCCATGTGGAATCGGTGCTGTCCTTTCTGCCGGCGAAGGTGGGGGAGAAACGCCGGATTTTGACCGGGATGGAGCCGCTCCTGAACTCGGTAAATTTTGCCGCGGCCGGGGCCACGTCTGCCAACCCCGGGGAATTGGCCGCCATTTTAGGGTGGGTCGATTTTAAAGTGGCCGCAGCCGCCAAAAATTTGGAGCAGGAAGAGGGGGCCACTGAACGGCAGATAGCAGAAACCCATGAGTTGATCGATAAAATCGTCCCTTTGCTTAATACGGACCTGAATCCCCAGGCCGCGGCGCGCCTGGCCGGGTTCAATCGGCAATTTGGCGCGGATCTCAAGGATAAATGGGACCTGCTGGGGGGTTATGCGAAATCGGCCCTGGACTCAGCCCCGCCCACCCAGGCGAATCTGCCCCGGTCCGTGCGGGAGCGGTTCATCAGCCCGCATGGGTCTTACCTGCTCCAGGTGTTTCCGTCCCAGGATATCTGGAATTATGAGCCCCTGAAACTGTTTGTGAAGAGTCTTTGGGGCGTCGACTCCGACGTGGTGGGGGATCCGGTGCTCCTCTATGTCTTTACCAGGGACTTTCGCAATTCCGTCCTCTTCGCCACAGCAATTGCCGTGCTGGCCATTGCCGCCGTGCTGGTGATATTTTTCCGTAGCCTGATATTGGCGCTGCTGGCCTTTATTCCCCTGGTGGTGGGGACCGGCTTGACCTTGATCCTGATGTGGCCTCTGAACCTCCCCTTCAATCAGGCCAACGTGCTTTTCCTGCCCTTAATTTTGGGAGAGGGAGTCGAATTCGGGATTATCATCCTGACCCGCTGGCAGTTGGAGGAATCGGCCCGGGCCATTGCCCTGCCGGCCAGCACCGCCAAAGGGGTGGCCCTGGCGGCCTTGACCACCACCGTGGGGTTCGGGAGCTTGATGGTTTCCGGGCACCGGGGCATCTTCAGTCTGGGGCTGTTGGCAACGGTGGGCAGCCTCAGCGTTTTAGTGGCTTCTCTGGTCATTTTGCCGGCCTTCCTCCGGCTGTGGGAGAAAGATTATGAACCGGGGCAGCCCGCCGTTGCCCGTCATCTGGGTTTAAGGGAATGGCTGCACCATTACTTGGGGAAAAATCCCGATGGAAAAACGACTCTCGATCATTAGTCTGACTCTGGCGGCAATCGGGATATAAATATATATTTAACTTAAACTCTATCCATATTTCGCTATCCTCAGACATAAGTCTAGGTAACTGTGTTGCTCACTGCTATATCTGCGCGGTCTTAACCAAAATGATGGATGCTCGATATAGCTATCATAACTTCATCTCACCATGCCGACTTTTTAAATTTTGCCCACATGTCATAGTTGACCTGATCTTGGTTCGATGACTATTAGCTCAAGTATAGGTCATTACAAGTGGTTTTCTTTTAAGTGGCCTTTTTTTTCACCCCATAGCCTGTATCGGTATGATTTTGGCTCCGGACTTGATTCCTTCCAGGTAGTCGGCCCAGGCCTGCATCATCTTCTTCCGTTCCGGCATGAATTCGGCATAGTTGTATGCCGCACGCGCGCTGTTTCTTTCGGCATGGGCAAGTTGGCGCTCGATGGCGTCCCGGTT
>JBAVAG010000137.1:0-3675 GCA_049585595.1 Desulfobaccales bacterium
ATCTGGCTGCGGCCCGGTTCCCCCAGGCGGAGCAGGGTGGCCAGGGTCCGGTCCGCCGCCGCCTTGCCCTGGACCAGGGTCGCGGCCAGTTTGGGCGAGAGGTTGAAGCCCCGCAGCATCTCCTGCAACTCCTGGGGAGTGAGCCCTTCCACCAGCCCCAGGAAATAGACCTGCCACCGCTGGTAGCGGTCCTCCAGGTAGAGGAGGTCGTACCAGGACAGCACCGCCTGCAGCCGTTCCAGCATGGAGCGGGTCGACTGCTCATAGATCAGCCGGGGATGGACGGCCTTCAGCAGGTCCAATTCCGCCAACCGGGCCACCGCGGGCAGCGGGTTCTCCTCCTGCAGGATCAGCTTGAGCTCCTGGAAGAGCCTGGCTCCGGAAAGGCGTTCGAAAAAATTGTTGCGCACCGCATTGGCGATGAGGTTGGCGGTGAGCTTGGTGGCGCGAAACTGGAAGCGTTGCTCGAAACGCACCGCCCGGAAGACCCGGGTGGGGTCCTCCACGAAGCTCAGGTTGTGCAGCAGGCTGAGGCGGCCGTCCTTCAGGTCCCGCTGGGCCCCGAAAAAATCGAGCAAGATGCCGAATTCACCGGGATTGAGCCGCAGGGCCAGGGTGTTGATGGTGAAGTCCCGGCGGTAAAGGTCCATCTTGATGGAGCTGTACTCCACCACCGGCATGGCCCCCGGGGCTTCGTAATACTCGCTGCGGGCCGTGGCCACGTCGATCTTGAAACCGTCAGGAAAGATGATCACCGCAGTCTTGAATTTCTGAAATTCCCGGGAGCGGGCCCCATAGCGGGCGGCAAAGTGCCGGGCGAAGACGATGGCGTCCCCTTCGATGACGATGTCGATGTCCAGATTATCATGGCGCAGCAGCAAATCCCGCACAAAGCCGCCCACCACGTAGGCTTGATAATGGAGCTCCGCGGCCACCTCCCCCACCTGTTGGAGGATAGCCAGAATCTCCCGGGGCAGGCGCTCCCGCAGCAGGGAGCCGATGTTCTTGGTGCGCATGGGTTGGGACCATTGGGCCTCATCATCTTCGGCGCTGAGCAGGTGCAGGAGGTCGGTGCGGCTGATGATGCCGATCACCTGGCCGTCCTCCATGACCGGCAGGATCCGCTGCTTGTGAACCAACAGCTGTTCCCGGATCAGGGGCAGCGTGGCCTCGGGGTGCACGGTGGGCACCTCGGTGGTCATATAGTCCTTCACCGGATGATTTTTCAGGCCGTGGTAGATGCCCTTTTCCACCGTCTGCCGGGTAATCACCCCCAGGAGCTTGCCGTCGGCCAAGACCGGCAGGGCATTGATGCTGTACCGGTTCAGGACCAGTTCCGCCCTCTCCAGCGGGACCTCCGGGGCCACCGATTTTACCGGGAAGGACATGATCTCCCGGGCCTGGCGCCCGTGATGCACCCGTTTCTGCAGGACCTGGCGCAGCCTTTCCTCCACCTGGGCCAGGGGCTGGCCCTTGATGGCGGCGGCGGCCGCGTGGCTGTGGCCGCCACCCCCCAGCTCCGCCAAAATGTCGGCCACGTCCACCTCCGGCAGGCGGCTGCGGCCCACCACGAAGACCCGGTCCTCCATCTGACCCAGGGCGAAGAGCACCTGGATGTTCTCCATGTCCATGAGCTTGTGGGCTACCAGGGCAAAATCAGCGACATACTCCTGGGTGGTGGCCCGGGCAATGACCACCTCGACGTCGCTCACGTGGAAGTTGGTGGAGTGCTCCAGGAGGTCGTTCAAGAGGGCCACCTGCTCAGCGGTGAGCTCCCGGGTGATGATCTCGGAAACCATGTTGAGGTCGGCCCCCTGGCTCAGTAGAAAGGCGGCGGCCTCAAAATCCGCGGGGGTGGTGGAGGCGAAGGTGAAGGAGCCGGTGTCCTCGAAGATCCCCAGGACCATGGTGGTGGCTTCCTGGGGAGTCAAGGTCAGGCCCCGCTCCTTAATGAGCCGGGTCAGGATGGCAGTGGTGGAGCCCAAAGGTTGCACCACCTCCAGGCTGCCGTGGACGTCGTCGGCGGCGTCGGGGTGGTGGTCGTAGATGTGGATGTCCACTTCCCCGGAGGCGGCCGCCTCGGCGAATTTGCCGATGCGGGAGGCCTGGCGGGTGTCCACCAGGATCAGGCGCTTGATCTCCTCCGGCGGCACGTTTTTGCTCCGGGCAAAATCGAGGAAGTAGAGGCTGGAACGGATGAAAAAATCCCGGAGGTTGGGCTCCTGGGACCCCGGAAAGACCAGGATGGCGTCGGGATAGAGCTTTTTGGCGGCCACCATGGAGGCCATGGCGTCAAAGTCGGCGTTAAGGTGGCTGGTGATCACCTCCAGGGTGCGGGCCGGAGGTTGCGGCTGGCGGCGGGCGGAGGGATTCATGAGCGGGGATGGGCCTTCTGGTGCGCCTTTTTCAGGCGGGCCGCGTCCACGTGGGTGTAGATCTGGGTGGTGGCCAGGTCGGCGTGGCCCAGCAGCAGCTGCAACACCCGCAGGTTGGCCCCCCGGGACAAAAGATGGGTGGCCATGGAGTGGCGCAGGGTGTGGGGGCTGAGGCCAAACACCCCAACCTTCCGGGCGTAGTCCTTCAATATCTTCCAGAACCCCTGGCGGCTCAGGGGCCCGCCCCGGCGGTTCACGAAGAGGTGCTGGCTCTGGCGGCCCTTGAGGAGCTGGGGCCGGCCCTGGGCCAGGTAGAGTTCCAGCTTGGCCACCGCCTTGGCCACCATGGGGACCACCCGCTCCTTGGAGCCCTTTCCCAAGGGGCGCACCACCCCCCGGCGCAGGTCCAGTTGTTTCAGGGTCAGGCCCACCAGCTCCGAGACCCGGAGGCCGGTGGCATAGAGGAGTTCCAGCAGGGCGGCGTCCCGTTGCCCCTTGGGGGTGGCGGGGTCGGGCCCCTCCAGCAGGGCGAGAACCTCCCCTTCCGACAACACCTTCGGCAGCCGCCGGGGCAGGCGGGGGGAGTCCAGCAGCTCCACCGGGCTCGCTTGGGACAGAACCTTCTCCTCCCGCTGCAAAAACCGGTAGAATTGCCGCAAGGCGGAAAGCTTGCGGGCCCGGCTCCGGGCCGACAGGCCCCGGCCTTCCAGGGCGGCCAGGTACTCCTGCAGGTGGGCCAGCGAGACTGCGCCCCACTGGGCCAGCCCCCGCGATTCCACAAACCCCCAGAAATCCTGGAGATCGCTCGCATAGGCGGCCACGGTCAGAGGCGCCAGGCCCCTTTCCGCCGTTAAGTGCTGATAAAATTGGTTGAGTTCGGTATCCATGGGCGATTATCTGCTATAATCAATGCACATTATACCTGCACTTTTTCAAAAGTAATAGCGAGAGCTCCCAGTAGTGTCCGACAAGGGGCTTATGTAGCCGCAGGCTTTAGCTTGCGCCCTTTTTCCCTAATTATTTCGCAAGCTAAAGCTTGCGGCCACATTATAATGCCCATGGATAATTAATAAAGGTACATCTGAAGACACGACACTAGAAGCTATTTCAAAACCACTTTTTCTGTCACCCTGAGCGAGGCTAATGGTCTCAAGTATTTCAAAAGACGAGATTATTAGCTTCGCACAGAATGACAATTTTTATCTGGTTCCCAAGCTCCTGCTTTGCTCAGAAGCCAGCCGTCCTGATGCAAGCCGGCTTTCGCCAAGCAGAGCTTGGCGCCAAAGGTGCGTTCCCAAGC
>JBAVAG010000138.1:0-15000 GCA_049585595.1 Desulfobaccales bacterium
CTGCAATCGCTCAAGTTGGAATTTAGCCAGACCATCTACGATGACCAGATAAAGGAGAAACTTCCCGGGGGAACCATAGCGGGGTTTCCCTCGACCATCGTTTTTCCCTCGTCCAACCGTAATTTCTGGAGCAGCAAGACCTATATAGACCAGACCATCTTCGACTTTTGGCTCACTCCCTCCAAATATCAGGCCGCGGTGCTGGGAAGAACGGCCAGCAGGCTGGAAACCGCCAAGACCCGGGACGACCTCTTTCTCGGCGTGGCCAAAGGTTATTTCAGCACCCTGCAGGACCAGAAGCTGGAGGTGGTGGCCCAGGAGACGGTGGTGGATCTGAAGCGGCATCTCAAGATCGCCGAAGACGAATATCGCTTCGGGTTAGTCACCTTCAATGACGTCCTCCAGGCGAAGGTCTCCCTGGCCGACGCCGTGCAAAATCTGTTAGTGGCCAAAACCGACACCATCGACAGCCGGGCTGCCTTCAACAAGCTCCTGGCCCTGCCGGTGTCGGCCCCTACGGTTTTGAAGGATGAAAAGTTGGAGACCCGGCCCTGGGGTCTGGAAGACGCCACCGAGGCAGCCTTGAAACAGCGGAGCGACCTCAAGGCCTCCAGCGAGCGCATCAGCCAGCAGGAAAAGGTGGTGACCGAGACCAGGGCCCAATATTTCCCGCGGATTTACGCCCAGGCCGGCGAGACCTACCAACAGAACGAGTACCTCCTGCATGGAAACTCGTGGTTTGGCATTTTCGGCCTGCAGTGGACCCTGTTCTCTGGTCTCGATACCAAAGCCCAGGTGGCCCAGGCCAAGCTGGGGGTGACCCAACTTCAGGAGCAGCATAAGGACCTGGACGAACAGGTGCGCCTGGACGTGCAGAATGCTTTCCTCAAGGTCAAGGAGACCGCCGACCGCATCCTGACGACGCAAGAGGCCGTGACCCAGGCGGAAGAAAACCGGCGCCTCAACGAGGAGCGCTACAAAGAGCAGGTGGGCACCGCCACCGACGTCATCGACGCCGAGACCCTGCTCACCCGGACCCGGGTCAACTACTGGTCCGCCCTTTACGACCATCAGATGGCCAAGGCCGAGCTGCTTTGGGCCATGGGGGCCATTAACACCCTGATGTCCCAGGAGGAATCCCAGAGTGCTCCGTAAACCCCTGTTCCGTTTCAGCGTCATCGTGCTGGTGCTCTTGATGATAGGGGCTGGCGTCGGCTACTGGTATTACCTGCATGTCTTTGTTAACACCGATGACGCTTACGTGGACGGCTATGTCGGCATAGCCGCCTCCCGCATACCGGGCCGGGTAGCCAAGGTGTTGGTGACTGATAATGATTTTGTCGAGCCCGGCCAACTCCTCGTGACCCTGGAGCCCCAGGATTTTGAAGCGGCGATGGCCCAGGCCGAGGGCAACCTGGGCCGCTTGCGCCAGGATCTGGCCCAGGATTATGTCAAGGTCTCCACCTCCCGGGCCAAAATCGCCGAAGCAGAGGCCAATTTCCATCTGGCCGGCACCGACAAGGCCCGTTATTCGGCCCTATACGAGCGCCACACCATTGCCAAGCAGACGCTCGACAATGTGAATACCCGCTACCTGGTGAACCAGGCCCTGGTGGACCGGCACCGGCGGGAAATGCAAGAGGCCCTGGCCGCCATCGGCGGCTCAACCGGCATCCCCCTGGAAGAGCAGCCGGCCATCAAGGAAGCCAAGGCGCGGCTGGAACAGGCCAAGCTCAATCTGGGGTATACCAGGATAACCGCCAAGATTTCCGGCTATGTCACAAAAAGGCAGGTGGAGGTTGGCAACTGGGTGCAGCCGGGGCAACCCTTGATGATAGTGGTGCCCCTTAAATATCCCCAGCTCTGGATCCAGGCAAACTACAAGGAAACGCAGCTTACCAACGTATATATCGGCCAGCCAGCGGAGGTGGATGTGGACACCTATCCCGGGGTCAAGTTCAAGGGGAGGGTGGACTCCATCATGTCCGGCACGGGCTCGGCCTTTTCCCTCCTGCCCCCGGAAAATGCCACGGGCAACTGGGTGAAGGTGGTGCAGCGCATTCCCGTCAAGATCGTGTTGCTGCCGCCTTACTACGAAAACCGGCCGTTGCGCCTGGGCATGTCCACCGAGGTCACCATCGATACCCGGAAGCACACCGGGCCCCAGCTCTTACCGGCGACACGGTAGGAGTGCCGGGTGGCAGTTTCATGGCTGGATTTGGGAGACGGTGCATGGCCGCTTCCAGATCAAACCGGATCCCAAGCATATCGGTCTGGAACCTCTATCTCCTGGTTAACCAAGGATCTTCTCAGGCTATTCCTAACGGTTTGGGGATCTCATGAACCGGGAGAACACTCCTTACACACCCCAGGTGAACAAATGGCTGATTGCGATCGCGGTGATGCCCGGCACCTTCATGGAGCTGATCGACACCACGGTGGTGAATGTGGCCCTGCCGCACATCGCCGGCAGCCTGTCGGCCGGGGTGGACGAGTCCACCTGGGTGCTGACCTCCTACCTGGTATCCAACGCCATCATGATGCCCCTGGCCGCCTGGCTGGGCAGTGCACTCGGACGCAAGCGCTTGCTGATGCTGTGCCTGGTCGTTTTTACCCTCAGTTCGATGGCTTGCGGCGCCGCCCCCACCCTGGAGAGCCTGATCTTCTTCCGGGTCATACAAGGCGCCGGAGGCGGAGCCCTGCAACCCCTTTCCCAGGCCATTCTCTTCGAATCCTTTGCCGTGGAGGAGCGGGGCATGGCTATGGCGGTTTACGGCGTCGGCGCCATTGTCGCGCCCATTGTCGGCCCTTTGCTGGGTGGCTGGATCACCGACAACCTGAATTGGCGCTGGGCCTTTTACATTAATCTTCCCGTCGGCATTTTGGCATTGGTTACGACTGCGATGTTTATTTTCGACCCCGAATTTCTCCGGGCTCGCAAGAGTGGCAGAATGGACTTCCTGGGGGTGGGCCTCCTGGTCGTCGGGATCGGCGCCTTGCAGATCGTGCTGGACAAAGGGGAACGGGATGATTGGTTTTCCTCCGACTTTATCGTGCGCCTATCCCTTGTTGCCCTGGTGGCGCTGGTTGCCCTGGTCTATTGGGAATTGAAGACCAAACGCCCTTTCGTGGACCTGCGCCTATTCAAAGACCGGAATTTCGCCAGCGGCGTGACAGTTTTTTTCTTTTTCCGGTTCGTGCTTTACGGCAGCATGGTGCTGCTGCCTCTCTTTTTGCAAACCCTGATGGGATACGACGCCACCCTGGCCGGTAAAGTCATGGCCTGGGGCGGGGTGAGCGCCATGGTGATGATGCCGATGACGGGCCGATTGTGCAACCGGGTGGACAACCGCTGGCTCTCGATTGCTGGTCTGCTCATCGGCGCCTGGGCCACCTACCTGATGAGCGGGTTTAATGTCCAGATCGATTACGCCACCGCGGTGTGGCCCCGCATCCTGCAAGGCCTGGGCATAGGCGTGACCTTCGTGGCCCTTACCAACCTTACCATGGGCCATATCTCCCGGGAAAGGATGGGTAATGCCACCGGCATCTATAACCTGCTCCGCAACCTGGGAGGGTCTTTCGGGATCGCGGTGGTCACCACGCTGCTCGCCCGCCGGGCCCAGTTTCACCAGAGCCGGCTGGTGGAGCACCTCACCGCCGGGTCTCCAGCCTTCAGCGCCTGGCAGCATCGCATGGCTGAAATCCTGCCCGGTTTGGGACCGCACTGGCATTATTGGGAGGCCCCCCGGGCCATGGCCGCCCTCTATGACCAGGTGCAGGCGCAGGCCATGACGCTGTCATATAACGACGGCTATTGGTTCTTCACAGTCTTATTTTTGCTGCTGGTTCCCCTGGTGTTCATGATGCGGCGGCCTCGGATACCCCAAGAGGAAATTATTAAAGGCGGATGATGGAAGCGGTCCTCCCCCCCCAACGCCCCGAGGTCAACAAATGGGTGATCACCATTGCGGTGATGGCCGGCACCTTCATGGAGATCGTGGACACCACGGTGGTGAACGTGGCCCTGCCCCACATCGCCGGCAGCCTGGCCTCTTCCACCGATGAAACCACCTGGGTGCTCACCGCTTACCTGGTCTCCAATGCCATCATCCTGCCCATCACCGGCTGGCTTTCCGCCCGGTTCGGGCGCAAGCGTTTTTTGCTCTTCTGCCTGATCCTGTTCACCGTCAGTTCCATGTTGTGCGGTGCGGCCACCAGCCTGCAGGAACTCATCGTCTTCCGCGTCATCCAGGGCCTCGGCGGCGGAGCCTTGCAGCCTATCTCCCAGGCCATCCTGCTGGAGACCTTTCCGGTAGAGGAACGGGGCATGGCCATGGCCCTCTGGGGCATCGGGGTGATCATCGCCCCCATCGTCGGTCCGGTCATGGGCGGTTGGGTGACCGACAACCTCACCTGGCGCTGGGCCTTTTATATCAACATGCCCATCGGCGTCATCTCGGTCTTGCTCACCTGGATGTTCATCTTCGACCCGGAATATCTCCGGCGCAAGCGGGCCGGCGGTATCGACTACTGGGGCCTGGGACTCCTGGCGCTGGGGCTGGCCGCCCTGCAGGTGGTCCTGGACCGGGGCGAGCGGGAGGACTGGTTCTCCTCGGGCTTCATCACCCGCCTGGCCATTATCTCGGTTGTGGCCCTGGTTTGCCTGGTCTGGTGGGAATTGAAGGTCGAGCACCCCGTGGTGGACCTGCGCCTTTTTAAGGAACGGAATTACGCCTCCGGGGTGACCATCATGTTCTTCTTCGGCTTCGTCCTTTACGGCACCATCCTGCTCCTGCCCCTGTTTCTCCAGACCTTGATGGGCTATGACGCCACCCTGGCCGGCTGGGCCCTGGCCTTCGGCGGCATCGGCTCTTTGATGATCATGCCGGTGGTGGGCCGCCTCACCACCGTCGTGGACAGCCGCATCCTAGTCTTCGTGGGGCTGCTGATCAACGCCCTGGCCGTCTATCTCATGGGCAACTATAATACCCAGATCGACTTTGCCTATGCCTGGTGGCCCCGGTTCATCCAGGGCTTCGGCCTGGGCTGCACCTTCGTGTCCCTGACCACCCTCACCATGTCCCGCATCTCCCAGGTGAAGATGGGCAACGCCACCGGCATCTTCAACCTGATGCGCAACTTGGGCGGCTCCTTCGGCATCGCCACCGCTACCACCCTGCTTTCCCGCCGCAGCCAGTTCCATCAGAGCCGCCTGGTGGAGCACCTCACCCCGTTGTCGCAGCCCTTCCTCGACTGGCAGCACCGCCTGGGGCAGCTCCTGCCCGGCCTGGGGCCCAACTGGCATTGGTGGAACACCCCCCAGGCCATGGGCGCCCTCTACCAGGAGGTCCAGCGCCAGGCCCAAATGCTGGCTTTCTGCGACGATTACCATTTCTTCACCGTCGTCTTTCTGATGCTCCTGCCTTTGGTCTTTCTCATGCGCCGTCTCCCCCGCTCCGCCCCGGCCGTCTCCGAACCCGGAGCGAAGGGCAGGCCTTAGCGCCAGCAGCCGTCGTCTTCCAGGGGTTAGCCACGGGGGCCGCGGTTGCAAACCCGTTTCTCGGCTAGCTAAATCAGGAGCCGGTTTGGAATATCTGGCGGCTAGAAGATTAATCTGATATGAGTTTCCAGATGATCGTGATTTATCACCGCGGCTGGGAGCGCGGTTAACTGCGGAAGGATAATAGTTGCGCCGTTTCAACCTGATTCTGCTGGCCATCGCCGTTGGGTTTTTCTTTTGGGTTCTCAATGAGGTGGGCTGGGCCAATGTGGGGCATTACCTGCGGCAGGTCGGCTGGTACTGGCCGCTGCTGCTCCTGCCGTATGGGTTGGTGAACCTCCTGGAAGCCGTCTCCTGGAAATACATCATCATCGATCTGCCCCCGACCATCTCCTTGTCCCGCCTGTTCTGGCTGCGGTTGGGAGGCGAGGCCCTGAACCAACTCACCCCCACTGCCTCCCTGGGGGGCGAGCCCTTCAAGGCCGACCGGTTGCGGACCGGGGGAGTCCCTCTGGACCAGGCCACCGCCTCGTTGGTGATCCACAAAGGCATCCTGGTCTTGAGCCTGGTGCTTTATATTATTCTGGGTCTGGCCCTGGCCCCCCACTACCTGCCCGCGGCCCTGTCGCATCTGGGATTCTTGTGCCTGGGTGCCCTGGGGCTGGCCTTGGCTGCCGCTGCTTTTGTCTTGCTGCAGCGCCGGGGCGCCTTCAGCAGCCAGGGGGTGCACTTTCTGCAACGCCGGGGCTGGTGTCCCCGGTTTCTTCGAGAAAAAGAGGACTTTTTCGCCAGGTTGGATGACAGCCTCTCTTCCTTCTATCGGCAATATCCGATAAGGGCCGCCCTGGCCTTCGTCCTCTTTTTCTTGAGCTGGGTGCTCCATGCGGTGGAAGCCTATCTGATCTTCTGGCTGGTGGGCCACCCCATCAGTGGGGGCCTGGCCCTCTGCCTGGACTCCCTGGCCATGCTGTTTTCCGCCATGGGATTCTTCATCCCCGCGGCTGCCGGGGTCCAGGAGGGAGGGAACCTCCTTTTGGCCATGGGCTTCAACCTGGGCCTCACCCTGGGGGCCACCTTCAGCATCCTGCGGCGCCTCCGGGAAGCCTTCTGGCTCAGCCTGGGGCTGCTAGTAGTTTGGAAAGAGAAGTGAGCAGTGGTCAGTGGTCAGTGAGCAGTGGTCAGTGAGCAATGAGCAGTGAGCAGTGAGCGGTGAGCGGTGAGCGGTGAGCGGTGGGGAGAAATTGCTGAAATTAGGGGTTGGGATATGAGAGAGAAGAACCCGAAACCACACCGGAACCTGGTTGCCTGGGGAAAAGGCATGGATTTAGTCAGCGCGGTGTATAGTTTGACCGAGCAGTTCCCCGATAGTGAACTTTATGGCCTAAGGGCGCAGTTACGGCGCGCTGCCCTCTCGGTGCCCTCTAATATTGCTGAAGGAGCTGCTGACCGCACGCCTTCTCAATTTGCCAACTTTCTGGCAAACGCCCTCGGCTCCTTAAATGAGATCGATACCCAATTGGAACTATCATTACGCTTAGGTTTTATTTCTGAAAATGAACATCAACTGATCAGCCGCTTATTGGATGAATGCCTCGCCGTAACCTACGGGTTGAGAAAATCAATCCATAGCAAGCTCAAATCATAACGTCGATGTTCATCCTGTAAGCTTTACTGCTTACTGCTCACCGCTTACTGCTTACTGCTCACCGCTTACTGCTTACTGCTCACCGCTTACTGCTCACTGCTTACTGCTCACCGCTTACTGCTCACTGCTTACTGCTCACTGCTTACTGCTTACTGCTTACTGCTCACTGCTTACTGCTCACTGCTTACTGCTTACTGCTCACTGCTTACTGCTTACTGCTCACTGCTTACTGCTTACTGCTTACTGCTTACTGCTCACTGCTCACTTACTCATCCAAATAGCCGCACTTCCACCGGCTCGCCCTTTAAAAGTCCTTCCAGCCCCAGGGGGATCATTACCAGGCCGTCGCTGTTCACCAGGGGCGAGAGTAGCCCCGAGGGCCCCAGAACCGGCTCGGCCCACAGGGTGTCGCCTTCAGGCCTTAAGCGCACCCGCACATAGTCCTCCCGGCCACTGGCCCCTGCCAGGTTGCGGGAGAGGGCCGCGGTGACGGTGCGCCCCCAGGGAGGTGCGGCCTTGAGGCCGGAAAGGTGAGCCAGCAGCGGCCTTCCCAGGACCTCCATGACCACCGCGGCGGAGGCCGGGTGTCCCGGCAGACCCAGGAGGGGCTTGACGCCGCTCCCGGACCCCAAACCCACCGCCGCCAGGATGGCGGGTTTCCCGGGACGGATCGCCACCCCGTGGACCAGGACCTCGGAGGCGGGGAGGTCGCGGATGGCCGCCAGGGTCAGGTCCCGCGCCCCCACCGAGGAGCCCCCGGAGATGAGAATGAGGTCGGCGTCGCTCACCGCCGCGGCCAGGGCTGACCTCAAGGCGCCAAAATCGTCGGGGATGATCCCCAAAAAGAGCGGCAGGCCGCCGCCCTCCCGCACCTGGGCCGCGGCTAGATGGGCGTTGGCGTCCCGCACCTGGCCGGGACCGGGCTGGCGGTCAATGGGGACAATCTCGTCGCCGGAGGAGAGGATGGCCACCCGGGGCCTGCGGTAAGCCTTTAACCAAGTGATTCCCAGAGCCGCCAATAACCCGAGGTCCTGGGGACGGAGCCGCACCCCTGCATCGAATAGCAGCTTCCCGGCCGGCACATCTTCGCCGGGGGCGAGGAGGTTTTCCCCCGGGGCTACGGCCCGGCGCACCTCCAGGGTCTGGTCCGGGTGCTCGGCGGTGTATTCCACCATTACCACCGCGTCGGCGCCCTCCGGCAGCATGGCGCCGGTGGGCACCCGCAAAGCCTCGCCGGGGAGTAGGGGCCGGACCGGGGCGGCGCCCATGGGGACCTCGCCCTTGATCTCCAGGTACTGGGGCGCCCCGACGCTGGCCCCGAAGGTGTCCCGGGCACATACGGCGTAGCCGTCCATGGTGGCCCGCTGGAAGTGAGGCGCGGCCTCCGCGGCTGCAACCGGCTCGGCCAATACGCGGCCCAGGGCGTCGTCCAGGCCCACCTCTTCGGCGCCCACCGGGGAGAAGCGCGGATAAAGGGCCAGGACTTCGGCCCGGGTTTGTAAGCGGAAGAATTCAAGGCCAGTCATTTAGCTCTTATTATAGGCAGCCAGAAAATCCTCTCGGGAGATTCCGGTCTGGGTGCAGATGCTTCTCAAGGTGGAAGCCTTAATGAAGGGATGATTTGGCATAGTTAGCGGAGTTTTGCCACGCCGGGATTTTCCCTCAGCATCGAGATAGGCCCCCGTTTCCGGATAAGCCGGAAACCCAAAATCTCGAGAGCCTTAGTCACTTTGCGGTTCGGCGTATCTACGGGAAATCTGGCCATCAGACTTCGAATCCCGCCTCCGCTACGAAAGCTTCCAGGACCGGCGGCTCGATTTCCAGGACTTCGGGTCCGAAGGTTTCGATATGGAAGGCAATGGCAGATTTGACATCCGCCAGGGCCTCCTCATAAGTGTCTCCCTGTCCCAACGCGACCCCCTTCAAACCAAGGGGATAGGCCACGTATCCATCAGGGTGCTTTTCCACAATAATTTTAAGCTGCATCATAACTAGGCTCCCATTTTGGATTATACCAAATTCTCCGGCGGCTAAACGATGGCGGCTGGCACAGACCTTCCTAGAAGCTGCATTGGATTCGCCTTTGAGCACAGGCAAGATGCCTGTGCCACCAGGTCTAAGAGTGAGCAGTGAGCAGTAAGCAGTGAGCAGTGAGCAGTAAGCAGTCGGTTTTTTGTGCTCACTGCTCACTGCTTACTATTTTCCTGCCCACCAGCGTCACCACCACCCTGGTGCAAGCTTTATTTGACGGACGACATTTATTGCTCTCGGCGCAGGCTAAAGCCTGCGGCTACATTTAATGGCGCCGCCGAAACCTGGTCCCTAACCCCTAACCCCTGCCTTTTCTGCTCACTGCTCACTGCTCACTGCTCACTGGTGGGCAGTGCCCACCCTACACACTGCTCACTGCTCACTTTTCGTGAGAAGATGCGCACGTCCACGGCGAACAGGCCCTTTTCGTAGAGCAGCAGCGGGTTCAGTTCGATCTGGTCCAATTCCGGGTGTTTCTGGGCAAATCGCGCCAGGGCCTTCATGGCGCTCAAAAGCGCCGCGGTATCCCGGGGAGGCTGGCCCCGGTAGCCGCTCAGTAATGGGTAGCCCCTGATCTTTTTAAACAGGTCTGCCAATTCCGCCTCGGTGGCGGGCAACAGGCAGAGGGCCACGTCCTGGTAAATCTCGGTATTGATGCCTCCCAGGCCGAACATCAGGGTGGGGCCGTACTGGGGGTCGGTAATGATCCCCAGGATGACTTCCAGTCCCCCGGGTTTGGCCATGGGAGAGACGGTGACGCCGTCCACCTGCACCAGGTTGTCGAAGATGGCGGTGGCTGCCATCAGGTCCTGGTAGCCCTGGGTCACTTGCGCCTCATTTTCCAGGCCCAGGAGGACTCCCCCCACCTCGGTCTTGTGGGCGAGCTGGGGCGAGGCGATCTTCAGGGCCACCGGGTAGCCGAACCGGCTGGCCAGGGCCGCGGCCTCCCGGGGGTCTTGGGCCAGGGGCGCGGCCGCCGCCGGGATGCCGGCCTTGGCGATCAGGGCCGCGGCCTCGCCGGCCGGCAGCAGGTGGAGGCCCGGGGGTACGGACAGCTTAGGGGGGCCGGGAGCCACGGCTGGGGGCTTCTCAAACCGGAAGAACTGGGCCAGGGCGCGGATGGACCGCTCCGGGGTGGGAAAAACCGGAATCCCGGCCCGGTAAAGTTCCAGGCGCTCAGCCAGCTCCACCTCGGCGCCGCCCAGGAACACGACCAGCTCCGGGGCGCCGGGGCTGACTTGGCCTGCGGCCCCGGGAATGGGGTCTCCGAAGATCACCACCTGGGTGTCGTAGTCGTCCTGGGTCAGGTCCATTACCTGGCGGTATAGCTCCGGGCTGCTGATGGCGTCTCCGGTCAGGTCCACCGGGTTGCCCACGGCGCAGTGGGCCGGCAGCAGGGCCCGCAGCTTCTCCTTGAGAATGGGGTTGGGTTCGGGGACCGTGAGGCCGGATTTCTCCGCCTCGTCGATGGCCAGGATGGCGGCGCCGCCGGAGGAGGTGGTGATCATCAGCCGCCGCCCCCGGGGTTGAGGGAGGTAGGCCAGGGCCTTGGCAAAGTCGAAAAGTTCCTCCAGGGTGTCGGCCCGGTGGACTCGATACTTGCGAAAGAGGGCGTCATAGATGGCGTCGGTCCCGGCCATAGATTTGGTATGGGACTCGGCGGCGCGGCTTCCCGCGGCAGTGCGGCCCGCCTTGAGAATGACCACGGGCTTGGAGGCGGCCGCCAGGGCGTCGACAAAATAGGAGGCCCGTTTCACCCCCTCCAGGTAGAGGGCGATGACCGCGGTATGGGGGTCCTGGTTGAAATAGCTGAGGACCTCGGCCTCGTCCACGTCCACTCGGTTGCCCAGGGACACAAAGCCGCTCACCCCCAAGTGTTCGGCCGCGGCCAGATCGAGGAAGGAGGCACCCACGGTGCCGCTTTGGGAGGCGAAGGCGATCTTGCCCGGGGTGGTGATCAGCGGCCAGGAGGCGCACATCTGCCGGTGCGGCATGTTGATCCCCTGGCAGTTGGGGCCCACCACTCTGAGGCCGGTCTGGCGCACCACCTGGGCCAGTTCGTCTTGCAGGCGCTCGCCTGCGGGCCCCGCCTCGGCGAAGCCGCCGGTGATGACGACCGCGGCCTTAACCCCCCGGGCGGCACACTGGGTAAGGGTCTCCGCCACCAGCGCCGCGGGGATCACCACCACCGCCAGGTCCGGGGCCGCGGGGGTGTCCGTGATGGACTTATAGACCTTGAGGCCTAGGATTTCCTCGGCCTTGGGGTTGATGGGGTAGAGGGGGCCGGGGAAACCGCCGTTTTTCAGGTTGGCCAGGATATCGTGGCCCAGTTTGCCAGGGGCGCCGGAGGCGCCGATGACCGCCACGCTCCGGGGCGCGAAGAGGGAGTTAAGGGTGCTCAGGGTCTCCATGGGCTCTCCGGTAGCGGATGATCTGCCGGTTTGATGATAGCACAGGGGGCGCCAGGGGGAAACGGGAAAGGGGGCGGGAAAGAGCGCATTATGCCCGGAATGATCCGGGCCAAGTAAAGGAAAGCCGGGGACCCGGATGCTTTCTTCCTGCTCGCAAGCGGAAGATCATCCAGGTTCCCCGGCTTCCTCCGGACCTCGAAACCGCCCCACCTTCGAATTAGGGCCGACGTCCATTCAGGTTTCGTGATCACCACCCGTAACCGCTTCAGCGGGGAGTGGGCATCTGCTGCCACCTCTGGCCGCTCGCGCCCAGGCGCTCATCTGAACCATCGTCAGAAAGCAACCTTCCTCGGGGCCGAAACAGTCAGCCTGGGATTTCTGCCTGCAGGGCGGTCAACCCTCAGGGGGGTTTGAACCGGGACGTCACCCCGTATCTGAAGATATTCAGACAGTATCCCTAGACGTCTATACTTATAGCCATCAGCCCGAAAGAAGTCAAGGGGCCCTGGAAAAATATTTTTAGTTTCGAGTTTCGAGTTTTGAGTTTTTGGGTAAATGGTCGAGACGCCTAATGCCTTGCATCGGGAATGCTCCAATGTGAAAAATTCATTATGTGCATACACTAATTTCCTTGACAGAGAATTTTGATGTACATACAATTTAACCGTGGAATTTGACTGGGACCCAGTTAAAGCACTAGAAAATTTAAGGGTTCATGGAGTCGACTTCGCCGACGCGGTTGGAGTCTTTGATAACCCGTATTTGCCCAGGGAAGACCCTGATGCTGAGGGTGAACAAAGATTCGTGACCCTTGGCATGGATGGCTTAGGAAGGGTTTTGGTGGTGGTTTACACTTATCGGCCGGGCAAAATAAGATTGATATCCGCCCGCAAAGCTACCAGGAAAGAAGGAAAAGAATATGCGCAAAGAATACGATTTCAGTAAAGCAAAACTCGTTGTTCCCCCCATAGACCGCAGGAAGACGCGGATTACTATCCGCATAGACACCAAGATCTTGAATTGGTTTCGGCAGCGGGTGCATGAGGCCGGGGGCGGCAATTATCAGACCATGATCAATGACGCCTTGAAGAGCTACGTCGAGAGTGAGAATTCCAAGAATATCCGTTATCCCGGCGGTCCCCACGTTGATCTAAGCAAGGGAAGTGATAGGTCCCCGGGGCTTTAGCAGGGGGCCGCGGTTCTGCCTGACCCCTCAGCACTGGCTTCATCGCCCCCGGAGGATAAGGGAATAAAGGGCGGACAGGCGGGTCCGCCCGTACGGCTGCACAGGCTGGGAGCCTGCGCCACCAGGCCCCCCCCTTTGCAAAGGGGGGAATTGGGGCAGGGGGCGGGGAGACCCCGCCCCTACGGTGGAAGAACGTCACGCCGACATGGGCGACCCGGCGGGTCGCCCTTACGGGAACTTGGAGCTGGCCAGGGAAAGGGCGGACATCAGGGTTCGCCGCTGTTGCCCACAGGCTGGAAGCCTGTGCCACCAGAAATCCCCCCTAACCACCCTTTACAAAGGGGGGAATTGGGGATGGCGGGTGGGACAAGTTCCATAAAAATTGACATTTTGTATTTTTTATATTAAGGGAAAACTAGTGTCTTGCAACTCGGCAGCAATAATTAGGAGGTCTGCATGAGCGAACAAAGCTTACCATATTTGGTGTCTCCGGGTTCCATCACGAAAGTGCTTGAGAAAATTAGAGAAGCAGCCACACCGGAACGTGTCACACAGGATTTCATTAAAACTAAATTAGGTGTTGCGTCTCCCAGCATTATTTTACCATACTTAAGAAAGATCGGATTTGTTGATAAAGATGGTTCTCCTTCAAAAATCTATACCCAATTTAGGAATCCTGCACAATCATCGATTGCAGCAGCAAAAGCTGCAAAAATTGGTTATAAAAAAATTTTTGAGCTAAATGAATACGCCCATAGTCTTCCAGAAAGCGAGTTAAAAGGATTAATTGTACAAATTACCGGCCTGAAATCAGACAGTAACGTTGTTAGAAATATACTTTCAACTTTAAAAAATTTGCTTTCTTTTTGCGATTTTGAAAAAGAAGAAAAAATTGACGAAACAGAAAAAACAATACATTCGCAGACTTCTATCGTTCCTTCACCACAACCAGCTAATTTGGCACATAAAAAGGTAGTAGGCTTAAATCTTTCATATACAATTAATCTCAATTTGCCCAGTACAACTAATATCGATGTATTCAGTGCAATCTTTAAGAGTCTTAAGGAGAATCTTTTAAAAGATGAGTAACTTTAGAAATGCAGAGGACATAGTAAAGGTTTTTGGGATGAGCAACCAACTCCTCGAAATTGAGTTGGATAAGATAGAACAGTCACTCGGCATAGATTTAGGCCGGAGGTCAGATTCGGCGGAAAACATAGAAGGAACCTATTACCCCCAATTCGAGAATCAAATTAGAAGTGAAGCAAAAGTTATGGCTAAACATTATGAGATTTTTTACTGCTTGGAGAAAACAATTAGGGGTCTTATAAATGAACAGCTAATGGCTCTTGCTGGGAAAAAATGGTGGGATACCAAGAAGGTGCCGCAAGATGTTTTCAACAACACCAATACGCGAATGCAAAAAGAAATTGACTCGGGATTTACAATTCGTTCTACGGATCCTCTGGATTTTACGACGTTCGGGGAACTCGCAGAGATAATTAAAGCGAATTGGGATGTTTTTGGAGCGATCTTCAGTAGTCAGAAAGCCGTATAAAAAGTTATGGCGAATTTAAATATGTTAAGGGGACCAATTGCCCACTGTAGTCCTCTTGCCGAAGATGAAGTTCTGAGATTACAGTTAAGCTTGAGGGATTGGTTTAGATTAATGGAATAGAAAGTGAGACTAGAAATTTTGGCAGGAGCAGCGAACTATGCTCGGCGGGACGGACACACGGTCCGCCCCAGGGCCTCACAGGCTGGAAGCCTGTGCCACAAGGCCCCCCCGTTTTGCAAAGGGGGGAATTGGGGCGGGGGCGGGGAGACCCCGCCCCTACGGCTGCACAGGCTGGGAGCCTGCGCCACCCAGAAATCCCCCCTAACCCCCCTTTTACAAAGGGGGGAATTGGGGGATGGGGAGAGGGACTGCCTGTCCTCGAAATAGGCAGGGGCAAGGAGACTGTCCACAAAAAACTCCAAACTGGAACCTGGGCGACCCGGCGGGTCGCCCCTACTAATTTTCTGGCCATTTTTTTTCAAAAAATAGCTTGCGGTTTAATTTTGCCATGATAAATTAGTTCGGTTAAGGCATGGCCGGGCGGGGGAGCGTCCCCGGTGCGAAAAAAGCTTGGCCGCACCCCTTGACAGAGTGTTAGGGATCGGTTACATACTCAAGTGCCGCAGGGCAGGGCGCGGATGGAGAGCGGGGCCTTGAACCCTTGAC